>NZ_CM128248.1:0-693166 GCF_052828545.1 Jiulongibacter sp. NS-SX5
CACCAGGTACAATCGACTATACGATTACGGTAAGCAATGATGGTAACCAAAGCCTGACCGGTGTCGTGGTAAGCGATACGCTTCCAAACGGAACAGTAGGAACACTGTCTGCTGTAAGCGAGAGCATCAGTGCTAATAATGTATTGGATACGAATGAAGTATGGACTTACACGATCAGCTACGAGGTTACTCAGGCAGATATTGATAATGGAACAGACCTTGTCAATACAGCGGTAGTAACAACCAATGAGCTACCAATACCAGAGACCGATACAGCAGGAACGCCGGTCAGCCAGGCACCAGCCTTAACGATCGAGAAGACACAAACAGGTGGTCAGAACCCGGTAACAACTCCAGGCACGATTGATTACACGATTACGGTAAGCAATGATGGTAACCAAAGCCTGACAGGTGTCGTGGTAAGCGATACGCTTCCAAACGGAGCAGTAGGAACACTGTCTGCTGTAAGCGAGAGC
The DNA here is from genome assembly GCF_052828545.1 of Jiulongibacter sp. NS-SX5. Next base: position 477 of record NZ_CM128248.1, read on the forward strand.
ATCAGTGCTAATAATGTATTGGATACGAATGAAGTATGGACTTACACGATCAGCTACGAGGTTACTCAGGCAGATATTGATAATGGAACAGACCTTGTCAATACAGCGGTAGTAACAACCAATGAGCTACCAATACCAGAGACCGATACAGCAGGAACGCCGGTCAGCCAGGCACCAGCCTTAACGATCGAGAAGACACAAACAGGTGGTCAGAACCCGGTAACAACTCCAGGCACGATTGACTACACGATTACGGTAAGCAATGATGGTAACCAAAGCCTGACAGGTGTCGTGGTAAGCGATACGCTTCCAAACGGAGCAGTAGGAACACTGTCTGCTGTAAGCGAGAGCATCAGTGCTAATAATGTATTGGATACGAATGAAGTATGGACCTACACGATCAGCTACGAGGTTACTCAGGCAGATATTGATAACGGAACGGACCTGGTCAATACAGCGGTGGTGACAACAAACGAACTTCCGACACCAGAGAGCGATACAGCAGCAACGCCAATCAGTCAGGCACCAGCCTTAACGATCGAGAAGACCCAAACAGGCGGTCAAAACCCGGTGACAACACCAGGTACGATTGATTACACGATTACGGTAAGCAATGATGGTAACCAAAGCCTGACCGGTGTCGTGGTAAGCGATACGCTTCCAAACGGAACAGTGGGAACATTGTCTGCAGTAAGCGAGAGCATCAGTGCTAATAATGTATTGGATACGAATGAAGTATGGACTTACACGATCAGCTACGAGGTTACTCAGGCAGATATTGATAATGGAACAGACCTTGTCAATACAGCGGTAGTAACAACCAATGAGCTACCAATACCAGAGACCGATACAGCAGGAACGCCGGTCAGCCAGGCACCAGCCTTAACGATCGAGAAGACACAAACAGGTGGTCAGAACCCGGTAACAACTCCAGGCACGATTGATTACACGATTACGGTAAGCAATGATGGTAACCAAAGCCTGACAGGTGTCGTGGTAAGCGATACGCTTCCAAACGGAGCAGTAGGAACACTGTCTGCTGTAAGCGAGAGCATCAGTGCTAATAATGTATTGGATACGAATGAAGTATGGACCTACACGATCAGCTACGAGGTTACTCAGGCAGATATTGATAACGGAACGGACCTGGTCAATACAGCGGTGGTGACAACAAACGAACTTCCGACACCAGAGAGCGATACAGCAGCAACGCCAGTAGATCAAGCACCAGCTCTGACCATAAACAAAACGCAGACCGCAGGTCAAAACCCGGTAACAACACCAGGTACAATTGACTACACGATTACGGTAAGTAATGATGGTAACCAAAGCCTGACAGGTGTAGTGGTAAGCGATACGCTTCCAAACGGAACAGTCGGAACACTATCAGCTGTAAGCGAGAGCATCAGTGCAAATAATGTATTGGACACGAATGAGGTATGGACCTATACGATCAGCTATGAGGTTACTCAGGCAGATATTGATAATGGAGCAGAGCTTGTCAACACAGCGGTAGTGACGACGAATGAACTACCAACACCGGAGACCGATACAGCAGCAACGCCGGTCAGCCAGGCACCAGCCTTAACGATCGAGAAGACACAAACAGGTGGTCAGAACCCGGTAACAACTCCAGGCACGATTGATTACACGATTACGGTAAGCAATGATGGTAACCAAAGCCTGACAGGTGTCGTGGTAAGCGATACGCTTCCAAACGGAGCAGTAGGAACACTGTCTGCTGTAAGCGAGAGCATCAGTGCTAATAATGTATTGGATACGAATGAAGTATGGACCTACACGATCAGCTACGAGGTTACTCAGGCAGATATTGATAACGGAACGGACCTGGTCAATACAGCGGTGGTGACAACAAACGAACTTCCGACACCAGAGAGCGATACAGCAGCAACGCCAGTAGATCAAGCACCAGCTCTGACCATAAACAAAACGCAGACCGCAGGTCAGAACCCGGTAACAACTCCAGGCACAATTGACTACACGATTACGGTAAGCAATGATGGTAACCAAAGCCTGACAGGTGTAGTGGTAAGCGATACGCTTCCAAACGGAACAGTGGGAACATTGTCTGCAGTAAGCGAGAGCATCAGTGCCAATAATGTATTGGACACGAACGAAGTATGGACCTACACCATCTCTTATGATGTAACGCAGGCGGACATTGATAACGGAACGGATCTGGTCAATACAGCGGTGGTAACAACCAACGAACTACCAACACCAGAGACAGATACAGCAGCAACGCCAGTAGATCAAGCACCAGCCTTAACGATCGAGAAGACACAAACAGGCGGTCAAAACCCGGTAACTACACCAGGTACGATTGACTATACGATTACGGTAAGTAATGATGGTAACCAAAGCCTGACAGGTGTAGTGGTAAGTGATACGCTTCCAAACGGAGCAGTAGGAACACTATCTGCAGTAAGCGAAAGCATCTCCAATAATAATGTATTGGACACCAACGAGGTATGGACATATACCATCTCTTATAATGTAACTCAGGCAGATATAGATAACGGAACGGATCTGGTCAATACAGCGGTGGTAACAACCAACGAACTACCAACACCAGAGACCGATACAGCGGCAACGCCAGTAGATCAGGCACCAGCTCTGACCATAAACAAAACGCAGACCGCAGGTCAGAACCCGGTAACCACACCAGGCACGATCGACTACACGATTACGGTAAGCAATGATGGTAACCAAAGTCTGACAGGCGTAGTGGTAAGCGATACGCTTCCAAACGGTACTGTAGGAACACTATCAGCTGTAAGCGAGAGCATCAGTGCAAATAATGTATTGGACACGAATGAGGTATGGACCTATACGATCAGCTATGAGGTTACTCAGGCAGATATTGATAATGGAGCAGAGCTTGTCAACACAGCGGTAGTGACGACGAATGAACTACCAACACCGGAGACCGATACAGCAGCAACGCCGGTCAGCCAGGCACCAGCCTTAACGATCGAGAAGACACAAACAGGTGGTCAGAACCCGGTAACAACTCCAGGCACGATTGATTACACGATTACGGTAAGCAATGATGGTAACCAAAGCCTGACAGGTGTCGTGGTAAGCGATACGCTTCCAAACGGAGCAGTAGGAACACTGTCTGCTGTAAGCGAGAGTATCAGTGCTAATAATGTATTGGATACGAATGAAGTATGGACTTACACGATCAGCTACGAGGTTACTCAGGCAGATATTGATAATGGAACAGACCTTGTCAATACAGCGGTAGTAACAACCAATGAGCTACCAATACCAGAGACCGATACAGCAGGAACGCCGGTCAGCCAGGCACCAGCCTTAACGATCGAGAAGACACAAACAGGTGGTCAGAACCCGGTAACAACTCCAGGCACGATTGACTACACGATTACGGTAAGCAATGATGGTAACCAAAGCCTGACAGGTGTCGTGGTAAGCGATACGCTTCCAAACGGAGCAGTAGGAACACTGTCTGCTGTAAGCGAGAGCATCAGTGCTAATAATGTATTGGATACGAATGAAGTATGGACCTACACGATCAGCTACGAGGTTACTCAGGCAGATATTGATAACGGAACGGACCTGGTCAATACAGCGGTGGTGACAACAAACGAACTTCCGACACCAGAGAGCGATACAGCAGCAACGCCAATCAGTCAGGCACCAGCCTTAACGATCGAGAAGACCCAAACAGGCGGTCAAAACCCGGTGACAACACCAGGTACGATTGATTACACGATTACGGTAAGCAATGATGGTAACCAAAGCCTGACCGGTGTCGTGGTAAGCGATACGCTTCCAAACGGAACAGTAGGAACACTGTCTGCTGTAAGCGAGAGCATCAGTGCTAATAATGTATTGGATACGAATGAAGTATGGACTTACACGATCAGCTACGAGGTTACTCAGGCAGATATTGATAATGGAACAGACCTTGTCAATACAGCGGTAGTAACAACCAATGAGCTACCAATACCAGAGACCGATACAGCAGGAACGCCGGTCAGCCAGGCACCAGCCTTAACGATCGAGAAGACACAAACAGGCGGTCAGAACCCGGTAACAACTCCAGGCACGATTGATTACACGATTACGGTAAGCAATGATGGTAACCAAAGCCTGACCGGTGTCGTGGTAAGCGATACGCTTCCAAACGGAGCAGTAGGAACACTGTCTGCTGTAAGCGAGAGCATCAGTGCTAATAATGTATTGGATACGAATGAAGTATGGACCTACACGATCAGCTACGAGGTTACTCAGGCAGATATTGATAACGGAACAGATCTTGTCAATACAGCGGTGGTGACAACCAACGAACTACCAACACCAGAGACCGATACAGCAGCAACGCCAGTAGATCAAACTCCAGGTCTAATGATCACCAAGACACAAACAGGCGGTCAGAACCCTGTAACAACTCCAGGCACGATTGATTACACGATTACAGTAAGTAATGATGGTAACCAAAGCCTGACAGGTGTAGTGGTAAGCGATACGCTTCCAAACGGAGCAGTAGGAACACTATCTGCAGTAAGCGAAAGCATCTCCAATAATAATGTATTGGACACCAACGAGGTATGGACATATACCATCTCTTATAATGTAACTCAGGCAGATATAGATAACGGAACGGATCTGGTCAATACAGCAGTCGTGACGACGAATGAGCTACCAACACCAGAGACAGATACAGCGGCAACGCCAGTAGATCAGGCACCAGCTCTAACGATCGAAAAAACGCAGACCGCAGGTCAAAACCCGGTGACAACACCAGGTACGATTGATTACACGATTACGGTAAGCAATGATGGTAACCAAAGCCTGACAGGTGTAGTAGTAAGCGATACGCTTCCAAACGGAACAGTAGGAACACTGTCTGCTGTAAGCGAGAGCATCAGTGCTAATAATGTATTGGATACGAATGAGGTATGGACCTATACGATCAGCTATGAGGTTACTCAGGCAGATATTGATAATGGAGCAGAGCTTGTCAACACAGCGGTAGTAACAACCAATGAGCTACCAATACCAGAGACCGATACAGCAGGAACGCCGGTCAGCCAGGCACCAGCCTTAACGATCGAGAAGACACAAACAGGTGGTCAGAACCCGGTAACAACTCCAGGCACGATTGATTACACGATTACGGTAAGCAATGATGGTAACCAAAGCCTGACAGGTGTCGTGGTAAGCGATACGCTTCCAAACGGAGCAGTAGGAACACTGTCTGCTGTAAGCGAGAGCATCAGTGCTAATAATGTATTGGATACGAATGAAGTATGGACTTACACGATCAGCTACGAGGTTACTCAGGCAGATATTGATAATGGAACAGACCTTGTCAATACAGCGGTAGTAACAACCAATGAGCTACCAATACCAGAGACCGATACAGCAGGAACGCCGGTCAGCCAGGCACCAGCCTTAACGATCGAGAAGACACAAACAGGTGGTCAGAACCCGGTAACAACTCCAGGCACGATTGACTACACGATTACGGTAAGCAATGATGGTAACCAAAGCCTGACAGGTGTCGTGGTAAGCGATACGCTTCCAAACGGAGCAGTAGGAACACTGTCTGCTGTAAGCGAGAGCATCAGTGCTAATAATGTATTGGATACGAATGAAGTATGGACCTACACGATCAGCTACGAGGTTACTCAGGCAGATATTGATAACGGAACGGACCTGGTCAATACAGCGGTGGTGACAACAAACGAACTTCCGACACCAGAGAGCGATACAGCAGCAACGCCAATCAGTCAGGCACCAGCCTTAACGATCGAGAAGACCCAAACAGGCGGTCAAAACCCGGTGACAACACCAGGTACGATTGATTACACGATTACGGTAAGCAATGATGGTAACCAAAGCCTGACCGGTGTCGTGGTAAGCGATACGCTTCCAAACGGAACAGTAGGAACACTGTCTGCTGTAAGCGAGAGCATCAGTGCTAATAATGTATTGGATACGAATGAAGTATGGACTTACACGATCAGCTACGAGGTTACTCAGGCAGATATTGATAATGGAACAGACCTTGTCAATACAGCGGTAGTAACAACCAATGAGCTACCAATACCAGAGACCGATACAGCAGGAACGCCGGTCAGCCAGGCACCAGCCTTAACGATCGAGAAGACACAAACAGGTGGTCAGAACCCGGTAACAACTCCAGGCACGATTGATTACACGATTACGGTAAGCAATGATGGTAACCAAAGCCTGACAGGTGTCGTGGTAAGCGATACGCTTCCAAACGGAGCAGTAGGAACACTGTCTGCTGTAAGCGAGAGCATCAGTGCTAATAATGTATTGGATACGAATGAAGTATGGACCTACACGATCAGCTACGAGGTTACTCAGGCAGATATTGATAACGGAACAGATCTTGTCAATACAGCGGTAGTGACAACCAATGAGCTACCAACACCAGAGACCGATACAGCAGCAACGCCAGTAGATCAAGCACCAGCTCTGACCATAAACAAAACGCAGACCGCAGGTCAGAACCCGGTAACAACACCAGGTACAATTGACTACACGATTACGGTAAGTAATGATGGTAACCAAAGCCTGACAGGTGTAGTGGTAAGCGATACGCTTCCAAACGGAGCAGTAGGAACACTATCTGCAGTAAGCGAAAGCATCTCCAATAATAATGTATTGGACACCAACGAGGTATGGACATATACCATCTCTTATAATGTAACTCAGGCAGATATAGATAACGGAACGGATCTGGTCAATACAGCAGTCGTGACGACGAATGAGCTACCAACACCAGAGACCGATACAGCGGCAACGCCAGTAGATCAGGCACCAGCTCTAACGATCGAGAAGACACAAACAGGTGGTCAGAACCCGGTAACAACTCCAGGCACGATTGATTACACGATTACGGTAAGCAATGATGGTAACCAAAGCCTGACAGGTGTAGTAGTAAGCGATACGCTTCCAAACGGAACAGTAGGAACACTGTCTGCTGTAAGCGAGAGCATCAGTGCTAATAATGTATTGGATACGAATGAAGTATGGACTTACACGATCAGCTACGAGGTTACTCAGGCAGATATTGATAATGGAACAGACCTTGTCAATACAGCGGTAGTAACAACCAATGAGCTACCAATACCAGAGACCGATACAGCAGGAACGCCGGTCAGCCAGGCACCAGCCTTAACGATCGAGAAGACACAAACAGGTGGTCAGAACCCGGTAACAACTCCAGGCACGATTGATTACACGATTACGGTAAGCAATGATGGTAACCAAAGCCTGACAGGTGTCGTGGTAAGCGATACGCTTCCAAACGGAGCAGTAGGAACACTGTCTGCTGTAAGCGAGAGCATCAGTGCTAATAATGTATTGGATACGAATGAAGTATGGACTTACACGATCAGCTACGAGGTTACTCAGGCAGATATTGATAATGGAACAGACCTTGTCAATACAGCGGTAGTAACAACCAATGAGCTACCAATACCAGAGACCGATACAGCAGCAACGCCAGTAGATCAAACTCCAGGTCTAATGATCACCAAGACACAAACAGGCGGTCAGAACCCTGTAACAACTCCAGGCACGATTGATTACACGATTACGGTAAGTAATGATGGTAACCAAAGCCTGACAGGTGTAGTGGTAAGCGATACGCTTCCAAACGGAGCAGTAGGAACACTATCTGCAGTAAGCGAAAGCATCTCCAATAATAATGTATTGGACACCAACGAGGTATGGACATATACCATCTCTTATAATGTAACTCAGGCAGATATAGATAACGGAACGGATCTGGTCAATACAGCGGTGGTAACAACCAACGAACTACCAACACCAGAGACCGATACAGCGGCAACGCCAGTAGATCAGGCACCAGCTCTGACCATAAACAAAACGCAGACCGCAGGTCAGAACCCGGTAACCACACCAGGCACGATCGACTACACGATTACGGTAAGCAATGATGGTAACCAAAGTCTGACAGGCGTAGTGGTAAGCGATACGCTTCCAAACGGTACTGTAGGAACACTGTCTGCTGTAAGCGAGAGCATCAGTGCTAATAATGTATTGGATACGAATGAAGTATGGACCTACACGATCAGCTACGAGGTTACTCAGGCAGATATTGATAACGGAACGGACCTGGTCAATACAGCGGTGGTGACAACAAACGAACTTCCGACACCAGAGAGCGATACAGCAGCAACGCCAGTAGATCAAGCACCAGCTCTGACCATAAACAAAACGCAGACCGCAGGTCAGAACCCGGTAACAACTCCAGGCACAATTGACTACACGATTACGGTAAGCAATGATGGTAACCAAAGCCTGACAGGTGTAGTGGTAAGCGATACGCTTCCAAACGGAACAGTGGGAACATTGTCTGCAGTAAGCGAGAGCATCAGTGCCAATAATGTATTGGACACGAACGAAGTATGGACCTACACCATCTCTTATGATGTAACGCAGGCGGACATTGATAACGGAACGGATCTGGTCAATACAGCGGTGGTAACAACCAACGAACTACCAACACCAGAGACAGATACAGCAGCAACGCCAGTAGATCAAGCACCAGCCTTAACGATCGAGAAGACACAAACAGGCGGTCAAAACCCGGTAACTACACCAGGTACGATTGACTATACGATTACGGTAAGTAATGATGGTAACCAAAGCCTGACAGGTGTAGTGGTAAGTGATACGCTTCCAAACGGAGCAGTAGGAACACTATCTGCAGTAAGCGAAAGCATCTCCAATAATAATGTATTGGACACCAACGAGGTATGGACATATACCATCTCTTATAATGTAACTCAGGCAGATATAGATAACGGAACGGATCTGGTCAATACAGCGGTGGTAACAACCAACGAACTACCAACACCAGAGACCGATACAGCGGCAACGCCAGTAGATCAGGCACCAGCTCTGACCATAAACAAAACGCAGACCGCAGGTCAGAACCCGGTAACCACACCAGGCACGATCGACTACACGATTACGGTAAGCAATGATGGTAACCAAAGTCTGACAGGCGTAGTGGTAAGCGATACGCTTCCAAACGGTACTGTAGGAACACTATCAGCTGTAAGCGAGAGCATCAGTGCAAATAATGTATTGGACACGAATGAGGTATGGACCTATACGATCAGCTATGAGGTTACTCAGGCAGATATTGATAATGGAGCAGAGCTTGTCAACACAGCGGTAGTGACGACGAATGAACTACCAACACCGGAGACCGATACAGCAGCAACGCCGGTCAGCCAGGCACCAGCCTTAACGATCGAGAAGACACAAACAGGTGGTCAGAACCCGGTAACAACTCCAGGCACGATTGATTACACGATTACGGTAAGCAATGATGGTAACCAAAGCCTGACAGGTGTCGTGGTAAGCGATACGCTTCCAAACGGAGCAGTAGGAACACTGTCTGCTGTAAGCGAGAGTATCAGTGCTAATAATGTATTGGATACGAATGAAGTATGGACTTACACGATCAGCTACGAGGTTACTCAGGCAGATATTGATAATGGAACAGACCTTGTCAATACAGCGGTAGTAACAACCAATGAGCTACCAATACCAGAGACCGATACAGCAGGAACGCCGGTCAGCCAGGCACCAGCCTTAACGATCGAGAAGACACAAACAGGTGGTCAGAACCCGGTAACAACTCCAGGCACGATTGACTACACGATTACGGTAAGCAATGATGGTAACCAAAGCCTGACAGGTGTCGTGGTAAGCGATACGCTTCCAAACGGAGCAGTAGGAACACTGTCTGCTGTAAGCGAGAGCATCAGTGCTAATAATGTATTGGATACGAATGAAGTATGGACCTACACGATCAGCTACGAGGTTACTCAGGCAGATATTGATAACGGAACGGACCTGGTCAATACAGCGGTGGTGACAACAAACGAACTTCCGACACCAGAGAGCGATACAGCAGCAACGCCAATCAGTCAGGCACCAGCCTTAACGATCGAGAAGACCCAAACAGGCGGTCAAAACCCGGTGACAACACCAGGTACGATTGATTACACGATTACGGTAAGCAATGATGGTAACCAAAGCCTGACAGGTGTAGTAGTAAGCGATACGCTTCCAAACGGAACAGTAGGAACACTGTCTGCTGTAAGCGAGAGCATCAGTGCTAATAATGTATTGGATACGAATGAAGTATGGACTTACACGATCAGCTACGAGGTTACTCAGGCAGATATTGATAATGGAACAGACCTTGTCAATACAGCGGTAGTAACAACCAATGAGCTACCAATACCAGAGACCGATACAGCAGGAACGCCGGTCAGCCAGGCACCAGCCTTAACGATCGAGAAGACACAAACAGGTGGTCAGAACCCGGTAACAACTCCAGGCACGATTGATTACACGATTACGGTAAGCAATGATGGTAACCAAAGCCTGACAGGTGTCGTGGTAAGCGATACGCTTCCAAACGGAGCAGTAGGAACACTGTCTGCTGTAAAGGAGAGCATCAGTGCTAATAATGTATTGGATACGAATGAAGTATGGACTTACACGATCAGCTACGAGGTTACTCAGGCAGATATTGATAATGGAACAGACCTTGTCAATACAGCGGTAGTGACAACCAATGAGCTACCAACACCAGAGACCGATACAGCAGCAACGCCAGTAGATCAAGCACCAGCTCTGACCATAAACAAAACGCAGACCGCAGGTCAGAACCCGGTAACAACTCCAGGCACGATTGATTACACGATTACGGTAAGTAATGATGGTAACCAAAGCCTGACAGGTGTAGTGGTAAGCGATACGCTTCCAAACGGAGCAGTAGGAACACTATCTGCAGTAAGCGAAAGCATCTCCAATAATAATGTATTGGACACCAACGAGGTATGGACATATACCATCTCTTATAATGTAACTCAGGCAGATATAGATAACGGAACGGATCTGGTCAATACAGCAGTCGTGACGACGAATGAGCTACCAACACCAGAGACCGATACAGCGGCAACGCCAGTAGATCAGGCACCAGCTCTAACGATCGAGAAGACACAAACAGGTGGTCAGAACCCGGTAACAACTCCAGGCACGATTGATTACACGATTACGGTAAGCAATGATGGTAACCAAAGCCTGACAGGTGTAGTAGTAAGCGATACGCTTCCAAACGGAACAGTAGGAACACTGTCTGCTGTAAGCGAGAGCATCAGTGCTAATAATGTATTGGATACGAATGAAGTATGGACTTACACGATCAGCTACGAGGTTACTCAGGCAGATATTGATAATGGAACAGACCTTGTCAATACAGCGGTAGTAACAACCAATGAGCTACCAATACCAGAGACCGATACAGCAGGAACGCCGGTCAGCCAGGCACCAGCCTTAACGATCGAGAAGACACAAACAGGTGGTCAGAACCCGGTAACAACTCCAGGCACGATTGATTACACGATTACGGTAAGCAATGATGGTAACCAAAGCCTGACAGGTGTCGTGGTAAGCGATACGCTTCCAAACGGAGCAGTAGGAACACTGTCTGCTGTAAGCGAGAGCATCAGTGCTAATAATGTATTGGATACGAATGAAGTATGGACTTACACGATCAGCTACGAGGTTACTCAGGCAGATATTGATAATGGAGCAGAGCTTGTCAACACAGCGGTAGTGACGACGAATGAACTACCAACACCGGAGACCGATACAGCAGCAACGCCAGTAGATCAAACTCCAGGTCTAATGATCACCAAGACACAAACAGGCGGTCAGAACCCTGTAACAACTCCAGGCACGATTGATTACACGATTACGGTAAGTAATGATGGTAACCAAAGCCTGACAGGTGTAGTGGTAAGCGATACGCTTCCAAACGGAGCAGTAGGAACACTATCTGCAGTAAGCGAAAGCATCTCCAATAATAATGTATTGGACACCAACGAGGTATGGACATATACCATCTCTTATAATGTAACTCAGGCAGATATAGATAACGGAACGGATCTGGTCAATACAGCGGTGGTAACAACCAACGAACTACCAACACCAGAGACCGATACAGCGGCAACGCCAGTAGATCAGGCACCAGCTCTGACCATAAACAAAACGCAGACCGCAGGTCAGAACCCGGTAACCACACCAGGCACGATCGACTACACGATTACGGTAAGCAATGATGGTAACCAAAGTCTGACAGGCGTAGTGGTAAGCGATACGCTTCCAAACGGTACTGTAGGAACACTGTCTGCTGTAAGCGAGAGCATCAGTGCTAATAATGTATTGGATACGAATGAAGTATGGACCTACACGATCAGCTACGAGGTTACTCAGGCAGATATTGATAACGGAACGGACCTGGTCAATACAGCGGTGGTGACAACAAACGAACTTCCGACACCAGAGAGCGATACAGCAGCAACGCCAGTAGATCAAGCACCAGCTCTGACCATAAACAAAACGCAGACCGCAGGTCAGAACCCGGTAACAACTCCAGGCACAATTGACTACACGATTACGGTAAGCAATGATGGTAACCAAAGCCTGACAGGTGTAGTGGTAAGCGATACGCTTCCAAACGGAACAGTGGGAACATTGTCTGCAGTAAGCGAGAGCATCAGTGCCAATAATGTATTGGACACGAACGAAGTATGGACCTACACCATCTCTTATGATGTAACGCAGGCGGACATTGATAACGGAACGGATCTGGTCAATACAGCGGTGGTAACAACCAACGAACTACCAACACCAGAGACAGATACAGCAGCAACGCCAGTAGATCAAGCACCAGCCTTAACGATCGAGAAGACACAAACAGGCGGTCAAAACCCGGTAACTACACCAGGTACGATTGACTATACGATTACGGTAAGTAATGATGGTAACCAAAGCCTGACAGGTGTAGTGGTAAGTGATACGCTTCCAAACGGAGCAGTAGGAACACTATCTGCAGTAAGCGAAAGCATCTCCAATAATAATGTATTGGACACCAACGAGGTATGGACATATACCATCTCTTATAATGTAACTCAGGCAGATATAGATAACGGAACGGATCTGGTCAATACAGCGGTGGTAACAACCAACGAACTACCAACACCAGAGACCGATACAGCGGCAACGCCAGTAGATCAGGCACCAGCTCTGACCATAAACAAAACGCAGACCGCAGGTCAGAACCCGGTAACCACACCAGGCACGATCGACTACACGATTACGGTAAGCAATGATGGTAACCAAAGTCTGACAGGCGTAGTGGTAAGCGATACGCTTCCAAACGGTACTGTAGGAACACTATCAGCTGTAAGCGAGAGCATCAGTGCAAATAATGTATTGGACACGAATGAGGTATGGACCTATACGATCAGCTATGAGGTTACTCAGGCAGATATTGATAATGGAGCAGAGCTTGTCAACACAGCGGTAGTGACGACGAATGAACTACCAACACCGGAGACCGATACAGCAGCAACGCCGGTCAGCCAGGCACCAGCCTTAACGATCGAGAAGACACAAACAGGTGGTCAGAACCCGGTAACAACTCCAGGCACGATTGATTACACGATTACGGTAAGCAATGATGGTAACCAAAGCCTGACAGGTGTCGTGGTAAGCGATACGCTTCCAAACGGAGCAGTAGGAACACTGTCTGCTGTAAGCGAGAGTATCAGTGCTAATAATGTATTGGATACGAATGAAGTATGGACTTACACGATCAGCTACGAGGTTACTCAGGCAGATATTGATAATGGAACAGACCTTGTCAATACAGCGGTAGTAACAACCAATGAGCTACCAATACCAGAGACCGATACAGCAGGAACGCCGGTCAGCCAGGCACCAGCCTTAACGATCGAGAAGACACAAACAGGTGGTCAGAACCCGGTAACAACTCCAGGCACGATTGACTACACGATTACGGTAAGCAATGATGGTAACCAAAGCCTGACAGGTGTCGTGGTAAGCGATACGCTTCCAAACGGAGCAGTAGGAACACTGTCTGCTGTAAGCGAGAGCATCAGTGCTAATAATGTATTGGATACGAATGAAGTATGGACCTACACGATCAGCTACGAGGTTACTCAGGCAGATATTGATAACGGAACGGACCTGGTCAATACAGCGGTGGTGACAACAAACGAACTTCCGACACCAGAGAGCGATACAGCAGCAACGCCAATCAGTCAGGCACCAGCCTTAACGATCGAGAAGACCCAAACAGGCGGTCAAAACCCGGTGACAACACCAGGTACGATTGATTACACGATTACGGTAAGCAATGATGGTAACCAAAGCCTGACAGGTGTAGTAGTAAGCGATACGCTTCCAAACGGAACAGTAGGAACACTGTCTGCTGTAAGCGAGAGCATCAGTGCTAATAATGTATTGGATACGAATGAAGTATGGACTTACACGATCAGCTACGAGGTTACTCAGGCAGATATTGATAATGGAACAGACCTTGTCAATACAGCGGTAGTAACAACCAATGAGCTACCAATACCAGAGACCGATACAGCAGGAACGCCGGTCAGCCAGGCACCAGCCTTAACGATCGAGAAGACACAAACAGGTGGTCAGAACCCGGTAACAACTCCAGGCACGATTGATTACACGATTACGGTAAGCAATGATGGTAACCAAAGCCTGACAGGTGTCGTGGTAAGCGATACGCTTCCAAACGGAGCAGTAGGAACACTGTCTGCTGTAAGCGAGAGCATCAGTGCTAATAATGTATTGGATACGAATGAAGTATGGACTTACACGATCAGCTACGAGGTTACTCAGGCAGATATTGATAATGGAACAGACCTGGTCAATACAGCGGTGGTGACAACAAACGAACTTCCGACACCAGAGAGCGATACAGCAGCAACGCCAGTAGATCAAGCACCAGCTCTGACCATAAACAAAACGCAGACCGCAGGTCAGAACCCGGTAACAACTCCAGGCACAATTGACTACACGATTACGGTAAGCAATGATGGTAACCAAAGCCTGACAGGTGTAGTGGTAAGCGATACGCTTCCAAACGGAACAGTGGGAACATTGTCTGCAGTAAGCGAGAGCATCAGTGCCAATAATGTATTGGACACGAACGAAGTATGGACCTACACCATCTCTTATGATGTAACGCAGGCGGACATTGATAACGGAACGGATCTGGTCAATACAGCGGTGGTAACAACCAACGAACTACCAACACCAGAGACAGATACAGCAGCAACGCCAGTAGATCAAGCACCAGCCTTAACGATCGAGAAGACACAAACAGGCGGTCAAAACCCGGTAACTACACCAGGTACGATTGACTATACGATTACGGTAAGTAATGATGGTAACCAAAGCCTGACAGGTGTAGTGGTAAGTGATACGCTTCCAAACGGAACAGTAGGAACATTATCTGCAGTAACTGAGAGCATCAGTGCCAATAATGTATTGGATACGAATGAAGTATGGACTTACACGATCAGCTATGAGGTAACTCAGGCCGACATTGATAACGGAACGGATCTAGTCAATACAGCGGTGGTGACAACAAACGAGCTACCGACACCAGAGACTGATACAGCGGCAACGCCAGTCAGCCAGGCACCAGCCTTAACGATCGAGAAGACCCAAACAGGCGGTCAGAATCCGGTAACCACACCAGGCACGATTGATTACACGATTACAGTAAGTAATGATGGTAACCAAAGCCTGACAGGTGTAGTGGTAAGCGATACGCTTCCAAACGGAGCAGTAGGAACACTATCTGCAGTAAGCGAAAGCATCTCCAATAATAATGTATTGGACACCAACGAGGTATGGACATATACCATCTCTTATAATGTAACTCAGGCAGATATAGATAACGGAACGGACCTGGTCAATACAGCGGTGGTGACAACAAACGAACTTCCGACACCAGAGAGCGATACAGCAGCAACGCCAGTAGATCAAGCACCAGCTCTGACCATAAACAAAACGCAGACCGCAGGTCAGAACCCTGTAACAACTCCAGGCACGATTGATTACACGATTACGGTAAGCAATGATGGTAACCAAAGCCTGACAGGTGTCGTGGTAAGCGATACGCTTCCAAACGGAGCAGTAGGAACACTGTCTGCTGTAAGCGAGAGCATCAGTGCTAATAATGTATTGGATACGAATGAAGTATGGACCTACACGATCAGCTACGAGGTTACTCAGGCAGATATTGATAACGGAACAGATCTTGTCAATACAGCGGTGGTGACAACCAATGAGCTACCAACACCAGAGACCGATACAGCAGCAACGCCAGTAGATCAAGCACCAGCTCTGACCATAAACAAAACGCAGACCGCAGGTCAGAACCCGGTAACAACACCAGGTACAATTGACTACACGATTACGGTAAGTAATGATGGTAACCAAAGCCTGACAGGTGTAGTGGTAAGCGATACGCTTCCAAACGGAACAGTCGGAACACTATCAGCTGTAAGCGAGAGCATCAGTGCAAATAATGTATTGGACACGAATGAGGTATGGACCTATACGATCAGCTACGAGGTGACTCAAGCCGAAATTGATAACGGAACGGATCTGGTCAATACAGCGGTAGTGACGACGAATGAACTACCAACACCGGAGACCGATACAGCAGCAACGCCAATCAGTCAGGCACCAGCCTTAACGATCGAGAAGACCCAAACAGGCGGTCAGAACCCTGTGACAACACCAGGTACTATTGACTATACGATTACGGTCAGCAATGACGGTAACCAAAGCCTGACAGGTGTAGTGGTAAGCGATACGCTTCCAAACGGAACAGTAGGAACCCTATCCGCAGTAAGCGAGAGTATCTCCAATAATATTGTTCTTGATACAAACGAAGTATGGACCTACACCATCTCTTATGATGTAACGCAAGCGGATATTGATAACGGAACGGATCTGGTCAATACAGCGGTAGTGACGACAAACGAGTTACCAACACCGGAGACAGATACAGCAGCAACGCCAATAGGATCAACTCCTATCCTGACGTTGACCAAGGTTGCTGACGATACTACAGATGTGTATGAAGGACAAATAATAACATATACCTATTTCACTGAAAACGTTGGGAACGTTACAATTGTAAATGTTTCACTTAGTGATGTTCATTCTGGCGATAATGTACTTGGACCGATTATTCTAACCAATACGACAGGTACTGACATGGGAGGTGACAATGTAGTAGATACATTGGCTCCTGGTCAAACTGTGACTTGGACTTCTGAATATATCGTTTCAGCAGTTGATATTTCAAATGGGGTTGATATTGTAAACACAGCCACAGCAACTGGTACTCCGCTATCAGGATTACTTGTTGATCCAACAGCAACAGAAGTTTTAGAAATTGGACAAGATGTAGTAGCGGTTAATGATAGTTCACTCAATAATATTGTTGGAACAAATGCTTTATTGAATATCATTTTAAATGATACGCTATCAGATTCTTCAAATCCTCTTCCTAATGAGGTAACTGTAGATCTGGATCCAGCCACTCCAGGCATTCAGGATAGTCTGATTGTACCGGGAGAAGGTAGATATGATTACGATACGCTGACAGGTGAAGTGACCTTCAATCCGGAAGCCGGCTTCACAACAGATCCAACGCCAATCGATTACACGCTGATTGAAAACGCAACAGGTCTTGACAGCACAGCAACGATCACGATCACGTACATTGAAGAGCCACCAGTGGCAGTGAATGATGAGGATCTGGATAATGTAGTAGGCACAGATGTAACACTGAACATCATTGCCAACGATAGCTTGGCTGATGGCACAAACATCGTAGACCTGACAGACATCACCGTGGACCTTGATCCAGCCACTCCAGGTATTCAGGATAGTTTGATTGTACCGGGAGAAGGTAGATATGATTACGATACGCTGACAGGCGAAGTAACCTTCAATCCTGAGGCCGGCTTTACGACCGATCCAACGCCAATCACGTATACCTTGATTGAGAACGCGACAGGTCTTGACAGCACGGCTACGATCACGATCACCTACATTGAAGAGCCACCAGTGGCTGTGAATGATGAAGATCTGGATAATGTGGTAGGCACAGATGTGACCTTGAACATCATTGCTAACGATAGCTTGGCTGATGGCACAAACATCGTAGACCTGACAGACATCACCGTGGACCTTGATCCGGCCACTCCAGGTATTCAGGATAGCCTGATTGTACCGGGAGAAGGTAGATATGATTACGATACGCTGACAGGCGAAGTAACCTTCAATCCTGAGGCCGGCTTCACGACCGATCCAACGCCAATCGATTACACCTTGATTGAAAACGCGACAGGTCTTGACAGCACGGCTACGATCACGATCACCTACATTGAAGAGCCACCAGTGGCTGTGAATGATGAAGATCTGGATAATGTGGTAGGCACAGATGTGACCTTGAACATCATTGCTAACGATAGCTTGGCTGATGGCACAAACATCGTAGACCTGACAGACATCACCGTGGACCTTGATCCAGCCACTCCAGGTATTCAGGATAGCCTGATTGTACCGGGAGAAGGTAGATATGATTACGATACGCTGACAGGCGAAGTAACCTTCAATCCTGAGGCCGGCTTTACGACCGATCCAACGCCAATCGATTACACCTTGATTGAAAACGCGACAGGTCTTGACAGCACGGCTACGATCACGATCACCTACATTGAAGAGCCACCAGTGGCTGTGAATGATGAAGATCTGGATAATGTGGTAGGCACAGATGTGACCTTGAACATCATTGCTAACGATAGCTTGGCTGATGGCACAAACATCGTAGACCTGACAGACATTACCGTGGACCTTGATCCAGCCACTCCAGGTATTCAGGATAGTTTGATTGTACCGGGAGAAGGTAGATATGATTACGATACGCTGACAGGCGAAGTAACCTTCAATCCTGAGGCCGGCTTTACGACCGATCCAACGCCAATCACGTATACCTTGATTGAGAACGCGACAGGTCTTGACAGCACGGCTACGATCACGATCACCTACATTGAAGAGCCACCAGTGGCTGTGAATGATGAAGATCTGGATAATGTGGTAGGCACAGATGTGACACTGAACATCATTGCTAACGATAGCTTGGCTGATGGCACAAACATCGTAGACCTGACAGACATCACCGTGGACCTTGATCCAGCCACTCCAGGTATTCAGGATAGCCTGATTGTACCGGGAGAAGGTAGATATGATTACGATACGCTGACAGGTGAGGTGACCTTCAATCCGGAGGCAGGCTTCACGACCGATCCAACGCCAATCGATTACACACTGATTGAAAACGCGACAGGACTGGATAGCACAGCAACAATCACGATCACTTACATTGAAGAGCCACCAGTGGCAGTGAATGATGAGGATCTGGATAATGTGGTAGGAACAGATGTAACACTGAACATCATTGCTAACGATAGCTTGGCTGATGGCACAAACATCGTAGACCTGACAGACATCACCGTGGACCTTGATCCAGCCACTCCAGGTATTCAGGATAGCCTGATTGTACCGGGAGAAGGTAGATATGATTACGATACGCTGACAGGTGAGGTGACCTTCAATCCGGAGGCAGGCTTCACGACCGATCCAACGCCAATCGATTACACACTGATTGAAAACGCGACAGGACTGGATAGCACAGCAACAATCACGATCACTTACATTGAAGAGCCACCAGTGGCAGTGAATGATGAGGATCTGGATAATGTGGTAGGAACAGATGTAACACTGAACATCATTGCCAACGATAGCTTGGCTGATGGCACAAACATCGTCGACCTGACTGATATCACGATTGACTTAGATCCGGCCACTCCAGGTATTCAGGATAGCCTGATTGTACCGGGAGAAGGTAGATATGATTACGACACGCTGACAGGCGAAGTGACCTTCAATCCGGAAGCCGGCTTCACAACAGATCCAACGCCAATCGATTACACGCTGATTGAAAACGCAACAGGTCTTGACAGCACAGCAACGATCACGATCACGTACATTGAAGAGCCACCAGTGGCAGTGAATGATGAGGATCTGGATAATGTAGTAGGCACAGATGTAACACTGAACATCATTGCCAACGATAGCTTGGCTGATGGCACAAACATCGTAGACCTGACAGACATCACCGTGGACCTTGATCCAGCCACTCCAGGTATTCAGGATAGTTTGATTGTACCGGGAGAAGGTAGATATGATTACGATACGCTGACAGGCGAAGTAACCTTCAATCCTGAGGCCGGCTTTACGACCGATCCAACGCCAATCACGTATACCTTGATTGAGAACGCGACAGGTCTTGACAGCACGGCTACGATCACGATCACCTACATTGAAGAGCCACCAGTGGCTGTGAATGATGAAGATCTGGATAATGTGGTAGGCACAGATGTGACCTTGAACATCATTGCTAACGATAGCTTGGCTGATGGCACAAACATCGTAGACCTGACAGACATCACCGTGGACCTTGATCCGGCCACTCCAGGTATTCAGGATAGCCTGATTGTACCGGGAGAAGGTAGATATGATTACGATACGCTGACAGGCGAAGTAACCTTCAATCCTGAGGCCGGCTTCACGACCGATCCAACGCCAATCGATTACACGCTGATTGAGAACGCGACAGGACTGGATAGCACAGCAACGATCACGATCACGTATACAGAAGAGCCACCAGTGGCAGTGAATGATGAGGATCTTGACAATGTAGTAGGCACAGATGTAACACTGAACATCATTGCTAACGATAGCTTGGCTGATGGCACAAACATCGTTGACCTGACTGATATCACGATTGATCTAGATCCAGCCACTCCAGGTATTCAGGATAGTTTGATTGTACCGGGAGAAGGTAGATATGATTACGATACGCTGACAGGTGAAGTGACCTTCAATCCGGAGGCCGGCTTCACGACAGATCCAACGCCAATCGATTACACGCTGATTGAGAACGCGACAGGACTGGATAGCACAGCAACGATCACGATCACGTATACAGAAGAGCCACCAGTGGCAGTGAATGATGAGGATCTTGACAATGTAGTAGGCACAGATGTAACACTGAACATCATTGCTAACGATAGCTTGGCTGATGGCACAAACATCGTTGACCTGACTGATATCACGATTGATCTAGATCCAGCCACTCCAGGTATTCAGGATAGCCTGATTGTACCGGGAGAAGGTAGATATGATTACGATACGCTGACAGGTGAGGTGACCTTCAATCCGGAGGCAGGCTTCACGACCGATCCAACGCCAATCGATTACACACTGATTGAAAACGCGACAGGACTGGATAGCACAGCAACAATCACGATCACTTACATTGAAGAGCCACCAGTGGCAGTGAATGATGAGGATCTGGATAATGTGGTAGGAACAGATGTAACACTGAACATCATTGCTAACGATAGCTTGGCTGATGGCACAAACATCGTAGACCTGACAGACATCACCGTGGACCTTGATCCAGCCACTCCAGGTATTCAGGATAGCCTGATTGTACCGGGAGAAGGTAGATATGATTACGATACGCTGACAGGTGAGGTGACCTTCAATCCGGAGGCAGGCTTCACGACCGATCCAACGCCAATCGATTACACACTGATTGAAAACGCGACAGGACTGGATAGCACAGCAACAATCACGATCACTTACATTGAAGAGCCACCAGTGGCAGTGAATGATGAGGATCTGGATAATGTGGTAGGAACAGATGTAACACTGAACATCATTGCCAACGATAGCTTGGCTGATGGCACAAACATCGTCGACCTGACTGATATCACGATTGACTTAGATCCGGCCACTCCAGGTATTCAGGATAGCCTGATTGTACCGGGAGAAGGTAGATATGATTACGACACGCTGACAGGCGAAGTGACCTTCAATCCGGAAGCCGGCTTCACAACAGATCCAACGCCAATCGATTACACGCTGATTGAAAACGCAACAGGTCTTGACAGCACAGCAACGATCACGATCACGTACATTGAAGAGCCACCAGTGGCAGTGAATGATGAGGATCTGGATAATGTAGTAGGCACAGATGTAACACTGAACATCATTGCCAACGATAGCTTGGCTGATGGCACAAACATCGTAGACCTGACAGACATCACCGTGGACCTTGATCCAGCCACTCCAGGTATTCAGGATAGTTTGATTGTACCGGGAGAAGGTAGATATGATTACGATACGCTGACAGGCGAAGTAACCTTCAATCCTGAGGCCGGCTTTACGACCGATCCAACGCCAATCACGTATACCTTGATTGAGAACGCGACAGGTCTTGACAGCACGGCTACGATCACGATCACCTACATTGAAGAGCCACCAGTGGCTGTGAATGATGAAGATCTGGATAATGTGGTAGGCACAGATGTGACCTTGAACATCATTGCTAACGATAGCTTGGCTGATGGCACAAACATCGTAGACCTGACAGACATCACCGTGGACCTTGATCCGGCCACTCCAGGTATTCAGGATAGCCTGATTGTACCGGGAGAAGGTAGATATGATTACGATACGCTGACAGGCGAAGTAACCTTCAATCCTGAGGCCGGCTTCACGACCGATCCAACGCCAATCGATTACACGCTGATTGAGAACGCGACAGGACTGGATAGCACAGCAACGATCACGATCACGTATACAGAAGAGCCACCAGTGGCAGTGAATGATGAGGATCTTGACAATGTAGTAGGCACAGATGTAACACTGAACATCATTGCTAACGATAGCTTGGCTGATGGCACAAACATCGTTGACCTGACTGATATCACGATTGATCTAGATCCAGCCACTCCAGGTATTCAGGATAGTTTGATTGTACCGGGAGAAGGTAGATATGATTACGATACGCTGACAGGTGAAGTGACCTTCAATCCGGAGGCCGGCTTCACGACAGATCCAACGCCAATCGATTACACGCTGATTGAGAACGCGACAGGACTGGATAGCACAGCAACGATCACGATCACGTATACAGAAGAGCCACCAGTGGCAGTGAATGATGAGGATCTTGACAATGTAGTAGGCACAGATGTAACACTGAACATCATTGCTAACGATAGCTTGGCTGATGGCACAAACATCGTTGACCTGACTGATATCACGATTGATCTAGATCCAGCCACTCCAGGTATTCAGGATAGCCTGATTGTACCGGGAGAAGGTAGATATGATTACGATACGCTGACAGGCGAAGTAACCTTCAATCCTGAGGCCGGCTTCACGACCGATCCAACGCCAATCGATTACACCTTGATTGAAAACGCGACAGGTCTTGACAGCACGGCTACGATCACGATCACCTACATTGAAGAGCCACCAGTGGCTGTGAATGATGAAGATCTGGATAATGTGGTAGGCACAGATGTGACCTTGAACATCATTGCTAACGATAGCTTGGCTGATGGCACAAACATCGTAGACCTGACAGACATCACCGTGGACCTTGATCCAGCCACTCCAGGTATTCAGGATAGCCTGATTGTACCGGGAGAAGGTAGATATGATTACGATACGCTGACAGGCGAAGTAACCTTCAATCCTGAGGCCGGCTTTACGACCGATCCAACGCCAATCGATTACACCTTGATTGAAAACGCGACAGGTCTTGACAGCACGGCTACGATCACGATCACCTACATTGAAGAGCCACCAGTGGCTGTGAATGATGAAGATCTGGATAATGTGGTAGGCACAGATGTGACCTTGAACATCATTGCTAACGATAGCTTGGCTGATGGCACAAACATCGTAGACCTGACAGACATCACCGTGGACCTTGATCCAGCCACTCCAGGTATTCAGGATAGTTTGATTGTACCGGGAGAAGGTAGATATGATTACGATACGCTGACAGGCGAAGTAACCTTCAATCCTGAGGCCGGCTTTACGACCGATCCAACGCCAATCACGTATACCTTGATTGAGAACGCGACAGGTCTTGACAGCACGGCTACGATCACGATCACCTACATTGAAGAGCCACCAGTGGCTGTGAATGATGAAGATCTGGATAATGTGGTAGGCACAGATGTGACACTGAACATCATTGCTAACGATAGCTTGGCTGATGGCACAAACATCGTAGACCTGACAGACATCACCGTGGACCTTGATCCAGCCACTCCAGGTATTCAGGATAGCCTGATTGTACCGGGAGAAGGTAGATATGATTACGATACGCTGACAGGTGAGGTGACCTTCAATCCGGAGGCAGGCTTCACGACCGATCCAACGCCAATCGATTACACACTGATTGAAAACGCGACAGGACTGGATAGCACAGCAACAATCACGATCACTTACATTGAAGAGCCACCAGTGGCAGTGAATGATGAGGATCTGGATAATGTGGTAGGAACAGATGTAACACTGAACATCATTGCCAACGATAGCTTGGCTGATGGCACAAACATCGTCGACCTGACTGATATCACGATTGACTTAGATCCGGCCACTCCAGGTATTCAGGATAGCCTGATTGTACCGGGAGAAGGTAGATATGATTACGACACGCTGACAGGCGAAGTGACCTTCAATCCGGAAGCCGGCTTCACAACAGATCCAACGCCAATCGATTACACGCTGATTGAAAACGCAACAGGTCTTGACAGCACAGCAACGATCACGATCACGTACATTGAAGAGCCACCAGTGGCAGTGAATGATGAGGATCTGGATAATGTAGTAGGCACAGATGTAACACTGAACATCATTGCCAACGATAGCTTGGCTGATGGCACGAACATCATTGACCTGACAGACATCACGATTGACTTAGATCCGGCCACTCCAGGTATTCAGGATAGCCTGATTGTACCGGGAGAAGGTAGATATGATTACGATACGCTGACAGGCGAAGTGACCTTCAATCCGGAGGCAGGCTTCACGACCGATCCAACGCCAATCGATTATACGCTAATTGAAAATGCGACAGGTCTTGACAGCACAGCAACGATCACGATCACTTACACAGAAGAGCCACCAGTGGCTGTGAATGATGAAGATCTGGATAATGTAGTAGGCACAGATGTAACACTGAACATCATTGCTAACGATAGCTTGGCTGATGGCACAAACATCGTTGACCTGACTGATATCACGATAGATCTAGATCCAGCTACTCCAGGCATTCAGGATAGTTTGATTGTACCGGGAGAAGGTAGATATGATTACGATACGCTGACAGGCGAAGTGACCTTCAATCCGGAGGCAGGCTTCACGACCGATCCAACGCCAATCGATTACACGCTGATTGAAAATGCGACAGGTCTTGACAGCACAGCTACGATCACGATCACGTATTTCGAGATACCTCCTATGGCGGTAGATGACGATAGTCTTGACAATCCTTTTGGATCTACTGTTTATATCAACATTGTTGAGAATGACAGCCTAAGTGATGGTACTAATCCTGAGTTGTCTCAGATTAGCATAGACATTGATCCGAGCACACCAGGAATTCAAACTTCTCTAAATGTACCAGGTGAAGGTGATTGGGTGTATAATCCTGCAACTGGCGTGATTTCATTTGAGCCTGATGCCTTGTTTGATGGAAACCCAACGCCAATCGCGTACGAGTTGACAGAATTGGCAACAGGGCTGACTGATACAGCAGAGATTACAATTACCTATCTGGGAGCAGATTGTAAAGAGATTTGTGTACCAATGATGATTAAGAAAAGTAGATAATCGATTAAACTAATCGATCAATGCTAGGAACAAAATAAAGATTTGAACTCGCGGCTTTCCCGGAAGCCTGCGG
This sequence comes from Jiulongibacter sp. NS-SX5, assembly GCF_052828545.1. Next base: position 26,314 of record NZ_CM128248.1, read on the forward strand.
GTTCAATTCATAAAGAAAAGCTCCTTTCTTTGAGAATCCCTTCTGTTTCTCGTTCAGTTTTGTCAACAGTCCACTTGAAAGGATTCTGCGACTAAAATTCCTCTTGTCAAATTCCGTATTGAAAATAGCTTCATACAGTTTTTGAAGCTGTGGAATAGTGAATTTCTCAGGTAGCAATTCAAAACCAACTGGATGGAAGGCCGCCTTATTGCGAAGCCTTAAAATGGCATTATCTACCATTTCTTTATGGTCAAAGAGAAGCTCAGGAAGCTGGTCAAGATCAAACCATTCTGCGTGATAGTTGCCTAATTCAAAACTATCATAGTCCTCTACATTGATGAGTGCAAAATAGGTTACCGCTACTGTACGTTCAATTGGGTCCCGGTCTGGTTTGCCAAAAACAGTTAATTGCTCAAGATATACATCGGTTAATCCGGTAAGAGCTTGGAGGATTCTGGATGCCGCCTCATCAAGGCTTTCATCAGGCTGTAGCCACCCACCCATAAGTGACCAAACGTTTTTAGATTCTTCGATTCCTCTTTTGACAAGTAGTAGTTTGAGTTTGGTTCCGTCAAAGCCAAAGATGATGGAATCTAGAGCTACCAGACATTTGGTCTGTTTACCGTATTGGTCTAACATTTTACGATATAGGGTTTCTAAGGGTAAGAATTGACCTTAAACTTAAGACTTCGCGTTTATAAATGCGTATTATTGGGTCAATTATTTAAATAAATAGCGATTGTCAAGAATTCTGGAGGTTGAAAATCTTAGCTTCAGCATTGAGCAGAAGAAGATTGTAAAGGATATTTCTTTGAGTTTGTCGTCAGAGAGAATATTGGCCGTTTTAGGTCAAAGTGGTTCGGGTAAGTCTACATTATTGAAGTTGATTGCCGGTTTTTTAGACCCTGATAAAGGGAAGCTATTAATAGAAGGCGAGCCAATAGACCCTCCGTCAGAAAAACTGATCCCTGGCCATCCTTTGATCAAAATGGTGCGTCAGGATAATCCTCTGTTCCCCAATCATAGTTTACGCGAGAATATTGATTACGAGCTAAGATCATATAATCATGAGTATAGAGAAGAACGGGTACAAAAGCTTTTAAAACTCACTAGGTTAGAAAAGGTGGCTGATCAATTACCGCGACAATCTTCTGAGGGAGAACAGCAACGTACGGCTATTGCAAGAGCCATTGCAGACGAACCTTCTCTTTTATTGCTTGATGAGCCCTTTAGTAACCTTGATTATCAAAACAAGAAGCGATTAAAGTCTGAAGTCAGAGAGATTGTCAATGAAGAACAAATGGCCTGTATTTTTGTAACACATGACGTTTCTGACGTATTTGGATTAGCAGATGAGATGTTGATCATTAAAGATGGGAGAATTGCTCAGCATGGAGAGCCCATGGAGATTTATAAACAGCCAAAATCAACCTACGAAGCAGGGCTTACGGGTGAATATAATTTGCTGAGTCAAAAAGAAGCAGAAGGGCTACACTTGTCAGTGAGCAAGAAGGTAATTGTTCGTCCTGAGGAGATTGAGATTATATCTAGCGAAAATGGAGACTTTGAAGTCGTTAACGTTAAAGAAATGGGTTTTTATCAAGACTTGGAGTTGAAAAAAGGAAAACAGACATTAAAGGTTTTTTCTCAAAAAAGGTACTCCAGAGGTGATATGGTAAAGGTTAAAATTAAAAGCTATTCCTCCTTGGCCTGATCAGCCAGAATCATAATTTCATCAATATTTCTGCCATAGCCATCGTAGTCTAGACCAAAACCAATCACGAATTTGTTTTTGATCTCAAAACCAACATAATTCAAAGGGATATCTACTTTGGTGGCTTCTTTTTTATGAAGCAAAGTCAAAATACTAAGGGAGGCAGGTTTTTGATTTTCAAACTCCGGCATAACCTTCGCCATGGTTTGACCTGTATCCACAATATCCTCAACTATCACCACATGTCTACCTTCAATATTCTCACTAAGACCAATAAGCTCCGCCACATGACCCGATGATGACATTTCTTCGTACGATTTGACTTTGATAAAGCTCACTTCGCATTGTAATTCCAGATTTTTAAATAATTCTGAAAGGAACATGAAGGAACCATTGAGAATACCTACAAAAATGGGGTTTTGCCCACGGTAGTCGTTATTCAATTGTTCGGCAAGTACTTTGATTCGAGACTCCAAAACTTCTTTTGGTATCAGGGACACAAATTTCTTATTCCGAATCGTTTTCATAAGAAGGACCTTAAGTCTAAATGAGATGAAAGGTCGTAAATTTGACACTTTAAGATTCTATATGCCAAGAATATTCATTTTCTTTTTCCTGTTGGTGCTTCAGCAAACTACTGCCTTTGGCCAGTTTTCTTCCTGGTTTGGAGGCGACGATGAAGAAGAAATACAAGAATTATTGATGGATAGGAAAATTCAGATTGAAACTACCACTGCCATCAATAATATGTACAATTTTAAATTCTACGAGGCAGACAGAGAATTTAAATGGCTACTGGTAAAGTATCCTAAACACCCAATCGGTCATTTTTTATTGGGGCTGAGCGACTGGTGGAAAATAGTGCCCGATACGGGAGATGAGTCGTTTGATAGCCGAATTCATGGCCATATGGATAAGACCATTGATCGGGCCGAGGATATGCTTGATCAAAACGCAAACAGTAAGGAAGCGGCTTTCTTTATTGCTGCGGCCTATGCTTTTAAGGGAAGATTATACGCGGAACGCGAAAATTGGGTAAAGTCTGCATGGGCTGGTAAACAAGCATTGAAATACCTTGAAAAGAGTAGGGGAGATGAAAATATTAATCCGGAGCTACTCTTCGGAGATGGTTTGTATAATTTTTATTCGAAATGGATTCATGAAAACTATAAATCACTCAAGCCCCTGTTAACATTCTTTAGAAAAGGGGATAAGCAATTGGGTATAGCCCAACTGGAAAACGTAAGTCAAAATGCCTTCTATACCCGAATGGAAGCCAGGTATTTTCTGGTGCAGATATATGCCATGGAAAATAAGAATCAGAAGGCTTTACGTTTAGCTTCGATGATGCATGCAGTTTATCCTGACAACTCCTTCTTTCATCGTTATGCTGCCAGAAGCAGCTTTGCCTTAGGAAGAATGAATGAATCAGAACGCTATGCTAAAGAGTTATTGGATAATATAGAGGCAGGTAAAGAAGGCTATGGGGCCAATGAGGGGAGATACGGAGCCTATATGATGGGCTATATCTATAAAAATTATAAAAGGAATCCTGAAACGGCCAGGTTCTACTATTTGAAATGTCTTGATTTTGCTAAGCAAAACAACACGGAGAAGGCAGGCTATTCTGTTAGCAGTCTCTTGGCATTAGGGGATATAGAGATGAGCCTGAAAAACTATACCGTGGCACAAAAATACTATCAATCAATACTGGATTTGAAAGATAGAAAGTCTAGCACTTATAAGGCGGCAAAAGAAAAAGAGAAGGAGATCAGAAAACTCCTTCGTAAGTCCTAAGGTACCGGAAGTACTTTGCTGTTTTTGATCGTTTGAAGAATCACCATTGTTTGTGTGCTTGACACTACCTCAATTTCATTGATGGTATCCATGATGAGTTGCTGATAATGGCTGATATCTTTGGCGATTACCTTTAGTAAGAAATCACAAGAACCAGTTACGTGGTGACATTCAATAATCTCGTCAACACTATTGATTTTATTGGTAAACGATTCAATGATACTTTTTTGGTGACCCTTAAGTGTAACCTGTACATAGGTTAGCACGCCAAGACCTACCTTTTCACGGTTAATTTGTGCATGATAACTTTGGATAATACCGGCTTGCTCTAGTTTCTTCACACGCTCTAGTGTAGGGGCAGGAGAGAGTCCCACATCCTTTGAAAGTTGAGCATTTGTGATTTTTCCGTTTGCCTGAAGTATGTCTAAAAGTTTGTGATCAATTGCATCCAGTTTTCCCTGTGCCATAGTTTGTTTTGAGTCAGAATATTATTTGGAACAAACTTACAATAGAAAACGATAATTTTATAATTAACTGTAAAAAAATCTAATATTCTAGCTTAAGAGTACAATTTAAAACATCTGAAAATGAATATTTTGTTAGAGAAGTTCATCAATTGGTCTCCAGAAATACTGCTGAAAATTGACGATTTGATCTTCTTTAATGACCAGACCTTCTGCTTCAAGACGTTCTTGCATAATGGTCGGTGTGGCGAAGGCGTTTTTGCCGGTCAGTACTCCATTTCTATTGACTACTCGGTGTGCAGGTACGTCAATTCTATTATGTAAGGCATTCATTGCCCAACCCACCAAACGTGCCCCACCTTTCGTCCCAAGGTATTCGGCAATAGCACCATAAGAGGTGACTCTACCAGTCGGAATTAGTTTAACAACCTCATATACGTCATCAAACCTATTCTCCTTCGATTTCATCTTCTAATTGTTTATACCAATCTTCACCATAAGCCCTGATTAAAGGATCTTTCAGGAATTTATATACGGGTACTTTTAGTTCTTCTCCAAGTGTACAAGCATCTGAGCAGATACTCCACTGGTCATAGTTTAAAGCGTGGTAATGTTCGTATTTCGTAATTCTAATAGGGTAGAGGTGGCAGGAGATAGGCTTTTTAAAGTCTATAACCCCGTCATTATATGCGTCTTCGATTCCACATTTTAAAGTGCCTGTTTTGTCGTATACAGCATAGGCACATTCTCTGCCATCTATAGTTGGTGTACTGTATTCATCATCTTCGTCCATGACATACTCTCCCTGCTCTTCTATGGCGGCGATGCCTCTGGGGTCAAGGTACTTTTTTATGAGAGGATAGGCTTCTTTAAGAATCGGTAACTCCACATCTTCCAAGGGAGCTCCCAGATCGCCTTCCACACAGCAGGCACCCTTGCATTTTGAAAGGTTACAAACGAACTCTTTTTCCTTTATATCATCACTGATGACGGTATCTTCAATTAAGATCATATACAAAAATAAAAGGTCGGATTTAATAAAATCCGACCTTCACTAAAGATTCTTTTATACTGTTATCGTACACGTAAAACTTGTCCCACCGATATGGTATTACCAGAAAGGTTATTTATCCTCTTTAAATCTGCTACGGATAGGTCATTTCTTTTGGCAATGCTAAAGAGAGTGTCACCTTTTTTTACGGTATAACTAAATGCACTATTGCTTTTTTGACTGCTTCCTGCCGCTTTATTGACAATCAGTTTTTGACCCACAGAGATATTTGTACCACTAATTCCATTTAGGGATTGTAATTGTGAAACAGAAAGACCGTACATTTTTGAAATAGAGAATAGTGTTTGGCCTCTACTCACGGTATGATATTCCGGGTTGGCATAACTTTCGTTGGTTTCAACATTTCTAACGGGAGCAGATTGTTCGGAGGCTATCTCTGGATTTATGATTAACTCCTGGCCATACTGTAAGATGGAGTTACTGCTCATTCCGTTTATTCTTCTCAATTCTGCCACGGTTGTGTTATATCTTTTGGCAATAGAGAAAAGTGTTTCTCCTTGTCCTACAGTATGTCTGGCCACCGAAGTAGATGGCTTGTTTACCACCTCTTCTTTTACAGGTTTCTTCTCTATTACCGGTTTAGTTTCAGGAACTCTCTTGACTACCACAGGTGATTTCTCTTCTTCAGGTTCCTCTTGTTTGATAACCACAGGCTTTTTCTCTTCAAGCTCCTTTTTAGGCATAACTACTGGCTTATCAAGTGGAACTTCAGTAGTCTCTTTTGGTGTATAGGTCGGTTGAACAGGAAGTTGAGGTTTGTTTTCTTCCTGAGGTAACGCTTGTTTGATTATTTCAACAGGCTTATTTTTTGGTCTTTTTCTTTGAAGCCAAACGACTCTACCTGGTTGCAATTGTTCTACTACTTTTAGGCGATTGTATTTTAAAAGCTTTTTAAGACGAATACCATACATTTGAGATACATCCCAAAAATTTTGCTTCAGACCAGCAGTATGAAACTCAACAGGTCCTTTTTTATCTTTCTTTTCTAGATAATAGACTCTACCCGTTTTAATCATATCACGGTCAGTCAGATCATTAAGAGTCAGAAACTCACCCAGAGATACATTTCCTTTTTTTGCCAATTGTGCCGCTTCATCACCTGGTTGTGCCAGAATACCTTTCTTACCATTTATTTCGTAGAAAATAGGCTCTTCATCTGAGGTAGTACTTATGGTAAGTCTTTTCAAAATTGGGAAGCCCTTGTCTGTGAGGCTTAAAGATCTTCTTTGGTTGACTTTATCCAGTACTTCGTCAAGACGTTCTCTGTTCACAGGTACCACAACATTATAATCTTTTGCCGCAGGTATTGCCGGAGCGTATAGCCAAGCATTATACTCTCTTAATTCGCTTAGGTCTACCGTTAGCTCGACAGCTATTTCGGCTAAGGATTTAGCACGGGTAGGGTAGATGATAAAAGCTCTTGGAGAGTCTTTTAGTCTGTTTAAGCGATGCTCAAACGCTATTCTGTGGGCTAAGGCTTTTATAAGGTATTCTGGGGTGTTTTTATCAAATTTCACCTCGCTCGCGTATGACCAGTAATCAGGAATTTCTTTGCTTGCTCCTGTAGGCCCTTGGTTATAGGCATAAATACATGATAACCAGTTTTTGAAGATGATATTATTTTTTTTGAAGTAACGTGCCGCTGCTTTAGTACTTTCAAAAATGTATTTTCTCTCATCAACCTCTCTATTCATTACCAAGCCTAACTCAGCAGCGGTTGGTTCTTTGAACTGCCAAAAGCCAACAGCCCCTGAGCTGGATAGGGCATCAGGGATTAAATTACTTTCCTGTACGGCCAGATATTTTAGATCGTCAGGAACACCTTCTTCCTCTAGAATTTGCTCAATAATGGGAAAATACCACTGCATTCGCTGAAGTTTGGCGTCCAGGTAGGCATTTTCCGGTGTAAGTAGATTGAGTATTAGATTATCTACTTTGTTTTTGGTGTCATTGTCAAGATTGACGATGACATTGGCAAATTCTACTTTACCGGGAGTCTCAGGTAAACTCATGCTTTGAGCAAATACCAATTGAGAACAAAAGATGATCGTGAGGAAAGCCAAGATACGTTTCATAAGTTTATTTTTTTCTGGAGATGAATAAACCATCTCTAAAAGGAAGAAGCACTTTTTCTGTTTTGTTGTCGTCTTTAAGTTTTTGATTGAACTCTCTCAGGTATTTAGTCTTATTGTCATTTTTTGACTCGTCAAATACTTTACCATCCCAGAGTACATTATCAGATAGAATTACTCCACCTGGTCTTATTTTATCGATTACCAGATCATAGTACAGACCATAGTTTAGTTTGTCTGCATCTATAAATACCAGGTCTATAGGTTCGGTGATGTTGGGAATAACGTTGGCTGCTTTGTCAATGACCAACTCAATTTTATGATCTACGCCTGCAGTTTGAAAATTTCTGTTAGCAATGCTTTCAAATTCTTCATTATAGTCAATGGTTAATAACTTACCATTTTCTTGAAGTCCTTCTGAAAGACAGATAGCTGAATAGCCTGTAAATGTCCCGATCTCCAGGATGAATTTTGGCTGAACAAGTTTAGAAATTAACGATAATAGCCTTCCCTGAAAATGTCCTGATAACATTCTGGGCTGTAGTACATTAACATGTGTATCGCGGTTTATTTTCTGTAAAGCTTCTGGTTCAGAATCACTTACAGAAAGGCAGTAAGCCTCCGCTTCAGGAAATATTATTGGCATAGCACGTTTATGTAGAGCAAATTAACTGCTTAATCTTTTCTTTTGCAAATATTTAATAATATTGTACTTTCAGAAAAAAATGAAAATAAAGGTAATTTAAAAAGGCTCACATCTGGAGCCTCCTTAAATTTATTTCAATGATCTTTTGATCTCTCTGATTTCGTATGATTCAATGATATCACCAATTTGAAGGTCATTGAACTTCTCCACATTGATACCACATTCATAACCGGCTCTAACTTCGCTTACATCGTCTTTGAAACGTTTCAGCTGGGCTATTTTACCATCATGTAGTACAATACCATCTCTAATGACTCTTACGCTATTTGCACGCTTCACATAACCATCTGTTACGTAACTACCTGCAATGGTACCAATCTTAGAAATTTTGAAGATTTCACGTACTTCAATATTACCTGTTACTACTTCTTCCTCAGTAGGAGCAAGTAAACCTTCCATGGCATCTTTGATCTCATTAATAGCATCGTAGATAACAGAATAAAGTCTTATTTCAATTTCTTCTGTATCAGCAATTCTACGTGCATTGGCAGATGGTCTTACCTGGAAACCAATGATAATGGCATCAGCCGCTGAAGCTAAAAGAACATCTGATTCAGAAATTTGACCAACCCCTTTGTGAATTATTTTCACCTGTACCTCATCTGTAGAGAGTTTCAGCAATGAATCAGATAGGGCTTCTACTGATCCATCCACATCACCTTTAACGATGACACTCAGTTCTTTAAATGAGCCAATGGCCTTACGTCTACCAATCTCATCAAGAGTTATATGACGCTTAGCTCTAATACTCTGCTCACGAATGATCTGCTCACGTTTGTTAGCAATTTCTCTGGCCTCGCGGTCAGAATCCATAACATTAAACTTATCACCTGCTTGTGGAGCACCCGGCAAACCAAGGATCTGAACTGGTGTTGAAGGACCGGCAACTTTAATTCTTTCACCTAGATCATTAATCATGGCTCTTACTCTACCGAAGTATTGACCAGCCAAAATTATGTCACCTACGTTTAGTGTACCTGCCTGAACAAGAATGGTAGAAACATATCCTCTTCCTTTATCAAGTGAGGCTTCTACAACAGCACCGTTTGCTTTTCTGTCAGCATTGGCTTTCAGTTCAAGAAGTTCAGCTTCCAGGAGTACTTTGTCCAGTAGTTCGTCAATACCGATACCGGTCTTGGCAGAAACTTCCTGCTCCTGATATTTACCACCCCAAGATTCTACCAGAATGTTTTCTTTTGAAAGGTCTTCTCTGATTTTATCCGGGTTAGCTCCAGGTTTATCAATTTTGTTCAATGCAAAGACGATAGGCACACCAGCATTTTGGGCATGGTTTATAGCTTCACGTGTTTGAGGCATCACAGAGTCATCTGCAGAAATTACAATAATTACCACATCGGTAATCTTAGCACCTCTGGCACGCATGGCTGTAAAGGCCTCGTGACCCGGTGTATCAAGGAATGTTACAGATTTTCCTTTGTTTTCACCTTCTTGAACTTCTACACTGTAGGCACCGATGTGCTGGGTAATTCCACCTGCCTCACCACTGGCTACTTTCGTAGTTCTGATATAGTCAAGTAATGAAGTTTTACCGTGATCTACGTGACCCATTATGGTAACGATAGGAGCACGAGGCTTCATGTCCTCCTCATCATCAATGATCTCTAAGTTATCAGCCTGAATTTCTTCTTCAGCAGAGATGAATTCAACTTCGTAGTTGTATTCCATCGCAATCAGCTGAATGGACTCTGCATCTAGTCTCTGGTTAATAGAGACAAACATGCCAAGCTGCATACAAGTAGAGATGACGTCATTGACAGAAACATTCATCATAGAGGCAAGCTCAGAAGCTGAAATAAACTCAGTCACCTTTAGAATGGTGCTTTGTGCTTTTTCCATTGCTTCGTCCATCTCAGCCTGTTCGGCACGAGATTTACGTTTCTCTCTTCTGTTTTTGGCACCGAAGTCAGGCCCTTTGGCCTTCATCTTAGCCATTGTAGCTTTGATGCTATCCTTAATATCTTCTTGAGTAAGCTCTTCTTTCTTACCTTTCTTGTTGGTGTTTCCTGCTTTGTTTCGGCCTTTATTATTGCCGCCACGGTTATTTCCACCTCCCTCGCTTTCCTTCTTCTTGAAGTACTGCTGGTCAGTAATATCGGTAAGGTTACCCAAGCGACTTACACGCTTACGTTTTCTCTTTTTCTTGTCTTCTTTAGACTCAGGTTTCTTCTCTTTCGGAAGTTCAATTTTCCCAAGAACTTTTAAGCCGGCAAGTTTATCACCCTTGGCTTTAATTACCTGGCTTTCCTGAGGCTTTTCTTCTTTCGCCTCCTCCTTCTTTTCTTCGGCAGCTTCTGGCTTTTTCGGCTCTTCTTTCGGTATCTCTGCTTTTGGAGCTTCTACCTCAGGCTTCTTCTCTTCTTTTGGCTCTTCCGGTTTTACCTCCAGTGTAGCTTCTGCTTCTGCCTTCGGTTCTTCTTTAACCTCTTCAACAGGTTCTGGAGTTTTTTCAACCACAGGTTCCGGAGCTGGTTCTTCCTTGACTTCTTCTACCACCGGTTCTGGTGTAGCTTCAACCACAGGCTCCTCTACTTCTGGCTCTGGAGTTACCTCTGGCTCAGGTTTAACTTCTGCTGGTGTTCCCGGCTTTTTGTCTAGATCTATTTTGCCGACAACTTTAGGACCCGTCAAATTATGATCAATCTGTACCTTTTCAGGTGTTTCAGGTTCCTTGGCAGCTGGTTCTTCTCTAAAGTATAAGATATCTCCATCGGAACTCTCCGGCTTAGATTTCTCTGGGGCGGCCGGTGAGCTTGCACCCAATAGAACGTTGGTATCAAACTCTTTCTCAAGAATTTCAAGCAAGTCTGATCCGATTTTGGCGTTAGGTTTTCGGTCTACTTCATGACCTTTGTTCACAAGAGTATCTACAACCTGAGTCCAGCTCACGTTGAGTTTTCTTGCTACAAGGTTCAATCGCATCTCAGTTTTATCTGCCATATATCTGGGTTATCCGATTCTTTTTATTGGATTAAAATCTATTCTAAATTAACTCTTTCTATTCAAACTCCTTGGCAAGGATCTCCAATACATCCGTTACCGTTTCTTCTTCAAGTTCTGTTCTTCTAACTAACTCTTCTTTAGTTAAAGCCAGAACTGATTTGGCCGTATCCAGACCTATTTTGTGTAGTTCGTGAAGAATCCAGTCTTCAATTTCATCCTGGAATTCAACTAAGTCTACATCTTCCTCGATGAAGTCTTGCTCAATATCACGGAATACATCCAGCTCCATACCAATAAGTCTACTCGCTAGTTTGATATTCAAACCACCACGACCAATGGCTAAAGATACTTGATCAGGCTTCAGGAATACTGAGGCTCTCTCACCGTTTTCATCAATTTGTACAGAACTGATCTTAGCAGGACTCAATGCTCTCGAAATTAATAGAGGCATATTGTCTGTCCACTGGATGACGTCGATATTCTCGTTTTCAAGTTCACGTACAATACTGTGAATTCTACTTCCTTTCATACCCACACACGCACCTACCGGATCAATTCTATCATCAAACGATTCTACTGCTACTTTAGCTCTATCACCAGGTTCACGAACGATTTTCTTCACAGAAATCAAACCATCCAAAATTTCAGGGATTTCAAGTTCAAAAAGTCGTTCCAGGAAAACAGGAGATGTTCTTGATAATAACACACGCGGGTTCCCATTGTTCAATTCAGCTTTATGAACCACACATCTGATGGTGTTCCCTTTTCTGAATCTGTCTTTTGGGATCTGCTCAAACTTCGGAAGAGAAAGTTCGTTTCCGTCCTGATCTAAACAGATAACTTCACGGCCCAAAATCTGGTAAACTTCAACAGTTAGTAATTCACCTACCTGATCTTTGTACAAATCGTAAAGCATCTCTTTTTCAAGATCCTTAACTTTCTGAATCAAAGTCTGACGAGCGGTTTGAACTACTCTTCTACCAAAGTCTTCTAATTTAATTTCCTCAGCTACTTCTTCACCAATCTCAAAATCGGGTTCGATCTTTTTGGCTTCGGCCAAAGGAATTTTATCAAAGTCCCAGATATCTTCTGAGTTATCATCTACAATCTCACGAGTACGCCACATTTCTAAGTCACCGTTCTCAGCGTTTAGAATGATGTCAAAGTTACTATCATCATCAAACTTCTTACGGATCATTGTTCTCAGTACCTCTTCCAGGATCGCAATCATGGTTGGTCTGTCAATGTTCTTTTCGCGGGCAAACTCCGCAAATGAAGCAACTAAATCTCCACTGTGCATACGTTTAAACTATTTCGTTCTTGTTACTTGAAAGAAACCTGAATTTTGGCCTCTTTTATTTCTTCATACCCTAGCACCACTGGCTCTGGCATTACTTTCTCTTTTTTCTTCTTATCTGGCTGGACCGTGAACTCAGCTTCACTGGCCTGAGTTAACTCTCCTTTAACCTCTTCTCCATTTGCCTTTACCACTTTTATGCTACGCCCAATATTTTTAACATATTGTCTGCTCAGCTTTAGCGGATGATCAATCCCAGGTGATGAGACTTCAAGAGTGTAGGCATTATCAATTTTCTCATCCAGAATACTGCCCAATTTACGACTGATATCTGAACATTCATCAATGCTAATCCCCTCGTCGGTATCAACTAAGACGGTCACTTTTTGTTTGATTTTAGAGCTACTTACTTTTAAATCAACCAAATAGAATTTGCTGTCTTGAATAATTTCGGCTAAAACTCCTTGTACGTCTTCTGCTGATATCATTACCTCTGATCTACAAATGAATATGTCATGCATTAAAAAAGGAGGATTGACGCCCTCCTTAACACTCCAATTCTTCTGCAAAATTAGTTTAATATTTGGTTTTGCCCAAGTTTTGTTCTCAAATTTCAAGTATTCATAGACTTGATTATTGAGTACAATTTTTTAATTCTATCTTTCGGCGGGCATTCCTATCAAAAGTGCGATTTTTAAAAGACCTGATAAATAAGTTCTTCTTTCTCCTGAATTTTCTGGCGGCTCTATATGCACTGCTGGTTTTTCAGATCAGTTACGGAGCGGATATCAAACACTGGATAGGTGGTTTTTTGATGCTTTCTATCCCTCTGGCCTTCGCTGCTAATCTGTTTTTTCTATTCGTATATGCTTTCTCAAGGTCATGGCGATTCCTGGTTTCTTTGATTGTCTTGATTATTGGCTATCCGCTTATTGAAAGAACTTTTAAACTGACCTTGAAATCTGATGTAGATCAGGCAGGTCAAAGTCTTTCTGTAATGAGCTATAATGCGATGTACCTAAACCATTTTGACCAGAGTGTAGAAGGTAGGATTCAGACTGCCGCTATTAGTAATGATTTGGATACAATCACAGCAGATATTAAATGTTTTCAGGAGTTGTTCAATAGGGAAGATAAACCGCTATTGAATTCGTTTGAATTACTTCAAAAACGAAATCCTCACTACACTTTTATGCATTCAGAGATTGATCCTAAGAGTAGTAGAGGTTCAGTTGGATTAGCTACTTTTTCGAAGTATCCTATTGTTGCAAAGCAGGAAACGTCATGGAAAACCAATAATAATGGTCTTTTGATAACCGATATAAAGGTAGAAGGAGATACAATACGGGTTTTCAATGTACAATTAAAGTCTATGGGGATACGCGTTCAAAAGGCTATCACTAGGGATGAAGATCAAAGAAAAAAGGAGGCCAGGAATATCCTAAGTCAACTTAAAAGTGGTTTTGAAGATCGTGCTGTACAGGTGGCAGAGCTCGAAGAAATGATAAAAGCCTCTCCTTATCCGGTGATAGTGGCTGGTGACTTTAATGAATTGCCTTACGGATATGCTTATGGTAGAGTAAGAAAACATTTAGACAACTCATTTGAAGAGGCAGGCTTTGGCTTTGGTTTTACCTATCATAAACTACCAAGCTTCTTAAGAATTGACAATATCTTTTTTGACTCAGATAAATTTGAGGCTTTGAACTTCAACACCTTCAAAGAACTATCCGGCTCAGATCATTATCCTATTAAGACCGATTTAAGAGTTCGGAACTAACTTCCTTGCTGAAAGCCAATTTTAGATTGATTTCCCGTCGATTTTCCTGAAAGGTATTCGTCTAGTTCTTTCAATTCTTTTTTGAACGAACCGCTTAAGATAGGGAACCTACACCAGCTTCTTGGGTCCAGGTTTCTGTTGTCTAAATGGAATGATGGAGCGTAGCGTTCTCTTTTCCATTGGTTTCTGCTCCATAATTGATAGAACCTTTTTACCCAGCCTGCCAGTTGTTCTCTAGAGTATTGATCTGAGAATGCGAATTCAATGTATCTGAAAGCATCTTTTGGTGGCATCTTATCTTTCACTGCCAGTTTCTCGATAGCGTCCAGGATCTCATAAGGCATGAGGTCTTTTTCATCTGTCTGATCATACTCTGCAGGGCGTAATTCTGCGGTAGGGTTAAGTGCGTTAACATATTTCAAGCCCTCTATTTTTATATGGCGGCCTTTAACTTCGCAGCCGGTATTTTCCAACCAAATTAACCAATGTCTGAGCCAATGCTTATCAATACCCGCAATTGGACTTATGCTGCCGGCGGTATCTCCATCCATGGTGGCATAACCAACAGCCACTTCAGATCTGTTAGAAGTAGCAAGCAAAAGATGACCTGTCAAATTATTAAGAAGCCATACGCCGGGAGCACGCACACGTGCCTGAATATTCTGAAGAGGGATGTCATCAGTTTCCCAGCTTAGTTTTCTGCCAATTTGTTCCTCAATCATGCTGGTGTATTGCTCTACCAGCCCATTGATTTTGACATCATAAAACTGAGCACCTATTGATTCTGCCAGAGCCTTGGCTGAGTTTCTTGTTTCGTCTGAGCTATTTTCTGAGCCTTGATATATGGTGTGGATAATTTCATTGGCAACAGCTTCTTCAGATTCTGCCTTTTGGATTTTCCCGATATGACCCAGTTTCTTTTTCATGGCTTTAAAGCCTATACTTTCATCTGCGAGTCTAATCATTAAGCCACAAAGAGCCGTGCAAGCACTAGAATCAGCTCCGCCAGAAAGGGAGATGGTGAATCCTTGAGATCTGGATTTTCTTAGGTAATCAAAAAGAGCAAGCGATACCGCCCTAGCAAATTCTTCTTCTTTCAGGAAACCACCTTTTTCGAATGGCTCCAAGTCTGCCTGATGCACATTGAGGTCTGTATCTTCAGGAAAACGGAAGGTCGATTTGATAATATTTTGCGGCGGAAGTGCTTTTGACTTCACTTTTACGGCATCTACCAAGGCAATGTCTGTGTCAATGGTAGCTGTGGTCAAAGTGTGGTTGGCGTAACTAAATCTGGGGCTTGATTCCAATAATACTCCATTGCTGGCGATTTGTGCATCGCCATCAAAAATCAACCTGCCAGATTCATTACCCAATAAATTGGCGTATACATAGGTGCAAGCATGACTTCTTGAGGATTCAATGATGAGCTGCTCTCGTGTTTGAAATTTGAAAAACTCAAATGGTGATGCACTCGGGTTGAGTATGATATCTGCTCCTTTTGCAAAATGTTTATCCGCCGGACGGTTAGGAACCCAAGCGTCTTCACAGATTTCTATTCCAATTTTTAGACTATTTGTCCAAAATATCAAATCTCCGACGGGGTAAGTGATGTTTTTGAGGGTAACCTCAGATTTTAATCCGGCCGGCCACCTTTGGAACCATCTGTCCTCATAAAAAAGACCATAATTTGGAAGGTGTTGTTTACAGCTGAATCCAAGGATAGTTTTGTTGGCAATAAGGCAAGCGGTATTATATAATTTGTTATCAATTTCTAGCGGGAGACCAACACAAACCATCATGTCTGCTGTATGTTCTACCAGCTCAAAGAGAGACTCTAAACACTGTTTACGTAGGTCTGGGGCATAAAATGCGTCTTCGCAGCCATACCCGCAAATTGCTAATTCAGGTAAACATAATAAGCTCACATTTTGCTCTCGGGCATCTTCAATTACATCAATTAAATTCTGTAGATTTTGGTGCCAATCCATTGGGGTTTGATTCACAACCCCAGAGCCAACTTTGATTAAATTCATTGGACAAATCCTGCGTTTTCAGATGGTAAATTTAGTGTTTTTTTGATGGTCAATTCTTTAATTGGTACCTACAATATGGCTATTGGTATAAATATTGTTTAATTTGCGTTGTTACTCAGAAAATAAAAAATAAAAAATCATTTCGTCTCTGAGAAAATAACTTTTGACTTTAAGAGTGACCCAAAAAGTCTCTTAAAGTCAAAAATCAGAGAATTAAAAAAAAAACTAAACCCCATGGATCTCGATTACAGACCAGTTTTTAAGTTTCAAGGTAAAACCAAAGTAGAAAAGAAAAAGATCTATTCAAGCGTAAATTCAACGATGCCTGGCTGTCATTTTCAGCAGACATTGAGCGAAGACCATACGGTTTGGATGACTTTTAAGCCAAAGACTACAGTCACAGCACCAACATTTATTGAGATTTAATAGAGTTCAAACTGAGCTTCTATTTCAACGGTAATGTTTTCAGGTAATGATCCGAAGCCTACGGCTGATCTGGAGCCCACGCCGTTTTCATTTCCCCAAACTTCTTCAAATAACTCGCTACAGCCATTGATAATGGCCGGGTGATTTCTAAAATCAGGGACTGCATTCACCATTCCCAATACCTTTATAACTCGTTTTACCTTTGAAAGGCCTCCTAAATGATTCCTTAAGGTAGACAAAATGGTTAAGCCAGTTTGTAAGGCGGCATCATAGCCATATTCTTCGTTTACTTCAGACCCAATTCTACCAAACATGAGTTCTTCTTCACTTTCTGGCGGATTAACAGGGCCGTGACCACTAACAAAGGCCATATTCCCTGTGATAATCATTGGTTTATAAACCCCTTTTGGGCTAGGTGGATTAGGGATTCTATCTGCGTATTTTTCGAATACTTTGTCGAGAAGCATAAATAAATATTTAATTGATGATTTATGACGATTAAGATTGGCAGGATGTTTCACCTGCCAGATAGTTACCTGGTGAATTGAAACATCCAATAAGGATATTGTTCTTCAAGAAAGACCTTATCCCAGCTGTTATGATTTACTCCTGGGTATTCTGTGTAAGTCACATTGGCATTAAGCTCTTGTAGCTTGGCGTAGGCCTCTCTTGAATGTTTTACAGGAATTACCACATCTTCGTCACCATGGAAAATCCAAAATGGAACTTTGGCTTGTTTCTTTCCATACATGCTTAAATCGGCCCCTCCACACATAGGGATAGCCGCAGCAAAAAGTTTTGGGTACCTGTAAACCGCTTCAAAAGTTCCCATACCTCCCATGGACATACCAGTGATGTACACTCTCTTTTTGTCTGCTTTCTTCTCTTTGATATAACTCTTTAAAAGATCAATTGCAGCATGCAAAGAGGGAGTTTCATCATAGGAGTAATTGAAATCTAAAACCAAAGGGTATTTATCTCTGGTAAACTTTACGGAGGCCCAGTAGTCGTCTTTTGGGCATTGCGGGGCTATTACAATAGTCGGTTGTTTTTTCTGTAATTCCAACCACACCTGAGAGCCATATTTTAGTTGGGCAGTGTTATCATCACCACGTTCACCTCCACCATGAAGGAATAATACGATGGGATATTTATTTGCCGGATTGTAATCCTCCGGTAGAAGTACCTGATAATTGATAGTTACACCATTATTATCTGTGTATTGAGCCGGTTTGAATTGTCCAAAACTCAGATAAGAAACAATGGTAAAGAATAGTACAAAGAGTGATTTGCGGTGCAAAAGGGTCATAGTTATATAGGTTAAGAATTATTGGTTCGCTAATATATGACCTGCTATTCTAAAATCTGTATGTGTACAAAAAGAAAAGCCGCATCAAGTGATGCGGCTTTTACTGTTCAACCATTTACTTACTGACCATTTCGATTAAATTTCTTTCTGATGTAATAAAGTATTACACCGCAAAGTTTAGATGCTCTGCCTTTGGTAAAATCTGTTGAAGTCTTCTTCTTGAGATTTTAGTTTTTGTGCCATCGGAGAGTCTTATGGCTACTTTGCTATCTTTTTTAATGAGTTTATCTATATAAAGAGGATTGAGTAGGTAGGCTCTGTTTACTCTTAAAAAACCACTTAATTCTTCTTTCTGTTGATGATGTTTTAGTGTGAAGCCCGAAATGTCTTTCTTGCCATCGCTGAATTGGAAGATTGTATAATTAGAATCTGCCTTCAGGTACATGATTTCGCTAGGTTCTACTTGTCTTAGTTTATGCATGATAGTGGATGATTTTAGTTGATACAATTGTTTATTTCGGCTTTCAATACAGCTCCCTCTTCGGTACTGAAACCTGGCAAGAACTCTATGTCATTGCCTGCTGTCATAGAAACTCTTGAGTCTTGGTGGTTTTTATTGACCACGTCCAGATAGGCAGATGCCTGATAGATTTCATCTGTATTTGCCGCACTTTTGACAGTTTCTGAGTCATCGCAGCTACCGGTTTGACTGAAGGCTATTTGATTCAGGTCAAATTCGAAATCGATGAAATTGACATTATCACTTATGACTGAGTAGGTAATGGCATTGATATCAGAAAGGTCTATCGGGTTTCCCTTATTATCCTTAAAATCTGCGAGGCTGATTTGATGTCTGGCGGTAGTCTCTGTTAAGGTCACAAATACTCTTGCCTGCTCAGACCAGTTTGCCACTGACGCCTTACTTAAAACTATTTCAAGTGTAGAAATTCCGGTACCTGTAAACTGTAAATAACTGTAGGCTGATAAATCTACCGGACTTAAACCCAGCCTAAGCGGTCTGTGTGCAGAATAATAATTTTTAACTTCTCCACTGGCCGTGATTCCTCTTTCTACATAATATTTATCGGGACTGGTCTCGTTAAGATCACTCTGGTAATGAATTTCAAGGGCAGTATTTGCTACGTTTTCTTCTTCGTAGTTCGCTACCCAAGCACCATCAGCCAAGTAGACCGCGTCCTGATCTGAAAGACTATCTTCTTCTATGAATAATCCGGCATCAAATACTCCTGACTTGTCAATGGTGAAAGATTGAAAAAGTGACCCGTCCAGAGTTAATGTGGTTTCGAAAGGTAATTGAGGACCTCCTTCAAATTCTCGGTATGAGCCCCAAAGCCTAACATCTTTGGAAGCTCTGTTGACATTTTGTATATCTACTTGTATGCTACCTTGAATATATTCACCTGCTCTCATTAGGATGTTAGGAGAAGAGGTGAAGCCCGTTTCTTCATTCAATGTAAATAACTCCAGTAAGTTATCTATGCTTGCTTCAGCTAAGTAAAAAGCAAATGAAGGTTCTGTAGCCCATACCTGGACATTATAATAGTCATGACCTTCCGGGTAATCTTCAGGTCTCCAATGTGACTCAAATTGATAAGTGGTATCGTTCATTTTGCGAAATGCAAAATTGAGGGCATACTCAAGTTCACCGTTTGGTTTTTCTACTGAAAACAAAGTACAAGGGTATTGACCTTCAATATTGATCAGTTTGGAGTCTACCAAAGTAGATCCACGTACACGGTCACAAATGGCTTTATTATGTTGATAAGCTCCGCCTTCTGTTTTGGCGATCAAGCAAGCGGCTTTTCGGTTAGACTCATCAAAATAGTCGACGCTGAAAACATCTATTGCGTTTGTAATATCAACCAGATCTTCGGGAGTAGTGACAAAAGATTCTGTGCTGTCAGGGCCCAACTCTGGTGGGATAAATGAAAGTTCTGATTCAGTAGAACTTGAAGTGAATGACTGCATTGTCATTGGGTTGTCAAAGTTCTTCTTTTTATTCAATAGCTCCCTTCTGACGTTTCTTTGAGCAATTTTTTCGGCTAGTGAACCGTCACTTTCAAGTCCGCCATCATTTCCAGAGCTTACCGATGTTCTCACTTTAGTGGTGATATTGATATTACTCACGTCTACAGATTCCTGAACAGAGGTGGTAACGTAAAAAATGGCATCGTTAAAGTCATGATCACAGCCGGCATTATCTCTTCTGATATCCTCAAAACCCAGTATAATACGATCTGTTTCTTCATCAAAAAGAAGTACATTATGAAAGCGTTGATATTCGAAAGGCTCCGGGTTATAGTCTACATCAGAAAATAATCTCCATAAACCCCAGCCAACTGACTGCGACCCGCCATTCCAGGCATTGGCTATTAATACCCAACCAATAGAGGTGCCTGGTGTGAAAGTACCAAGATTGACTTTATCGCCCGCTACCAGTCCTCCACCGCTGTAAAGTGCAGAAACATTCGGGAAAATGATGTTGATATTTGAGATATCAATGCTTGAAGGTGGATTTCCGGTAGGGTAGGTGTAATACCCTAGTGTATTCTTGTAACCGGCCCCTTCGGTAATAAAAGTTACAGATACGTCTGTGGTTTCAGTAATTTCTACATTGGTAGATACACTTGTAGTAATGTACTGGGGATTATAGAATGGAACCGGGTATCTTTCAGGAAGTGAGGCATTCACCATTGTTAAGAAATCGGAACTGATGACATCCCTTCCTTCAAGGTAATCAGGAACACCTTGCGTATCATAGGTGCCCATGTATGTGTAGTTCTGAGCATTTAAATCAAATGCTAAAATGCTCAGTACAGAAATCAATATTAAAAGGGGTTTCATAATATGATTGGATTCGTTCGTAACCAATCATACTTATGCAAGCTGATTGCCAAAAGTCTTTAAAATGGAAGATAAAATTATAAAATCCTCATAATCAGTACTTAAAGAAAAATATGCAGTCAAATTTGAGTAAATAATTGATTCCAATATGTGGAATATTTGATAAAACGTTGGAAGGATACCACCGCTTGATAGTTAATTATTTTTCAGTGGTATTTGAGCACGAATTGTGATACCTATATGGGCTTCCTCTAAATTGATCAAACTTTACTTATTGGTGATGAAAGTTTGTTATTAGATGATGAAATGTTTTTCTTCCTATCTCAGGATCTATTTTAATACCGAGAACAACTAAAAAAAGAGACCTGTTCTTTTATGAACAGGTCTCAAATATAAGTCTAATAGTATTTCGGCTTATAGTTCAGCAATAACCTTTTCTATCAGTGCTTTGGTAGCTTTTATTCCTTCCTCTTCAGAAAGTTCTGTGCCTTCATATTCTACTCCGATGGTTCCTTTGAAACCGGCGTCTTTCACGATTTTCATAATACGCAAGTAGTCCTTGTCAGCTTCATTGCCTTCGGCATCAAAAGAATGGGTTTTTGCAGAAACACCTTTGGCATATGGCATTAATTCTTCTATGCCTTTGTACATATCATACTCATTAGCACAGCCATCTGCTGTTCTTTCAATACAGAAGTTACCAAAGTCAGGAAGTGTACCCACATTTTCTTTTCCTACAGCTTCCATCACACCCGCAAGCCATTCGCCGTTTGAACTATAGCCACCATGATTTTCTACTACGATGTTAATACCTTTTTCTGAGGCGTAATCTGCAAGCTTAGAAAGCCCGTCTGCTGCATGAGCTGCCACTTCTTCGGCGGTTCCGGCACCCGCAGCGTTAACTCTAATGGTATGTGCACCTAAAAAGGCGGCAATGTCAACCCATGGATAATGATTCTCTACGGTTTTCATTCTGGCTACTGAGTCAGCGTCGCCAAGGTTACCTAAAGCATCACACATGATCAAGCCTACATCTACACCAGCTTCTTCACAGCTAGCTTTAAAGTCTGCCCAGTATTCCATATCATTTGCCTTACTGAAATAGAAAGTATTTACAAGTTCTATGGTATTAAAGCCGTAACCTTTAGCAATAGAAGGGAAATCATCAGGATGTATCTCGCCTTGCAGTAAAGAGTCTGGAGCTTCCATGAGCAGACGGCCAAATTCTCCCCAGTTGCCACTCTTTAAAACTTCGCCGAAAAAGCTATTGTGAAGAGACCATTGAGCCAGAGATAAATTGTAGTCAGACTCTTCTGCAGTTTCGGTTGTTTCTGAATTGCTACAGGCTGTAAAAATGAGGGCAAAAGCGAAAAGGAGGCCTAAAAGACCTAAGGGTTGTTTTTTCATAGGATATTTAAAAATTAGATTGAATCCTGTAAAACTACCAAAAAGTTGATTTATGCAATCCGTGTATTCGAATTATAGCAGGATATGGTAGACGAAATGCGGGTAGTTCTCTTTTAATACAGGTATGGGTAGCCGTAAAATAAAACACTCAGTAAACAGTATTTCCGTTTACTGCAATAGCATACTTTTGGCTCACTAACCCATTTAAATGCGATTTTACTCTACTCTCCTTTTTCTTTTGTTAGTTTCTCATTTTGTGTCTGCCGTAGATTTTTATTGGGAGGGCATAAGCGGAAATTTCAATGATGCCGGTAGCTGGTTTGATATTAATGGGAATAAGCTAAACGCCATTCCGGGTTCTACAGATAATGTTTTTATTGGGTATAGAGGAGTAGCTACTGTTACTATTTCTGGTGGAACTTATGATGTCAAAGACTTTAATGTCATGGAAAGTACTGTCAATTTTACAGGGAGTAATAGTTCTTTTGTGTACATGAACGTTTATGGTTCATTGGAATTGGACCCAGCAGCGGTAATTACCTATCTCAACAGCCAAACTACCTATTGGGAATTCAAGTCAACTGGTGAGCATCTGTTAATTACCAGTGGGCAAGATTTAGAAATTGTAAAAATGGCAGAACCTGGTGGAGTAGTGAATCTAAAATCTAATCTTTTGGCATCCAGACAGATTTCATTTTTTGCAGGCACCTTAACTGGTGAAAATTTAGAAGTAAACTGTGGTAATTTTTTTCTGGGTAGTACAGTCTATGGCCCCCTAACCGGAGAAGAAAAAAACCTTTATCTCGATAATTCACAAATCATCTGTTCGTCTAACAGTTCCACCTCTCCGGGTACCTTTTTCTCTAAGTTTCAAGACGCTGGGACAGTGGATATTCAAGGATTGAATTATATCAGGGCAAATAAATTTGAAGCAACAGGCATAAACATAGGGAATATAGAGCTCTCAGAATTTGTAATCGATAATGCTTCTTTAAACAAAGAGCATATAAAGTTTTTTGATGTCATAGTTAATGATCTCAGAATTCTTAGTCCATTAGAGTCTATAATTGAGGGTAGATTTACCGTAGATAGGCTCATAGTGGAAGAAGAGGGTAGTAAAGTGATGTTTCAAAGTAGCCAAATTACTAATTCCGACTCTCTGATTATTTTAAACACAATAATAACGCCTGCGGCCAATAGCTGTAATGATTTGGTGTACTTCGGGAACACTGGATTAAACCGTTATTCTTTCTATAAGAATGGTGGAGCTTTGAATATTCAAAATGCATTTGTAAGTCATATCCATACAGAGGGTTCAGCTTCCTTTAATATTAGTAATGGAGGTGTGGCAGGGCAAAATCCAGGCTGGAACTTAACGAGTAAGGCGGTTGCAAAAGACTTTTATTGGTTAGGGGGGGCAGGTGACTGGAATGATGTATCTCATTGGAGTCTCGATTCCAAAAATTATCTGAATTCTGATGCATGCATACCAGGACCGGTGGATAATGTATTTTTCACAAACAACTCTTTTTCTTCAACCGGCCAGACTGTTGATATGGAATACTCTGAGAAAATCCTGGTCAATGATTTCAACTGGCCGGAGAATAATCATCAGGTAATTATAAAATTGACGGTTCCATTGGGGTATTCAGGAATGAGGTATAAACCTGAAATTTTTGGGGATTTCGAAATTGCTAGTGATGGCGAATTTCAAATTGATCAGATTCTTGGTGCCTACCAACTGCGTCTGGCAGGGGATGGAAATGTGAATATCCAAAAAAATGATTTTACCCCATTCATTTATTTATATGGAGAATATTCAGATTATGACTTGACCGGTGATTTGAGTCTTGACGGTCCTCTTGTTTTCAATGGAGGTTCTTTTGATTCTAAAGGGAAGGCAATAGAAGTTGGTAGCATAGGAGCCTCTACCAGTTACAAAAGTGTCTTAAACTTTGGCACTAGCCTGGTGGAATCTCATAGTGGTATTCGACTTAAATACTCGTTATCACCAAACACAGTTTATGCTGATAATGCCAGCTTTACTGCTCAAAACTTTGAGTGTGTTGACTGTTTTGTTAAAAGATTAAAGTTGCTCAATACTGTCAATGTGTTTTTTAACAGTGATTTTGGTGCTGAAACATTAGAGCTCCTCGGTTCCGGTGAAGTGAGATTTGTCGGCTTACCCCAAACCTTAACTGTAGACTCTTTGATTTTTGGAGATGGAGCAGCCTTAGATATAAAGGATGAACTTCAAGTTAACAAGGTCATTTTGGCTCCGGATAATCCAAGTCTTTCTCCTCTCTTAAATAAAGCAGGTCTAAATCCTCTTGAATTGAAGTCTGATGGACCGCTTTGTGTTAAAGGTGGCTTAGAGTTTCTTAATACCACCTATGTAGGTGACTATAAGGTTCACTCACCTAATGCAATTGATGGAGGTGGAAATACAGATATTAGTTTTGAGCCGGATACGTATTCCTCAAAACTATTTTGGATTGGAAAGCAAGGTTCTTTTTCAGAAACCCAAAACTGGTCAAATATCCCCCTTGGCTGCCCTACCAATTCAGTAAGTGATATTTCAGATGCTGATTCTTTGTTTATTGATCAATTGGCACCAATAGAAGAAGAGGATACACTTTTTGTATTTGCCGAAACTCAGGCAAAAACTCTAATAATAGATGAAGCTTCTGCGGGTACGGAGCAATTAGAGTTGGTGATAAGTTTACATGATAAATTAAAGCTTGAAAAACTTTCGGTAGATGAAGGAAGATTGACATTCTTTACTGATCAGGAATTATATGATTCGCTGCAGACTGTGGAGGTCAAAAAGACGGTTGAAGTAAAAAATAGCGGTCGCTTGAATTTGAGAGATGTTAGGCTCAATATGGGAGAGGAGGTAAGTAGTACAAGCTTACCTGTATGCCATGTACATGACAATGGTACCTTTATGATAGGTTATGGCGGAGAATTCAATCTTTTAGGTGCATCTCCTACAGGTTATACTGTTTTGATAGAAAATAACGGAATGGCCAATCTATTTAACATGGACATGACTGTAGCACCCGTCAATGAAGCACTGGTCGATTTAAAAATGAATGGGGTTAGTGTGAAATCATTGACCTTTGATGCCCAAACTGAGTTTAAGTCAGATGTCCCTCTTCAGATTGAATCATTCTTCATATTGAAAGAAGGACTATTAAATGAAGGAATATATCAGACTGATTAATCTCTAAGTCTTCTGAAATAGTCCTGGCCCTCAGCTCTTTCCCATTCAGAACCAATTGGCTTCTTGACCATTGGAATTATGGCCTTATCATAATTGGCTACCACATTGATATCACAAATCATGTAGTTGCCTGGATCAGACATGTAATCTTCATCTTCTGTTCCTGACATATATCTCCAGCCAGAGTCGTTTTCGTCATCGGGCTGCTCACGGTACATAAAACCCACTTGCATTCCTTCCACGGTAATCTTGTCGGTAACCATACAGGTTTTGCCAAGGTCTAATAGGTCTTCAAAATCTGTGATTAAATATTTTTTCATCCTCAATGTTGCTATGCGGTCAAAGGTAGGAGAATCCTAACATTAATTGAGTACTGTGAAAAAATCTCTAAGACCGCTCAGAATACTTTGAATAGCATAAGCAGCAAGGATTAAACCCATGATTTTACTGATGACTGTTATTCCGTATTCTCCTATTCTTCGCTGCACTACGTTAGCGGTAAGAAGAACTAACATAGTTAAGCTAACAACTACGGCTACCAAAACTGTGGTGATGGCCTGCTGGTAAATAGTGTATAAATGATTGTCTGTAAGAAGTACCACAGCCATAATAGCTCCGGGAGAGGCGATGGACGGAATGGCTACAGGGAATATAGTCACATGTTTGTAATCAGAGATCATCAGCTTTTCAGATTCGGGCTTGCTTTCGCCAAAAATCATTGTCAGGGCGAATAGAAACAGTATAACCCCTCCGGAAATTTGAAAGGCATCAAGCGTCACATTCATTCCCTCTAATATGAGCTGCCCTACCACAATGAAGAAAAGTAAAATGAGAAAGGCTATGGCAGAAGCCCTGATGGCCACTTTTTTCTTATGACTTTCCTTTAGTTGCTTCGTCGCCTCCAAATACACCGGCACAGTGCCGAAGGGGTCAATAACCGCTATAAGAAAGAATATTTTGGTGATAATTTCAGAAATCATAAATCTGGTAAAGTAAAAGCTATTTCAATCTCAATAATAACAAAAAGGAGTCAGATTAGTTTTGAGACGAGGTCTATAAAAGTTATTCAAGAAAAAGCCACCCTAAGCAAGAGTGGCTTTTTTAGGCTGTTATGTCAGTTTAGTAGGGGGGAGGCTCATTTGATTATTCACTTTTTAAAAAATCGTTTACATCTAGCCAATGCATAAATGCACCGAACCACTTATTGCTGGTTCTGTTTGGATTTCCCAAACCAAAGCCATGACCGCCATTCTGATATAGGTGGAATTCTACCGGAATACCTGCCTTAAACCATGATTCAATAACTCCAAACTGACCCCTGAAAAGAAAATCATCTGAGGCTATAGCACTGAACATTGGCGGGGAGTTCTCAGGAACAGTTACTGGCCCCATACCACCGTAAATAGGTCCTATAAATGCCAGTTTCATGGTTTTTGAGTTCAGGGTAGAATGCATAGTGAGGCCTGCTCCGGCAGAGAAACCAATCATACCTATTCTATCTGTATCAACTCCCCATTTATCGGCGTTTTCTAAGATCATGGCATATGCAGCCTCAGCATCTTCTAGTTGATTTGAAAGGTCTAATTGAAAAGCACCTCTTGGTGAAGTTTTGTCTTTCTCCTCCTCTGCTGGGTTTGGAGTTCTGGGTCTGTTCATCCAGTCTGAGAAATCGGCTAGTTTTTCCGGAGTAGGGTGGAGTCTGTATTTTAGTACAAAAGCAGCTATTCCCTGATCTGCCAATGCCTGAGCTACCTCCCAGCCTTCATTTCCTAATGAAAGCCATCTGTAACCACCGCCGGGGGCAACTATAACGGCCGCTCCGTTTGCTTTCTGTGGGTCTGGTAAAAAAGGAGTGAGGGTAGCAGTGGTAATGTTTCTGGCCATAGGGTCACCCCATTGTCTAAACCAGCTTTCAGAAGCAGGCTGATCCTCAACTCCGCCTGTGCCCAATAAAATGGCATTAGGCTCATCTGGATTCTCTAATGGGTAAATAGTGCCATCCTGAGCATAAGCAGTTAGAGTAAAAACTGAAAGAATAGCTAATAGAATAGCTCTCGAGTTGTTTAATAGGTGTTTCATTTCACGGTTATTTAATTGTACATTCCAAAGGTAGTGTCAATTTGACACTTATGGAATTAATATGTGTAAAAATGACACATTTAAAATTATTCTAAATAAGGGAAACGTATTACAGAGCATTTTTTGGTAAAATCATTTTTCGTCTTCTATATCTTTTAATTGTCAATATGACATTTAATAATTAGTTTCGATTAACTAAACAACTATTGAAATGAAATTTAAACAGGTCATTAAAAGTGAAGAAGAGTTACGCAAAACGCTGGGGCATGCTGAAGAGCTGGTACTGCAAAAGACCATCTCTTTTATAGATGAGCATTGTCAAAAATTTATTGAGAATGCCAGTTTCCTCACCATCGCCACTGCTGATGCCCAAGGGCAAATGGATGTCTCTCCCAAGGGTGATCCGGCCGGTTTTGTTAAAATTTTAGATTCTCAAACACTTGCCATACCTGATAGACCAGGGAATAGAAAAGCCGATACATTCACCAATATTCTTCAAAACCCAAATGTGGGTCTTCTCTTTTTGATCCCGGGCGTAAGGGAAACCTTAAGAGTGAACGGCACTGCCCAGATAGTTCAGGACCCAGAGGTGTTACAATTATTAGAATGTAAGGGCAAAACTCCCGCTTTTGCCATCATAGTAACTGTAAAAGAAGCCTTTATTCACTGTGCTAAGTGCGTCATTAGATCAGGATTATGGGAATCTGCAGAGCGTAAAAAGCTATCAGACCTACCCTCTTTAGGTCAGATTTTAGTAGAGCATAGCAAATCTGACATCTTCATCAAAGAATTAGACGCACGCATAGCAGACGACGAACGTACTAATCTTTATTGACGAGCTACTCTTGCGGAACCAGACTTATCAGGCCGTGCACAGAAACACCAAATAAGACCAGAAACAGGCTGTATTTGGTAAGTGGTCTATCAATACTTTCTGAAGGGAGCTCCAGGAAAAAAGCGTAGATCACAGAAAAGGTAGATAAGAATATTGCGGCAGAACCTATTAGCTGAATTGGTTTGATATATGTATTAGAAGACAGCTTTAGATGAGAACCCAAGGCGGCGTTGATTAGTCCGAACAGCAGGATATACAAATGCCCTGCTCTAAACAGAGCCCGGTTCATAGGACCTACATCCTGTAGTCCGTTATA
Organism: Jiulongibacter sp. NS-SX5; assembly: GCF_052828545.1. Next base: position 54,673 of record NZ_CM128248.1, read on the forward strand.
GTCATGCTTCATGTATTGGCCGGTGTAAACAAAAATGATTACGACCAAAATACCGCCAAACAGATGTGTTTTTGGGATGTAGTTTCGTGTGATTTTATTGTTATCTCTTTCCATTTATAATTAAAGATTGGCGATAAATCCTAATTAATCAAGTTTAGAAAGCGGTATTGTCTATTTAGAATTTGATCTTATCGTTTCCATGAAAAAATCGTTCAACTTGTTCCTACCGTAAGGCGGTGCTATATTATCTATTGACATGGCTGTAAGGAAGAATTCTATTGGCCCGTAGGTTTTAGAAGATGTAAATGTTCTGCTCAGCCAGATGACTGCTTTACGAGTCCAATCTGGAAGAAAGGTGATTTTGATAGGCTTACCTAAAACCTTTAGAGCCAATTCTCCCAGTTCTTTTTGTGTGAAAATCTCAGGACCACCTATAGAAACCTCCTTAGTTCCTTTCTCTAATTGTTCTCTGCAAAAGCGGGCTAAGTCTTCGCCGTGAATCGGATTAAGTTTCAGGTCGCCTTTTCCAAAAAGGTAGATTCTCCCACTCTTTGCCATTTCCAGAAAGTCTTTCATGTCTGAGAAAAAACCATTAGGCCTAATTATCGAGTGTTCAATAGAGCTTTGCTTTAATAAGTCTACAAATGCTTCCTTGGCTTGAAAGATTTTAAGTTCTCTGAGCTTGTCACCATTGATAGCAGAAATGTATTGAAAACGTTTAGCCTTTGCCTGAATAGCCTCATTTAGGAGGTTGGCATTTCCCTGAAAATCAACATCCATATACGTCAGACCGTCTTTTTGACGAGTGATACCCACTGAAGAAAACACCCAATCTACAGATTCACAAACTCCTTTTATGCTTTCAGGTTTAGTAATATCTCCTATAAAAACCTCTACTGACTTTTCAAATAGCTTGATTTGATTTTTACTTCTAATTAGTACTCTGATCGTGTAACCTTTTTCCTGTAGCTCTTTGATCATAAACCGTCCTAAATATCCTGTGGCTCCTGCTACTAATATCCTCATCATCTTTTGTTTTATTTCTTCAAAAGTAGAATAGACGATTTGCAATTAAATTGACGAACGTCAAGAACGATTTTTTTGAAATACCCGCTGTTTAATTCTACTCAATGTTTCCGGAGAAACGCCGAGATAAGTAGCAATATACTGTTGTGGTACTCTTTGAAGTAGTTCTCCTTGTGTTTCAAGTAAATCGAGGTACCGTTGTTCGGCAGATTTAGTCACAAAGGAGGCAATGATTTTCTGACTACAGATAAGCTCGTTTTCGGTGGCTATACGGGCTATGAGTTCAAATTTTGGAGAGAAATGGAGTAGTCGATCTATCTGCTCTTTAGAAAAAGAATATAGTTCAGTGTTTTCCAGAGCCTCATAATTCTCAACGGCTGGCGTACCAAAAGTATAACTCTCACCAGCACATATAAACTGCCCTTCGGTATAGAAAAAGGCTGTTTTATCCTGGCCATCTACAAGATAGAATAGCCGTACACAGCCTTTTGTGACAAAGTAGATTTCTTTTGAAACCTGACCCGCAGAGAATATTATCTCATGTTTTTTATAGACCTTTTTTTGAATACACTTCTGCAAATAATCACTTTCGTCTTTAGAAAGGCTGGTGTAGGGGAGGAGTTGATTTAAGAGGGTTTGCATTAGAGATATCTTAATCAAAACAAGAATTAAATTTGAGAACTAAGTTTGACCTTACAAAAAAAGCGACCATTAGGTCGCTTTTTAGTATTTGGTTTAAAACTTACTTCTTTGATTTAGGCTCCTGTAGTTGTTTTGCCATTGCAGCTCCAATTAGACTTTCAATGGGGGTAGTTCCTCCATTCGAGCCTCCCATAAACATGGTTTCCGGGAACTTCATTTTTGCTATTTCAGCAGCAACTTTTATATCCCTGTCCATTTCCATTTGAAGTTTAACTTCAGGAGTAATACCAGCATTAACCTTTCTTGCTATTTCGTAGGCCTCCGCATCTGCTGTCACTTTCTTTTTTTGAGCATTGAGCTTCTCAGTTTCGAGTGCCAGTGCAGCCAGCTTTCGATTGGTTTCTTCTTGCTTTAGTTTGGTCTCAATTGCAATTAAAGCTTTCACTTGCTCTTTTTCTTGAGCTACTCGTTCGGCAGCTTTATCGCGTTCCCCTTCTGCAATGATTCTTTGCTGAGCATCTTTAGCGGTCTCCACTTTTTGCTGTTCCAGTTGACGTTTTGCAGATTCATCTCTTTGAGCCTCAAGTCGTTGTTTAAAGGTTGATTCAAGCTCAATATTGTCTACAATCACTTGCGACACAATAATATGATTCTCACTCAGTTCATGTTTTATTCTTTTGGGAATACCATTTTCCAAAACCTTATTTACTTCATACGAAGTTTGAACTTCTTTGATGATTCTTTCTGGTGCTTGAATATCAGCGTAAACCGTATCTCTGGTTTCTATTTTTTCTACGGCGTATGCTCCTCCCTTAAGTTGTTCCTCAAAAGCTTGCCTGAAATTTTGAGCTTCACCTGAGATATAATCTTGTGCAGCAAACATATATGCCGTATTTACGAGCTGTTCTTTTACTGTTGGTACGATCGTGTTATTTACCAGATTACTCATTGTCCTGAACTTGACAGCAAGATTGATAAAGCTTTCTTCATCACGCGGCAATTCAAAACGAGTAGAAACATAACCTGCTGCTGTTACCTGATCGATGAATCTTAAAGGAACAGGTTTCATGATACCTTCTACCTCTTCTTTATCAACTTCAATACCTTCACCGATAACTTTAACATCAATAAACTTTTGCCATTTATCAATTTTGGCAAAACCTCTCCATTTTATGCCTTGCTCCATGACAGCACTCATATGTCCTGTTGGTGAAACTAAGAGATAGTTAAAACCTCTGTCGGCAAAGAAAAATAGTGATTTTAAAAGTAGAAAAACGATACCTACTATAGCCAAGATAGATCCGTGTGTGCTTTTGAATTTATTTAACCAAGGATAGCTACCTTCTTCTCGTTTTATTTTAGTTGCTAAAAGAATTAAAAGACCGGCGGTGAGTGCCAGAATACCCAAAAATGTAATCATTACGGCTGGTTTTTATGTGGTTTGAAATAGTTCTGATGCCTATTTTGTTGTTCTGTTTGAACAATCAAAAGGTAACTAAGTACGAATAAAAACCTTGCCAATAATTACATGAGATACCTTTATTTTTGCTCAAAAGTATTCTCAGAACTCTTGGTTGAATTAGGCAGGCTTACACCACCCAACTCAATACCAAAACCCCAATCAATCCGATAACAGAAACAAGCGTTTCCATTACAGTCCAGGTGCGGAGGGTGTCTTTGATAGAGAGATTGAAGTATTCTTTGAAGAGCCAGAAGCCGCCATCGTTCATATGACCCATGATCAGGCTTCCACTACCTATGGCCAGTACCATAAGCTCTGGCTGAAAATCAGGTTGAGAAGCAAAAAGTGGAGCCAGAATACCTACGGCAGTAAGACCAGAAACTGTAGCCGAGCCTACACAAACTCGTATAAACGCAGCTGTGGCCCAACCCAGAATCAATGGATTGATATTGACCCCTTGAAGCATCTCACCGATATACGTGGAGGTACCACTGGCCGAAAGGATTTGCTTCAAAGCACCAGCACCTGCAATAATCAATAAGATCACTGAAATGTCTTTGAAAGACTCTGCCAATGATTTTGAAACGTCTTCCAGGTTTCTTCCTCTTCTGATACCCAGAAAATAAACAGCAAAGAAAACAGAAAGAAGCATCCCAAAATAAGGCTCAGCCAGTAGTTTGACTACCTGATTATCTGGGAATGGGCCTTTAATGAAAGAAAAAGCAGAAAGTAAGATTACCGGCATTAGGGCAACCAGTAGACTAATGCCCAGACCAGGAAGGTTTTCTTTATCGACTTCTGAAAATCCGAAAACTTTTGGGTCTGGATTAACTTTGAAATTCTTGAGTGTTTTACCAAAGATGGGTCCTGCAATGGCGATGGCAGGAATAGAAACGATCAAACCGTAAATGAGCGTTTTACCCAGATCTGCATTTAGCTGCGATGCTATGGCCGCAGGAGATGGGTGAGGAGGTAGGTAACCATGAGCTACGGATAATGAAGAAAGCATCGGGATACCCACATACAACATATTATAACCTGAGGCCTGAGCCACAGCAAAAATCAGCGGAATCACAATGATAAAACCAGCGTTATAAAACAGCGGGATACCGATTACGAAACCAGCCAGAGCTAAGCCCCATTGCAGATTTTTCTTACCCATGATGTCTATAAGTGCATCAGTGATTTTGTGAGCTGCACCACTCTCTGCTACCATTTTACCCAGCATAGCCCCAAAGCCCACAATAAGGGTAAGGTCACCAAGGGTACCACCTACACCACCTTGAATGGCCTGACCAATTTCTGTGACATCAAGACCGCTGGCGAGCCCGATTCCGATGGAAACAATAACAAATGAAAGGAAGGTGTCTAGTTTAATGACCGCAATAAGCAGTATGAGTGCAAGGATACCCAGTAGGGCAATGACTAATGGCATAGAGTATAGGGTTGAAAAATGAACTCCGAAAAACGTGAATTTTTATGGATTGAGCAAGTGAGCGTATGGATGTTTGAAAGAAGACAGCGATAAGATCTAGTGGATGATCCTTTTATACCCTTTCTCCTAATTTTTTGAGGTACAAAACCTTACTTAGACGATCTCCAAATTCCCGTAGATGGTATCCATGATTCTTACTAGTTCGTCGAAATCGTCATCTGAGAGTCCACCCCAGGCTTTAGTACGTGCCTCAGCAATGATGGGGAAGGTACGGGTATGTAGAGCAACACCTTCTTCTGTCAAAAAAAGCATTGATTTTCGGCGGTCCAGCTTTGCCATTTTACGTTCTACCAATCCTTTTTTGATCAAAATGTCTAGAATACGTGTGGTGGTAGGGGCATCTTTGGCGGTAGCCTGAGCCAGATCATTCTGAGAGATGCCAGGACTGGGGAAAATATGGTCCAATAAAACCCATTGATCTACAGTAATGTCAATGTCAGCTGCGTTAAGCTGCTTTTGCATATAATTTCTAACCCTTTTAACTGTCGTGTCGATTTTGAAAAAGTAGGCTCGTTTATCAGAATGGGTCATCTCGAAATCAAGGAGTTAAGCCGCAAATATACAAGGATAATTCATTGACAGGTCTGCTGAAGTTAATTCCTGTTAACGATGACTTAACATTTGACCTGAAAACCCGGAATGCACTTTTCACATCTAAGGAGTATAAGAAACTTAAATAAACCAGTAATAGATGAAAAAGTTATTTGCCTTCGTATTCGCCCTTGTTTCTGTTGGGGCTGTTGCTCAGACTTCAGTAGGTGTCAGAGGAGCTTTCACCAGTGGTACTTTTACCAAATTTGATTTAATTGAGAACGTCACTCCGGAGTTTAGGCTGATGCCGGCAGGTAGCGGTGCTTTGTTTGTAGAAATACCTGTGACCTCTAATTTTTCTATTCAACCAGAGTTGGGCTATATACAGAAAGGGTTTGCCATAAGAGAGGGGATAGATGTAGGTGGTGAGTTTTTAGGAATTAATATTCCGGTGAACGGCAAAGTGAATTTTAGATCGCATTATATTGAGATGCCGGTGCTGGCTAAATTTCACATCGGTGATAAAAATGCTACACACTATTATATTGCTCTAGGGCCATCTGTTGGTTATTTGGCAGATGCAGATATGAGAATCAGAGTTTTGGATATATTCCCGGTGACTACCAATATCAATAAAGACTTTTACAAACCTATTGAATTAAGTGGAGTAGCAGCCGTTGGTTTTGAATTGCCTGTGGCTGAGAAAGTAAAAGTATTTACAGAGGCCAGATATATTCATGGTTTCAGCAGAGTTTTGGATAGTGGGATTTTCGAATTGCCGGTAAGATCCAGAACCTTATCTGGTGGTATGGGAGTAAAATTCACACTTTAAAATGACTATCATTTTAATAGGTCTGCTCATCAGACATTTTTGGAAGAAATAGGAGAGAGGTCGCCGATGGGCGGCCTTTTTCTGTTTTTAATTGTATTCTGCTTATTTTTTATGTTCTCTTATTAAGAGGCATTGAACTGTCTGAATTCTTGTCTACATTGCTGTACAACCCTATGTAGATGATTCAAACTATTCTTGGCTTTCTAGCCTTTACATTGGCCGTCATACTTTTTGTATGGTTTAAGCTTAGACGTGAAAACCTATCCTCTGAGAAAGGTTATTTCCTGGCTGGTAAAAGCCTGACAGGGCCTATTATCGCAGGCTCTATGCTGCTGACCAATATTTCTACTGAGCACCTCATAGGTATGAATGGCAATGCCTACAAAAATGGTATTCTGGTGATGGCCTGGGAGGTTACTTCTGCGGTCGCTTTGGTGATAGCCGCCATCTATTTTATTCCCAAATACATTAGGATGGGGCTAACTACCATTCCCGAGTATCTGGAGAATCGTTTTGATAAATTGACCAGAACTCTGGTGGCCGTTTTCCTGATGATTTCATTTGTGATCACTATACTTCCCATCGTCTTGTATACCGGAGCATTAAACATTGAAGGCATTTTTGATCTATCATCCTCGCTGGGAATCAGCAGAACAGAAGGTCTTTGGTACTCAGTCCTGGTTATTGGAGGTATTGGTTCTATGTATGCCATTTTTGGCGGGTTAAAAGCCGTTGCGTTCTCAGATACTTTGAACGGGATCGGGCTGTTTCTTGGTGGTTTACTAATTACCTATCTAGCCTTAAAAGAAGTAGATGCCAATGTGATTGAAGGACTGAAAACGGTTTATACGTCAAACCCTGAGAAGTTCAATATGATAGGCTCCCGCGATTCGGTTTTACCTTTCTCCACGCTTTTTACGGGTTTGATGATCAATCAGCTCTATTTCTGGGGAATGAACCAGTCCATTATTCAGCGTGCCTTTGGGGCAAAAAATCTGGTGGAGGCACAGAAAGGCTTGATTTATACCGGGGTGTTGAAGCTTTTCATCCCAATCATTATAGTCCTGCCTGGCTTGGTGGCTTTTCATTTATATGGTGATCAATTTTTTGATAATCCGGATATGATCTTTCCGGTGTTGGTCAAAAGAGTTTTGCCTGCCGGACTTACCGGTTTTTTTGCTGCGGTGATCTTAGGGGCTGTTTTGAGTACATTTAACAGTGTCCTGAATTCAGCTAGTACTATCTTCTGCATGGATTTGTATAAGCCATTCTTCGCCAAGGGTGCTGACCAGAAAAAAATGGTGAGGGTCGGAAAGTGGGTGGCTTTGATACTGGCAGTTTTTGCAATGGTATCTGCTCCCTTAGTGGCTGGGGCTCCGGATGGGCTTTATCAGCTTCTGCAAAAACTGAATGGAATCTTCTTTATTCCTATTGCCTCTATCATGTTTGCCGGGCTTTTTGTCAAAAGAATTAATGCCAATGGAGCTAAGGCGGGCTTACTGTTTGGGCTTCTGTTTTACGTGTTAGCCTCTTTTGTGTTTGAGGTAGACATTCACTTTGTACATATCTGGGGCATTGAGCTGGTGCTCAATTTCATAGTGATGCTCGTTGTTTCGGCGATATGGCCTACTGAAAAGGTGGTCGTGGATATTGTCAAAGACAAAACACCTGAATGGACAGGTGTGAAATTTTATGGAGCAATTTTGATAGCACTTACTGTGCTGATATACATACTTTTATCCTAGTTTTGTTTAAAATTTATGACCTATGAGCGAATTCGAAAAAAATCCTCTTGAAGATCTTGATCACTGGGAAGATGACCTGCTGAAAAGATATCCTGAGCCTGAAGTTAAGGCCAAAGAAGATTACAGAAATTATGTAGATTCTGATCGCCAAAACACGGTTCGTGAATTCTACCGATTGAATCATAAATATCAGACCTATGACTTTGTTAAAGAGAAGGAGTCTGAGTTTTTGAAGTTTGACAAAAAGAAAATGTCGATCTGGGAGGCTGTAGATTTCCTGAATACGCTGGTTGATGATAGCGATCCTGATACAGACCTAGATCAGTTTCAGCATTTGTTACAAACCTCTGAGGCTATCCGTGCAGATGGCCACCCAGACTGGTTTGTACTTACAGGCTTTTTACATGATCTGGGTAAAGTGCTTTGTCTGTTTGGAGAGCCGCAATGGGCTGTGGTGGGTGATACCTTCCCAGTCGGTTGTCAATTTTCAGACAAGATCGTTTATCCTGAGTTTTTTGCTGATAATCCTGATCATACTGATGAACGATATAACACCAAATACGGGGTTTATGAACCAAACTGTGGCTTGGATAATGTGAAAATGAGCTGGGGTCATGATGAATATATTTACCAAATCATGAAAGATCATCTTCCTGAAGAAGGCTTATATATGCTACGTTATCACTCGTTTTACCCTCAGCATAGAGAGCATGCCTATGATCACCTCATGAGCCAGCACGATCACGAGCTATTTAAATGGGTAGATAAGTTTAATCCTTATGACCTCTACTCAAAAGTGCCTACCCCGCCAGATGCCAAAGCATTAAAGCCGTATTATGAAGATTTAGCAGCTAAGTACCTTCCGGATGTACTAGCTTTCTGATCTCATTTCAAAATTGATATAGAAGTCTTCGTCTACCTCAAGGGCGGAGGCTTTTATTTTTTGCGGCTTAGCCGAAGGACAAATTCTTTTAGGTTTACCATCAACGAGTACATCTACAGGCAAATAAAGCCCTTCAATGGCATCTTCCCAATGGTACCACAGTTTTCTGCCTTTCGGTATTACCACTAATTTAGGGATTTGGGTGGTTCTTAAATATTGATCAAAATAACGACTGAAGTCAATTCCACTTTTCTCGCTAATGTATTTTTCAACTTGAGCAGAAGTAACTGTTTGATGGTAGAAGTCGCGGTTTAGTCCTCTTAAAATAGAACGCCATTTGTCATCGTCATTTATGATTTGTCTGATGGTATGCAGCAAATTTCCTCCCTTATAATACATATCAGAAGAACCTGATTTGCTAACATCATAATCTCCAATGATTGGTGTATCATTCTGGATTAACCTTCTGGTACCTATCACATAATCAGCACCTGCTTGTTTGCCGTAAAAGTATTCGGTGAAAAGGTTTTCAGAGTAATTGGTAAAGCCTTCATGAATCCACATGTCAGCCTTGTCTTTATTGGTGATATTATTGGCGAACCACTCGTGCCCACTTTCATGCTCTATGATGAAATCCCATTTTAGTCCCCAGCCAGTGGCGGATAAATCGCGGCCTTTATAACCGTTTACAAAGCCGTTTCCATAAGTGACTGAACTCTGATGTTCCATTCCCAGGTAGGGCACCTGAACCAATTTATAACCATCTTCATAGAAAGGGTAGGGGCCAAACCAGTGCTCCAGAGCCTCTAAGGTTCTGTATGCGTCATTGAAATGAACTTTAGCCTTTCTCAAATTTTCCGGCAAAACATAAAACGAGAGATCTAAAGGGCCTTTTTCTCCTTGGTAAACATCTGACCAGCTGACATAATTGGCAATGTTGATGTTCACCCCGTAATTATTGATAGGGTTATTGACAAACCAGGTGGTAGTTCGCTTGTTATTTTCGTCCAGCTCCATGGACTCCAGGCGTCCGTTAGAAACATTCCACAAACCATCAGGAGCTGTGACAGATATTCTTAAGCTATCCACTTCATCAGAAGGGTGATCTTTACATGGCCACCAAATACTGGCTCCGATTCCCTGGTTTGCGGTAGCTACAAATGGTCTGCCTTCATCATCTTTCGTGAATACCACTCCGCCATCCCACGGGGCATTCATCGCTTCATGTGGATGTCCTTCAAAACCAATCTTGATGGCACTCAGTTGATCTTTTTGTATTTCACTATTGAAAAGGACGTGATAGGCGTTTTTGCCCACTTTTTTCCATTGCAAAGCCACATCACCTCTGGCAATACTTGTAATTTTCATAGGAGGCTGCAGATCTATCTGCATGGTATTACCACTCTCCAGAGCCTTAAAAAGTACCACATTTGTACCTTTAAAGAATTTGTTCTCAATGTCTACTTCAACATCCAGCTCATAGTATTTGAGATCCCACCAGACCCTTTCCGGTGTTAAGCTTCCCATGAGGCTATCGTCTACGGTGTATTGACCGAAGGCTTGAGAAGAAATGTAAAGTGTAAAAAATGTGAAGAGGTATGTTAGCTTGTTCATGACCTCCAAATTACAAATTACTTTCTGATTTGCTCGGCAAGGATGGCAATACCTTCCTCAAAGCTTTTTGGCTGGTAGCCTAAAACGCTTTTGGCCTTGCTGATATCAAATCCCGTTTTCGGTGGTCGCTTGGCAGGTTGAGAGAAAGTGCTGGCATCGGCTTCGTTAATTAGGGATTTGTCCAGATCAAAGAAATTAGCGGTCATTTGTGCCATTTGATATGGGTTTAGCAAATCTTCACCAGAAATATTGAAAATTCCCTCTGCTTCTTTGTCTGCTATCAAAGCACAGCCTTTCGCCAAATCCTCTGCCAAGGTAGGTGTACGCCATTGATCAGTGACCACGTTAATGTTTTTGCCATCCTCCAAGGATTTTTTCACCCAAAGGATGATGTTCGAACGGCTCATATCATGAGCAATACCATAGACCAATACAGTACGGGCAATGGCCCATTTGATGTCTGAGTGAAGGAGTAGTTTCTCACCTGCCCACTTGCTCCAGCCATAAAAGCTGATGGGATTGGCCTCATCTTCTTCTTTATAGGGCCCTGAATTTCCGTCAAAAATAAAGTCTGTTGAAAGGTGTAGCAGAAACGCATTGTTTGCTTTACAAGCATCAATTAAATACTCTACGGCCTTTACGTTTTGTGCCCAGCAATTATCCTTATCAGATTCACATTGGTCTACGTTGGTCATGGCGGCGGTATTGATGACCACATCTGGAGTGTGCTCGGCTATGACTTTTGAAACCTCATCTTCGACGGTTATATCCATTTGAGCAAAGGTATAGCCATCAGAATAAGGTAGTCTGTTTTGACCTCTTGCCGTGGCAATCAACTCCACGTTTTCATCTGTCTTGAGAAGGTCTACCAGTTTTTGGCCCAAAAGGCCGTTTGATCCTGTAATGAGTATTTTTTTCATATTCAATGGCTTATTCGTAGCTGTATCCGTAGAGTTTAGTGATTTTCTTTTTCTTCATACGTTTAGCAGAAATAGTAAACTTTTGATCTACAAGAGGCCTGTCTGCCCCATCTGTTTCCACTTTTTGAATTTTATCTGCCGCGGTAATTCCATCGATGATCTCTCCGAAAACGGTGTAATTATTATCTAGCCAAGGAGTTCCCCCTAAGGTTTTATAAGCTTCAATCTGCTCGTCTGAGTAGTTTAAGCCCATTTTATTACCCATTGCTTTACTTTCACTTTCAGATCTTGGTTTCCCTGTGACTATATAAAACTGGCAGCCACTTGATACTTTTTTGGGATTATTACTTCTGGCTGCTGCTAGTGCTCCTTTGAGGTGAATGTGCTTCTGGGTAAACTCAAAAGGTACTTTAGGTAATTTGTCCCCACCGTTTCCAAGTCTTTTTCCTGCAGGGGCGTCTTTAGATTCAGGATCACCTCCCTGAATCATAAATTCATTGATGACTCTATGAAAAAGTAAATCCTCATAGAATCCTTTTTCAACGAGGTTCAGGAAGTTCTGGCGATGTTTGGGAGTGTCCTCAAATAACACGGCGTGCATAGTCCCCTGTGTGGTTTCTATGGTTAACAGGTAGTCTTTTTTGCTTATCTTTTGAGCAAGTAAAGGGCTGCTAATCAGGAGAAGCAGAAGTAGTTTTTTCATTTGTTTATTGATTTTGTGAAGGTTCCCACAGTTCTATTTTTCTTCCTTCGGGGTCCAGAATCCAACCAAATTTTCCGAATTCAGAATTTTCTCTTTCAGGAAAGACATGAACATCTTCTTTTGTTAATACTTCCAAAAGTTCATCAAGATTGGCCACTTGAAAATTGATCATGAAATCAGCCTTAGAAGGCTCCATATATGATGAACTCGACTCGAAAATGCTGAAAGCTGAGTATTTATCTCTGGCAGGCCTTTCTTCAGTGTCCCATTGAAAAACCGAACCCCATTCTTCCATCCTGATACCAAGATGTTTGGCGTACCAGTCCATCAGTTCTTTTCGCTTTGCAGACTTGAAGAATATGCCACCAAGGCCTGTTACTCGTTCTTTCATGTGTTTTGATCTAGTTGTTGACGAATTTCCTGCAAAATTTCCTTACCACCCTGGTCCATCAATTTTTTAGCTGTGTCAATTCCCAATTTCTCCGGGTTATCCAGAAGTGTGTTGACTCTTATGATTTGTTTGCCGTCGAGACTAACGATACCAGCATTTAGCTCAAGCAGGTAGTCGTCAAACCATTTGCAGTAGCCAAATACAGGAATACTACATCCACCATTTATTTCTCTTAAAAAGCTTCTTTCTGCTCTTAAGCAAATTTCAGTCAAAGGATGGTTACAGGCGTTAATGATTAGTTCTCTTTTCCCAGGATCTAAACTTTTGGCCGATTCTATGGCTACAGAACCTTGTCCAACTGCCGGGGTAAACTTTTTTAAGGAAAGCTTCTCTCTGATTTTATTGTGATATCCCATTCTATGGACTCCTGCGTATGCGAGGAGTAAGGCGTCACAATCACCATTCTCCATTTTGGCAATTCTGGTCTGTAGGTTGCCTCTCATATCCACAATACTTACATGCGGAAAATAGGCCTTCAGCATGGCGACTCTACGGGTGCTGGAGGTACCAATAGTTATTTCATCATCTATTGAAATATCCTTATGACTTACCAATACGTCATTGACTTCTTCTCTTTCTGTAAATGCAATGATCTCAAAATCATCATCTAGGCTAGATTGCAAGTCTTTGGCACTATGAACGGCGATATCAATTTCTCCATTTCGAAGTTGATCTTCCAACTCTTCGGTAAAAACACCCTTGCTACCAATTTTAGATAAAGACCTATCAAGAATTTTATCTCCTTTGGTATGGATGACTTTGATCTCTACTTCAGCACCAGCTTCTTTGAGTTTTTCTTCCACGTAGTATGCTTGCCATAGTGCAAGTTTACTTCCTCTGGTACCGATGATAATTTTCTCCATTTTAAATATAAAGTGATCCTATAACACTTACTACCAGTCCTGTAGCCAGTCCTGCTATAAGCTGTAAAGGTGAATGAGCGTTTAATTTTAATCGAGCTGATAATACCAAGCCGGCAATAATCAATGCAGCATAAAAAGGGTAGGTCAGTAAGCTTTCATCATATCTTACTTTGAGCATAAAAAATGCTCCCAACACTCCTCCTATTCCTGCCGCATGGGCAGAGATTTTCCATCGGAAATTGATCAATGTTACAATGACTATCACCAAAACTATCATGCCAATCAATAAGGCTGAAGGATAGAGCATTGACGATTTCTGAGCAAAGAAATAAGCGAGAAAACCTGAGCTAATGGCAGTGATGAGATATGGGATTCTCCTTTCTTTTGGTTCATCCAGTGTGATGGACTGAATTCTTCCTCTTTTATAGAGCCAAAATATCATGACCGCAGGAAAAATAAAGGTATAGAGCAATACAAAAAACAATAATAATAATCTGGACTGCACACCGTAGGCTTCAATAGATACCAGGTATGGAACTGTAAAATAGAGTACAGCAAGCAGATAGGTTGGGAGTAAACCCGGGAAAAAAAGATAGGAAATGATTTTTGCGGCTCTGCTGCTCAAAAAAAAAGAGTTTCAGATAGCAAATATAGCATCTGAAACTCTCTTAGGAAGCCTTTTTGTTTACAATTGTTTCCTTAGGCGTGCCACAGGAATGTTTAATTGCTCGCGGTATTTTGCTACAGTTCTTCGAGCAATTTTATAACCACGTTTTTTCAATTGTTTCTCTAGTTTGTCATCAGAAAGCGGTGAGTGCTTCGGCTCTGAATCAATAAGTTCTTTAAGAATGTTTTTAACCTCACGGCTAGAGGCGTCTTCTCCAGACTCGGTAGATATACCTTCTGAGAAGAAATATTTTAGTGGGTAGATACCAAAGTCGGTTTGTACAGCCTTACTGTTGGCTACACGTGATACTGTAGAGATATCCATGTCAATTTTCTCTGCAATATCCTTAAGAATCATTGGCTTTAGTTTGCTTTCGTCTCCATCATGGAAGAATTCTTCCTGATATTTCACGATAGCCTCCATGGTTCTAAGAAGAGTTTGCTGTCTTTGTTTGATGGCGTCAATAAACCATTTGGCCGCATTTAGTTTTTGTTTTACAAAAGTGACCGTCTCTTTTACCTGCTTATTTTTCTTGTCACTCTTATCATAAGTGTCAAGCATATCAGAGAATGAACGGCTAACTCTTAATTCCGGAGCATTTTTAGAGTTTAGAATAATCTCCAACTTGTTATTTTCAGAGGTAACTATGAAATCAGGCATCAGGTATTTGGCTGTGCTCTCATTTCCTGTAGATCCACCTGGCTTTGGATTTAGCTTAGTGATCAGGTCTATAGCCTCTTTTAGGTCTTCATTTTCAACGCCCAATCTTTTTCTGATGACTTCAAAGTGCTTTTTGGTGAACTCTTCAAAGTAATGGTCAATAATGGTAATGGCGTTTCTACACTCTTCAGTGTGGCAGTTCATTCTCTCCAATTGAAGCAGTAGACACTCTCTCAAGTCTCTTGCAGCAATACCAGCCGGCTCAAACTTCTGTACTTTCTCTAATACTTCCTCTACTTCTTCTTCGCTTACGTACAGGTTTTGACCGAAGGCCAGATCATTACAGATAGATCTAACAGGTCTTCTGATGTATCCATCGTCATCTATACTGCCGATAAGTTGCTTGCCAATAGTCTCTTCTTTTTCACTCAGCTTGATGAAACCTAATTGTTCTTCCAAAGACTCCATTAAACTGTTAATAGAAACTACAGGAAGAGCTTCCCTCTCATCATCCCATCCGTCACTATACATTTTGTAACCCGAGTAGTCATCTTGACTCATGTAGTCTTTAATGTCTACTGTTTCATGAGCACTCAGGCTATCATACTCTGCAAAATCATCTGCATAATCGTCTTGTTCTGAGCTTTCACCATATTCTTCTTCCTTCTGTTTCTCCTGCATTTCTTTTCCTTCTTCAAGGGCAGGATTGATCTCCAGTTCTTCTTCTATGCGTTGGTCTAGCTCGGCAGTTGGAATTTGCAGCAGTTTAATAAATTGAATCTGCTGGGGTGAGAGTCTCTGTTGTAGTGATTGGCTGAATGTAAGTTTTTGCATCGTAAGTCAAGTTTCTTCAAATCGTATTAGGACAGTTTTGACTATGCTTTCTCATGAACCGTGCCAAACTCCGAAAATGATTTCGGAAAAGAATGGAAATGAAAGAGGTCAGGACTTCTGTTCTAATTTCGTTTTGTCGATTAAAGTGTTGTAAATTAAGCTGTTACGCCTAATTCGCTTTTCCTGTTTGTTTGTTGGAATAATATTACAAAAAAAAATCGAAAAATGAAGACTTTCTTGATGAATGGCGATTTTGACAGGACTTAAGCCAGGATTGTTTTCAGCTTCATTTCTGTCTCATTCCACTCTTTTTCGGGGTTGGAGTCTGCCGTAATACCGCAGCCTGCATAGAGCTGAATGGAGCCTTCTGAGATACAAAGGCTTCTTAGATTGACATATAAATTCGTCTTTTGTTGGACATTGACAGGTCCAAGGTAACCACTATACATGCCTCTGTTGTAGGGTTCATTTTCAAGGATGAATTGCTGTGCGATATCCTTGGGCATTCCACAGACAGCAGAAGTGGGGTGGAGTAGATCTAGCATAACAGAGCTCATCTGACTGAAGTTAATACGCTCTGTATCTACTTTAAATCTCGTTTGTAAATGAAGAAGATTGCCGGCCTGAACCGTTCTCGGCCCTATTTCTTCAAACTCTCTTACACGGATCTTTTTAAAACAGTTGATAATGTATCTGCTGACAAGGGCTTGCTCTTCTATCTCTTTTTGAGACCAAAGTGCTTCCGGGCAGGATATTGATTTGCCATTAGCATCAAAGGCCGATTGTGTGCCCGCCAACGCCATAGTTTCAAAAGTGCCAAATTCATTCTGCGAAACGAGTGTTTCTGGCGAAGCACCGATCCATGTTTGTGATTGCTGAGGTAGATAAACTAAAGAGCAGAAAAGTGAAGGATACTTTTCGGTAATCTTTTGAAAATGCTGAATTCCGTCAAAACCCTCGGGCAATTTGACTTCCTTTTTTCTGGACAAAACCACTTTCAGGAAGTCTTCTTCTTCTTCTTTTATTTTATTGATAGCGTGTCTGACCAGACTTTCAAACGCTTCTTTTTCCTGAGGGTCTGAAAAAATGGCCAAAGGCTCAATCTTCTCATTAGTGATTCTTGATTGCCCGCCGCCTTGGAGTTGGGTTTTAAAGAAATGAAGAGCTTTGTCAGGTAATTGTTCTTCTAATGAGTTTATCTCAAAATGTAAATCTGCTTCAATAAAATAAGAAGGCTGATCATCTCTGAAAGGAGCCATCAGAAAACCCTCCGGGAGTTCATCCAGATCATTTTTTTTGATTTTTTGCTCTTCTTTGAGAGAAACCAAAATATGGATCTGCTTTTCTGAAGGGCTTCGCCACAAGGCAAAAGATAATTCACCAGTACTTAATTCTTGAAGTACAGAAGCTGTAGTTAAACCTTTTGTTTGTGTGATGATCATTAATCGATTTTCATTGCTGTTTGTTCCACCTCTAAGCCTTCATTATTGTACTTTGAAGGGCATTTCAGGAGTATTTGATCAGCTTCAAAATATTGCTGGTCAAGGTTCATAGAACCTACAACTACCACTTTCTCAGATCGCTCAAGATCCTGAGGTTTTGGTTTGTTAAAGACTACTTTTGATTCATTTTGCAATGAGTCAATCATCATGAACTCAAATCTGTTTGGATTAATAGAAGGCTCGTATACCATTCCCATGATATTTCCTTGTCCATCTTTTTTGAGCTCTCCCACTACGTGAACATCATTTGTGTTGCCGCCTTCAGCCAGCTTTTTGGCTGCTCCAAAATCTGAATAGGTGCTAGCATCTCCAACAGTAGATATGATCATGGCCACCGCTACCGCAATAACCACTAAAGCTATGATATGAGACTTCTTCATTTTATTCTTTTTCGAGTTTGCTTACTCTTCTATCTAACAAAAACAAGTAGATCAAAATTCCGAGAGTTACTACAGAAATTACAGAAACCACTACCCAGAATTTTCCATCTTGTCTTAGGCCATCGGCCATTTCGACCTCCGATTGGGCTAAAAGAGCCAGAATGATGTTTAAAAACATTATTTGTTAAATTTATTGTATTCTAATTTGATGATTCTCGCTTTCAGGCTGGCTATCCAGATACCAACGAGTATCCAACCGATAACTGCAGGATAAAATACCATTCTCATCTGGCTATCCATATCGTATTTGCCAAAGGCAGGATTACCCCCATTTCCCGGATGTAAGGAGTCTGTGATGCGAGGCAAAATCCAGACAAGAGGCATAAATGCCGCAAATGCGAAAATATTGTAAACGGCAGATAGTCTACCTTTTTTTTGCTCATCTTCAAAAGAGCCCCTGAGAATGAAGTATGCTGCATAAATCAATAAACCCACTTCAACGGCGATTAACTTAGGATCAGCCGGAAGGGCAGAACCCCAGGTAAATTTACCCCAGATGGCTCCGGTGATAAAACCAATTGCACCCATATAAAATGCAGTACTGGCAAAAGCCAAGGCTTGCTGATCTTTTATAATGTCGCCACCTCTGAGGTACTGGATGGATCTCCATACAGAGATAGTCATCAGAATCATCATGGCAAACCACATAGGCACATGGAAGTACACATTTCTGATGGTTTCATTGAGGATAGGTTGTCTTGGCACATCACCCACCAAACCCATAAATGAGACGTAAACCAGAATTACGGCTCCCAAGATTTTCCACCAGCTATTTTTTACTGTCATTATCGTATTTTCTATTTAGCTTCTCCATAAAAATGGAAATAAAATATAGCTCAAAGCTATCACTATGATATCTAAGCCGAGCAAAGTTAATATTTCATCTCTGCTCACACTAAAGGCGAGGCCATCCATTGCATTTTTTGAAAGTCTCATAAGCATTAAGAGCATCGGTATGATGATCGGGAAACTCAAAAGAGCCATAATGGACGAGCTGTTTTCAGCTTTCGCTGCAATTCCAGAAATCAATGTAAGCGTGCCTGCAAAGCCCAAAGCACCTAAAACAACAGAGCCTACGTACAGGGGCATGTCCTGAACCGGGTTACCCAGAAAGGCCAGATAAATTCCAAAGCCAATAATGGCGAGAAATAGCATTAAAAGTACATTATATATCAGCTTTGAGAGGATTATCGCCTCCGGACTTGCCAAAGTATAATAGTACAACTGCCTGTTCTGATTCTCTTGAGTAAAACTCTTAGAAATGGCATTAATAGCCGTGAAAAGAATGATGATCCAGAAAAGCGTATTCCATACAATAGGACCTAGCTCATTTGACTTAATTCTGAAGCTTAAATAACAAATGAAAACTGTAGATACGAGGTAGAGGATCATGCCATTGAAGGCGTATTTATTTCTCCACTCCAGTGTCAGGTCTTTCTTTAATAAAGCCAGAATTTCTTTCATAAACAGCACCCAGCTTTCGGATGGTGGGCAAAGTTACACCCAAAAAGCTTTTTGTGTATGGCAAATACCATAATTCTCCAGCTACAGAGAATGATATTTGTCACATTAGCTATTCGCTCTTCTTAAACTTTTCGCTTAAGTCTAAAAGTTTGATGTTTCTAAACCATACTGGATGACCCTCAGCTTGCAGGGCAATATAACCTTCTTTCAGTGGCATTCCCTTATTGTCTTTAAACCATTGTCTATCTTTTACCCAGTCGGTTTGGTCCTCTTCATTTTCCCAGCCGCCTATTTGAGGGTTTTGGTAGGTCAATACTGTGTCACCTTCTACTACATGATGAACTATGGAGTCACCCAATACGATGGCTTCCACGCTCACCCATTCATCCCCAAAAGTAGGTCCATCAGAATACATCATATGGTCTGTCCATAGTTTTCCGTCTTTAACCACATGGGTGCCCGGGCTCGCAAGGTTACCCGTTGCTCTGTCTGAAGAATCAATTCTGGAGAGGAATTGCATTTCAATAGAAGCAGGAAAGCCTTGATCAAGTTGTTGACTCGCCGCTGATTGCGAGTGCAGCATGACTCCACTGTTTGCTTCGGCATAATACGGGCTGCCCGGAGTTAGTTCTCCAAAAATCCTGTATTCCATTTTTAGGCGATAATGCGAAAAAGGTTTGTGGTAGTATAAGTGTCCGTAATCATTCGTGAATGTATCGTATTCAGCATAGTTAACCTTAATGATACTGTCTTCTACCAGAAAAGTATTTTTGTAATTATCATTCAGTTCATAGCCTGAAATTTTGATATCCCAGCCGGTAAGATCCTTCCCGTTAAATAGATCTATCCATTGGTCTTCTTCTTTCTGAGTACAAGCTGAAATAGAGAAGATTAGAGTAGATAAAATAAGTAATAGTTTAGCAATTTTCATAGTTAAGAAATGGTTTACGTATATGGTTAACGTTAAGTCTTGAATTTCAGCGAAATGTGAAAAGTTAGCGGCGAATATCACAAAAAGTGTTGAAAATATATTCAATAAGTACAGTATTACACGGTTATATTCCTAAATTTGCCGCAACCTATTACTACCTAGACGGCCTGCAAGAAAGTATAATCACCTTAAACTATTTGTTGTATGACAAAAAGATCTACTTTTTGGAAAGTAGGCAAAGGTATACTTCAATTTTCTGGCAGGAATTCATTTTCTAAAAGTGTATTGACAGTACTTTGTCTAATGCTGTTTGCTCTGCATGTCAATGCTGCCCAGCAGGTTTCCGGTACTGTAACAGATGAAACTGGCATGGGAATGCCTGGTGTAAACGTTACAGAGAAAGGAACCACTAATGGAGCTGTCACTGACGTAGATGGGAAGTATTCTTTAACTGTATCCAGTGCTAATTCAGTTCTGGTATTCTCATTTGTGGGTTACGAAGGTCAGGAAGTGACTGTAGGATCCCAATCTGTAATTAATGTGGCCTTAGGACCAGACTCAGGTACCCTTGAAGAAGTGGTAGTAGTTGGTTACGGTACACAGAAAAAAGTAACTGTAACCGGTGCGGTGACCGCTATCAAAGGTGCTGAGATTGTAAAATCTCCTGCTGTTGATATGTCAAACTCGCTTGCTGGTCGTCTGCCAGGTTTGGTAGTGATTCAGACAAGTGGTGAGCCTGGTTATGATGGAGCTTCTGTTTCTATTAGAGGTACTAACACCTTGGGGAACAGTAGCCCGCTAATCGTAATTGATGGTATTCCTGACAGAGACGGAGGTCTTGGGAGATTAAATCCGAAAGACATTGAGTCAGTTTCAGTCCTGAAAGATGCCTCGGCTGCTATTTATGGTGCCAGAGCTGCCAACGGTGCTATCCTGATTACCACCAAAAGAGGTAAGTCTGGTAAGCCAACCATCTCTTACGACTTTAATCAAGGTTTTGCTCAGCCGGGTACTATTCCTCAAATGTCAAATGCTTATGAGTACATGAGCATTATGAATGAGCTTCCAATTTACAAAACTGTACCAGTAGATGAGTGGGGGGCTGCTTGGGAGTCAATTCAGGCAACTGGAGAGTACGATTCGCCAACTGAAGGTGTAGCTACTATCAACTCAAGATATCCGTCTGATTTGGTAGAAAGATATCGTACTGGTAATAGCGATCCTTGGTTCTACCCTGATACTGACTGGTATGATGATACTTTCAGAGACTGGGCTCCTCAAGGAAGACATAACCTACAAATAAGTGGTGGTGCTGAGAAAATCAGATATATGGCATCAATGGGTATAGTTAACCAGCAAGCGATCTATAATAACTCAGCAACTAAGTACAATCAGTATAACTTCAGAACTAACCTTGATGCTAACATCAATAAGTACATCAATACCAGTTTAGGAGTTTTGGTAAGAAGAGAAGCGAGAACTTTCCCAACGGTAGGTTCAGGAGCTATCTTCAGAATGCTAATGCGTGGTCGTCCTAACGAGCCTGCCGTATGGCCAAATGGTCTTCCGGGTCCTGATATTGAAAATGGTCAAAACCCTTATACGGTGACTACAAATGCCACAGGTTATGTGGATGATCCTACCGATTATACACAAGCTCAGGGAGCAATCAACATCACCAACCCTTGGATTGATGGTTTGAAATTAACTTTATCAGGTGCTATTGATAAGAAAAACAGAATAACAAAGACTTTTGAAACTCCATGGAAATTATGGAAATGGGATGGTGAAACTGTAGGTGCGGATGGTCTTCCTGTTCTTGAAGGAGCTACCAGATCAAACTTTACAGATCCTCGTCTTCGTCAGCGTTATGAGTCTGTTTTAAATACCAATGCTACCGCTATGTTAAGCTATGATAAATCGCTTCAAGGCGGTATTCATAACCTAAACTTCTTAGCTGGTGTAACTCGTGAGACTTTTGAAGGGGAAAACTTTGAGGCTTACAGAAGAAACTATATTTCTTCGGCCATCGATCAGCTTTTTGCTGGTGGTACTGAAGGACAACAAACGGGAGGTTCTGCCTACGAGA
The DNA here is from genome assembly GCF_052828545.1 of Jiulongibacter sp. NS-SX5. The sequence continues at coordinate 76,427 of NZ_CM128248.1, forward strand.
GAGCTCGTCTAGGTTATTATGGTCGTGCCCAGTATAACTATAAAGAAAAATACCTTGCAGAGTTTATCTGGAGATATGATGGTTCATACATCTTCCCTGAAGCTGATAGATTCGGTTTCTTCCCTGGGGTACTTCTTGGATATAACATCTCTGAAGAAGATTTCTTTAATGTTAGTGGTGTAGACTTCTTAAAACTAAGAGGGTCTTACGGTCAAATGGGTAATGATCAGGTGTTCTATAATGATGAACTTCAAGAGTACGCTTATTTATCTACATATGGCTTTGGTCAATACCCGATCAATAATGTTGTAGTTAATACTTTGACAGAAACAAGACTTGCTAACCCAAGCTTTACATGGGAGAGAGCTAACAACTTAAATATTGGTTTAGATGCAGGATTCTTCAATAATAAAGTAGACTTAACTTTAGAGTACTTCCTGAATAAAAGAGATCAGATTTTGATTCAGAAAACAGGTTCTACGCCTGCTTCCTCTGGTATCAGTTCTCTTCTTCCTCCTGTTAATGCGGGTCAGGTTGAAAACAAAGGTTTTGAATTTGCACTGGGCTATAATGGTAGCACTAAGAGAGACCTTCGTTTTAGAGCTGGCGTGAATGGTGGTTTTGCTAAAAACAAGATCATTTTCATGGATGAGGTGCCGGGTGCTCCTGATTATCAGAGACAAGAAGGTAACCCAATCGGTGCTCCTTTGGTATACATTTCTGACGGAGTATTTAGAGATGCTGCAGAAATTGATGCGAACACACTTGATTATAGTGCTGTAACTAGTCAATTACTTCCGGGTGATATGAAGTTTGTAGATTACGATGGTAACGGAATTATCGATGGTGATGATGCTATTCGTTATGATAAGAACACTACACCTACATTTAACTTTGGTGCTACTTTAGACCTGGATTATAAGAATTTTGACTTGTCAGTCTTATTCCAGGGAGCTACGGGAGCGGTGATCAGAGTACAAACTGAGTCTGGTGACATTGGGAACTACCTGAGATATGACTACGAGAACCGTTGGTCTATTGATAACCCAAGTTCTACAAGCCCACGTCTGGCAAGTAGAGGAGACACGTATTACACTGGTGGTAACTACGGTAATAACACTTACCATTTATACAGCAAGAACTATGTTCGTTTGAAGAACATTGAACTAGGTTACACCTTACCTGCTACGCTTACAGAAAGAGTAGGACTGGGTAATGCACGTCTTTACGTGAATGGTTTGAATGTCTTTACCATTGCTGCTCAGGATGTGTTTGATCCTGAATTTAACTCAAGCAGTGGGCAGTACTACCCGCAGAGTAGAGTACTTAACACAGGTTTAAGTATTACTTTCTAATTCTAAACTGTAATGAAACAATGAAGAATATAAAACAGAAAATAGGCATAGTGATGGCGTTTGTGGCAGTGAGTTTCTCCTGTAACACAGACTTCCTGAATACACAGCCTTTAGATAAAATTTCCAGTGAAGCTACCTGGGCAGATGGTCCGTTAGCGGAAGCATTTATCTTCAATGTGTACTCTTTCTTAGGGTATGGTGGATTTGAAGAGCAGGCTTTAGCTGCTTACACTGATGAAGCAATGTTTACTCACTCGGGTAGAAATATCAATACCTTCACTGAAGGTACTGAAAGCCCGAATAACGTGGCATGGGTTTCAGGAACTTATGAGTGGGGCAATATGTACCTGGCTATTCGTCAGGCAAATACAGCCATTCAGAATCTTCCTGATGCTACTTTTGATGATCAAGGTTTGAAAGATCGTCTATTAGGAGAAGCTCATTTCTTGAGAGCTTATTACTACCAGCAGTTGGTAAGATTCTATGGTGGTGTTCCTTTAATTGACAGACCTTATGGTCTTGATGAGGACTATAATGTAGCCAGAAGCACTTATGAAGAGTGTGTTAACTTTATTGTGAGTGACTTAGATAAAGCTGCTGGCTTGCTTGATGGTAAATCAAGAATACCAGGTAGAGCTTCTAAACTTGCGGCTATGGCTCTTAAAGCGAGAGTTCTTCTTTATGCTGCCAGTGACTTGCATGATGCAGGTATTGCTCAGAGCAAATCTTCTACGCTTGCCGGCTATTCTGATATCGCCCTTGTAGCTTACACTTCAGGCGATCAGACATCAAGATATGCTGCGGCTAAAGATGCTGCTAAAGCTGTTTTAGACCAAATGCCAGGTTATAAGCTTGACTTAAACTCTCCTGTTTCTGCTGAAGAAGGAAGATCAAACTATAAGTCAATAGCTATGGGTGGTCGTTCGGCTATCGGAGATCCTGCTGCAGAAGCAGAATTGATTTTTGAAAGAACGCATACGCCGCTTTATACGCAAGAAGACGCGTGGCCATTAGGTGGTATCCACTATGGTATCAATAACGGACCAAACGGATACCATAACTGGGCTGGTAATACGCCTATTCAACAGCTGGTTGATGATTACGAAATGATGGATGGTTCTTCGTTTGATTGGAACAATAGCGAGCATGCTTCTGCTCCTTATGACAACAGAGATCCTCGTTTCTACGCTACCGTACTATATGATGGTGCTACCTGGAAGCCAAGACCGGCTGATGTGGCTCCGCTTGATCCTTACGATCAAATTCAAACCGGATTCTACGATGATGGTAACGGTGGTGTAATTAATGGTATTGATACCCGTAAGTCTGTAATTGAAGACTGGAACGGAACGCGTACACATTACTATACGCATAAGTTTATCGATGCAGATCCTGCAATTGCTGATAACCAGTCTAATGCACAGGTGATTCCTTGGCCTTTTATCAGGGTAACTGAAATGGCTCTTTCTTATGCTGAAGCAGCCTTTAAAACAGGTGATGAAGAATCAGCCAGAGCATGGCTGAATAAAGTAAGATATAGAGCAGGTATGCCTGCGGTTAATGATACAGGAGCTGACTTATGGGCTCGTATTATTAACGAAAGACGTGTTGAATTGGTCTATGAAGAGCATCGCTACCATGATGCCAGACGTTGGATGATTGCTCCGGAAACACTAGGTAGAGGTATCAAAGGAATTGATATCAGAGCCAAGTTGAAGTCTGGGGCGACAGCTCACTCACCATACAAGTATGATCCTGAAGTGTATGATTATACATACAGTGTGGTAGATGAGACAACCAACGAAACCCGTACATGGGATGATAAAATGTACTACAGAGTTCTGTCGAGAGCTGAAGTGAACAGAAATGAACTATTAGTTCAAAACCCTGGATACTAGTACATTACAAAATATCAAATAATTGAAAAATCTATCCCTGAAAATTGGGATAGATTTTTTTACTTTTAACTCCAGATGTCAAGACCCAAACTAACTGTAGGAAAACTCTTCATACTGCTATTTATAGCACTATTTTTTTCTTGTGACAGGAATGAAAATCAGACTAATGAATTAACTGGTAGTGATGCCGGTTTATTTACGCTACATTACCCCACACGAACAAACATTAACTTTCAAAATACCCTCACCGAAGGCCTGAATACAAATATTCTGATGTATGAATATTTTTATAATGGTGGGGGAGTAGCCGCTGCAGATTTCAATGGAGATGGACTGGATGATCTCTATTTTACATCAAATATGGGAGAGAATAAACTCTATCAGAATAATGGCGATTTTAGGTTTCAGGACATCACGGGAATATCAGGTGCTGCAGGAAGGTCAGGACCCTGGAAAACGGGCGTATCCGTTGTAGATATTAATGCCGATGGTAAGCAAGATATTTACTTGTGTTACTCCGGGGCATTGCCGCCAGCAAAAAGACAAAACCAGCTGTTTATAAATCAAGGGAATAACGAACATGGTTTCCCGACTTTTAAAGAGGAAGCAGAGGCCTATGGTCTGGCAAGTACCGCTTTTTCAAATCAGGCTTATTTTTTTGATGCCGATATAGATGGTGATGTGGATATGCTTTTGCTTAATCATAATCCTAAAAATCTGCCATTACTCAATGAAGCAGGCACTAGACAATTGATGGCTAAGGATGACCCTGAAAAAGGGCTCCGTTATTTTGAAAATAATAATGGTCATTTTACAGATAAAACAACTCAAAGTGGAATCAACGGATCGGCACTTAGCTATGGCTTAGGTCTTGGTATCTCTGATTTTAATGAAGATGGTTTGCCAGATTTCTATGTCTCTAACGACTATTCTGTACCTGACTATTTATATATCAGTAAAGGTGAAGGGAAGTTCAAGAACTCATTAGCTGAGAGTGTCAATTACACGAGTCTATTCTCAATGGGGAATGATGTGGCTGATTATAATAATGATGGACTTGTAGACATTTTCACACTGGATATGCTGCCAGAAGATAATCGCAGACAGAAGCTTCTTCTTGCCCCTGATCAGTGGAATAAATTTGACTTAAATGTACGGTCAGGGTTCTATTACCAGTACATGCGTAATATGCTGCAGCAAAATAATGGAGACGGTACCTTTAGTGAAGTAGGGCAGCAGATGAATGTTTCTAATACGGACTGGAGTTGGTCTGCTTTATTGGCAGATTTTGATAATGATGGTCAGAAAGATCTGCATATCACGAATGGCTATTTCAGAGATTATACAAATCTTGATTTTATCAAGTATATGGATGATTTCGTTCAGGAGAAAGGTAGGCTGAAGCGTGAGGATGTTTTAGAGATTATTAAAAAAATGCCTTCTTCAAATGTCAATAACTATGTTTTTAAAGGGAATGGAACTCAAGGGTTTAAGGATGTATCTCAAAGCTGGGGTTTGAAAGAGTCTGCTAATAGCAATGGAGCTGTTTATTCTGATCTGGATAATGATGGTGATCTGGATTTGGTGGTCAATAATATCAATAAAGCAGCATTTGTTTTTGAGAATAAAGCCGAGTCAAAGTATTTGAAACTAAAGCTTAAGGGTTCAGAACTAAATCCTGATGGTTTAGGTGCAAAAATTGAGATAAGGTATCATGATATTACTCAAAAACTAGAGCAAAATCCTTACCGAGGATACCTTTCAGCTGTCACTAAAGTTTTGCATTTTGGCTTAGGAGACACGGATCAGATTGATGAATTAAAAGTAGTTTGGCCAGATGGCAAAATTCAAAGGCTCACGAATATCAAGGCAAATCAACAATTGACACTTGATTATCAAAATGCCTCAGAGCCTGGTGAAAAGCAGATGTTGGATTCGCCATTATTTGTTGACCAAAAAACCTTACCGTTTACACATAAGTCTAGAGTAGCCCGTGATTATGACAGACAGTCACTTTTGATACATGGGTTATCTTTTGAAGGTCCTGCTTTGGCAAAGGCAGATGTCAATGGCGATGGCCTAGAAGATGTTTTTGTAGGGGGTGATGCCGTGCAAACATCACAATTACTCCTACAAACCACAAACGGTACTTTTAAGCCTTCAAAGAACGACTTTTCAATAGATGCGGCTTCTACTGACACCAAGGCTCTGTTTGCTGATTTTAATGCTGATGGTTATCAGGATCTTTATGTTTGCAGTGGGGGGTATCATGATTTTAAAGAAAACGATACTCGTCTTCAAGATAGAATCTATCTGAATGATGGTAAAGGAGGTTTTACCAAGTCAGATGGGCTACCGGAAATGTTCACTTCAACTGCCACAGTCAGTGCTGCCGACTTGAATGGCGATGGGGCTCAGGATCTTTTCGTAGGAGGAAGAAACGTTCCGGGCAAATATCCTACTATCCCAAGATCATACGTACTAATAAATGACGGCACCGGGAAATTCACTGACAAAACTTTAGACTTTAGTAAAGAGCTGGGGTTTATTGGTATGGTAAGCTCATCTTCTTTTACAGATCTTGATAAAGATGATACTCCTGAGCTGATATTGGCCGGAGAATGGATGCCATTGACCATTTTCAAATTAATCGATAGAAAGCTAGAAAACAGAACTTCCGAATATATTGGTACATCGCCAAATGGATGGTGGAATACCTTAAAACTAGCTGACCTAAATAAAGATGGAAGACCTGATATCATTGCTGGTAATATGGGCTTAAATACCCAGTTTAAAGCCTCCGAAAATGAGCCATTGGAGTTATTCGCAGATGATTATGATGGAAATGGCTCCATAGATCCTTTATTTACATTTTATATTCAAGGGAAACGATATCCTTATATCACCCGTGATGAATTGGCTAATCAGGTGCCTTCCTGGAAATCTCAATTCACTACTTTTGAGAGTTTTGCATCTGTAGGTTTGGATAAAATTTTAACCGATGGGCAAATCGAAAACTCTCAAAAACTCTCGGCATCATTTATGAAAACTGTGATTTATTTGAGTCAGGAAGATGGCACATACAAAGCTGTGGAGTTGCCTTCAGAAGTTCAGAATTCCCCTATTTATGCTATTGAGGTTTTGGATGCAGATAAAGATGGGCATCAGGACTTGATTATGATGGGAAATAATAGCCGTACCAAGCTTCGTTTTGGTAGCTTTTCCAGTAATTATGGAGTCTTTCTTAAAGGAAATTCCAAAGGCGATTTTAAGTATATTGCACAAAGTGCATCAGGTTTAAGCATCAAAGGAGACGTACGTTCTTCTCTAATTATAAATGATCAACTAATCATAGGAAGAAACGGAAAACCCCTTTTGAGATATCTATTGAAGTAAAAAGAAATAAATGAAAGGTAGGAATTTTTACCCCTTGTTCCTGTCTTGCTTAGTGGTATTAACGGCTTGTAGAAAAAGAACGCAAGAATTAACAGAACAGCAGATTGTGAGTGCCTGGGCAGATATGACTTTATATCTGACACAGTATACTCCCGCAAACTCACCCACCTATGCCTCCAGAGCTATTGGTTACAGTGGACTAACCATGTATGAGTCTGTGGTACATGGTTATCCGGAGTATCAGTCTGTACAGTCCCAACTCAATGGACTTGAAGAATTACCCAAACCGGAAACATCAAAAGATTATAATTGGCTGGCCTCATTTAACGCTGCTCAGGCTGAAATTCTGCATGGACTTTATATGCAGACCTCAGACGAGAATAAGTTGAAAATAGATTCGCTGGAAAATCATATTTACAAAAGTCTCCGTGATAATGCTGACGTGAAGGCCGTAGAGAATGGAGCCACTTTTGGAAAGAATATAGCCTTGGCTATCTACGAATGGTCTAAAACGGACGGTGGTCACCGTGCCTATTTACATAATTTTGACAAAGAACTAAAACACCCTGAGTTTCCGGGTTCTTGGAAACCGCCTTTGTATGCACAGTCGTTTAGTCATCATCCTTTACATCCTTATTGGGGAGAAAACAGGACCTTTTTAAAGAAAAATGACAACCTCAAAACGCCTAAAATGATCAGGTATAATCCTTCTAAAGGTTCGGCCTACTATAAGCAATATCTGGCTGTTTATGAGCAGGATAAAGCTTTAACTCAGGAAGATAAAGAAGTGGCCATTTGGTGGGGTGATGATCCTGATGATACTTTCACGCCGCCCGGGCATTCCTTTTACATGGCGAGTAAAGCCGTAGAGCATTATGATAAGAATCTGATTGAGTCTGCGATGACTTATGCACGAGTAGGTATGGCGGTAGCAGATGCCTTCAGAAACTGCTGGAAATGGAAATATCACTTCTTTTCTGAAAGGCCTAATACGTTTATACCCGAGTTTATTGACGAAGAATGGGAATCTTTCTGGCCAGACCCACCCTTTCCGGCATTTCCGAGTGGTCATGCTATAAATGCCGGGGCTATGGCTACAGTTCTTGAAAATTTGTATGAGCCATTCACTTTTACAGATAGTTCTCATGTAAACAGAGAAAGAGATCATGTAAGGGATGTGGACTTTAAGCCAAGGACTTTCAATTCATTTTGGGAGGCTGCCCAGGAGACTGCAGATTCCAGGTTCTACGGTGGTATTCATTGTCCTCAGGATAATGAGGTCGGTCTAGAAGAAGGTAAAAGAATAGCTCAAAACGTAAATAATCTGCAATGGAAAAAGTAGTCTTTCGCTTCGGATTCATCTTTCTATTGAGCATATCCGTGATGAAGGGCTTTGCTCAAACCAGCTTTACTGATGTTACTGAGGAAATAGGAGTAGACCACCAATTCAGAGTTTACGAGGGAATGTTTGGTGGTGGAGTATGTGTTTTTGATTTCAATAACGATGGTTTTGAAGACTTCTATATCACCGGTGGAATGAATGATGACGTATTGTATCAAAACCAACAGAATGGCACTTTTAAAAACGTTTTTGATGGAAGTGGACTGGAAGTAACAAAAGGTTTTGTAACACAAGGTGTTATATCAGCAGACTTTAATAAAGACGGTCTGCGTGATCTTTTTGTGACAACGATCAATGTCAAAGAAAACCCAAACGAAATTCCCCGGGCACATAATTTACTATTCTTAAACAGAGGTAATGGTCAGTTTACAGATGAAACAAAAGCTTACCGAATAGATCAAATAAACAGCTTCAGTACCGGAGCTTCTGCTGGTGATTTTAATGGAGATGGCTACACAGATTTGTACATAGCAAATTACTTCAATCAGTTTCAAGGAGAACTCACTGAAATCAATGATGCCACCGTAGTAGGAGCCAACCAAACCTCCAAGGGTAATTTATTACTAAATATCGACGGTGAGTATTTCAAAGATGTTTATGAAGATTATGGTTTAGATATGAAGGGTTTTGGCTTTGGAGGTCTTTTTACAGATTTTGACCGCGATGGAGATCAGGACCTCTTGGTTAGTCATGATTTTGGTTACAAGCGTACGCCTAACCTTTTGCTTCGCAATAATTTCCCTGAGGAAAGCTTTGAAAATGTTGCAAGTGAGAAAAGAATTAATCTACGCATAAACGCCATGGGCTCAGCGGCTGGAGATTTCAATAATGACGGCCTAATGGATTATTACGCCACCAATATCAAGTTCAACCAGTTGATGCAAAACCAGGGTAAAGACAAGCCCTTTAAGAAAATGCACAAACCTCTGGGAATGGCATTTGTTTCTATTAGCTGGGGTGCCAATTGGGCTGACTTTGATCATGATGGAGACCTCGATTTATTTGTAGCCAATGGTGATCTCAATCCTAATTGTACTCCAATGGCAGATTTCTATTTTGAGAATCTGGGTGGTAGATTTCAGGAGATGGCTAGAGTCAAGGGGCTAAATGATTACGGAATGGGTCGTGGTTCTGCTTTGATTGACTTGGAGAATGACGGAGATATGGACTTGATAGTGGTCAATCAAAAGCCGGTTTATAATGGTTATCCTGTGGCTTCCAGAACTAAGGTTTTCCGCAACGAAGATTCAAAAGGGCACTGGTTAAAAGTGGCTCTGAAAGGGACAAATTCTGAAGCCAATGGTTTTGGTTCTTTGATTGAGCTTAGAGCTGGCGGTAAAACATTTATCAAAGAAATAGATGGAGGAGGTTCCAGCCACATTTCTCAAAATTCGGCTATAGCACATTTTGGCCTGGGAGAAATAGAGAAAGTAGACTCACTTATTGTTTTTTGGACAGGTGCTGATCAGCAGGTAATGACCAATGTGGAGGTAGATCAGATGTTAGAAATTTCACAGCCTTTTCGTCAAAAGAGTCTGATTAAACTATGGCAAATTGGCCTTATCGGTGGTTTTCTATTCGTACTAACCAGTACCTATGCACTGCGTTTGTACCGCAAGAAAAAGGAGGCAAAAGTTAGTGAATGATTAACTCTGTATCTATTACTATTTCTTTATAGTCCACTTGTTCATTCTCATCATTTATGCAGCTGAGTAATAAATCAGCGGCTTTGTGCCCCATATCATAGGCAAACTGCTCTACCGAAGCCACAGGAGGGTTCTCGAGGTAATCTGTGATGGGTAAATTTGCAAAGCTTACAAATAAGATGTCTTTATTCGGCGAGATTCCTTTTTTACGGCAGGCAGCCATGGCATAAAGTGCAATATAATCATTGAAGGTGATGATGGCTTCTGGTCTGTCATCTAGAGCAAGAAGTTCATCTATAGCTGCTTCGGTATCTGAGCGGGTCAGATTGATAGATTTAATGTATTTAGGGCTTGTTTTAATGCCATGTTCCATGGCGGCTTCCAGATAACCATTTAGTCGTTCATCACTTACCTGTAGGTTTCCCGGGCCATTGATCAATGCAATCTTCTGTAAACCTTTCGATACCAGGAAGTGAAGAGCCTCTTTGGCTCCTCTGTTTACACTACTCCTCACTTTATGAGCATTAAAGTTTCTGGGAACTCTATCAAAAAACACCACCGGTATTCCATAGTCTTCCAGGAGTTTAAAATGACCATAATGATTGGTTTCTGCAGACACGGAAGCTATCAAACCATCTACTCTACTCATAATGAATGATTCGATCATCTTTTTTTCACGTTCCTGTTGGTCTCTGGACTGACTAATGACCACATGAAAGTTTTCTGGAATCAGTCGATCTTCTATTCCCGAGATAGTTAAGGAAAAGAATTCCTCTTTTAAAGAAGGTAAGAGGACACCAATAGTGTACGTTTTGTTTTGCTTGAGCAGCATAGCTGCTGGATTGGGCACATAGTGCAGTTTATTAGCTAATGTTTTAACTTTCTTTTTTGTTTCATTACTTATTCTGGGATGGTCTTTGAGAGCCCTGGATACAGTACTGATAGAGATTCTCAATTCATCTGCAATCGCTTTTAAGGTGGCTTTGCTTTTTGCCATGCTGACGTTAATATTAATAAATGCGAAAAAAATAAGATAAATGTGCAAACGTTTGCACATGCAAGAAATATACTTTCAAGGTATTGTGCAAACATTTGCACAATAATATATTGTACTATTACGTGAAAAAATTATACGAAGTCAAGTTTTGTCTTCTTAGATTTGTATTAGGCCAATCTCAACAAGGAGCAAGACAGTTTGTTTTGAAGTGCCTAAGCGTACTCAAATACACTTTTGTGAACTTAATGAGGTTAAAATTTAGGTAGACTGTATTAAACTATGCCGACCATGTTGGCATAGTTTTTTTGTACATTTGAGGTCCTAAATTTGTCAACTTTACAATTTTCAATTGAGCATGTAAATCCAAATGAATTCCGAACAAATTGCGGAGGCATTTCTCAAAAAGTATTCTATTGAGCCGTCACTATTGATAAAGGCTCCGGGTCGTATAAATTTAATTGGCGAACATACAGACTATAATGATGGTTTTGTATTACCTGCGGCTGTTGATAAAGCCATTTATTTCGCCCTTAGGCCCAGAGAAGATGAAGTGGTGAGGCTTTATTCTTTTGACTTAAAAGACAGTTTTGAAACTTGTTTAAATTCTATACAAAAATCATCAAAAGACTGGGCTAACTTTCTGCTGGGGGTAATTGATGAAGTAAAAAAAATAGCTCCTGAGAAACTGAAAGGGTTTGACCTGTCTTTTGGGGGTGATGTGCCCTTGGGAGCAGGAATGTCTTCATCTGCTGCTATTGAAAGCGGAATGGGTTACGCTCTAAGTACTCTTTTTGATTTAGAGTTAGACCGACTCACTTTAGCACAAATCGCTCAAAATGCTGAACATAATTTCGCCGGACTAAAGTGTGGCATCATGGATATGTATGCTTCTCTCTTCGGAAAAGAAAAGCACTTGATCCGCCTAGATTGCAGGGCTCTGGAGCATCAGTACCTTCCCTTCGATTTTGACGATGTAGATATAGTGCTTTTTAATTCAGGAGTTAAACATAACCTTGCTGATTCTGAGTACAATAAGCGAAGAGAAGAGTGCGAAGAAGGGGTAAGAGTTCTCAATCAAAAATACCCTGAAATCAATAGTCTGAGAGATGCCTCAAAGGCTCAGTTAGAAACTATAAAATCAGAAATTTCTGAAACCGTCTACAAAAGATGTTTCTATGTAATTTCTGAAACTGAGCGAATGATGGCAGCGACCGAGGCTCTGGAGAATAGTGAACTAGAAACTTTTGGTCAGCTCATGTATGAAACCCACTCGGGTCTGTCAGAGAATTATGAAGTTAGTTGTCAAGAGCTAGATCTTCTGGTGGAGGCGGTAAAAGGCCAGGATGGTGTATATGGAGCCAGAATGATGGGAGGTGGCTTTGGTGGCTGCACCATTAATGTTATTTCAAAAAAGTATACGAATGAGACTATAAAGGCGGTTCACCAGAAATTTGAAGATGTTTATGGAAGAACCCCTGAAACCTATACCGTACAAATAACAGATGGCTGTGAAGTCATCTAACTAAAATAGCTTACTACCTATGAAATTAATGAAAAGCAGCATTCTTCTCGGTGCTATGTGCTTGGCTTCTTCAATGGTTCAAGCCCAAAAATTCACTTTCAAAGAGTACGAAAACCCTGAGATTGTCGAGATCAACAAACTGGCTCCTCATGCAGAAATGATGCATAGTCCTTCTGTGAGTACGGCTATTCAAGATGAACCGATAGAAAATATTTGGGTAAAGTCGCTTAACGGAACCTGGAAATTTGAATATGTCAAAACTCCGGAACAGCGATCAGAGTCGTTTATGAAGCCTGGATTCAATACCAAAAGTTGGTCAGACATTCAAGTGCCGTCTAATTGGGAGCTACAAGGCTTTGGGTATCCTATCTATACTAACATCGTTTACCCTTTTCCTAAGAACCCACCTTATATAGACCATTCAGTTAATCCGGTAGGTTCTTATATCAAAACTTTTACCGTTCCGAAAGGCTTTGAGAATAAAGAGGTAATTCTCAGTTTCGGTTCTATCTCCGGTGCAGCTTATATCTGGTTAAATGGTAAAGAGATCGGTTTCAGTAAAGTCTCCAAAACTGCCGCCGAGTTTGATGTAACAGAAGCCATCAACCTTGAAGGTGAAAATACCTTAGCAGTTCAGGTCTTCAGATGGCATGATGGCAGTTATATAGAAGATCAGGATTTTTGGAGGTTATCGGGTATTGAACGAGATGTTCAGATTTATGCTCGTCCAAAGGCCCATGTGAAAGACTTCTTTGCCAAGGCAAAACTTACAAAAAACTTGTCTCAAGGCCAGCTTGATCTTAGTGTTGACTTAACTGGCATTGATGATATTGCCAAAGTAGAGGCTATGGTGCTGGATCATGGAAAAGAGCTGGTGAGAGGGGTAATCACAAAGCCGTTGGCTTCAGATAATAAGTTTAATTTTTCCATTGAAGGTGTTAAGCCTTGGGATACTGAGACACCAATACTTTATGATCTCGTTATCAAACTTTCTGATGATCAGGGATACCAAATTGAGTCTGTGGCTCAAAAAATTGGATTCAGGAATGTAGAAATCACTGATAAAGGATTACTGGTCAATGGACGTAGAATCTTTGTGAAAGGAGTCAACAGACACGAGCATGATCCAGATTTTGGGCATGTTATTTCAAAGGAGAGTATGCTTGAAGATATCAGGCTCATGAAGCTTTTTAATATCAATACCGTAAGAAGCTCTCATTACCCAAATGACCCTTCCTGGCTGAAATTATGTAATCAGTATGGGCTTTTTGTTATTGATGAAGCCAATATAGAAACACATGGTATGGGAGCAGAATTGCAGGCTCCTTTTGATAAAAGTGTACACCCTGCATATTTACCAGAATGGAAAGAGGCTCATTTAGACAGAGCCAGAAGAGTACTCGAAAGAGACAAAAACCAGCCTTCGGTTATCGTATGGTCTATGGGGAATGAGTGTGGCAATGGCGAAAACTTCTATGCCATTTACGATTACATGAAAGGTCGTGATGAAACCAGACCAGTTCAGTCTGAGCAAGCTGGTGAGGAAAAGAATACGGACATTATTGCACCGATGTACCCAACGATTAAAGCCATGCAGGCTTATGCTGATTCTAAAAAGAAACGCCCATTCATCATGTGTGAGTATTCACATGCCATGGGCAATAGCAACGGGAACTTCAAAGAATACTGGGACATCATTTATAATAGCACCAATATGCAGGGTGGCTGTATCTGGGATTGGGTAGACCAAGGTTTGTCTGCCGAAGATCCTTACAACGGAAAGTATTTCGCTTATGGCGGAGATTTGGGAGCAGGACACCTACAGCATGATGAGAATTTCTGTGCCAATGGTCTTGTCTCTTCAGATAGAGTACCTCACCCGGGGCTTTTTGAGGTGAAAAAAGTATATCAAAATGTCCATTTCAAGAATTTTGATTTTAACGAAGGGACTTTTGACATTGAGGAGCAAACCATCTCTACGCTTTACAATTTCACTTATTTGGTATTAGAGAATGGTTACCCGGTAAAAGAGGGGACATTCATGAATGAGAATGGCAAAGGTTCTATTGAGATGCCATTAATGGATGATGATAAGGAGTATGTGGTGCATTTGTATGCAAAGCAATTGTCTGAAGATCAGATGATTCCTGTAGGTCATGAATTGGCTTCCGAGGAGTTTGTTAGAAGTGGAGATGTCTATTTCAAGTATTTGTCTTTTGGTCAAACAAATAAGACAGCCAAAGAAGGGGATCTATTGGTTTACTCGGCTGATGGTGTTGAACTAAAAGTAAATACTACTAACGGCCGTGTTCAAACTTTCACAAAAGATGGCGAATCTTTCTTCCAGTCTATGCCTGAACCGTATTTCTGGCGAGCTCCTATCGATAATGATTTTGGAAACTGGTTTCATGTGACTTCAAATGCCTGGAGAGCTGCTCACAGCAATAAGAAATTTGAGAAGGCTGAAAAAACAACCAATGGTGTTAAAGTGTATTATCGACTTAACGAGGTAGACGCTGATTACCAGTTGGAATATCAAATCCTTAGTGAAGGACGCCTAAAAGTAACCTCTTCTATTCAACTGGGAGATAACTCACCGGAGTTGGCCAGATTTGGAATGAGAATGGTTATGCCTAAGTCCTTTGAAAATCTATCTTATTATGGACGTGGGCCATTTGAAAACTATCAGGATAGAAAAACAGCAGCTTATTTAAATATCTATCAAAACAAGGTTTCAGATGAATTTACTTCTTCCTACATCAGACCACAGGAGAACGGTTATCATACAGGAACAAGGTGGGTAGAGCTGCAAAATGATCAAGGCCAGGCAATCCGTGTCGATGGGCTACAGCCTTTGAGTTTTAGTGCACTTCATTTTATGACAGAGGATTTTGATCCCGGAATGACGAAAAAGCAAATGCATCCAAATGATGTGTCTGAAAGGAATGCCACGGTCTTGCACATTGACCTCAAACAAAGAGGAGTAGGAGGTGACAATAGCTGGGGGCAGAGACCCCATGATCAGTACAGACTGTTGAATAAAAATTATAGTTACAGCTACGTGATTTCGCTTCTCACAAAATAGTGAACCTCATTTTATAGAAATAGGTTTTCTATCCATTGACGCTTAGGTACTTTTGTGCCAGATAAATACACCTATGAATAGACAAACTCATCTCTCAAAACTAAAATCAGAAGAATACGATATCTGCGTAATCGGTGCGGGAGCCAGTGGGGCAGGAGTGGCACTAGATGCGAGTTTGAGAGGTTTTAAAGTGGCCTTGATAGACAGAAGCGATTTCTGTGCAGAAACTTCTTCCAGGTCTACCAAGCTTATTCATGGTGGTGTAAGATATTTGGAGCAGGCCTTTAAAAAGCTTGATTTTGCTCAATTGAAGCAAGTAAAGCATGGTCTTCATGAGCGTAAAACGGTGATAAGTCTGGCACCACATCTGGCGAAACCATTGGCCTTGATAACCCCGGTTTTTAGTTGGGTAGAGGGAATGTATTATTCAATAGGTCTAAAAATCTATGGAATGATAGCTGGAGACGATGGAATGCCTCCGTCCAAATGGCTCAATAAGAAAGAAACTTACGAGCACATTCCTGGCCTCACCAAAAAACTTCATAGCTCTATCATGTATTATGATGGGCAGTTTGATGATGCTCGTTATACCGTAGCTATGGTTCAGTCTGCAGCCAAACTTGGAGCATCTGTGAGCAATTATGTAGAGCTGAAGGATTTTCAAAAAGATGGTTCAGGTAAACTACAATCTGCCAAAGTAAAGGATTTAGTTAGTGGTGAAGAGTTTCAAATAAAAGCCAGGCTGTTTATCAACTGCACGGGACCGTATGCTGATGCAGTCAGGCTTATGGCAGACCCTTCAGAGGAGAAAAGGATGAGACCGGCTAAAGGCGTTCACATTGTTTTTCCTTCTTCTTATTTGCAGAGCAAAGACGCAATGCTTATTCCTGAGACTAAAGATGGGAGAGTGGTTTTTGTAAAGCCGATAGATAATGAGGTAATGGTAGGAACCACAGATACTGCTTATGATAATCTGGATGAGGAACCGGTTTTGGAAGATGAGGAGGTAGATTACCTTTTAGAGACCTTAGAGCCTTTTGTAGACCAGATGCCGAAAAGAGCTGATATCAAAGCTGGGTTTGCCGGAGTAAGACCACTTCTGGCACCTAAAAGCTCAAATAGAAAAGATACCAAAAGTCTTTTGCGTGATCATGAGGTTGAATACGACCAAAGTTCGGGTCTGTTAAGTCTACTTGGAGGAAAGTGGACCACTTACCGCGTCATGGCAAAAGATGCTGTGGATTATGCCTGCGATTTATTGGGCAAAGAAGCAGAGTGTACCTCAGAACAGCATCCTTTAGTAGGGAATCAATCCAATAACTTTTCGAAAGTAAATTTTGAAAAAGAAGCGAATCAACTTGGACTTAGTTCGTCAACAGTGGAGCACATCCTGGAGAAGTATGGCGATCAGGCAGGAGAAGTTCTTTCCATAGCTCAAAATGAACAATTGACAGATTTAATTATAGAGGGTTATCCTTTTATAAAGGCTGAAGTGGTCTATGCATTACGCAATGAAATGGCTACTAAGCTGAGAGACTTTTTATCAAGAAGACTGCGTCTGGAGATTTCAGATTGGAATGCCAGTATAAAGGCTGCCGAAGTCATTACTCCTTATTTCAGACAAGAATTAGGCTGGTCAGAAGAAACTGCTGTGATAGAACTTACAGAATACGTGAAGATGATAGAGGAGTTCAAAAGAAAAGCCAACGTTGGTTAGTAACCCACGCTGGCTTTTCTATGATATTCTGAGTTGGCTTTAGATCAATTACTTAAAGCCAAATTTAATAAGTCCTTTGCGGCTCAGTTCAATGGCTTCCATTGGCGTCATACCATCAAATACTTGATCTTGCTCTACAATATAGTATTTCATGCCGGACAATTTCTTATTCGCTAGTATTCTGCCGAAATCAATGTTCCCTTGACCAACAGGAGCAAAACGTCCTTCATCATCCATGTCTTTAACGTGCCAGATTTTGAATCTGCCCGGATACTTTTCAAAATAGGCCACTGGATCTGCACCCGCCTTAGTTACCCAGTATAAATCCATCTGAAAGTTGACCAGCTTAGGATCCATATTTTCAAGCATGTAATCAATCGGTACGATACCATTCTTATTTTCTACAAACTCGAAATTATGGTTATGGTATAAGAACTTCAGGCCGTGACTGCTTACAGTTTTGGCAATTGTGTTTAACACATCCACCAGATGCTCCACGTCATCTGTCATGGCCAAAGATCTGGTTTCTCTATCGAATGTGAACATTCCCATTGGAGGAACAGGAGCAATAAAATACTTAAAACCTGCTGCTTTAACGTCAGAAGCCAGTTTGTCTGCATTTTCTGTGGTCATTGACCCCATGTGGATACTGATGGGCTTCAAGCCCAGCCTTTTAGTGTAAGATTTAAATTCAGCTGGCGTCATTCCGTAGAATTTGCCATCTTCATAATTTACAGCTTCAATGTACTTGTAACCAAGATCAGCCACCTCTTTTAAGGTTTGCTTAGGGTCTTTACCCATTTCGTTTCTGACCGTGTAAAGAGTCATACCAGCCCATTTTTTCTGGGCGTATGATCCGAGAGTAGAGGCAAGAGTAAGAGCTAAAAGCATCACACCCTTCAAAAATTTCATTTGCATAGTTTACGTAGGTTTAATCGGTTAGTAAAATCGATGCAAATAAAAGACTCTAATGGTAGAGAATTGTACTTTTTCTACAAAAACTTTAATCCATTAGACCTTTTGGCAGAATTGCCTCATTATTCTTCAGGGTCAGTATTTCGGAATTGCATAACCGGAAATTGAAAACTATTCAGAATGACTTCTTTCTCCAGTTCAATAATGCCCTTGAGAGACTCATAATCTACCTTATTGGGGTCATCTGTAGGTTTATGGTAATCCTCATGTCCGCCGGTATGAAAGAATAAGACCGGAATATCTTTGATATAAAATGAGGTCTGATCAGAACCACCTCTACCTTCATATCCTGTGTAAAATTTTACGTGTTGACTTTTGTCTATCTGGTTAAAAATGGGTTCAAATTCAGGTGAGGTTCCATAGCCAATAACAGAGACTCCTCTTTCTTTATTTAGCCTCCCGATCATATCCATATTGAGCATAAAGTGGATATTGGAAAGAGGTATGGTAGGGTTTGCTACAAAATATTTGGAGCCTAGAAGGCCCAATTCCTCTGCTCCAAAGGCTATGAAGAGAAAATTGAAAGGTTCTTCTTCATTATTCTGCGTGAAGTATCGGGCCAATTCAAGCAAACCGGCTACTCCGGAAGCGTTATCATCTGCACCATTATGAATGACACCATAGCTGGTAGAATCTCGTGAGCTACCTTGTTTTCCCTCGCCGATATGATCATAATGAGCACCAATAACGATAGTTCTCTCTGCGTCATTATCCAGAAAGCCGATGATGTTTTTAGCACTTCTAATGCTGTCTTTGACAATTACTTTTCTGACGATAGCCTCAAAATCCTGTTCGTATCCTCTTTCTCCTTTTGGAAGTAAGCCAAACATCTTAAAGTGTTTTTTGATGTATTTCGCGGCTTTTTTGACTTCCTTACTGCCAGTGCCGCGGCCTTTCATGGCATCGTCAGCCAAAAAATAGACATGATCTTTTAGAGTCTCTACCTCTTGAGCCGTGGAGGTGAAACAGTTTATAAGAAGTGAACTAAGTAAAATGAGCTTTTTCAATGAAATGTAATTTTGCCTCAAAAGTGTTGATTTTGATTGAAATTGACACAGAATTCAAGGTTTATCATGTTCGTTTTATCGATAAGAATGGTGGTTTTGAAGACCTGTGCAGGGTAGGAGTATAGACTTCAAAAGAACTGACAAAAATCATTTCGCCTCAGAACCAAATAAATTACCTTTGTGTATTATTTATACTAATTCTAAATTGACTTCATGTCAGAATCAAGTTTAACCTTGGCAGATATCCCGAAAGGGGGGAAAGTGGAAGTAGTTGGTTTTAATGACATACCTCTATCATTGCGTTTGATGGAGTTTGGATGTATACCGGGAGTAGAGTTAAAGGTAGATTTACATGCTCCACTGGGTTGCCCTGTTTGTGTTAGCCTTGATGGCGATTACCACATCTCCCTCCGCCGTTCAGAAGCGGAAACCATCGAAGTTAAATTAGTATAAACTCTAACCTCTAAATCCCTGAAGGGTATCTTGGTACATGAAAGTAGCTTTGTTAGGAAATCCCAATTCAGGAAAATCCTCTCTTTTTAATCAACTCACCGGCTTAAGACAAAAGGTAGGTAATTTCCCTGGAGTAACGGTTGATAAAAAAATCGGTTTCTGTAAGCTCAAAGATGGTTCAGAGATTCAGGTGGTTGACTTTCCGGGTACTTACAGTATTTATCCGGGTTCGCTAGATGAGCAGGTGGTTTTAGAAGTGCTGGCGAATCCAGAAAGTTTAGATTACCCTGATCTGGCAGTGGTGGTTGTAGATTCCACTAATTTGAAGAGAAATATGTTGCTTTTTGAGCAAGTCAGTGATCTTCAAATCCCTTGTATACTTGCTCTTAATATGCTGGATTCCGCATTGGAACAAGGAATAGAAGTAGATTCCTTAAAAATGTCGGGTATACTCGGAGTACCTGTGGTAGAGATAAATGCCAGAGAAGGTATAGGCGTTGAGGGGCTAAAGCTTGAAATATTTAAGCAAAGTCAAAATCCATCGATTCACGAAAACGTCAGTGTATTAAGTGAAGACTATCAAAGTCTGGCTAAAGAAGTTCAGGATGATTTTAAGATAGATAACTCATATCTGGCTCTTCAATATTTAACACAATCTCAAAAACTCACTTTTCTAGGTTTTGAGAATCAAAAGAAACTGCAAAGCATTGCAAAAAGTAGGTCTTTTGACCCTGATCGCTTTCAATCAAACGATACCATAAAGAGGTATGCAGATATAGGTGAAACGCTAGCTCAAAGTGTTCAGCAAGTAGGAATAAGAAAAGAGTCGATTACCGAAAAGATGGATAAAGTTTTACTCCATAAAGTTTGGGGCTATGTCATTTTTCTTGCCGTACTTTTTGTGCTTTTTCAGGCTGTTTTTGCCTTTGCAGCGTATCCGCAAGATTGGATAGACGCAGGTATTGCAGGTTTAACAGATTGGCTTTCTGATGTCTTACCAGCCTCTAAACTCACAGATTTGCTTCTTGACGGAATAATTGCCGGGATAGGTGGTGTGGTAATTTTTGTACCACAAATTGCCTTTCTGTTTATCCTGATAAGCCTTTTAGAAGAGTCGGGCTATATGTCCAGAGTGGTGGTATTGATGGATAAGCTCATCAGAAAGTTTGGACTTAGCGGTAGGTCTGTAGTTCCTCTGATCAGTGGAATGGCCTGTGCCGTGCCGGCTATTATGTCTGCCAGAACAATGGGGAATTGGAAAGATCGACTAATCACTATCATGGTTACACCATTGATGAGTTGTTCTGCCAGGCTTCCTATTTATACCATCATCATTGCACTGGTGGTTCCAGAGCAAAGAGTACTTGGTATTTTCGGTGTACAAGGTCTGATTTTGATGGGGCTTTATCTTTTGGGCTTTGTCTCGGCACTCGTAGTTGGATGGGTGATGAAATACATCTTCAAGTCAAAAGGCAGAAGTTATTTTGTGATGGAGCTTCCGACTTACAAAAAACCACGTTGGTCTCAAGTATTTTTCACGGTATACGAGAAGGTCAAAACCTTTGTGTTTGAAGCCGGGAAAGTTATTTTGGCTATCTCCATCGTGCTTTGGGTCCTTTCATCGTATGGTCCGGGTGAGCAGTTCTCAAATGCAGAAGATATAGTTTCATCTCAATATCAGAGTTTAAACGAAGAAGAGTTTGAAAACAAACTAGCCTCATATAAACTTGAAAACTCTTATGCCGGCCACTTTGGGAAATTTATCGAGCCTGCCATCAAGCCTTTAGGCTATGACTGGAAAATAGGAATTGCCCTCATTACTTCATTTGCCGCCCGAGAGGTTTTTGTGGGTACCATCAGCACCATTTACAGTATTGGCTCTTCTGCTGAAGATGATAATACGATAAAGGCTAGATTAAAAAGAGAAATAAACCCTGAAACTGGGAAGCCAAGGTTTGATATCGCCACATCGGCTTCTTTACTGATGTTCTACGTTTTTGCTATGATGTGTATGAGCACCTTAGCAATCGTATACAGAGAAACCAAAGGCTGGAAATGGCCTATGATTCAGCTGGGTTATATGACAGCTTTGGCCTACATCTCCGCTTTGATAGTCTACCAATTGCTGAAGTGATCAATTGATTTTTGCACCCTTTGATCTATGATGAGAGAGGAAAAGTGAAAACGAGACAATAGTTGTTCAGCCGGATGTTTGTACTGTCTATGATCCTGAGAAATTAAAAGAATGAGGTTGTCATGTGCTCTTGATATAATTGTAGAGGGCTTATCTTAAGACATTTGCAAAAAAAGATATGGATTACAAATTCTGATTAGACCAATTGTTTGGCGTCGGGGAGAATTGGGTAAAAGAATCTGAAGGCGAGAGTGTGTTTATTTTTACCTTAGAAAAAGGAAAATATTTTGGTCGACCTCCTGCCGTTAATACTGCTGAGTCTGTAGTTTTCCCTGAATTGAAGGTTGATTTAAAAACTATAGTTTAAATCAACCTCCAATATTCAAGACTTAGCCCCAAAGACTTTCTAAGGTATAATCTGATCCTTCAGGACACCAGAAATCCCCTTGAATGTATCTATAATCAAGGTTGAGGTTTGTCAACCTTTTCATTTGATCGTCATTTAGATCAATATCAGCCGCTTCTAAATTTTGCTTTAATCTGCCTGGATTTACCGATTTTGGGATAACTACAGATTTTCTATTGACTGCCCATGCCAGCATGATTTGAGCTGGCGATACTCCTTTTTCTTCAGCAATGCTTTTGATTGTCTCATTCTCAAAGAGTTTGGGCTCATTGTCTGAGATCCTATTGGCAGGTCTATCGCTAGAACCCAGGGGAGAATAAGCTGTAAAGAGAATCTGATGCTCGTCGCAATATGACTTAAGCTTTGGTTGCTGTAAAAACAGGTGGCTTTCTACTTGATTCATTTCTGGCATTACTCCTGAATCCTTGTAAACCAAATCAATTTTGGAAGGAGAGAAGTTGCTGACGCCGATATGTTTTGCCAAACCTGCCTTTTGAAGTTCTACCATACCTCTCCAGGTTTCTTCTAAAGGAACTTCTTTTAAACTCACCATTTCATTGGCATTTGAAGGGTAATTTACTTCATCAGCAATAACCACAGGCCAGTGAATTAAATAAAGGTCTAAGTATTCCAGCTGAAGGTTTTTCAATGTCAACTCTATAGCTGGTTTGATTTGGTCAGTTTTATGTCTGTTGTTCCAAAGTTTGGAGGTCACAAACATCTCTTCACGTTTAATTTCACCAGCTTGAATTGCATCCGTGAAGGCCTGACCTATTTCGGTCTCATTGCCATATACATGTGCACAGTCAAAATGAGTGTAGCCAATTTTGATGGCTTCTCTCACAGCATCATATACTTCGCCAGGTTTTGATTTCCATGTGCCCAGTCCTAATGAAGGAATTTGATCACCGTTTTTAAATTTTAGGTATTTCATATCTATTATTCGGCTGTTAAAGCCCGGATTGTCATTTAAGAATTTGAGCCAAAGGCTTCTTTAAGAATAGCTACTGCCTTTTCTAAGTTCGCTCTTTGCGTACCGAAATTCAATCTAAAGTAGCCTTTTCCATTGAATTGATGAGCCCCGGATACTCCAAGTCCATGTTTTCGTAGATATTCCTCAGGGTTTTCTTTATCACAGGCAATCCATGCCAGGTAAGTAGCCTCGCAAGGCTCCATACTCAGTCCGGGAATGCCATTGATTTCTTTGAGCAGATACTCCTGATTGGCTTGAAGATAAGAGATAAGCTCTTTTCTCCATGGCTCCCCGTGGGTATAGGCTGCCAGCATACTTGCCATTTGCCAGTTATTCATGTGAGGCATGATACCATAAGCGGCATCCTGAAATTTCTTCCTGATATCAGAGTTTGGAATAATGGCCATAGAGCCTCCCAAACCAGCGATATTCCAGGTTTTACTCGGTGCTAGTAAGGTGATTGACTGATTTTCAATCTCCTTATTTAAAGAAGCTACTGAAATATGTTTTTTAGAATTATCAAGAATAAGGTCACAGTGTATTTCATCTGAAACCAAAACCAGATCATTGTTGAGGCAAAAGTCAGAAACTTGCTCTAATTCGTCTTTACTAAATACTCTACCGTTAGGGTTATGGGGATTGCACAGCATATACATACCCGTGCTGCTAGTCAGAGCATTTTGCATAGAAGCAAAGTCCATCACCCACTTCTTATCTTTCTGAGCAAAAGGCACTTCAATGGTTTGATTGCCTGCCGATCCAGCAGCTTTAAAAAGATGAAAATAGACGGGAGTTGAAGTCATTACAGAACTTCTCTCTTTAGGTAAAGTCCTGGCTGCAGCATGTAAACCAGGAACCAATCCTGGTAATAGAACGATCCACTCCTTTTTAATTTCCCATCCGTGACGGTCTTTAAGGCGATTGATGATAACAGTAAAAAGTTCTTCTTTAGGCCAGGCGTAACCGTAAATTTGATGATCAACGAGGCCTCTTAGAGCCTCTTTGATTTCTTCAGGGCTTTCGAAGTCCATATCCGCCACCCAAACTGGCAAAACATCTTCCGGTAGCATATCCCATTTTACGCTTCCTGTTCCTCTTCTTTGGGTGGGTTTATCAAAATTAAATGGCATATATGGTTTTGAGTCTTAAGGCTAAAATAACAGTACTCTTACGAAAACAATTCTGATCATTGGGCTAATTCTAAAAATAGATAAACTTAGTCATCCATTATGGGCTCTTGACCCAATTGAGGTACATTTGCACTATGAATTTACTCTCAGCCAAAGAGGTCATCTCCATCTTCAGAAAGTCCATTGACGACTACCATTTACAAGATCATGTCAATGCGGCCTTCGCAAATCCTTTTGATCAAAACTCTTTTGAAGGTTTACTGTATATCAAAAACTGGATTGATACGGTGCAATGGCACCTGGAAGATATTATCAGGAGAGATGATATCAGCAGTGAGGAATTTGTGCTGACCAAGCGAAAAATTGATGCCTCCAATCAGAATCGTACGGATAAGGTAGAAGAAATAGATGAGCTTCTATATAATGAGTTTTTGGGAGTGGAGGTCAAAAAAGGGGCGAAGCTAAACTCTGAAACGCCCGGTTGGCTATTGGATAGAATTTCTATACTTCAATTGAAGATCTATCACTTTATGGAGCAAGCTGAAAGAGAAGATGCAGACGTGGAACATAGACAAAAAGCAGCAGGAAAGCTAAAGGTTTTGCTGGAGCAAGAGAAGGACCTTTCAATAGCGTTTAATGAACTCATGTTAGATCTGAGTAGAGGAGACAAATACATGAAAATGTATAAGCAAATGAAAATGTATAATGACCCTTCTTTAAATCCAGAACTTTACAAGAACTAAGGTGAAAACGTATCTGATCATACGGTTTTCTGCCATGGGCGATATAATTCTTACACTACCTGTTTTGGTAGAAGCTTTGCTTCAAAATCCAGGGGTGCAGTTTAAAGTACTTACTCGTCCTAAGTTTACAGTATTTTTTGAGGGTTACGATAGAATCGAAGTCTTGCCTTTTGACATAGATTCTGAATTCAAAGGGCTTTTCGGCATATGGAGATTGACAAGAAGGCTAAAAAAGAAATATGCTTTTGATGCCATTTTTGATCTGCATCAAAATCTCAGATCTGGTCTGATCAAATTGTTTTTGCCATTGATTCCTTCTTTTACGCTTAATAAAGGTAGATCAGAAAAAAGGGCTTTGACCAGAAAGAAAAATAAGATTAGAAAAGAATTAAAGTCCTCTACAGAACGCTATGCTGATGTTTTAAGAAAGGCGGGCTTAATAGTGAACCTTAGCACAACTGTACCTTTCAATTATTTCAAAAACCTGCCATCACCGGAGTTAGAGAAAAATAGAACCTGGATAGGAATCGCCCCTTTTGCTCAGCATGCGGGTAAAATATGGCCTATTCATAAAATTGAAGAGGTGATTTCTAAAAGCTCTTCAGATATATTATTCCTGCTTTTTGGAGGTGGTGAAAAGGAAGTTGAAGTCCTTTCGGCTTTAAGTCAAAAATACTCGAATACGCATTTAGCTGCCGGTCAATACAGCTTAAAAGAAGAGTTAGGGTATATCGCCCAGCTAGATCAAATGCTTTGTATGGATAGTAGCAATATGCATTTGGCTGCTATCTCGGGAGTTCCTACTATCTCCGTTTGGGGAGCTACACATTCAGATGCCGGTTTTGGTCCTTATGGAGCACAAGATCATAAAAAAGCCGAGATAGAGCCACATCTCTTGCCCTGTAGGCCATGCTCGGTTTACGGTAAGGAGCCATGTCATAGAGGTGATTATGCTTGTTTAAATCAACTTGATGCTGAGTTGGTTGTTAAGCAATTCGTTCAATAATTGCTTGAATTTCTTCTTATCTTCATTCTTTCAAAACAGATAAGCCAATGGCAAAAGCAGACTTAAAAACCAAAGAGAATGATGCCTCTGTTGATGAATTCCTGAATGCGGTGGATCATGAAGTCAAGCGAAAAGATGCTTTTCATGTTAAGGAGATGATGGAAAGTATAACCGGACTACCACCCAAGATGTGGGGACCAAGTATCATTGGTTTTGGTAGCTATCATTATAAATATGACAGTGGTAGGGAAGGAGATATGCTCAAGGTTGGTTTTTCTCCAAGAAAGACGGCTTTAACATTGTATATAATGCCGGGTTTTGATCGGTATGAAGAGTTAATGGCGAAACTTGGAAAATATAAAACCGGCAAATCTTGTCTGTACATCAAGAGGTTGGCAGACGTGGATGAAGAAATTTTGAAAGAGCTTATCAAAGGAAGCTGGGATTATATGACCAACAAATATGGATAAGCACAGTAATGGTTTCATAAAAAAGACAAAAGCCTGAGCATAAAACTCAGGCTTTTGAATTCCGAAGAAATATTTCTTAAATCAATTTCCAGCCGTCTCTGTAGGTTCTACCTACAAATTTGTTGGCTTCTTTATAATTGGTGATCTCCATTTTATTACCATCCCAAATAAGCTTCTTACGACCAGCATAAGTACGATTGCGACCTTTTCCGCCAGTGCTTTCCTGATAACTTCTGATGGCCAGGTTCCCCATAATCACCGTCTCTGTTAGCGGACCGGAATAGTCAAATGAAGAGGTCAGGTCTTTATGCTCCTTGCTGTTAAAACCAGCCTTAACGGCTTCTACCCAGCTGGTTTGATGCCCGTACTCTGGAAGAGCCGCATTTTTTATGCCTCCTGTGTAGCCTTTTGGCATTTCCAGAAGTTCTCCACTATTGGTGTAAAGTTTTGGTGTAAGGCCGTAAGTCCCACAGGTCATCACACCTTTCTCTCCCATCATAATTACGCCATTGGCAGAATCGTCAGAACCTATCGGGTGATCTGCAGGTATCACATCCGGGTGGAAAGGTCTGATGCCACCATCATACCAGTTCATTTTCAGTTCACTATTATTTCTCTTGGTCTTCGGGAATTTCACCTGAACATGCGAAGATGGAGGGCATCCCTCAGGAATATATTCGGCTTCCCAGTCTTTCAGGAAAATAGAACCCACACTACATTCTACCTCGGTCGGATAGCCCAGTTCCAATACTCTAAAAGGAGGATCTATTAGGTGGCAACCCATATCACCAAGTGCACCGGTTCCAAAGTTCCACCAGCCTCTCCATTTAAATGGATGGTATAGTGGGTGGTATTCTACTTCTTCTGCCGGTCCTATCCAGGTATCCCAGTTTTTGGCATCCATGGTTTCAGGTAGGGGTTGTCCTTCGGTAGGTACAGGTATACCCTGAGGCCAAACGGGTCTGTTGGTCCAGATATGAACCTCATTTACATCTCCGATTAGTCCTTTATTGAACCATTCGATCATCTGCTGCTGGCCTGGGTTAGAGGCACCCTGGTTCCCCATTTGAGAAACGATCTTATACTTACGGGCCCCTTCAGTTAGCATTCTGGCTTCGTAAATATTATGAGTCAAAGGCTTTTGAACATAAACATGAACACCATTTTGCATGGCTACCATCGCAGCTACACCATGATTATGGTCTGGTGTGGAGATGGTTACAGCATCAATGTCTTTTTGCTGTTCAAACATCTCTCTGAAGTCACGATAGATTTTAGCCTTAGGGAATTTTTTGATGGCACGGCCCGCCTGATTCAGATCCACATCACAAAGAGCTACCACATTTTCTGAACCATTATTATAGGCATTCACAATATCGCTATGGCCTTTTCCTCCAGCCCCGATGGCAGCCAGATTAAGCTTGTCACTTGGAGCTTTATAGCCTTTGCCCAAAACATGTCTCGGGACAATCATAAAAGAACCGGCAGCCAAGGCTCCGGTCTTGATAAAATCTCGGCGGGTTGAGTTTTTCTTTTGCATTAACTTTTTCAATATAGGTTGGTTTTATTGCCTTACAAGTTTGTAGGTTTTGACCGTATTTCCAATGAAAAGCTTCAAAAGGTATTGACCCACCGGCTGTCTTTCCAGCTTTTTACTCAATTTTCTTTCAATATCATTTTTGGTGCCTGAGGTACTCAAAAGTGTTTTGCCAAGAGCGTTTAGTAATTCAACTTCTACCTTCTCATTTTCAGGCATTAAAATGCTTAACTGTCCTGTGGTAGGGTTCGGAAAAACGACAAGAGAATCAGTTTCTTCTGAAGCAGTTAAAACATCGTTCAGCATGAATCTACTCAAAACAGGCAGGTGGTCTGATGTAGTAGATGGGTAATTATCAATAGTTACAAATGGCAGCTGGATTTGCGTTCCGTCTTCAATGACATCGGCAAAGAGTTCATTGGAGATGGTAATATGGTCAATTACGTTATCATAACCAATGTACGTTTTATGGCCTTTCTCACTTAAGTCTTTGGTGAGTACTTTCCAGTTTTGGCTGTCAGAAGTAAACGGGGCATATGTAGAAAGGCTTAGACCTGAGACTACAGTTTCATCCACGTCATCATTATAGTCTCCTGCCATTATGATGGCGTTATTGGGGTAATATTGATCTAAGGAGTCTTTGAGTACTTCAATATCCTTTTTACGCATTTCATAGACAAGGTCTTTCTCATCTCCGCTTCTGTTGGCTCTGGCATGAATCCCTAAAATATGAAGTCGACGTTTTACATTATCAATATTTACGTCAACTGTAAATAGGGCAGGGTAGCGGCCGCTGGCCCAGAAGCGTTCAAAAGTATCAGGATAATCTGCGATGACAGGAGTTCTGCTTAGTAATGTTTTGACCTCGCTAAGGTTCACCGTTTCATTTTTATAAACAATACACACGCGTTGTGCTAATGCAGGATCTCCACCACCCGAAACGGCATTGGAACAGGTGCCCGAGTAATCGCCTAATTGAGATACCAAAGAAGAGAATTGAGTGAGGTCGGTAATTTCTTCCAAGATATACACGTCAGCATCAATACGCTGCATTGTTTTTAGAGCATTTTGTAATTGCAAATCGTCATCTTCCGGACCATTACCAGGGCTTCCAAACCATTCAAGATTCCAGGTGGCCAGGTCAAAAGTGTATTCTTTTGAAATATTTAATTGGTCAGTAGGAATGGTACCAATTTCGGAGATATCTGAGCTACGTCTTGGATAAATCTGAAGCTGATCTCTGAACTGTCCTACCACACCGGTCAATGCAAAGTCGTCTTCAGGTTTTTGGTGACCATCAATACTGGTTGAGGACCAAATTCTCATGGTTCCAGATCTACCATTTTGTCGGAAAGTTTCATTTGTATTTGGCAGGTAAACGAAGTCGTCATCATTCATATCTGCTTCTTCCAATTTTACAAGCTCACCCTTATAATTTTCAAGGTCAGTTAAATCAATTGACTTAGGCTCTATACTTGTCTGACCGAATAAAAGATTAGTATGGAGACTGTCCCAATGGAGCATGGGTTCGTCATAAACCTGAGTGAGGATTCCATAAAAGCTTACAGAGTCGCCTACTTGAAAGCCATAATCACCTTGAAATCTAATTCCTGAAGTCTGGTCTTGTAGGTAATTGAAATCTCCAAACTCTCTGGCAGAAGCTGAGATGACACCAGCAACTTTTACAGAGTCGCCCATGAATAATTCTTTAGTATAGGCAATGGGCAGGCTACAATCATTCCTCAATGAAAAATACTTGATATAAACAGGCAACCTGTACAGTTCATTTGCCTCAGCATCATCAATGACAATCTCAATTGTTTCGTTTTCAGATGAAATATCAGCACCATCGATTTGAACATAAAAATTTGAAAAATACTGATTGTTATTGCCGGTAAAACTGATCTGATTGCTCCAGTTTATTTTATCTTTTGAAAAGCGAATATGATCACCATCTAATGTCCACAGGTTGATCTCTTTTTGTTTTGAATAACCAGTGATAAGGCCTTCAAAAACACTAGTTTTCTCACAAGAACCTTTGAATCCATAGAGAGAGTTGGCAAGTTGAATTTCAACAGACTCCTTTTTTTCAAGAGAACTGGCATCTTCCCAATTGGTAGCTACTTTAATTTCGTCAATGGTCACGGAAGCAGCTTTGGAGGATGAACCTTGCCTCAATGCTACAGAGCCTATATTTGGAGCATCATTTTCATCTGAGTTTGCTCTTGTGTAACTGGCTGGTTCGGTTTCTGTTGCTTGCACAAGAATAAATAGGTCTACCAGATCATCTTTACCTGAAGTAGATAAAAAGGTATACTTTAGGATGAGTTGGTAAGTTTTATTTACCTCAAATTTCTGGTCTGCATAAACAGGGTTATTTGAGGACTTGCTGATCCCAAATTGAATATGATCACCATTGTTTTTTACAAAAACACGCCCTCTGAAATTAGTGCCTAGTTCTTCGGGACCCAGATGTAGGAAATATTCGCCTTCAGAACTGGCTTCTGAAACATTCACGAGGAAGGACACATAAACAGATCCACGGTCTATGGGTGAGAAACTCTGATGAACATCCTGACCACTGCCACTTAAAGAAGCAACATTACCGAAAGAAACAGCATTAAAACTGGTGCCTTTTGCAATCTGAATTGGGTTAAAGCCTCCGCCACTATGCTCTTTCCAGCCGAAAGCATCTAAATGCGAGTTTTCGGGATAAGAAAATGATTCTGTGAAGATTTGGCTGAATGCCGTATGCGAGAAAATGATCAGAAGAAGAATGAGAACTCTCAATAGCTTTTTGAATTTGACTTGATAAGAATGGACGAGCTTGGACTCATCAGTTTTTGCAAAAATAAACGATGTGATTTTGTTTTCTTGTTAATAACCCTCATTCTTAACACTCAATTCTAAGCTCACTGATATTTCTTCAATGAAGGCGGTTTTTGTATTTCTTTGTTTTCAGTTTTGGTTCTATTGCTCGGCTATTGCCCAAAATGAATATTCAGATATCGAGTATATCCTGGCCGTACCCGAAACAGAAGATGCGGTTTATGAAGAGAATCTGAAGCTTTTACTGAAGGATAAATCTATAAATGAAGAGAAATATTTAATTGGAGCTACTTCTCTTATCATCTACTCAGACGTTGCTGAAATAAATCCTGAGTATCTAAAAGAGATTCTACTTGAGGCGGATCAAAAAGTCCTCAAAGTGACAGATCTTGAGGTGAAAGCCAGATACCTTTTAAAAAAAGGACGACTCTCTTATTTGTCATCGAAATTTGAAGTAGCAAGAATCGCTTTGCAAAAATCTATTGAGTTTTATGAAGAATTAGGGGACTCTAGCATAAACGATTTTGGTCAGGCCTATTATGAATTATCTACACTGAATAACTCCACCGGAGATTTATTGGGCTCGCTAGAGAACAGTAAAAAAGCCATAAGTGTCTTTAAAAATCAGAATGACACTTTGAGCTGGTTATGGGCCAGTATGATTCAGGAAATTATGTTTTCCTCAAACCAAATTGAGGCAGAAGCCAGACGTGTTAGACAAGAGAATAGGGAGCTGGCAGAATTAATAAACGCTAACGGAATTTTAGCGAACTCTTACACTACTGAGTATATCAGTTTAAGCAAAAATGGTGAATATAAAGAGGGGATTGAAAAACTGAAAAATGCATTGGAGAACGCCTCAAAAATTTCAGGTTACCAGGGGGAGATTATGTCCTTTATGTTGAACTCTCTGTTGGTTATTAACTACGCCAAAATCGGAGATAGGTTGACATCTACATCTTACCTAAGGTCTGCCGAAAAGCAGTACCCTAAATTCAAGCATCTAAAACGAATGGAAAATTACCTGACTGTAGCCAGGGCGTATCATGCGTATGTTTCAAAAAATTACACCAAAGCGGAGCAGTTAATTCTTAGAATTTTAAAGTCTTTTGAGGATAACCCTGAGCAAGAAGGTAAACTTTTGGGTTTAGAATTGATGGTAGACATCAAAGAAAAAGTTGGTGATCTTAAGGGTGGTTTTGAGTATTACAAAAAACTAACAGATCATAAAGAGGCTGTTTTTAATCGTGTGAGTTCAAATCAACTTCTGTACTATAACGAGGCTTTCAAAACTCTTGAAAGAGAAAGAGAAATAGCGGAGCAAAAATCACTTTTACAGTCATTGGTTATTGATCATAAAAACAGAATTCAGTCTATCGTAATTGCTAGTTTTATTGCCATTTTATTAATCACACTACTCTATTTACTACATACCAGTAGACTATACCGTCAAAGGAGAATTCAGCAGGAAGAGTTTTCTCAAGACCTTTTAGGTACTCAGGAACAAGAAAGGAAAAGAATTGCCAAAGAGCTGCACGACGGCCTAGGTCAAAACCTGATCTTGATGCAAGGCCAGCAAGAGCTTAAAGAGGTCAAATTAATAGCCAAAGAATCATTAGAATCCATAAGAACGATCACTCAAAATTTGCATCCGTTTATACTTGAGCGTTTTGGACTCGTGGAGGCATTAAGGCAATTAATTAAAAGAGTGGACGAGAGTTCGGATGTTTTTGTGGTGGAAGAGATAGACCTTGAATATGTAGAACTTCCTGAAGATGTGGCCTTAAATATTTATAGAATGGTGCAGGAGTCTATATCGAATAGTTTAAAATATAGCCAAACAAAAACCTTAAAGGTTGGTATCTCAAAAGACGCCAAGGCTCTTAAAGTGGAGATAGAGGACTTTGGGAAGGGCTTTAAACTAGAAGAAGCCAGACTTAAGAAGAATAGTCTGGGTATAAAAACCATTGAAGAAAGAGGAAAAGCAATAGGGGCAGAGGTAGACATACAAACAAAACCTGGAGCCGGAACTAAGGTTATAATAAGCTTGCCAAATGATTAAGATAATACTTGCCGATGATCATCCTTTACTTTTGAAAGGCTTGGCATATTCTGTAGATGGTCAAAAATTTGAGATCGTAGGTACTGCTTCTAACGGGGAAGAAGTACTAAAGATTCTTGAAAACCAACATGCAGACATATTGGTTTTGGACATAGAAATGCCGCTGATGGATGGTATATCTACGGTCAAAAAGATTGAGGAGCTCAAACTACAAGTCAAGTGCGTTCTTTTGACCTATCATAAGGAGCCGGGACTTTTGGCTTTTGCCAATGCCCATGAATTGGTTTACGGCTATATTTTGAAGGAGGACACTCAGTTAGATATCAATGATTGTCTGGATAAGGTAAGCAAGGGAGAGTATTTTGTGAGTAGCGGAATAGGTACGAGTGAACAGGCCGATGAACCGATAAATCTCACACCTTCTGAAAAGAAGATTATCAAATTGATCGCTGAGGAATTATCCACTCAGGAAATTGCAGAAACGCTATATATTTCCCCTAGAACCGTAGATAAGCACCGAACTAATATTCAATTGAAAATTAGTGAAATCAATCCCGATCTTAATTTAAAGTCTTGGATATCAGCGAATAAGGTATTCCTGGGTTCGCTTTGATGAGGCTAGAATACGTAGTGATACGTATTTTATGAGCATCTGCTTAGGTCTAACTTGCGGTCACTTTCGACATGTGACTGCATGTATAGCCATAAAAACATTTTATTTCTTCTAATCACTATCTTTTGCCCGATCTTACTTTTTGCATCGGAAAGAAGTACAGAATTAACCGTTGAAGTAGCTCCACCAGTAATTTCTGGTGGAGGCGATTTTTGTCGAAATGAGAATCCGTCAGCCACATTAACTGCCTCCAACTGTACGGGAACAATTACCTGGTCCAATACAAGTACGGGAAATGAAATTACTGTTTTCAGCTCTGGAAGTTATACAGCAACCTGTACTGTTGGTGAGGAAACCTCTGCACCTTCAAATAGTATTGAGGTCAATTTTATGGAGAGTACCTACCCACCCGAGATTGAGGCGGATGGACCCACCACGTTCTGCGAAGGTGGAAGTGTAAATTTAAGACAGCTCCCAGGAAGTAATAGTTACTGTTCAGGTACTTTAACATGGAACAATGGAAGTACAGACTTATCAATTCCGATTACTGCCTCAGGTATTTACTATGCCACATGTACCGTAGATGGTTGCTCATCAGATGTCTCAAATTCTATTCAAGTAACTGTCAATTCTATTCCGGAGGCCCCAACAGTGAGTGGAGGAGGAGAGTTTTGTGAAATAACACAAAACACGGCTACATTAACAGCATCGGGATGTACCTCAGGAACCATCAAATGGAGTAATGGAAGCACAGGAAGTTCTATAGATGTGAGTAATAATGGTACCTATCATGCAGTTTGCGAGGAGAATGGATGTACTTCAGTAAACTCAAACTCTGTCAATGTGCGATTTGACAGACAGCCTTTTACTCCTGAAATAGAAGCAGGAGGGCCTACAACTTTCTGTGAGGGAGGCAGTGTAGAACTCAGTCAAGCTCCTAGTAATAGCTACTGTGGTGCCACTTTGACCTGGAATAACGGAGCTACGGGAGATCCAATAACTGTTTCTGACGGCGGTTTGTACTACGCTACCTGTGTAGATGGTGCTTGTACCTCAGATATTTCAAATACAATTCAGGTTATAGTAAACGCAATACCTGAGGCCCCAACAGTGAGTGGAGGAGGGGAGTTTTGTGAAGCAACTCAAAATACGGCAACATTAACAGCGTCTGGATGTACCTCAGGAACTATCAAATGGAGTAATGGAGGCACAGGAAGTTCTATAGATGTGAGTAACAATGGTACCTATCATGCAGTTTGCGAGGAGAATGGATGTACTTCAGTAAACTCAAACTCTGTCAATGTGAGATTTGACAGACAGCCTTTTACTCCGGAAATAGAGGCTGCAGGACCAACAACCTTCTGCGAGGGAGGGAGTGTAGAACTGAGGCAAGCTCTCAGTAATAGTTACTGTGGTGCTACTTTGACATGGAATAACGGAGCTACGGGAGAGCCGTTAAGTGTTTCTGATGCCGATATTTATTATGCAACTTGTGTAGATGGTGCTTGTACATCAGATATTTCAAATACCATACAGGTTACGGTCAATGAGATTCCGAATGCACCGAGTATTAGTGGTGGTGGGAATTTCTGTAGTCCTACTTCATCGACCACACTAACAGCCACTGGCTGTAGTGGCACTGTTACTTGGAGTGATGCCCAAACAGGTTCTTCAATAGTAGTCAATACAGCAGGTACCTATACAGCCACTTGTACAGTTAACGGCTGTACTTCAGTTAATTCTGTATCAGAAGTAGTGAATTTCCTTACCACTCCAGGTGCACCGATGGTTGAAGCAGTTGGTAGTACAACTTTCTGTGAAGGAGAACAGGTCACCCTGCAATTATCCACTTCTTCGCCATCATGTGGAGGGACCATTGAGTGGAGTAATGGACAAACAGGTAATTCTATTATTGTCACATCCGCGGGAGCATATAGTGCAGTATGTAAAGAAACATACTGTTCTTCTGGAAACAGTAATTCTATTGACGTGACTGTCAATTCTATTCCAGACGCACCAAGTATTTCAGGTGGAGGAAACTTCTGTAGTCCTACCACTTCAACAACATTAACCGCCAGCGGCTGTTCAGGAATTATCACTTGGAATACGACTCAGACGGGGTCTTCCATTATTGTCAATACGTCAGGTACTTATTCAGCTACCTGTACCGTAAATGGATGTACTTCTGATGTTTCAAGTTCTGTAAGTGTAGGATTTTACACCACACCAGACGCTCCTGTAATAGAGGCTAACGGTAGTACATCTTTTTGCCAAGGCAACCAAGTGACACTTCAAGTAGCGAGCACTTCTCCAAGCTGCGGTGGTACTATTGAATGGAGTGATGGACAAACCGGAAGTTCAATTACGGTTGATGCTTCAGGGTCTTATTCAGCCATTTGTAAAGAGACATATTGCACTTCTAGCTCTAGCAACTCCATAGACATTACTGTTAGTCCAAAACCAAACGCACCAAGTATCACAGGTGGAGGAAATTTCTGTAGTCCTACTACATCAACAACTTTAACCGCCAGTGGCTGTACAGGAACTATCACTTGGAATACGACTCAGACGGGGTCTTCCATCATTGTCAATACGTCAGGAACTTATTCAGCTACCTGTACCGTAAATGGCTGTACCTCTGACGTTTCAGGTTCTGTAAACGTAGGGTTTTACACTACACCCGATGCTCCTGTCATCGAGGCCACTAGTAGTACATCTTTTTGTCAAGGCAATCAAGTGACACTTCAAGTAGCAAGCACTTCTCCAAGCTGCGTAGGGACTATTGAGTGGAGTAATGGACAAACCGTAAATTCAATTACAGTTGATGCTTCAGGTTCTTATTCTGCTATTTGTAAAGAGACCTATTGC
Organism: Jiulongibacter sp. NS-SX5; assembly: GCF_052828545.1. Next base: position 112,651 of record NZ_CM128248.1, read on the forward strand.
TCTTCTAGTTCTAGCAATTCCATAGATATTACCGTCAGCCCCAAACCAAATCCACCGAGTATCACAGGTGGAGGAAACTTTTGTAGTCCAACCAATTCAACAACCTTAACCGCCAGCGGCTGTACAGGAACTGTCACTTGGAATACGACTCAAACGGGTCCTTCTATTATTGTCAATACTTCGGGTTCGTATTCAGCTACCTGTACCGTAAATGGCTGTACTTCTGATGTTTCAGGTTCTGTAAGCGTAGGATTTTACACCACACCTGATGCTCCAGTCATTGAGGCTACCGGTAGTACATCTTTTTGCAAAGGCAATCAAGTGACACTTCAAGTAGCAAGCTCTTCACCAAGCTGCGGAGGGACTATTGAATGGAGTAATGGACAAACCGGAAGTTCTATTACAGTTGATGCTTCAGGGTCATATTCTGCAATTTGTAAGGAGACGTATTGCTCTTCGGGCAATAGTAACTCTATAGATATTACCGTCAGTCCCAAACCAAATGCACCAAGTATCACAGGTGGAGGAAACTTCTGTAGTCCGACGACTTCGACGATCTTAACCGCCACTGGTTGTAGTGGTACTGTTACTTGGAGTGATACTCAAACAGGTTCTTCAATTGTGGTCAATACAGCAGGAACCTATACGGCCACGTGTGCCGTAAATGGCTGTACCTCTGACGTTTCAGGTTCTGTAAACGTAGGATTTTACACCACACCCGATGCTCCTGTCATCGAGGCTACCGGTAGTACATCTTTTTGCCAAGGCAATCAGGTCACGTTGCAAGTAGCAAGCTCTTCTCCAAGCTGCGGAGGGACTATTGAGTGGAGTAATGGTCAAACCGGAAATTCCATTACTGTTGATGCTTCAGGGTCTTATTCGGCCATTTGTAGGGAGACGTATTGCTCTTCTGGTACTAGCAATACCATACAAACGACAATTACAGGAGAGATTGTTTATGAAAGCAAAATTGAGAATGTCACTTGCTGGGCTGGTCATGATGGCAGCCTGGAGATTCTTCCAAGTGGTGGTGTAGGTTCTTCCTACCAAATAAGTTGGTCAGATTCACCTTCATCTTCCTTCAAAAGGACTGATCTTCTACGTGGAACCTATTCATTTGAAATCAAAGATGATGGCGGTTGTTTGAGTACCGGTGAATTAAGTATTACCGAGCCAGTACAGCCCAATGCATCCATAGAAGTGACACCTTTTGTATGTCATAATGACTTTAACGGTATGATTAAGGTGAATGCCTCTGGTGGAACTGGACGGTATTACGCTCAATTTGGAGATAATACTCCAGTCCTCTTTGAGGCACCCAATCAGACAACTATCTCTGTAAATCAAGCCGGAGTTTTCGACCTGAAAATCACCGATATCAATAATTGTTTTGTTGAGGAATTTGTGGACTTAGAATTCACAAACTCTGATTACCTGTACTTTGAGATTGAGAAAACTAACCCAAAAAGTTTTGATAGCAATGATGGCAGCATACGGGCCAGCATTGTAGGGGGATCAAAACCATATAAATCCATACGATGGGCAGATGCTTCAGGGCAGGATTTGTCGACTTTTACTACTACTGAATTGGTCGCGGATCCTGCTTGGAGTTTCCTTGGAGGAATGAAAGATGGGAGGTTTACGGTAACTCTGGAAGATCAGACGGGTTGTTTAATATCAGAAACTATCGAACTGGAATCTCCGCAGCCTCTAATCTTTTCGTACAGCACCACCCAGGTAGTATGTTATGGAGATAGTTCAGGAAGTATCACCACTAATGTTAAGGGTGGTGTAAAATTTACAGAAGGGGATGAATACAAATATACCTGGTATAAGATCGACTCTTTTGGAGGGCTTTCTCTGATTAGCAATAATCCGGGCAGCCTCAATAATCTTAAATCAGGTCAGTACTATCTGGAGGTTGAAGATAAAAATGGAGTTAAAACAGGACAAAATATAGAGGTTCAATCCAGAAGGGAACTAACCATAGGGTTACTCGAGAAAGTCGATAATTATTGTTCTGGAAATCCGGTTGGCGTTCTCAAAGTGGGAACAAGTGGAGGTACGGCACCTTATAATGTTTTATGGGATGATGGGAACACTAACCTTGAACGTGAAGGGCTAGCAGCTGGAAACTATACCTTGAAAGTACAAGATGAAGCTGGCTGCACTGTTGATAGTACTTTCAACATTAAAAACGAAGGAACACCTTTAAATGCTTTGCTTCTGGCAAGTCAAACTTCTTGTCATGACAGCTGTGATGGTCAATACTTTACAGAAATTACCGGAGGTGTTGAGCCGTATCATATTGAGTGGACCACATTCCCAGACTCGACAGACAAATTCACTATTGGTGGTTTATGCGGCTTTACGAGTAGTAGAATTATTGTAACCGATGATTTGGGCTGCAGTGTAGAATCCTCAGAAAGAGTAGTCACAGTCCCTGAACCAGTAAGACTTTACACTTTTGACCAGGAAGTATGTCCCTCAGATTTTACTTTGAATGGTGAAACCTCTTGGGCCGTTGACTATTTATGGGTTTTTCCTGATGGCTCTGAAGCCACAGATCCTGTAATTACAGGAAAAGGCACCGGAGTCTACACACTCACAGCTACCAGCTTTAAGGGCTGTTCTGATACAGAAAGTATCTTAGTGGAACCGCTGGAAGGTTTTGATCCATATTTTGCTGGGCCTTCCTCCGCAACTATAGACGAGCCAGTTGCTTTCGTTAATATTTCTGATCCTTATTCTGAGACAGTAAGCTGGGATTTGCCTGCCGGAGCCACTATCATCAGTTCTGAACCTGAGAAATTGGTGCTTCAGTTTGAGTCATCGGGTACTTTAAGTTTGATAGCCAATGTGACATATGGCGACTGCTCATTCCCCGTTGAGAAGGTTATCGAAATTACAAACGAAGATGAACCTTCCGGCATACAGCCTTTCCGAGCTGACTTATCACCAACTTTCATTTTGATGGAGAATCCGGTAAACGACGGGGATATCCACCTTAAACCCAATGCTCCAGATGCAGAATCTTATACTCTGGAGCTCTTTGATCTTGCAAGTGGGATTTCGGTTTTTGAGAAAGAATATAGTGCAGAGGTAAAGGATGTTCACCTTGAGGCTAATGGCCTTTTGACAGACAAAACCTATGCTCTGATTATCTGGAATAAGAATGGTACTTCAGCCAAAAAAGTCATTATCAGATGACGAGATTGATCTACATATCATCCCTTGTGCTTTGTTCAATGGCTTCTTTTGCACAGCAAATTGATTTTAACAGCCTAACCACTAAAGATTTCAAACCTAGACTCAATGGCGGTTTAAGTTTGACCAGCAGTTACACAAACAATATAAATTTTGGCAAGCCATTTAATTACTTCATATCTGGTTCTATGGTACTTTCCATGAACCAGATATCTGTACCTGTCACTGTCAATTTCTCCGATCGGAAATTCTCTTTTAGTCAGGCCTACTCATATAATCAATTTAGCATCAACCCTAGTTATAAATGGATTAACAGCCAGATAGGGACGGCGTACACTACTTTCTCAAACTATTCTCTTAACGGGCATCAGTTTAATGGAGCAGCTTTGGAATTAACTCCGGAAAATTGGAAAATTTCTCTGATGGCTGGTCGTCTGCTAAAAGCTACGGCTACAGATACCATCACAGGTCCTTCATACAATAGAAATGGATTAGGCATAAAGGTAACGCATAGGTTGAATGAACAAATTAGCCTGGGTACGAGCCTTTTTTATGCTGAAGATAAGGCCTCAAGTCTGGCTGAATCTGATCGCTTTTTTGTGGATCAGCCTGTAAATCCGGAAAAGAATATGGTAGTCGGTCTTGAAACTATTATCAGGCCTGTTAAATCGCTGGAGCTGAAGGCTGAATACCATAATAGCTTGCTTGATATTCAAAACTCAGACACTCTTTCGCCAAGGTCTGCCGGAGGGCTGGGTTCTATATTTCTAAAAGAGAGTGCATCTGCTATTTCTAAAGATGCGGTAAAGTTAGGTGCCAGTATCCGGTTACCCGATGGTCGCTCACTGCTGGGAGTGGCCTACGAAAAAGTAGATCCTGATTATAGAACGCTTGGCGGTTATTATTACGTTAATGATCTGATCAATTACACCTTGAACTTTTCAAGCTCAATATGGCAGAATAAACTAACGCTTCAGGCCAATGGAGGTTTCCAAAGAGATGATATTGAAAATGAAAAAGCAACTTCCCAAAATAGATGGGTGGGAGCCTTGAATTTGAATGCCCGGCCAAATGAAAAACTTTCCATTGGTTTGAATTATTCGAATTTCAGGTCATACATGTTCGTCAGAGATATTTATCAGGAGATTACCAGAGTTCCTGGTCAGCCCATTGACAGTCTTGATTATTCTCAGATTTCTCAAAACCTCAATGTCAATACCACCTATATACTTTCCTCCACAGAAGAAAACAGACACTCTATCAGCTGGAATGCCAGTCACTTGAATTCTTCTGGAATAAATGGCGGGGTAAATCAAAGTGAGAATAAGATATTCAATACTAGTCTGAGCTATGGATGGTTTCAAAACGACTCTAAGACCAACATCAACTGCTTTTACAGCCTGAATTCTAACTCCATGTCTGAGTTAAATACCCTGGCTCACGGGCCTGGAATAGGGGTTTCTAAAGGTTTTTCAGAGAAGTTGAGTCTCAATTTCTCTGGTACGCTATTATTATCAAGGACGCCGGAGAATGAGGGTCTAACGGTGTATAACCTTAGGGCTAATTTGAGCTACAGTCCACTCAACAAGCATTCCATCAATCTGATTTCCGGATTGATTAATAATGGAATTAGTAACAGTTATTTCAATTCAAACCTCAGCTACAAAATCAATTTTTAGATGAGACAGAAGCAGCTATATATCGTATTACTTCTGCTGATAGGCCTCAGTCAATCTCTTTTGGGTCAGCTGGTGCGTCATCCGGTAGAGGCCACCATCATTCAGAAAGCTCCTTATCCTATCTACCTGTCAGATTACGCCAATCCCTCGCAGGATAATTTCTCAATACAGCTAAGAGTTAATGATAATACTCTACCTCAAAGAAGGGTTTTTCTGAAGCTTTACATTCAGGGTCCAGGCATAGCGGTAAAGAGTGTTGATTTGGTAAGAGATGAATCTGTTATTCAGCTCTCTGCCGGGCAGGTTTTTGACTTGCCTTCAGATCTGGTTGCTAATTATTTTCAACCTCATAATTTACAGATTTCGGCAAGCCAATACGCTGAAAACCTACCTGAGGGTACCTATCAATTTGGGCTGCAGGTCATTGACGCCATAACAGGAAACCCACTTTCAGAAGTACAAATGGCTGCTCCGGTTTGGGTAACCATCAATGAGCCACCCGTGTGGGTAGTGCCTTCAAATAACGCCTTGATAGAACCTCAAAACCCTCTCTCTGTTAATTTTAATTGGGCTCCCAGACATAAAAACGTTAGCGATGTTAGCTATGAGTTTTCCCTGGTAGAGCTAAACGTACCGCTGGGGTATACAGGTAATATTCAGAATCTGTTTTTGGCTCAGCCACCAATCTTTACTACCACTACCTCGGCTGTCTCTTTGAATTATAACTATTCTATGCCTCCTCTTCTTGAAGGCAAAATATACGCCTACAGAGTTCAGGCTAAGGCCAAAAGTGGTTTTCGTGAAATTGGTGTTTTTAGAAATCATGGATTCAGCGAAATTCAATGGTTTAGGTATACCGGAGATATTAGCCCCATCACCTTTAGCCAAGCCATCAGGCCGAATTTGAATGATATTCAAGTGAGTTGGGATAAAGACGATGGACATCAATCTTACACACTTAATTATAAATATAAAGATGATCTAAGCTGGCAAAGCGTATTACTTGACGCCGCTGCTTATCCGGGTGATTCCGCTTCATATGTGTTCAAAGATGCCTATGAGGGAGCCTACGAGTTCAATGTGATCGCCCACAGTAAACTTTTTTATCAATCAGATTTTCAGACACCTCCATTTTATCTTATCGATTCATTGTCTGACCCATATAACCTGAAAGCACGCTGGGCAGACTCCATTAGTGCTATCCTGCAATGGGATGGTAGCCAGGCTCATAAAAACTTTGATATTGAGTTTAGAAATAGTCATGAAGATAAGTGGAGAACATTTAGATATCCTTCTTTTCAAGACTATGAGGCAAGCGAAGAATATTATAGCTTCCTGGCAGTAGTTCCCTCTTTAAGTCAAGATTCCAGCTATTCATTTAGAATCAGAGCCTATGATAATCAGGGTCAGCAGTCGCTATCTTCAGAGAATTATATCAGAAAGAAGAAAGAAGAGGATGAAATTCTGAAACTCAAAGAAAAGGTCATTACCGGAAACCTGAAATGGACGTTTTTATTTCAAGAGCAGCTGGCAGGAGCCATCTCTGGAAATGCTCAGAAGGAGTGGGGCAGAAGCTTATCAAGATCGGAAGTTTTCCTACATGAAAATATTCTGGATAGCGATGTAAAACACCCATTGGGAGAGGTAAGCATCAAGGTTTTTGCAGATTCAGCTCATAATTTTTTACTGAAAAGTATCCGGACAAATGAGTTTGGAGGATTTAGGATTCCTATGCCTGCCGAAGGATTAATGGGGGCCGACTTACCTCCTGTGGTTTTTCTTGAAATGAGTCATCCTATTTTGGGTAAGCACCAGTTAGAGGTAGAAACTGACTTTGAGGATGAGTTTGATCTGAACGAATGGATCATACCCGTCAGCACTTATCGATTGGTTCCCAAACTATCCTCGGCTATAGATGAGTTCTTCTCCCCTGAGCGACATAAGATTTCTATCTATAGACCTGTTCAGGATATTGCAAATTTTCCTTTTTTGGCATTTGAAAATTTCAATTCAGGAGCACTTAGTAAGTCTGAAATTAACAGACAAGAGTATCACAAAATTGCGGAGGTGATGCCTGGCCAATCTGTAAACGGCCTTTTTTATCATCCTGCTAAAATAGGACAAAAGCTATTGATTAAAATCGAAGGGCCTAGTCCTTACCGGGATAAGTTGATACCCGTTCATGTTGATGCTAAGACTGGTGTTTTTGAAGTTACAGTTCCTCTAAACCAATATCGATCTTCTCCATATGTTTTTGGCGAAGTGCGTTTTACAGGTTCAAAACGTCTAAGTTTTTCAGATTTAAGAGTCGAGTTGAATTCGTCAGGAGTAAGTCTCGGCTCGGCCAAGATAACCAATGAAGGGAAGTTCAATATGAATTTCCCGTATCAGCATGTTTTAGATCAAAGCCCTTTTGAACTCACACTTTGGAATGGCTCCAAAAAGGTAAAAGAACAATCCTTCTTGCCTTCGCAGGAAGAACTCGGGACCAGAGTTGATTTCTCTTTGGAAAATCAAAAGACCACCGGGGTGGTGGTTCGTTTGATGAATGAAGAAGACGAGCCCTTAAAAAACGTCACTACTGTGGTCAATGGTAGATCTTACAAATCTGATATTAATGGTTGGCTGGCGTTTTCGGCTCCTAGCGATCAAAAAGCCACTTTGCGTATCATTAGAAAAGGATATCCGGATAGTTTCCATAGTATTGACGTCATAACCAGTGTAGCTGCAGAGGAGATCTTGACCTGGCCAAATTGGCATTCTTTAATTGGCAAAAATTTGAAAACTGCCTTGGATGCCTACTCCCGTTTATATGGCAATGAGACTGTTCCGGAGCAGTCAAGGGAGTTGCTGGCAAGGAACCTGAGGAGTTTGTTTATCTCAAGTATTACCAATTCAAGCTTTGATGCCTATGATGGTATGATGGCTGTCAGAATTCTGGATAAAACTACACCTCATGCCTTTCGCCTAATTGTGAATGTAAGAGATAAAGATACTGGCCGTGGTATTCGTGGAATGGAACTGGTAGAGAATGGTTTAGACGCTCTGGGCTCTACCAATGATAATGGACAGATAATCATTGATTCTTATATCAACCGAGAGCATCAGACATACACTTTGATCCCAACTGATCGTTCTGTTCAGCGGGTAGGAGAGGAGTATCCTGAGCATAGCTTCAGTTATCGTTATCCGGATTTAAATTCTTCAAAAAGAAAAGATGTCATCAACATCGAATTGGAGTCTGGATCCAGGGTTTCCGGTATTGTCTACAAAATGGGAACCACCACGCCTATTCCAAACGCGAAGGTCAATATCGAGTTTCCGGGCGTTGATACTTACGTTTACACAGATAGCAAAGGAGAGTATGTTTATCGATTCAAAAATACAGTAGAAGAGAATTTCTTGACCTTGACAGCTACAGCTCCAGAGTTCAAAAAAAGAACAGTTTATATGGCGGCCTCCAGCACATACGGACTGAACTATAAACGTGATATTTATCTCAAGCCAGGTCCTGTAACAGAAGGTTTAAAAGAAACTGAAGACGGGATAGAATATGAATTTGATCTTAAAGTTTTTGGCTTTCCTGTGATCAAGATCAAAGAAATCAATAATGGGGTTTACACCGCCAAAGAAATGGTGGACGTGATCAAGCAGAATTATCCTAGAACTTTTGCATGGGGCATATCCGGGACGTTTGAAGACCTGGATGGCCAGACCTACGATTTTGAGGATATGGGCCTTATTCTGAGTTATACCAAAGTGGGTAATAAAGTCTATTTAAGAACCTCAGGATATGGAAAGCATGTAACTTCAGCGGACTATAAAAAAGTTGGTTACAGTCTGGTGAATAGCGGAGAGCTGAAGTATATGAAAGAGCTTCCTATTGATAAAGCGGAGCCTTTATACGTCTATACGCTGAATAGTCGGACAGATCCTCGATTTTGGAATGGCGTTATTTACACAGAAAAGTTTAAGCTGAATAGAAGTCTATTAACGCCTGAACTCAGGTACGTTTATGACAACCATGAAACAGAGTATTTTTCTACCTGGAATATATCTTTTCAAACGCTTTTTGCCGGAATTAAATTAAAGTATCCGTCTCAAAGTACGTCTGTTGGTTCTTATCCTTTGGTTTACAGTTATGACACGGAGCCTATTAAAGAGATTCTGTTTCATGCAGCCAATGATCATTCAGACGGCAATAAAGCTCTCTTAGATCTCAAAGGATATTATTCTAAACCTGCAGATAGTCAAAAAATAAACGAGGTAAGCAAAAAAAGAAACTCAGTAGGAAGGGCATTAGATATGAACACCTTCTATTGGAACAATACCGTTTTTCAGTCCTTATCGATTTCAAATAAAGGTCCACAGATCAATAAGGTTATTGTCATGCCTTTGATGAGTATTTCTAATATTCATATTGATCTCATGAATATTCCGTTTGTCAGGCTTTCAGATCATAAAATCGCAGAGGTACTTATAGACTACTCCATGTCTCCTCGTAAACTTTCTATGGGTGAAGATGTGGTTAAAGCACAAATAGAAGAAGTATACGTAGAAGAGGATGGAGTTGATATTGTTTACTTTACCAATAACGGGGGGAATGTAATTAAACCTACATCGCCTAATATGACTGAGGTCAATTATAACGCAAATGGTATTTTCTACTCCGATTATAAAAACCAGAAAGAGATTGTACAGACAGCCGCTGTTTTGAATGAGGTGGAGATGATGAAAATACCTAAACCAGCGATGGGCCCGGGTTACAGGATCAAAATTACAGCTTCGGAGTCAGATGGAATATCTACAGGAAGCTTATGGAATGTTATGGATTCTGCTCCTAAGTACGCTTCCTTAACAAATCACTTTAGCCCTTTGAAAATAGCTGGTGATCCTACCCTAAAAATGGAAGGAGATGCCACTTTTGAGATATCACCTCATGACCTTACTGTAGAATGGAAGTACAATGAAACTTCGCGAAAGTGGGATATGAAGTTAAAGTCCTGGACAGATATTTCACCCCCATTTGGCGGAATTATACCTCCTTTGGCCTTTGAAGGAAATGCCGACTTCAAGGAAGGGACTGTAGCAGATACCAGCGGAACAGGTAATACAAGTACTATTGCTATCGCAGATGTGAAGGGCTCTATGGATACAACCTCAAAATTGAAAATAACCTATGGTGTCAATATTCCTTTGGTTAGCAATTTTGAAATGGAAGCAACCGCCACCTGGAATTCTGATTCGCTCAGATTTGACAGAGACGAAATAAGTAAAAAGGTAACCATCACCATTCCTACAGTAGCTGAAATAGGGATATCATCAAACCTCTTTTTTAACTCAAAAAATGAAGTTAACGGCCTGGCATTGAATATCAGAGGACAGTCCGACTTATTAGGTTATGGATTTTCAGGTACAGGGGGCTATGTGTGCGTAGAAAGTGGTTCCAGCTGTGATGCTATCTGGGGTTTTGCCCTGAAACTAGAGGGTGAGCAGGTAGTTGCTAATACAACGAAAACTACTACTACAACCACCAATAACAGTGGTCAAACGGTTCTGGGCAAAACGAAGAAACAATCAATGTTTACGCTATACTCGGCCAATTTCGGATTTATATATGACGGGAAGGCAGATGCAGTCTTTATTCAGCTAGGTGCTTCAATGGGTTTAGGAAAAGAGGCAAGGCTTGATGCCGGAGTAAAGGACTTTGGCGGGAATGATTTAGATAAACCCAAAAAGCTGAAGGAAGAGAAAAAGAAGCTTGAAGAAAAGAACGTCGAATTAAGTAGAAAGAAAGACGACACAGATACGAAGATCTCTACCGCCACAACCAAAGTATCGAATAAGGAAACTAATAAGGCTAACAAGGATGCTGAATTTACTAGCTCCAAAGGAGCTTATCAGGCAAAAAAGAACGAGTTAAAAAATGCTGATGCCAAAGATGTTCCTAAGCTTACTGCACAGTTAGCTCAAGCTAAACTTGACTTGGAGAAGAAGAGGCTGGCTAAAAATGCGGCGAAGAACGAACTCAAGGCAGCAAAAAAAGAAAAAAAGGATCTTGAAGCTAAACGTGATAAAATTCAACAATCAATAACTGCTAATGAATCAAGAATTACGACGATTGGAGATGAGAATACAGGAGAATTAAACGGAGCCATAACGGACAGTACTACGATGGCTAAAAATGATCAGGCTCGTCAGTTAAGATACAAAAGAGTAAAGCCTATCACCAGTGATACTATCAGTGCTCAGCAAGACAAAGTTCAGAAGCTCGAAAATGATGGCGTTAGTGTAGGGAGGTTATCTAAATTTCAAGAGTTTAGCCTCGGTCAGCTATTTGGGGTTATGGACCAAAGAGATCCGTTTACTCCAAGAGAGCATCCTCTAACAATTTCTGATGCCGAAGTAACCATAACCATTGGTAAAAAAGGGTCTACTTTCACTGGAGCTGGTAGAATAGGCCTAAGTGGTACCCCCCTTGTAGATGCTGCATTTTTACTTTCGTTTAAGGGTAATGAAGCAGGGGAAGAAAACAACTGGCGTGTCTTCTTTGCCATGCCTAATTTTTACAGACCATCTGTGGAGTTTGCCCCTATGCTGAGAGATGTTTCGGCAAATCTGCAGTTTGATTTCGGGAATACCTTTGACAAGGCAGCGAATAAAGAAATTCCAAACTTCCTGATTATGGGTGGGCTGAGTTCTGACATAGAAATCACCCCGATTGTCTATGTGAAAGCCAATGCACGATTGCTTTTTGCCATTCAGGCAGAAACCGACTCCGAAACACTGGCAAATACCACTCAGGTGGGAGGGAACACCCTTTCTGCTACAGCTCAGTCCTTTGTGAAAATGATGGGTAGTTCATTCAATGATATTGCTGGTCAGGCATTAGCTCAGAGAAAAGCATTCTACTCTGCTGTTTCTCCTGATTATTTAGATGCCAATAATAAATTCACAGGAATATACATTGGGGTCAAATGTGCCGTCATGTTTGGGATCAATAAAGCCATTGACAATAAACTTATTGGAGGTTCGGCGAGGCTTGGAATTGGGGCAGAAGTAGGAGCAAGTTTCTTGGGTTCCTTCTCAACAGGTTCCTGGGATATCAGGGCTAGTTTTGCTCCGGTATTGGATATCGGCCTAGTTATGCGAAGTCCGTTAGATATGACCATTATTGATGCTACTTTCAATGATCTCATGAAGGTCTGCATTGCTGGTGGTTATAATTCCTCCAAAAATGACTGGTATTTTAAGTTTCTTTGGAATATCATCAAGTTGGATCAATTGATTGGTTTTAATCCGACCGGAGGTGAAGTGAAGTGTAATCAATATGGTTTTGTATTCATTAGGCCATGTTTGCTTGTTTATCTGAAATATGACTCAGAAGCAGCAGAACAATGGAAGATAGAGGCCACAGGAGATTTGGCTGAGGACCCTGGTCAGGATGTTTGTCCTATAGAATGGTAATCATGAAAAGAGAACGAATTTTATTATTCTTTTGTGTTCTGGCCTCCTTTACGGCCAAAGCCCAGATTTTTGGAAACCTGATTCCAAATCAAAGGGCTGTAAGTGGAAAGGACGGTAATTATGTATTTCTGATAGATGAGCAATACATGCTTCAGAATGCCGGCAGATTTCCTGATTATTATGAAAAGCATCCTTCTTTGACCGTCAAAAGAAGCACTGATGGCAGTCCGTTTGTTCTTTTTGATACATTAAAGCCTGTAGAATCAATCACTGAAATAGATGAAATCTTCGGTGCAGGGTCTGCCGAAAGTATTCTGAAGGACACCATTTCTTTCAATTTAAAATCAGAGGAAGAATTGATTGCGATGTTCCAAAATCCTGAGAGTGATTTTAAACATCTCTATTTTAAGCCAATTGAGATATTGAGATCTGTGGGGCAATTGTACGTTGACAAGAATGTAGAAAAAGGGAAGTCGTATAAATATCAATTCATCTGGTCAGATACGCAAAAGTTAGCTGCAGAAGCTGAAGTGACTTATGGGGAAGAGAACCCCCTTTTAGATCCGATAAAGCTTAATTTTAATCAATTATCGGTTCAGTCTATTGATTCATTGGTAAGCGGCCAGTGGTTTAGATTAAAGGTGGAGAATTTCAGTGTACAGGGCATAAATGTTTACGGCAAGACACAAGGGGAATCAGAATTCCAGCTACTGGATACACAAAAGCCAAGATATTTAAATGATACGTTACTTGCCGGAGCATATATTAAGACCAAACCCTTCTCTGTTTGGAAGGTCTTTGTTAGGCCTGTGGATATTGTAGGTAATGAAGGAATTCCATCTGATACAGCCACCTTAATTGCTATTTCAAAAGGTACGTTACCTTATGTGAAAAACTTCACAGCTAAAGACACCACTTCCGGGGTCTATCTTTCCTGGGATCATTTGCCACGCCAGCCATACCTGAGTGGGTATTTATTATCCCGCGAAAAAGATGATCATAGCTTCGAGGTAATAGATACTATTGCCTTTAATACCAATTATTATCTCGATTTTCAGGTAGAGAATGGCAAAGCGTATAACTATGAAATCCAAGGACTGCCAAGTGTGGTGAGTAATCTAAGATTGAGAGATTTTGTAGGTGTAAGAGCGTCTTCTAATTTTAAAAACAAGGAAAGAATTTTGCCGCCTCAAAATCTGACGGTAAAACAGGAGGGAGACCATTTTTTAGTACACTGGTCAAAAGTGGAGGATGAAGACCTCATAGGTTATGAGCTCATGATGTCTACTGAAGATATTCCTGAAAGGTATACTTCTGTCGTAGGTATGATTTCAGATACGGTGGCTATTGATAGTATTGATTTACGTGATTTTGATACGCAAACCAGGTATTATGCGGTAAAAAGTATTGCCTATAATCTCAGCAGGAGCGTTCTCTCAGAATCTGTCACCATTACACCAGTAATTAATCAAAAACCTGAGAGACCTGAGGGACTTACACTATCTGCATCATCTGCAGGTATTCACCTTAAATGGACAGGCCCTCTTAGAGATTTGGGAGAGTTAAAAGGTTATAAAATTTACAAGAAGAAGGCAGGCGAGTCTTTATATTATCCATTAGACACATTAGTAATCAACGAGGAGTTTGTGGACGTCGAGGTAGATGCCGGGCAATCTTATTATTATGAAGTAACAACCATTAATAGATTTGACCTAGAAAGCCCTCCGTCACTTTCTCAAGAAAAAACGGGCAAAGCTCTCTTTATAGCTAAACTAGATAATTCGCTGTCTAAAGTTTTTTATAGAAATATCCCCGGTGCGATAGAAGTTTCGTGGCTTGTGCCTGAAAATTCTGAAATAAAAGAGATTCTGATTTACAGAATGCTTGCCAACTCTCCGGGAGAAGAATACAAGATGATTGCCAATATTTCAGCCGAAAAAGTGAGGTATTGGGATAAAACAGCCGAAACCGGTCAGGTGTATCAATATGCCGTTGCTTGCAGACTTTCTGATGGAACTCTTACGGATTTGGAACACCCAGGGCTACTTAGTCGAAATGAGATAGAAGAAGAGTAACAGGTTTATCTAAAGGCCGTAGTCCTATACCTTCTTATCCATCGGTGTATACAAATCCTGTAAGAAAATGTATTTTTGACTTTTAATACATGGTTTTGGTATTGCCTTCACACAAATAGCCTACTAAACCTATGTACTTTAGTGGCTAATACAATGTCAAATTATTGAACTATGGAAAAGGTGAAATGGGGTATCATTGGAGTAGGGGATGTTTGTGAAGTGAAAAGTGGTCCTGCTTTTCAAAAGGCCAAAAACTCTGAGCTGGTGGCCGTGATGAGACGTACTGGAGAGAAGGCAAAGGATTTTGCCGAACGGCATGGAGTACCCAAATGGTATGATAAAGCCGAAGATTTGATTACAGATCCTGATATTAATGCCATCTATATTGCCACACCTCCTGTAGGACATGAGTCATATACAAAAATGGCCGCAGCTGCCGGTAAACCAGTTTACGTGGAGAAGCCAATGGCCCGAACTCATCAGGAGTGTCTGAATATGATTGAGGCCTGTGACAATGCTCAAGTACCATTATTTGTGGCTTATTACAGAAGAGCACTACCTAATTTTTTGAAGGTCAAAGAATTATTAAAAGAAGGTGTGATTGGTGATGTTCGCTTTATTGATGTCAAAGTCCATAAAACCAATATTGGTGATGTACTGGCAGAAGGAGGTAACTGGCGTACAGACCCTGAAACGGCAGGAGGTGGTTACTTTTTTGATCTGGCTTCTCATCAGTTTGACTTCCTGGATTACCTTTTCGGACCAGTCATTGATGCCTCAGGTTTTGCTCGCAATTCTGGTGGACTGTATAAGGCAGAAGATACAGTGGTGGGCAACTTTCACTTTGTCAATGGCGTAATTGGTCTCGGAAGTTGGTGTTTTGCGGTAAACAAGAAATCTGAAATTGAAAGAACTACCATTTACGGTTCAGAAGGCCGCATTGAGTTCTCTTTCTTTGAAGATTCATTGGTATACCTTCATATCAATGGTCACAGACCAAAGAGATACAGTTTTGATATGCCAAAGCATATTCAACAACCCCTTATTGAGACGATCGTCCAAGATTTAGTTAATGGAACGTCTAAATGCCCTTCCACAGGCGTGAGTGCAGCCAGAACCAATAAGGTTCTGGAACAAATATGTCAACGAGTAGACCTGCTGTAAATTAAGCTTTTACGGTTTCAGCAGGTGTTGCTTGAGTAGAACTATACGCAGGACACTGCTTTTTTGAGCAAGAGCTCAAGGCTACGGTTCCAAGAAATAATAGGATAGCTACTTTAAGTTTCATCTTTACGTGTTAAGTCTATTTATGGCTTACAGTTCAAAAAACGAACCAAAATTACAGATATTTTATTTGGCCCTCAGATTCTCCTCGTCTGTGATGAGTCTTTCCGGCTTTGATCGCTGACTTCTGTAACCTAAGATTTTCATCATTGATTCTGCATCCTGCTCTTCAGCAAAAAGCTCTGTAGTCAGGTTACCTTCAGAGTCTTGACCCACCAAAACGTGCTTGGTAGCGGGGATCAGACAATGCTGAATACCGCCATAGCCACCCAACGATTCCTGATAGGCTCCCGTATGGAAGAACCCGATGTACTGCTCATCAATAGCCTCATCAAACATAGGAAGATAGAGGTCCTCTGAGTGTGCTTCCGTATTATAATAATCTGCTGAGTCACAGGTGAGTCCGCCCAGGTTTACCTTGGTATACGGTAGCCCCCAGTTATTAACAGGCAGCATGATATACTTTTGACCTATACCCCATGAATCTGGTAACTGCGTGATGAAAGAACCATCGATCATATACCAAAATTCGCGATCATTCTGTTGTTTGATATCAATAACCTTATAAAGCGTAGCACCGCTTTCACCTACGGTATAGCTTCCAAACTCGGTATAGATATTTGGTACAGGAACGTTGTTCTTATTACAGATCCATTGGATGTTTTCAATGATTTCATCAATCATGCCTTGGTAGTCATAATTGAATACTACTGAGGTCTGGATCGGCATTCCGCCACCAATATCAATGCTGTCTAACTCAGGACAGATCTTTTTCAGCTCGCAGTATTTAAACATAAAACGCGTAAGCTCAGACCAGTAGTAAGCCGTGTCCTTAATTCCAGAATTGATAAAGAAGTGAAGCATTTTAAGTTTAAAACGCTTGTTGGGCTTGATCTTTTCCAGATAAAGCTCATCTACATCTTTGTAACGAATACCAAGCCTGGAAGTATAGAAAGGGAAATTAGGCTCTTCATCGGTAGCAATTCTAATGGCAATCTGCACCTCTTCTGGCTGATCTACGTGCTCCAGATAATGGTCTATTTCATCCAGGTTATCAAGACAAGGCACCAGGTTCACAAAACCGTCATTCAGCATTTCTGAAATGTACTCCAGATACTGCGGTCTTTTATGACCGTTACAGATGATATATGTGTTTTTACTGATTTTGCCTTCTTCATAGAGAGTTTTGATTATAGGCATATCAAAAGCTGAAGAAGTTTCCAGATGAATTCCATTCTTCAATGCCTCCTCCAACACAAACTTAAAATGAGAAGATTTGGTACAATAACAGTAGGTGTAATTGCCCTTGTAATTGTATTTTTTGATGGCGTTCCTAAACATCATTCGTGCATTTTCTATATGCTCCGTGATTTTAGGTAAGTAGGTTATTTTCAGTGGAGTGCCGTACTTTTCGATGATCGGCATCAGAGGAACATTATTAAACAGCAGGTTGTTTGATTCATCAATTCCGAATTCTCTGGTTGGAAATTCAAAAGTCTGCTGAATCAGGTCAATATATCTTTTCATTCTGTGTTTGGTTTAGCCTCACGGCTAAGTTCTCATTTTGTTATTGGCTTTGCCACTGAAAATACTACGTGCAAATGTGCAGATAAATTCAGAAATTGCAATCGATTTGATGCTCTCCGGAGCATATTTTTTCGCAATTCAGTATAGACCTTATACATGTCAACAAACCCACAGAAAGTTCATTTTATTGCCGTAGGAGGTGCCGTAATGCACAATTTAGCCCTGGCACTTGCCAAAAAAGGATATCAGGTGACCGGCTCAGATGATGAAATATATGATCCGGCTAAATCAAGACTTGAAAACGCCGGCATTCTTCCTCAAAATATTGGCTGGGATGAATCCAAAATAACCGATGATCTGGATGCTGTCATTCTGGGGATGCATGCCCGTAAGGATAATCCCGAATTGCTGAAAGCTCAGGAAAAAGGAATCAAGATTTACTCTTTCCCGGAGTACGTTTATGAGCAGAGCAAAGAAAAGCAACGTATAGTAATTGCTGGTAGCCATGGCAAAACCTCCATTACCAGTATCATTTTACATGTTTTGAAATATTACAACCGTAATTTTGACTACCTCGTAGGTGCACAGATTGAAGGTTTTGACTTAATGGTGAAACTGACCGATGATGCCCCGACTATCATCATTGAAGGTGACGAATACCTTTCGTCGGCTTTAGAAATGAAGTCAAAATTCCTGTTTTATCACCCTCATATTGCTTTATTCTCTGGTATTGCCTGGGATCACTTTAATGTCTTCCCAAAATTTGAAGATTACGTAAAAGCGTTTGAAGAATTAGCCGAAGGTATGCCTAAGGCCGGAGCCATTGTCTTTGATGAAACAGACAATATGGTGGACGTTATCTGCGAAAAGGAGAGAGCAGACGTAGCGAAACTGCCTTACGGTGCTCATCCTTATGAGGTGAAAGATGGTGTTTCTTATCTCATCACTGAGAAAGGGAAGGTGCCTTTGAAAATCTTTGGGGAGCATAATATGAAAAATCTTCACGGTGCTAAAAAGGTACTGGAAAGGTTGGCTATCACTGAGGATATGTTCTATGAAGCTATTCAGACGTTCAGCGGTGCGGCTAAACGATTAGAAAAGTTGGGATCTAATGCTCATACGCAGATCTACAGAGATTTTGCTCATGCCCCTTCTAAAGTAGAGGCCACTACCAAGGCAGGAAAAGAATTACAACCGGACAGGGAGCTGATCGCCTGTTACGAGCTGCATACGTATAGTAGCTTGAATAAGGATTTTCTTCCTCATTATGCTGATAAGCTCAATGCTGCAGACAAAGCTGCTGTTTTCTACAGCCCGCATACACTTGAGATTAAGAAAATGCCAGCTATTTCTGCGGAAGAAATCAAGAAGGCTTTCGGGAGAGAAGATATTGAGGTGTTTACCCAAAAAGAAGAGCTGGAGAACTATCTGAAGGCTCAAAACTGGTATGAAAGTAATCTCCTTCTAATGTCATCAGGTACATTTGGAGGCTCTGATTTAAATAAGCTTACTGAAATGGTGCTGGCTTTGCCTACGAATAAAAAGGAGAAAGCTAAACCTGCAGCAAAGAAGGGTAGTGTACTCGGTAAACTCTTTAAGAAGAAGTCTTAAACGAAAAGTCGAAATCGGCTCGGAGCTGCTCTATTTCGGCGTATTTAGGGCAGTCTTTATCATGTGGTGTGGGTAAGTATCCGCTGCTTTGCAAAAATTCATTGACGATCTCACCACCTACAAATTTGAATTGCTTTTTGAAAATTTTCACCCATTCCTCTTTGCTTTTGGGGTAGTGGCTCAGTATCCAATTCTTAAAAGAGCCAAACTCTTTCTGCAGCTCAATTATTTGCTGAGCATTATGAATGGCAGCGTTTACTTTCAGTTTATTTCTGATGATGCCGGCGTTATTGAGTAATCTAGACCTGTCTTGTTCTGTATAGGCAGCTACTTTTTCAATCACGAATTCGTCAAAGGCTTCCCTGAAGTTCTCTTGCTTTTTGAGGATGGTATCCCAGGAAAGCCCCGCTTGATTGATCTCAAGTACTAACCTTTCAAAAAGCTCACGATCACTTTCTATTGGGTGACCATAATACTTATCATGATAAATTCTATGAACGTTATCTTCGGGTAAGCCCTGACAAAAGGTACAGTATGACATGTTTTACTTTATGTGATGAGATCACTCAGTTTGAAAGGTCTGTTAATAGGTTTTTAATTAACCTAAATGAATCTAGTTAAAGCTATCCTACATCTGAGTTTGATCGGATAAAATTAACGATAATTTGTCTGTAAATACTGTGCTCTTCGAAGGACAAGTTCCTCCAAAGACCTCCGTGAGATAGGTCATAAGCGTAGACGACTTGCATTTTTCTAAATTCAGTGGTTCGTACCTTCTCTTCAAAAAGCTTTGAGTAGTTGTACATATTATTATCACTTATGACTAATAGAGGGATTGACAGATTTTGAAGATATGATATTGGTGACGCTTGTTTGAATATTTCTTTTCCTTTGCCAAAAACTGCTTCAACATGGAGCACACCTAATTCAGGTCTGGAACTATTGGAAAGAACATTAAAATAGTCAACGATGTCGTAAGTCCCTGAGACAGGTATCACTCCTTTAAATATTTCAGGTGAAAGCCCAACTTCATTGAGGTAAGAATTGTCTAAGCTTATTAATGCCGATAGATGCCCACCTGAGGAATATCCACCAATAAAAAATTGATCTCTTTCATATCCATACTTTTGGGCATTATTAAACAACCATTTTACTGCAGAAGCCACATCCTGAACATGTTTTGGATGTTGAATTCCCCTGTTCAAAGTTGAATCTCGCCATATAGCCGGACTTAATCTATGTCCTATACTAGCCACAGCTATTCCTTGAGAGGCCAATTTACCAGCCAGGTCCATTTCCTGATTTTTATCACCATATGACCAAGCTCCGCCCCCAATCCATATAAGCAGCGGAATATTTCCTTTTTTAATCGGTAACACCAGATTTAATGACTGGAGGGTATCTGAATGAGATAAATCCTCGGTCATGTAGGAAATATCTTTGTGCTGAATGACTTCAAAACTTTTACTCGTTTGACAAAAAGAGCTCTCAATGCCCAGAAGTAGAATTGAAAGTAAAACAATTAGAATCTTTTTCATCACAGCATATTTTGTTCAAACGAAACTATAAACTTCGAATATCGAAGTAGAGTAAGAGAAGAACTGTAAGGTTTGACTTCTTCTTGACTCTATAATTTCTTCTAATTTATTCATTTACAGAAGGATACTCAATAAATCGGCGGTGTTTATCGTAGCACCGTGATTAGTTATAGCAGCAAAGTCTTCATTGAAATAATGGCTGTTATATTCTGCTAACTATTTCAAAACACCTAAATAATTAACCCATGGGCCAACTTCCGACTTGTACTGCTTGGCCATAACCCTCGATATTTGGGCTATGTGTCCTAAATCATGAACAGCCCAAGTAGCAATTAATTGTTTCAAAGTTACTTCTCCGAATTCCGGATGAATTCCTGTTTTGATCAAGTCTTCAGCACCTATGTTCATCAAATCCAATTCATTGAGATTTTGCTCTCTCAGTATTTTAAACTCACTTATCAGCTCATGAATTGGCCTATTTTGAACGTCATTGAGCTGAGCGAACCTATCAAAGGGAATAAATTCTTTGTTTTCACCATCACTCAAAATGATCTTGATTCGGACGAGCCAATCTGTTTTCTCACCATAGATCATATGCCCTAATACATCATATGGACTCCATGTATTTTCCCCTTCATTATTCTCAATCCACTCTTTGGATAGACCATGCAAAAGTGACTTTATCACTTCGGGTGTTCTCTTTAAGATTTCTTTTGATTTATCCAGTTCAAATTCCATGGGCATCGCTCACCTAAAGCTTCTTTTGAAAATCGAGTATAATTTACGAAATCTATATTTTAGAATTCCTTTAAGATAAAATAAGGCTAATAAGCATTGACTTTTTTGAGGTCCGGTTTAGAAAGAAACCATGTTTTTGTTGCCTTACTTAGCCTTCAACTAAGAACTCCAATTCTTTACAAGTTTTGGTGGGAATGAACTCTGTCAGTTCGTAATTGGCTAGATTATTTTGATGGAAGGGATCTTCGGCTACTATCTTTTCCAGCTCCGACTTTGATTTAACATTAGAAAGAATAATTCCACCAGTTCTTGGGACTTTTCTGCCTGAAGCAAGGAAATTTCCCAGAGAGTATTGTTCATTCAGGAAAGCAATATGCTCATTTAGGAATTCGTCTATTTTTTCAAGTGCGGAGGTATACGTTAAGTTGATAATAAACATTTAAACTGGTTTTGAGTGTTAGATTTCTTCTCGTTTGGCTCACATTAGAACCCATCTTAGGCCAATACCTTCTCTGATCTGTTAATTTGACAATTATAACAGCCAGGGCCGGCATTGTGAACTTGAATATACAAGGCCTTTTGATTTTTAAATACGTCCTGAATTTCCTTTTTCAGGATGCTCCCGTGGACTGTCCGAGCATCGATCATCATTGCATCTTCATTATAAATTCGAAGCGATAATAATCTGTGTTCGAGCATCACAGGGATTTCGTTGATCTCCAAGTTGGCCTTCGTTACATTCTTTCTAACGAAAATGGGTCCGGATGCTCGGTACGGCGATTCAACTTTATGGTGTTCGTAAGGAAACAGTATCACTTCTTCACCAATATGGGCGTCTTCCAGACTTAGCCTACAAGGGAAACCCGGTTTCTCGTCGACTACCATTATTACGGCACCGATTTTCTTAAGTTCGTCTTCATCCAAATCGAAGAGATTTTGAAAGTCTTCATTGATGGCTGTAATTCTAAAATTTGTGTCCATTGTTTACTTTTACGCAAAGATTTTCAATGTTCGCAATTCTCGCAATCCGCTTCTTGCTATGATTAAAGATTTGCAAATTCAAAGCCGTTGATAATCTCCTTTCTGATCGGGCTCCATTTGTAATTGCCGAATTCGCCGCCGCTTTTTATGATACGATGGCAGGGGATCAAGTAGGCTATTGGATTTTTACCAATGGCCGAGCCCACAGCCCTTACGGCACCTTGATTGTCAATTAATGAGGCGATATCGGAATAAGTAGCCAGATGAGATGTGGGTACTTTCAAAAGTGCTTTCCATACCTGAACCTGAAATGGAGTGCCGATCAAGTCAAGTCCTATGTGTTGGTCAGGAATTTGCCAGGTGTTAAAGTATTCCTGGACTTTCTGTCCGTTGAATCCGAGACCAGTTTTGAAATTAGCATGTTCAAATTTTGCGAACAGGCCTTCTTGGTTTCCTTCGAATTCTATGGAAGATATTCCCTTTTCCGTTTCAGCAATTATGGCCTTACCAAAAGGAGTGTCAATGCTATCTACCCAAACCTCAATGTTTCTTCCTCGATTGCGGAATTCACCCGGAGTACAGGATTCTATTTTTAGAAATAAGTCGTGAAGTCTTCCGTTTCCGGAGAGGCCAATTTCATGCGAAGTGCTTAGTGTCGATTGACCTTTTTCTAAAAGTTTTTTCGCTTTTTCTATGGTCAGAAATTGCAAAAAGTCCTTTGGGCTTACACCGACATATTTCCGAAATGTTCTTTGTAAATGAAACTTACTCAGGTTGACATGATTCGCAACTTGATCTAAGGTCGGCTGTTCGGTTTGATGATCCCGAAGATATTGTATTGCTTTTGCAATGGTCTCGTAGTGAAAGCTCTGTTCCATAAATCAAATGTCATGCTCTACAGCTAGATATACAATCCGATTATTGCTGAGTATCAGTAATGGTTGTCTCTTATTTCAGGCAAATGCAATTTTAAGCTTCAAACTTCCGTAGTGATTAAGCTACTTCACTTTTCATAATTGGAAAATAATTCAGCTTCCTAGGAGATTAATCAGTTGCAAAAAATGAGCAATTAAAGGCTTTGGTTTAGTCGCTGAAAAGAATAAATAGCAAAGAAGAAAACGATTGATTGTGTTTATCAATTTAGACTTAGTACGGCCTACTTTTTTTGTTTAAAGATCTTTTCAAACGCTTCATAAACAGCAATGTGCAGGGCATCACCGTGCGATTTGTTTTCAAAGAACTGATAGAATAATCTTGTATTCTGTTGTTGGTCTTTTTTGAGCTTTTCATAAAGCTCTTTTGCTGTGCGTTCCATGACCTCACCCTCTTTGCCGCCGGCGATATAAATCGACTTTTCAGAGTTATAGCTAACGGGGCTTACGTCTAGAAGTTTTTCATCATCCCACCACAAACTAGGACTTACGATTATGTAATTATCGAAGAGATCTGGCTTCTTGAATAGGATTTCTGTTGCCAAAAGTCCGCCAAGTGACTGCCCGATAAGGGTTTTTGTTTCTGATGTTCTATATTCTGACTCAATAAGGGGCTGCAATTCTTTTTCCAGAAAGGAAATGAAAGTTTCAGATTTGCCAGAGGTGGGAAACTCCTTTTGGTCAAGTTCATTCTGGGAAGGGTAAGTAAAATCCCTTTTTCGATCTACATTACCTATGCCAACCACTATGGATTCCGGAATCATATTTATCCAGGAAAAAGAGCCAAATTGTACGATACCAGAAATATGGATGTAGTCCTCATCTTTTGAGCCGTCGAGCAAATAGATGACGGGATAGGTTTTAAGGCTATCCTCTGAATAGCTTTGAGGCAGATATATATTCAAATCTCTTACTTCATCTAAGATTTGAGATTTAACCTTTATAGCCTTACCTATTGAAAAATCTGTTTCACTAACTTTTTCACCTAAGGCTTGGCTGAACGCAGTTTGAACAGTGGTGATTAGAAGTATCGTGAATATGATTTGTTTCAATTTTATGTTCAAGTCTGCCATAAAGTTTTGAGTGTTTTCCAGAATTTTTCCCCCAAATTAGAGTCTTAGTGAGGGACTCTGCTAAGGTAGAGAAAAAGGAACCTTGTTCTTTTTTGAAAGCAATGTCTCTGAAAGATATTCTCTCATCAAGTTTTTTGATTCTTCCCTGGACCATAAAATTCATTTTGGTACAAACTACCCAATGTAAACGCCTCCATTTTCTGTTAATTGAGCAATTCTAACAGCCTCAAGGCCATTCAATAGTCTAAACTTAAATGAGTTTAGATCTAAGTTTAATTCATTCGTAATTATGGTAAAACTTTCTATCACCAATTCAATTTCATTCTTTAATTTTTGAAGACTTTCTCCTTCCGCGTAAATGTCTTGCGTTGAAAGAGAACTCAGCAATTCACAGTTCAACTTTTTGAGGATTGGTGAACCCCAAACGGTTACCCTCCAACTTTCTGTCCCGAATAAGTCATTAAATGGTTCTTTGATTTGATCACTTAGAGCCAGTAATTGATCAGAATCACTATCGCGTTTATATGGGTATACAATTAAACTCATTTTTATCGGCTTCCATGCCCTTGTATTGTCAGTTCCGTTATCACTTAAACGAAGTTTCCATATGGGTCACAGCAAAGCCACGTGTTAGTCACAAAAGTCAAACTTTAGGTAAACTGTTCATAATGAAAATCACACTTGAATATCTGTAAAAATAAAACGTATCGAAAAGAAGGCTTATTCTTTTCTTAAAGCGGATTACTCCTCAAGCTACCGATGCAATTTTAAGTAACGTTTTTCTATCTCTTATTCCATAATTCGTTTCCCAGGTAAAGTCGATTCGAGAGTAATTCTTCGTAGATATTATTGACCTTATCTCCATTTAAAAAAATTAAATAGCCGTTTTTCGATTTTGGAAACCATATGGCCAAAGTGCTTACACCTGGGTCTTTTCCAGTGTGAAGCAGAGCAAATTCATCATCACTGAACTCTGTTAAAATCTCCCAACCTAATCCGAAAAAATCATTTTCTCCGAGTTGAACCTGCCTGGCTATCATTTCTTGATATAACTTTTCAGAAAGATCTGCTTCATTGATGACGTATTCTAAAAACTTTCCGTAGTCTTCAACAGTAGTTAAAAGGTTTGCTGCAGCATTAGCTTCATAATATTTTTCAGTTTCTATTTTTTCGCCGTGCTCATCGAAGTTCTGAGCATATCTGGTTTCATCCATTTCATTATCCCACCAAAAGCGGGTATCTGTCATACCAAGAGGTTCAAAAAGAAATTCTGTGGCAAGCTCTTCAAGGCTTTTGCCAAGTTTGTATTCAATAGCTTTTCTTAAATACTCAAAACCTTCTCCCGAATATTGATATTTCGTTTGTGGGTCAAACTCAAAAAACAGTTTGTTTGCCTCTGTCATATACCGCCAATTGGGAAAGCCTGTTTGATGTGTTAAAATGATTTTTGGTGTCAGTTTCTGATGCCTTTTGTCATTCTTAATATCGGGGTCAATCCAATATGGATGTAGAGGTTCATTTAGATCCAGCAATCCTTTATCGATTAGTTTTAATACAGTCAAAGCAAAAACTGGTTTTGTAAGAGAAGCTACTTTGAAGATAGCATTATAAGGTGCAGTTCTTTGTAGGTCTAATGTTCCGTAAACCTCAATTTTAGTCAATTTGCCACTTTCGATGATTCCAATACCCAAAGCAGGAACATTATTGTCTTTTAATATCTGTTCAATACGTTGCTTTTCATTTACAGCAATATCATTTTGATGGTCATAACTTAAGACTTCACTTAATTTCCAGAGGCCATTATCCAGAAGCCAAACATGAGTGAATTTTGCCGTACTAGTCCAAACATCATCTTTATCCAATTCCCGTAAATAGAAATGATGAATTCCTTTTTGGATGGCACCGTATAGTTTCCCGTTATTATAAAGAGGGAAAACTTGCAGACTATTGGTATCTACTTTTCGAATTGGTTTTTTCTCCGAATCGGAACAAATGTATTTTTGAGTATTCTCGAAGAAGGAATTTTTATCTTGGAATCCACTTTGATCGTGGTAAAATTTTAAGTCTTCGGCTATGCGACTTCCTAAATAATCTAAATCACATTGGTTAAACCCACGTTCAAAGAAAACATTGTCTTGATTCAAAAGTTCGATAAATAAATCTGACTTTTTATCTGCTTGTGCAAGGGCACAATTAATAGATAAAGCAAGAAAAGCTATACAGGAGAGAATTT
This sequence comes from Jiulongibacter sp. NS-SX5, assembly GCF_052828545.1. Next base: position 138,996 of record NZ_CM128248.1, read on the forward strand.
GTTTTGTCATTAGAATAATTTCTTTCCACAAAAGAACTTATCCTGTTGATTTACAACATAAAAAGCTACCCGCCAATAGCCCGACAATATCCCGCCATCGTCTAATTAGGGCTCAAATTAGATTAAAACTCAACCTAAAATACAGTTTGCTTTTTTTGTCTATCTCTGCAGTATTTCTGAGGATGATAAACACATTTGACAAAACCAGGAAGACCATTACAACTAACATAAACCTGTTCCCTAGTGAAAACCAATTTTTCATAAAGGAGCTTAGCATAAAAATAATGGCAGCCAGAATCAGCCATATAATTTGAATTGAAACAATCTGTTTGGCCACCGGATTGAACTGTTTTTTGGTAAACATTAGAATCAGCGGTATTACAATATTGGCAGGTGGGATTACAGTAAATGGCAATGCAGAAAGGTTGATAATCTTGATTAAGCTGTAGTTAATTTCAAGGTGGGTTTCTGCTTTTTCGAGCAATTCATTTTCCTTTACTCCTAAGGTCTTTGCCAATATTTTAAGTGTTTGTCCTTTAGGCTCTTTCCCAGATTCAATACGCTGTATGGTTCTCACAGAGATCCCCGATTTTTCAGAAAGTTCTTCCTGTGTCAAGTTCAGCTTTTCTCTATTCTTTTTTAGTATCGACATAGGGATAAGGAGTGGTTTTCTTAAATGATGATAACGGTCAGTATATGAAAAGTAGGCGACTACGAAGTACGAAACTTTCGATGAAGTACAAAGTTATCTATGAACCCGAAGCTTCGATTTTAGCATTAACTACGTTATTTTTATTTCTTTCGTCTTTAGCTTTAAACTATTTATCGGCATACTGAAATACATTAAAGGGAAGTGCCTTTCCATTAACTTTTAATGCCACAACGCCGTGAGGTGTAATTTCTTTACTTATCTCTGGGGACGTTGTGACAGCAAACTCCTCCTTAGTCCATAAATCTTTTGCTGAGTAGCCCCCTTTTATATCCAGACCTATCTCCGCTATATTAAAACTAAAATTCTGTGAATCATTTGACCTGTTTAAGATAGCTACGGCTATTTCTCCACTCATTGAAGATACTAAAGGTTTTGCCCAGACTTCTACACTGTCATTTTGGATAACCCTCCGTGCCTGATAAACAAACGATGATTGGTTGATGTCAATAAGCTCCCTATTGGTAATGATAGATAAAGTTTGCTCAGTAGTATTCATTAAATCGTTACCTAAAATCAATGGAGAATGCATAAGACACCACATCGTAAATTGTGCCTTATCTTCTTCATAGGTCATTCCGCGTCCTACCTGTAACATATCCATATCATTATAATGTCCTTTAGAGCAGTACATCCATAAATCTGCATTGGTATCAATTGTTCTTAAAATCGAATTGAAGTTGGCACGTAGATCTCCATTGATTCGCCATGAATGGGCTAAATTGGTAACCCATTGACCTGGAAATTGCCAGCGACATACATTATAAACTACATCAGGTTTTATTTTTCGTGCCATTTCAGCGATATACGTATACCTTGATTCTTCATCCAGGTTGAGCCAATTACCGCCACACCAATCAACTTTTAAAAAGTCGTAATTCCACTCTTTTAAGAATAGGTTTAGGTCTTGCTGTTCATGACCATAAATACCATTACCAACACTTATGGTGTCTTGATCATAGTAACATCCACAGGTATTGATACCGGCATCTGTATAAATACCCGCCTTTAATCCGTTTGCGTGAATGTAATCGGCAAGACTTTTCATCCCTGAGGGGAAGCGTTCAGGATGAAAGAGAAGATTCCCTTTTTCATCACGACCACCAAAGTAACCATCATCTAAATTGATAAACTGATATCCAAAATCTGTAAGACCTAAGTCAACCAAAGCATCAGCTTGTGCCTTGATAATGTCTTCGTTTATATTGACATGATAATTGTTCCAGCTTGCCCAGCCCATTATGGGAGGTTGAAAGTGATCAATATCATTAGAATTTAGTTTGTTTTCAGGGTTACGGCATGATGACAGTATCAATATGATTATTGATAGCCAATATAGATTTGTGTGTTTTGTCATTTTATACTTCTATCAAATTCTAATAAGGTACTAAAATAACAAATTCATAAAGGAGCATTGGCCAAAAAAGACTCTTTTGCAAACTTTGGTTTGTTGGGCTGGCATGCAGCGGATTGCATATGTGTTCTTTTGTGGAGGGTGTTTTTCTTTTAGAGTATCAATGTGTCCGGTTGGTGGTTCTTTACAATTGCGAGAATAGTCTCATATTTACGTCAGCTACGGATTTATGCTATGGTTTTACGGTTAGGTACTGTAAATTAGTGTACAAAAAAGCCATAGCTCTTACTCCGCTATGGCTTATATTCATTGGTGGTAGTAGTGTTTTTAACAAACTATTAAGTTTAGTTTTTTACTAACCACATTTAAATCTCTTTGTTAGTTTTCTATCATTGGTTTGTACTTGTTCCAATTATCTACAATAGCCCAGATATTAATTGCCAACATTACCAATACGATTCCTATAGTTGACATATCAAGGACCAGATGATGTATAAAAATTCCTATCATAACTGGAAGAATCACGATTGCACCTAAGGCTCTTGTTTTTGGAATGGCAATTAGAATACCACCGATTATTTCGACTATAGCCACAAGTGGAAGAATCCATTTTATTGTCATAAATCCACCCATTATTTGTGTCATTTCTTCAGACATTTCAGGCATTGGCATATAGTTGAAGAATTTGTTTAGCCCCGAATTAACCATCATTAATCCGAAAAGGATACACAGTACTGTAAGAATCTTTTTTTTCATTTACTGTCGATTGTTTTTGTTAATAATTACGCAAAATTAGTTATTATTGGTTACTAATAGTTATCAGTTACCTTTTGGTAATCACTTACTTTTAAGTAATCAGTTGATCAATCGAGATGAAAAAAAAAGAACATAAGGAATGTACCTCAGCATTATTACCTGTGAGAGATACATTGGACGTAATTGGTGGAAAATGGAAACTTTTAATTCTGATTTCAGTTTGGGAAGGAAACAAGCACTTTAGGGAAATTGAAAGAAGCATTCCCAGGTTAAGCACTAAAGTTTTATCAAAAGAGTTGAAGGAATTGGAAGCAAATCAGTTGATAACTAGAACTGTCTTAAACGGTTATCCTGTCAGAACCGAGTATAAACCTACAGAACATTCTAAAACGCTGAAGAAAGTCATTTTGGAATTGCAGAATTGGGGTATAAAACACAGAAAACAAATTTTTGGCGAAAAGTCTGAAAAAGATATTTCAGTAGGAGTGTAGAATGAGTTGGGTTTAGATGGCTGGTAACGGTATCGGCGTTTGAAACGTAGAGGATTTTCTGCCAAAATAATCATCCCGGAAAACCAAATATGGATAGCAAAGAAAAGTCAACCAACCGCCAAAACGAGTGTGCTTTAAGACGCTGTGTTAGTGGTCGAGATTTAACTTTATTTTTTCTTCGTATTCAACTTTTATTGGAATTTCAATACGTGACCTAATCTTATTATTATGCTGTAAAGGTTGCCAAATATTGTTCTTACTTTTCAATGCTTTCTCAAATTGCTTTTCTAACCATTTGTCTCCATTTATTTCTTCAACTAATACATTTTCAACCTTTCCATTTTCTGAAATTTCAAATGAGGCATTTAAGAATCTTGTATCAGATACTTTAAATGTTTTTGCTGAATAATATATTTCGTTTACAAAAAGATCACAAAAGCGGTCATAACTTTGAAATTGCGGAGATATCAATTGGTTTACTTTAGAATCTGATTTAATAAAATATGAACGTGGTATTATCACTGTCTTATCAGCATAAACCAATTTTCTATAATTGAGAATTAATGTATCACATTGGTAACTAGCAATAGAATCTGAATTTAATGAAGGTGCATATAATCTAGAGTAGGTTATAATTCTATCATTCTCTTCTATTAGTTTCAATTTCATTATATTCTTGGTGATTTCAAGTATTTCATAATTGGCATAATTAATGGTCAATTTGTTACCACTAATAGAGTATTTATATTCTTTTCCTTTATCAAATGGTTTCCATAATGAAAAGCATTTTAGATTTTCTTTGAAATCAAATATAAATTGAGGGTTTTTCAATTCACTCCCAGAAGCATCAACTAATTTTATTGAAACCCAATCACCAAGAATTAAATTTTCATATTGCTGTGAAAAAGCAACTTTCAAATTTCCAATAAGAGTAAAAATTAAAATAATTGGAAGTGATTTTCTGATCATTGCTAAGTTAAAATATTACCGCTAACGGTTGGTATATGAAAAGTAGGCGATTTCGAAGCACTAGATTTTCGGTTAAGCACAAACTTTGATACGAGCCTAAAAAATTGATTTTATTACTATTTCGCCTATTTTATATACATTGTTGTGTGCTGCCTTTTTTTATTCATTCGGTTCAATATGAATTAGAACGTGTCCTAAATTCGGTATTTCTTTTCTTAAATGGTCTTTTAATTGATGTGAAATATCGTGTCCTTTTTTAACAGAAATTTCTCCATCAACTATTGCGTGTAAATCAACGTGGTAATTCATTCCTGCTTTTCGTATAAAACATTTTTCTGTTCCAACAACACCTTTGACTTTTATAGATTCCGCTCGAATTTCCTGCAATAAATCGTCATACAAATGTTCATCCATAATTTCTCCTAAAGCTGGTCTGAAAATCAAGTAGCTATTGTAAAGAATAAAAGCAGAAGCCAATAAAGCTGCCCAATCATCAGCCGTTTCATAGCCTTTACCGAAAATTAAAGCGATAGAAATTCCAATAAATGCCATAACAGAAGTTATTGCATCACTTCTGTGGTGCCAAGCATCTGCTTTGAGAGAAGAACTATTGGTCTCTTTACTTTTATTAATTACAATTCTAAATGACACTTCTTTCCATATAATAATTGCACCAAGCACTATCAAAGTCCAAGATTTAGGAACTTTATGAGGTGTCTGAATATTTTGAATGCTTTCATAAGCAATAATGGTTGCAGATGTTACAAGGAAAGCGACTACTAAAAAAGTTATTAGTGGTTCAATTTTTCCGTGGCCATATGGATGGTTTTCGTCTGCTGGTCGTTTTGCGTACTTTAAACCAAGTAGAACAAGTAGGGAAGAAAAAATATCGGCTGTTGATTCTATTGCGTCTGCAATGAGAGCATATGAATTGCCAAAGAATCCTGCAAGTCCTTTAATCAAAGCTAAACTGGTGTTTCCAATGATGCTAAAATAGGTAGTTCGTATTGCAGTTTGTTCGTTATTCATTTAGTTTTTCAGGTTGCACACAACGGTCTCGGCTATGAGTAGTTGGGTGGTTTAGCGGTTAATTTAGCAAGTACACGCCAAGCTAAAAATCCTCGTCCCGAAGGCTTTCGGGATTCAGAAGTAGGCGAAAACAAGCAATTACTTCTAGGCATTGTTGTGTGTAGTTTTTTTTTATTCAGTTATTCTGTTTTTCAAATCCATTTGTCCGTGTAAAATTCTCGTAATCTCAATCGGTAGGTTAATTCTTTTTCGGTAAAAAATGATATGTCGACTTGTTTTAAGTCCGAACAAGTCATTGGTTATTCCCTCGTAATTTTTTCCTAATTCAGGATTATTTGCAATGTCTTGGCAACTATCTAATAACAAATAATAATATCTGTCAGCTTGTTGTTCAGACCATTTTTCAAACGTGTATTCCCAAATTCCAGTTAAATCTTCAACAGCTTTGTTAGTCAGTTCATATCTAGCCATTTCTTTTATGCCTGGCTTTTAGTTCCTGAAGATTTTTTTCTGGGTCGAAATCGTGAGCAATTCCGCTATCAACTCCTTCTTGAATAGCGTTTCTTAATGCAATGACTTTATTTTCCTCATTTTCTAAAAGTCGAAGTCCAGCTCTTATTACTTCGCTAACGTTTTTGTATCGTCCGGCAGAAATTTGAGTTTGTACGAACTGGTCAAAATAATTTCCAAGTGATATAGATGTGTTTTTCATTTCGTTTTGATTTTAATCAAATATACCAAAATTTGGTAATAAAAATAGAACGGTAAATTTTCGGTCAATTTATTCACAATGGTTTCGGCTATGGGTAGTTGCGTGTTTTAGCAAAGTATACACCAAACTGAAAACCCGCGTCCCGAAGGCTTTCGTGATTCAGAAGTAGGCGAGAACAAACAATTACTTATAGCCATTGTGTGTGTCTGAAATGGTGCGGTCATGAAAGTTAGCCAAAATCAGAGAAGTGTATATAGGCTGGGTGAACAACTACCGATTGGCAAGTATTCACGGCAAGCTAAAAACGCTTGATTCATGGCTTAGAAACCGTCTGAGTTACTGTATCTGGTCCCGATAGTTATCGGGAGAAGAAGTCCGAACGGAAACGTAAGAACTTGATCAGACTTGGCGTAAATCATGTTCAAGCATACCGATGGAGCGGTACGCCGCCCGGTAGTACCAGAATTGGTGGGTGCACTGGGCGTGCCCGGCTGCTCAAAGTCCTATTATAAAGACTACTATCAGGGTAGAACGGTTAAAGAAAAGAGGATATCAAAGTATGGTGGACTACTACCTATCGCTCCAGCCGGAGATTCAGTGAACCGCCGTCTACAGACGGGCACGCCTAGTGCCGTACGTACGGTGGTGGGAGAGGTGTATTGGCAGTCACTTGGCTGTCAACCACCTACTCGATTAGGGTTAGTTTTTTATCCACTCAATTGAATTTTCAGACATCTTCCTATAATTGTGACCTACATTTTTAACCGTGTCTATTGTCCAGTTGAATGCCCATTCATTTTGTCCACTTGTTTTCTTGTTAGCATTGAAAAAATTGGTTCCGCGTTCAAGTCTGTGCTTTCCTTGTACCATTGCCAATTCCGTTGTTCTGAAAGTTCCTAAACTTGGGTCGTTATCAAGTTCGCCCAATAGTAAGACCAATTTTTTTTCGTATGCTTTTTTTAAATCTGGGTTTAGATTGACATCAGTATTACTTATTCCATACGGGAATTCCAGATTTTCGTCTGGAAAGGTGTAAAATCCTGAGTTTGCGGAAATAGCTGTTCTTATTCTTGATTCAGGCATAATCATTATCATTCTATGAACAAATTGTCCGCCAGCAGAATGACCGAAAATATCATAATGACTATTCGTAATACCGTTTACAGACTTGATGTGGTCGAATATGTTTTCAACTACCGTGTATGCCCATTCGCTTTTTGGGTTTTTAGTTCCAAAAAAGGAAAACAAATTTCCTTCTTGGTAATCGTTTGTTGTATATTTTGAAAATTTATTCTCGAATTCAGGTGCGACTATTAGTAGGTTGTTCATGTCAGCTAATTCTACCCAGGCATTTAGATAGTCATCCGCGTTTCTTCCTCCGCCGTGCATTACAAAAACTATTTTGTCTTTGTCATTCCAGTTTTCTGGTTTGTAAGTCCATACTTTAATCGATTTTCTCTCACTTTCTTTATGAGCATATATAACAAAAAAATCTATTCCGTTATTGATTTTTTGGGTTGCAGTAATTTTAGGTCCTTTTGGAAGTACATAGAGGTAAACATAACCTGTAATTGAAAGGAATAATAGGATTGAGAAAGTATATAAGATTATCTTTTTTAATGCTTTAAAAGTCTTTTTCACTTAATCTAAATATTTTGATTTCTCAAATCTAAATCTCTTTATTTAATTACAGAATTTTTTAATTCTGAACTGTTTTTTTTCGAGGACGAGTTGTTTTTTCAAATTAACCCTAACGGTCTCGGCTATGAGTAGTTGCGTGGATTAGGACTTAACTTTTCAAGTACGCACCAAGTTGGAAATTCCGCATCCCAAAGGCTTTCGGAATTAAGAAGTAGACTAGAACAAGCAATTTCTTATAGCCATTGATGGCAACTGGCTTTTTTTATTATGATTTTTTTCCTTTTGGTAAAGCATAAATTGCCATTGCGTGACCGTGTCCGAGTTCAAATTCTTGTTTTAACCAATCTGTTATTTGAGTTGCTTTTACTCCGTCTTTAATCTTACCGTTTTCAGTAAATCCTTTTTTTGGGCTAGCTCTTTAAAATCAGAGGGTGATTTTCCTGTTTTTGCTTGAATATTATCAAGATATGCTGGAAATGACATTTTGTAATGATTTGAGTTTATATTGTAATCACGTATGATGTTATAAGTTTTATTTTCACACCTTTTGCTCCTTTAAATTTGTAGAAGTCCGAGAACGCATATTTTTTTCCATTCTGCATTTTCATAATTCCATTTGTTGCTCCTTCTTTTCCGTGGGATAAGATTTGGTCAATTGTCAATTCGGCCGCCTTTTCGGATTTCATTTTTTCTAATTCCTTTCTAAATTTTTCTTTTCCCTCAATTTTTTTGTCGCCAATTATTTCCCAAACAATTTCATCAGTCACACTTTCGATAATAAATTCCACGTTTCCTTTTGCAAATGCAATGTTGAATTCTTTTAGAAACTCCATTTTCGGTGAGTTTCCACAATTTGGACTTGAAATAATTTTTGTCATTTTACAGTATTAGTTTCAGCACGTTTTTTTTAGCTTGTTGCCAACGGTTAGTATATGAAAAGTAGGCGATTTCGAAGCCTGAATCTTTCGGTTAAGCACAAAGTTTGATACGAGTCAAAAGCCTTGATTTTATTGCTATTTCGCCTATTTTTTATATACATTGTTATCTGCTGGCTTTTTATTTTCAGGTCTATTATTCCATATAGTTAAAAATTGTCCTGTGGACATTTTACGAGCTGATTGTTTTGCTTTTAAGGCTAGTTCTCCTTCAAAGAGTTGGTCGATAGTTTCAAACCAAAGTTGTAGCCAAGTTCCAAAGTGGGTTTGAGTTATAGAATGGTTCAAATTTTTGTCAACGTTTATGTGTTTCATTGACGGGCTCCCTTTAAACTTTGCTATACCAAATAAATTGGTTTCCCAAAAATCAGTCAGTTTTTCAAGGTGTACTGGCCATTCTTCTTCCGGAATATGGCTATTGAAAATTGGACCTAATGATTCGTTCTTCCGAATTTTTGAGTAGAACGTATGTACTAATTTACTAATGTCTTCACGATTATTTATTGTATCCATTACATTAAGAATTATCAGCGACTTGCTTTACTCTAGATACATCATCTAATTTGGATAATGTTAAACGAACAATGCTGTTTTTTTTAGCTGTCAAATCGTGATAAACATTACTTTCCAGCGTGATAATATCTCCCGTTTGAAGCAATTTTATTTCATCTCCTATTCCAAAGCCTATTTCACCTTCTAGAATATGAACTATAATAGGATACGGAGCTTTATGCTCTTTCATTGTTTGTCCATTTTTCAAAAGAACTCTAATTTCCTTTGAAAATGAAGTTTCCAAAATGATTTTAGTGACAACCCGATTATCACTATACTCTATATTTTCATTAAATGACTTGATATTCATTCCATTCTTATTTTATGCTTGCAGATAACGGTTAGCATATGGCAAGTAGGGCAGTAGAAAGCGATAGACTTTCGAGTTTGCATTGAGCCAAAGCGTTGTATTTTGTTTTTAACTTATTCATTTTAAAAGCCAAATCAACGATTTGGCGGTATTTGTAAATCGCACTGACCTTTCGTAAATCACTAAAAGCCCTATTTGCTATATGCAGTGTTAGCTGCTAGCTTTTTGGTCAGTTCCTTAAACGATTCTACTAATTTTTGTAACTCGATTTTTGTGTTTTCATCTTTTATTTCTCCATCTTTTGAGATTTTTCCTTTTACCCCTTGAATCAAAAGAGTTGTGTCATCGGTAAAACAGGTTTGAATAGTTTTCATAATCAGTTTTAATTCTGTATGTCCTTTTTCTCCACTTGCAGATGCTGTTATGAGTCCGACTGGTTTGTCAGAAAACACAGTTGTTGAAACACACCATTCAAGAATATTCTTTAGCCCACTCGGAATGCTGAAAACATATTCAGGTGTACAGATTATGATTCCGTCCGCTTTTAATATTTTAATTCTAAAATCAGCAATTTTTTCAGGCACATTTTCGTCAGTAAGCTCAGTTCTAAAATGTGGAAAATCGGTTAAGTCATCTATTATTTCAAAATCGAATTCGGATTTTTCAGATTCGGATATGAATTTTAGAATCGCTAAATTTCCCGAGTTTCGACTGGCACTTCCACAGATTCCGATTATTTTCTTTTTATCGTTCATTATTTTTCTTTCACGACTATTTTTCAGCTTGCAGCTAACGGTTAGTATATGGCAAGTAGGGCAGTAGAAAGCAATGAACTTTCAAGTTTGCTCTCAGCCAAAACGTTGTATTTTGTTTTTAATTTATTCATTCTTAAAAACCAAATCAACGATTTGGCGGTGTTTCAAATAACTACTGAACTTTCGTAAACCATTGAACGCCCTATTTGCTATATACAGTGTTGGCATTTCGTTATTTTTTTTCTGCCCTTTTAAATCCGTAGAAAATCAAAACGCAACAAATCAATAAGCCAAGAATTGCAGGTATCAATATTGATTTTCCTGACTCACCTGCATTTTGAATACTCCACACCATTTTACCTGTTGCCATAAGAACAACTACCGCTATGCCCATTATTACACTTCGTTTCCAAAAAGCTAATCCTAATGCTATAAATGAAATAGGGATTGTTAAGGTCAGTAGTTGTTTGCTCAGGTTCCATTCACCGTACAGATATTCTTTCTCAAATTCTAAAAAATCAATTACACTCTCACTCACAATCTCGGGCTTTGGAAACCAAAACATACTTGTGAACAACGCAAAAATGGAAATCATCATTCCTGTAAAACTTTTTCTGTAAGCGAAATAGCAAAATGGAAGCAAAAACAAAGGTCGTAAATACCAACTCCATTGATTATGGTGTCGTTCAAAAACCCAATCAAAGAATGGTTTGTTTGTCATTGAAATCACAATGAAGTTGATTGTCAGGATTAAAAAAACACCTCCTACCAATAAATCTTTATTTCTACTTTTCATCTGTTTTATTTAATGAATGCCAACGGTTCCGGCTATGATTAGTTGCGTGGTTTAGCATTTAACTTTGCAAGTACACACCAAACTGAAAATCCGCAAGGATTTTCAGAAGTAGGCGAGAACAAGCAATTACTTATAGCCATTGTTGTGGTTAGTGTTTTTTTATTTATTTACTCAATTTTAAAATTCTAAAAGCACCTTGAATTACCAAAACAAAAACTATTGTTCCGATAATCAAATCAGGTTTGCTTGAACTCAACCAGTTTACCAAAAGTCCAGCTGTTATTACTCCTAAATTTATAATCACATCGTTTGAAGTGAAAATCATACTTGCTTTCATATGTGCCTCTTCTTTGCTCTTTGACTTTTGCAAAATATAAAGACAAATTCCGTTTGCGATAAGTGCAAAAACCGAAACGATAATCATTGTAGAAAAATCGGGAAGATTCTCGGCTCCGAAAAATCTTCTTAAAACTTCCATAAATCCAATAATCGCAAGTGCTATTTGAAAATATCCAGCAAGTTTAGCAATTCGCTTTTTCTTAATTAAAGTTCCTCCAACTGCAAACAAACTAATTCCGTACACAAAACTATCCGCAAGCATATCTAAACTGTCGGCAATAAGCCCCATTGATTTTGAGATAATTCCTGTAGTCATTTCTATTAGGAAGAAAGCAAAATTTATGGCAAGTACAGACCAAAGTAGTTTTCTCTGATTTTTGTTTTCTTTAAATTCAGTTTGGTCGGTTTGTTCTGTTGAGATTTTTTTTCCGCCTAAATTCAGTTCTATAACTGACTTTTCGATTTGGTCAATTTCTCCGCTATGAAAAACGGTCAATTTTCGGTTGGGAATGTCAAAGGCCAAATTCACAATACTCGAGTTTCCGTCCAATTTCATCCGGATTAGATTTTCCTCCGAAGGACAGTCCATTTTAGTAATCTCAAATATTGTTTTATTCATTTAGTTTCTCGGTTTTTTTACATTAACCACAACGTGCGAATTAACGAATGTCTCTTTTCCGTCGGAAAAAGGAATGTCGTTAATCTGCAATCCATGAGCAAGATAGATTAACATTGTTCTCAATCCAATAGATTTTTTATTGAAGCAAATTGATGTGTTGCCATATGCTTGTAAATCTAAGTTGTCTTACTGCTATTATGACCGAATAAGGTTTGTATATATCTTAATTCAGTTCCCGCCTCCAATAAATACGTGGTAAAACCATGCATTATTGCTATGATTTCGGCTATATGGAGTTTTCTGATGATGAAATCTTAATCGTACGAGCTAAACTAACGTAGGCTAATATACGAATTTGTCTTTTGGCCTTTCTGACAATATTTCTCAAAATGGTTCAGCCGAAGAAATCTTTAAAAGTTGAGTAGATTCGAGGAAATAAAAACAGCACTCAATTATCCCTTTTCTCAAAATCTTCCTTATTGCGATTATTGATGCGTTTGATGATAAGGTAGAGTAGAATCAGAAATAGGATAAAAAACACTGCACCTTCTATATTTAAAATGATCCATGGAAGCTTCTCCATTTTATTTCAACTTAACAGCCGTACCTACGGCTAATATTTCTGAGCACCCCTGCATCACCATAGAAGTGGTAAATCTGATATTGACAATGGCATCTGCTCCGATTCTTTTGCCGTCATTGATCATTCGCTGTAGAGCCTGTTCTCTGGCATGAGCCTGCAGTTGAGTATATTCTTCTATTTCGCCACCGACAATATTCTTAAGCCCCGCAAAAATATCTCTACCGATATTACGGGCTCTTACGGTGCTGCCTCTGGCAATGCCTAAAATCTGATCAATTTCCTGATTTGGGATGGTTTCTGTAGTGGTAACAAGCATAGTTTTCTAATTGTTTATAACTCTAATTTACACCATACCTGAGTATTCTGTTAGCAAAATAGATAAACAGCAGCCGCAGATTTTGAGTGGCTTGCGGGAATTATGAATGGCTAAAATTCATGACACCACTTTTTGGTTTTGAATGCTCTTACGATCATGAAAAGCAGAACTCCAAATGGACCCAGCATAAAGGTGAAAAGCTGACATGGGAAAAGTAAAAGCCTGCTTATGCCATTCTTAAGGCCATTTTTGGTAATATATAAGCCTGCTAAGAGGTCAAATGCCAGGTAGTGAATCCAGCCAATAAGAACGTTTTCGGGTGCTGCATTTAAGCTGGCGAGTGCTTCAAGTGAATTGAAATTTTGCATGGTTTCCAGATCAAAAGTGGTAAAAACCATTGCAGCGTAGGTGGCAGCCAGGCCGGCAATGACGATTCCAAAGAGCCATTGATAGACCTTGGGTTTATGAGCAAAGGCAATCAGGATGATCCAGCTCAGCAGAGCTATTATATTGACTAATTTGAAAGCTAATGCTACATCCATGTCTATCCGATTATGATTTCTACTTCATGCTTTACCGGAAAGTTACAGGACTTGGCTATAAAACAAAAATCATTGGCCTTTTCATGCAAGCTTTTGGCCAGAGCCAGTTGAGGCTCAGAGTCTTTGGCTAATACCACTTTAGGTTTCAGTGTTACCTCACTAAATTTTCCGCTTCCGTTGCTTTCTTCCGTCATCAGTCCTTCAGCGGCATCGGTATAAGCGATAACAATGATCTGATTGACCGAGCAAAAGTGCAGATACCACAGCATATGACAAGAGGAGAGTGAGGCTAGAAATAGCTCCTCAGGATTATGTCTTGAAGGGTCACCTCTAAAGGCAGGGTCAGAGCTGCTTTTAATCACGGGTTTAACGCCTATGCTGATATCATGTGACCTCTCATAACTTTTATAATCTGAAGTACCAGAGCCGGTATTGCCGGTCCAGGTGGTGAGCACTTTATACTGGTGTTCTTTCATAAACTTCGGGAGCTTCTTTCTCCAAATTTAATACTTCAAATGATCTGGTAAGGGAATTTTAGCTCCATGTTCATCAGGAACCGGCTGCTGTCGCAATGGTTTGATAGGGATGAGGCCTGTCCAGATCGGTAAGTCCATTTCATCTTTTTCATGACTCGGTGGGCCTTGACGAACTTTAGCAGAGGCCTCATCCAGTGAAAACTCTACCGCCAGTGTCTTGTCGGCCTCTTTTTTACTCATGGGCTTGAGGTAATCCCAGCTATTGGGTACTATCTTATTGGTCAGAGCTTTAAAAATGTCATATTTCTGATCACGATCTTCTATCAATTTGCCCTTGGCAAAAACAACTACAGATCTATAATTCACAGAGTGATGAAAGGCCGTTTTGGCTATCACCAAATCATCAGCCAGCATCACCGAGATACACACGGGTCTTCCGTCAGCCAACATTCTGATAAAATGAGAGCCTACGGAGGCGTGGAGGTAGATGGCATTACCCACTCTTACAAAAGACTGCGGAATGCTGTAGGGTTGGTCGCCCTCGGCATAACTGACGGTACAAAACAGAGCTTCATCCAGAATAGCGTAGATGTCTTCATTGGTATATGATGCTCTCTGGTTGGCGTAGCGGCTTGGTGTAGTTCTTTCTGTTTTTCTTTCCATTTGATTTTGATTTGGTAGTTCAAAAGTAGAAGTTTGCCGGATGGTCTTGGTAGTCCAATATTTACAAAATAAGTAGTCCGGTATGTTTCAGGATTTAATTGAAATCAATAAAGAAGCTGAAAAGCCTGTGTTCAGGCAATTGGCAGATCAGATCAAACTGCTGATAGAGCAGGGTGTTTTGAAAGCAGGTAGTCAGATACCCGGTACACGGAAATTGGCAGAAATGCTGGAGCTGCATCGCAAAACGGTAGTGGCGGCTATTGACGAGTTATTGATCGCCGGCTGGCTGGAGACCGTCCCCGGCAAAGGAACCTATGTGCAGCAGCAAATAGATAGTGCCCCCAAAAGTATGAAGGGAGAGGTCAAAGGTTTGGTGGCTCCCAAGATCATAGCCCCGTCTTCTTTAAAAAGAAACCTGAGACTCACTACTGAAAAGTACAGGCTTGATGATGGATTGCCAGATCCTCGCTTAGCTCCCGTGGCCGAATTAAACAGGGCTTATAAAACGGCCCTTACTCAGGGCAATCAATTTTTAAAATTTGCTTACGGTGAAACCCTCGGGAACGGAGCACTGCGAGAGGTTTTGGTAGATTACCTATGGCAAAGTCGTGGACTGAAGGTCAAAAAAGAGCAGATTTTGATAACCCGTGGGGTGACTCAGGCCCTCTACTTATTTATTCAAGGTTTTATTTCGGCGGCAGATATGGTGGCGGTGCCGGAGCTGAATTGGGAGTCTGCCAATGTCAATTTTAAGCATCATCAAGCTGACTTGATCAAAGTGAAGGTGGATGAATTCGGACTTGATACAGATCATCTGGAAATCCTCTGTGAGCAGCATCAAATAAAAGCAGTGTATGTGACCCCGCATCATCAATACCCCACCACGGTGATTATGCCTGCTTCCAGAAGACTGAAACTCATTCAGCTTGCCCGAAAATATGGCTTCTATATTTTTGAAGACGATTACGATTATGATTTTCACTATGCCAGTCATCCACTGATGCCGCTGGCTTCTACCGAGCATGGCGATTTTGTGTTTTATACAGGCTCATTTACCAAAGCTATTTCTCCTGTTTTCAGGGTTGGGTATTTGGTGGCTCATGAAGATCAGATAGATCTTTTAGCCAAAATAAGACGACTGATAGACCGGCAAGGAGATACCATTTTAGAGCTTGCTTTGGCAGAGCTATTACGGCTGGGTCTGGTGCAGCGATATTTGAAAAAGAATCGTAAAATCTACGAACAGCGTAGAGATCATTTCTCTGATTTACTGCATTCAGAGTTAGGTGATTACATCAATTTTGAGAAGCCAGCCGGTGGACTTTCTGTCTGGGCTTTATTTGATGATCAAATAGATATCAAAAAGCTTTCCGCAAAGGCTCATCAGCAGGATTTGTACCTGCAAGACGGTGAACAATTCGATAGTTCTGGTCAAAAAATAAATGCTACGCGTATGGGTTTTGCTTCGTCTAGTTTGGAGGAGTTAGAAGCTTCTGTACAGATTTTGAAAGGCTTACTTTCTTAAAGGGCTACATCAAAAAGTTGAGGTATTTGATCACATCTTCCTTGTGATGAAAGTCTATATTCTCTTGTTTTAAGAATTGTTTGACTGCCTTTTTATCTGTGCTAAAGTGTTTGATGAAATAGCCGTTCTTTTCCACTTTTAGAGCTTTATTGCCTTTGATAAGAAAATACACAGGTTTGGGTATAAAGCTGGCTACATATTTCTTCTTGTCTACCACGTAGCCTTGCAGCTGATTTGAGACGTCATTGTCCTGAAATTTATCAAGCCGTTCTATGAGTTTATAGCCTTGTTTTTCAAATTCTGTTGGGGCAAAAAATCCATAAGTGAGGATATCAATGTCTGGGTAGGCCAAAAAGGTAGTGCTGTCTACGGTGAAGTATTCAGGCTGAACTAAAGTGCCGGCTCCAAAAGTATTATTGAGCTTAAAATAGGTTCTGTGAAACACCTGATTATAGCTTAGATAGCCATCCAGAGGGATTTGATTAGGTAATTTGACGGTCGCTTTTACCCATTGCTGATCCAGATAGTAGGGAGTGCCTTGATAATAAATGCGAGTGATCTTTTGAGAACCATTTAGAATTGACTTTTCTACCTTCACGAGTTCAGGCTTACCATCTTCGTTATTTTTGATCTCAAAATACTCTTCAATCTTATACTCGGGGTTTTGTTCTACGATGTCACGCATGACATCATAGTTCTGACTCATGGCAAAATGATATCCTGAAATGAAAGTGAAAAGGAGCAATAGGTTTTTCATAGTTATAGGGTAAACCGCCTTCATGGTGTTGCGTAAATGAAGAAGACGTCTGTTTTCAATAGGGTGTTTTTCTTTTTTAAATCATTGAAGGCCAAAAGTTTTAAGATTGAAAGAATTAACCTGAACTTTGAGAACAGACCTTGCGAATGAAAGAGCTCTATATGACTAAAATACAACTTTCCATCAGTTTTCTGATTGGCTTCCTGATATTTGTTAATCCCGTTTTCGCCCAACCACCCGGCTTCGTCGATGAATTGCTATCAGATGACTGGAATACCCCCACAGGCCTGACTTTTGATAAAACAGGTCAGCTTTATGTCTGGACCAAACCCGGTCAGGTTTTCGCGGTAAATAAAACTAATGGAGAAAAAAGTCTATTACTTGACCTCAATCAGGAGGTCTATGATTATCTGGATCATGGTCTAAACGGTTTGGCCTTACATCCTGATTTTGAGCATAATGGCTATATGTACCTTCTGTACACGGTAGACCGTAACTATTTGTATTTCAAAGATTCTTCCTTTTATGATCCAGGACTGAATGATCAGTTTTCAGCGACGATCGGAAGAATTACAAGATACACTCTGGACTCTGGCAAAGTAGTAGCAGGTTCACGAAAAATCATTCTGGGGGACCGTCATGATAATGGTATCCCGATTCTCATGGATAACCATGGAGTGGGTTCTCTGGTATTTGGGGCAGATACTAGTCTTCTGGTCACTGCCGGTGATGTGGCTATTGCCAAAAATCCACCTTTTCAGAATGGCGACCCTTTTTATTATGAGTTGGTGACGCTCCCTTTAGAGGAAGGAATCATTACGGAAGATCAGAATATTGGACCTTATAGGTCTCAGCATCTCAACTCATTGAACGGGAAATTGCTTCGCATCAATCCAGAAACTGGAGAAGGATATAGCTCAAACCCTTTTTATGAAGAAGGCAATCCAGCATCTGCTGCTTCTAGAATCTGGGCATACGGACTACGAAACCCTTTCAGGTTCAGTGTAAAGCCAGGAACCGGCTCCACGAATGTAGAAGACGGAAGCCCAGGCGAAATCTATGTAGGTGATGTAGGCTGGGCCAGTAGAGAAGAAATTAATGTGATTACTGAGGGTGGCCAGAATTTTGGCTGGCCGTATTGGGAGGGCATCAGCTACGATACAGAGTGGTTTGATGACCCTGCTTATAAACCTGAAAATCCACTTCCACCGATTTTAGAGTGGAGGGGAGACCGGGCTCAGGCCTTTATTGAAGGTGAGGCTTATGGTGTGGGTTCGCCGGAATTTAAAGGAGAAAATTTCACAGGTAACTCGGCAATAGGAGGCCTTTGGCTTACCACAGATCACTTTCCGGGTTATAAAGACACCTATATCGCGGCGGATTATCAGGGCTGGATCAGAAATTTCAAATTTGATTTCAGAGGTTTACCCTACGAAGTGGAACTGTTGGTAGATGGGGTACATCCTACCTGTATAGCCGAAGATCCAACAGATGGTAGTCTCTATTACGTGAATTTGTTTTACCCTTCCACTAATGAAATAAGGCACTTATATAACGAGGAGAACCCGAATTTTCCTCCTGAAACCAACGCATCGGTAGGACCAACTTTTGGGGATTCTCCATTGACAGTTTATCTGGACGCCAGATCATCTTCTGATCCTGAAGGAGGTCCGTTGACTTTTGAGTGGGATTTTGGCAATACGCTTACGAGTAATAACAACTTTGAAACGTTTATCTATTACAGCGATAAGCAACAAACGTTCTACCCAAAAGTCACTATCACAGATCAGGAAGGAAAGTCTACCGTAAAGAGATTCAGAGTATTTGTGAATAATTATCCGCCCGAAATCAAATCCTTGAATATTGATGGTATCTCAACATTCAGCAATGAATCGGGTTTTGAGACTACTGTCTCTGCCACAGTAGAAAATCATATTCCTGACGAGGTTTTATTCTACGAATGGTCAGTGATTTTGCATCATGATGAGCATACTCATCTCATTACTTCATATAGAACAGAAACTGCAGCTATAAACCTGGCACCTATTCCCTGTGATGATCAGGTGTATTTCTACGAAGTAAAACTTAGTGTGATTGATAATGAGGGACTTAGTAGTAGTTATTCGCATATCATTACACCGGTTTGTGAAGATGAAGAGCCACCTGTGGTCCTCAGTTTGAGTCCCAATCCGGTGAATAATCAAATCAATATCAGAGGAAAGGATTTACTGGATGAAACCGAGGTAGACTATATGATTTTTGATAATCATGGGAGATTATTGGATAGAAATCAAGGGGTTTGGAAACAACTCAAAAGAGATTTAAACTCTTCTTTATCCGATTTTAATCCAGGTGTTTATATACTGAAAATGGTGACAGAGGAGTATTCCCAATCGTTTAAGTTTGTCAAAGAGTAACGATTTACTCCGCAGAATCACTTTCAATCAAATGGTTAATTGAGCCATCAGCTCAAAATCTCCTACTTCCTTTAAATATAAGTAGTTAAGCAGTAGTCCGTTGGTATTATTGATGAGTCGGTGTGCCTCTGCAAAAGGAAAAACGTGGGTGGTGATGAACTCATGCTCTTCCTGCGTACCGTGTTCCTGATTCTCAAAAGCTTTGATTTGCTCTTTTGTCATCTCAATTTCACAGGCGAAAAAATACATGCCTTCATCACTGGTGCCTGTGCTGGGGTAAAATACCTTGCCTTTTGAGAGATCTATCAGCTGATCTGAATCGATACTGATACCCGTTTCTTCCTCAATTTCCTGAATAGCCATGGAAGCAGGGCTTCGAGTGCCATCTACCATACCAGCCGGGTGTTCATAGCTTAATTCTCCGGAGGCAATTCTTCTTTGACGAACCAGTAAAAGATGTTTCTCTTTTGTGTCTTGCTGAATCAAACAAATGAGCATACACACCACATCACCTTTCAAAAAACAGATGGGAGGTATTTTATTACCCTCGGGCGTGGTTGCATCCAGCATTAGAGTGGAGAAGAGTACTTCACCATTATGGTTTCTTCTGCTATGAATTTCTTCAACGCCATGTACCTCAAGACCGTTCTTCTCCAGTTTCTGAAGCCATCTTTTATATTTGTGTGAGGAGCGGAGATTTTCTTCTTGCATTAATCTTTATAAATTGTCTTTCAAAAAAGGCCTAAGTGCTAGAGGTCAGGAAACCTACAAATAGAGTTCAATAAAACCATTCTATGAAAACAAAGCTACTTACTTCAGGAATACTGCTGATTTTGGTTGCTGTATTTTTTTTGAACAGAGAGCAAAAAGAGCCTTTTACTTACAATGGCGAAAAGGTCAATGGTCTTTCTTTTGTGGCCACCAGAGATACCATGACCCAAGATCAATTCAAGGCAGTGAAGCGAGTAAATGCCGAATGGGTCGCCTTCATGCCATACGGTTTTGTAGGAGAAGAAAACACAGAATTACGATTTGTAAGAGAAGGAGCAGAGAACTCGCATCAATGGTGGGGCGAAACTCCGGAAGGCATAAAAACAAGCCTGGGGCTGGCCAGAAAAGAAGGCCTCAGCATTATGATGAAACCTCATATCTGGATCAGACGAGGAACCTTTACCGGTGATTTTGCTCTGGAAACCGAAGAAGAATGGAATGCTTTTGAAAGAACCTATGCCGAGTACATGCTGCAATATGCCAGAATAGCTCAATCTTTTAACGTGGAGTTGTTTTGCATCGGCACAGAAATGGAAACCATGGTTAGAGAAAGGCCAGATTTTTTTCCGGCATTGATCAAGGCCATTAAAAAGGTGTATCGTGGTCAACTCACCTATGCAGAAAACTGGGACGTCTATGACGAAGTACCCTTTTGGAATCAACTGGATTATATAGGCGTAGACGCCTATTTTCCACTGGCAAATGGGGAGAATCCTGATAAAAAGTCCCTTCAGAGAGGATGGAAAAAGCATTTAAAAGAACTGACAAAATTTAGTGCAGAACTGCAAAAGCCCGTTTTGTTCACAGAGTATGGCTATCGCAGCTGCGACTTCTCCACTGAAAAGCCATGGGAGACCGACTATTCTTTACCAGATAATGAAGAACTGCAGGCCAGAGCTTATGAAGTCTTGTATGAAGAAGTATGGTCTCAGCAGTGGTTTGCAGGAGGGTTTTTCTGGAAATGGTTTCCAAAAAAACAGGAAGGACGAGCATCAAGAGACAAATTTTGCCCACAACATAAACTTGCAGAATCAGTAATCGCTAAACACTATGGAAAATAAGAAATGTGCTTTCATTCTAGGTCTTTTATTGACCATCATTTTTAACGCAAAGGCTCAAAAAACGGCCCATTATTACTTTGATGAGGGCTTGGCAGAGCATACCAGAAACTATATCCCTCTGGAGGTAGTAGGAGCTGAAGGAGATTTTGAGCTTGAGGTGGTGCCCAAGTTAGGCCGTGATCCCCGAACAGTCTATGTTTTTCCTTCAAATTCAGGATTGATGTTCAATAATAAACTGATGCCTGATTTTATTCAGGGCTCATATGCCGTGGAGATGTATTTCCGTTTTGATAACGGAGATTTGCTGATTTATGGTCAGCTTCTGGGAAGTGATCTGGACTCCAAGCAAGGGGAGTTTGTTCACCTGGTAATTACCCGAGATGCCGCATCTAAAAAAGTGATCGTTTATAATGATGGAGAAGCCGTTTTAGAGACTGTAGATGCCCAAGATAACCTGGCCATTGAGAAAGGGAATCAGATATTGTTTTTTGTGCAGGAAGGTCAGGCTACTACTTCCGGGGCTGTAGCTTTGCTTCGTATTCATGATTATTTCATCGATAAAGAAGAAGGAAAGACCGTTTTTGAGAATTTCAGTAGCGGAAACCACGATACGGCCTTTGACTTTAATTCAGGGAAATCAACGGTCTTAAACCAATTGTTTTTTGTGAGGGGCGGTTCTGAGCTTAAGCCTGAATCCATTCCGCAGTTAGAATCTTTAGCTTCTAAACTAGAGGAGAATCCAGAGGTAAAGATTGAAATTCAAGGGCATACAGATAACCAAGGCGATCCTGAAAAGAATATCTACTTATCAAGAGAAAGGGCAGAATCTGTAAAGAGTTTTCTTATCAAGAAAGGAATAGGAGAGGAGAGACTCAGTACCAGAGGTTTTGGCAGTGCCAGACCACGTGCCAGTAATGGCTCTGAACGCACCAGAAAACTCAACAGGCGTGTAGAAGTTATGGTATTATAAGCTACGAAAGTAGGATTTAAAAGGGCTATTCGTTTACTTCACGAACTCAACCCTTTCGTTATAAAATGCTTATAATTTTACTGCTTTTGGCAGTGGTTTTGGTAGTCATCAGCACCACCAAACTACATTTACATCCTTTTTTAGCTTTAATTTTTGTAGCCATCCTTTTTGGGCTGGCGGCGGGTATTGAGCCCCAGATGCTCATTCAGAGTATCAATGAAGGTTTTGGTAAAACATTGGGAAGTATTGGCCTGGTCATTATCATTGGTGTAATGATCGGTGCTTTTCTGGAGCATACAGGAGGGGCGGTGAGACTTGCCAATGGTATGCTCAAACTCATTGGTAAAAAGAGAGTTCCGGAGGCCATGTCACTAACTGGTTGGCTTATTTCTATACCGGTTTTTGGTGATAGTGGTTTTGTCATCCTAAACTCCCTGAATAATGCCTTAACCAAAAAAGCCGGACTTTCGTTAACGGTTACCACGGTCTGCTTGGCCACTGGTTTATTGGCAACGCATACCATGGTACCCCCAACTCCGGGACCAATTGCCACGGCCAGTATTATTGAAGCTAATCTAGGTTTGGTGATTGTTTTTGGGGCTGTTATCAGCCTTTTGGCATTGATACCGCCTTTGATATTTGCTAAAAAGTATGCCTCTAAAACCTGGATAGAACCCACTTTGGGAGAGGGGGACTCAGATTTTGAGAAGAAACTGGCTGCTGCTCCTTCGTTTATGAAATCTGTGCTGCCGGTGATCATACCTCTTTTACTAATCGTCCTCAAGTCTGTCAATGACTTCTCACAGTTTGTGAGTGAAGGTGGTGTCAAAGAAATTATAGACTTTTTGGGTACTCCGGTCATTGCTCTCATCTTAGGTCTTCTGTTGGCCTTTCTTTTACCCAAGAGGCTGGAAAAGAAAATGGTGGCTACCGATGGTTGGCTAGGTAAAGCCTTGCTTGATTCGGCATCCATAGTGATGATCACAGGAGCCGGAGGGGTATTTGGCAAGGTGCTTCAAAACGCAGGCCTGGGCGATGTTATTGGTTCGGCTTTGGCCGATTACCCGATCGGTATTCTCTTACCTTTTCTCATTTCTGCTGCTTTAAAAACTGCCCAAGGGTCATCTACCGTGGCCATGATCACCACGGCCTCTATTTTATCACCTATGTTACCGCAATTGGGGCTTGATTCTGAGGTGTCAAGAGCATTGGTAGTTCTGGCCATTGGATCTGGTTCTGCAGTGGTATCTCATGTGAGTGATAGTTTCTTTTGGTTGGTTACTCAAATGACAGGAATGAGTATTTCACAAGGCTACCGATTGCATACCGTAGCCACAGGTATTTTGGGGGCTTCTTGTTTTATTTTGATTTACGTAGCAAAGCTAATTTGGGGATGATGCCATTCGGCAATAGATAGTTTTTGACTTAATCCCTATCCTTATAGTTCAAAATTCGCTGTTCATCTACTTCATTTTCAATGACTGGCTGGTGATGGTACTTTTGTATGTCAAAGTATACACTTCAGTCATCTATGAATCAATTACGTACGGTACTGCTTTCCGTATTCCTCTTTTTACAGTTTACAGCATCTGCACAAAAAGAAAGACCAAAACTCTTTATCAATTGTCAGCAGGCCAGGTGTTATAGCACCTACCTAAGAACTGAATTAGACTATTTTACTTTCAGTCGTGATCAAATGCTGGCCGATATTCAGATTTTGATTACCGATCAGGGTAATGCCGGAGGAGGTAGAAATTACCAGATGAACTTTATAGGGCAAGGTGATTATAAAGGAGATGACTATTTACTGGAGTTTGAAACCAAGCAGTCTGATACAGAGGCATTGGCAAGGAGGATATTATTGACCAAAATGAGCCAGGGACTCATGCACTATGTTGGTGCTACGGATATAGTTCAAGATGTAAAAGTGACTTTCCCGAGAAAACCGGCAGAGGGCGAAGCTTCTGAGGAAACTGAAGAGAAAGACCCGTGGAATAACTGGATATTTGGTCTTGGGGGATCAGGAAGATTTTCAGGTGAAAGTAATAGAAGTGAGGTAAGGTTTAATACTAACGTTCGCGGAGGGCGAACCACGGAAAAATCCAAATACAGTTTTTATACTTATCTCAATCAGAATACCAACTCCGTAACGCTGGATGGTGATACAGAGGTGGCCAAAGTTAACAGCTATGGCTTTACTACATTATATGTAACATCTTTTGCTAAAAACTGGAGTGTTGGTGGCTTGATGAAAGGTTTTCATAGTGTGTACTCCAATATCCAATTTTCAAATAGTTTGGCTCCTGCCATAGAATACTCCATCTTCCCAATTCAGGATTTCAACAAAAAACAGTTTCGCTGGATCTATCAGGCGGGTTACAGAAGGTTGGATTATATAGAAACTACGATCTACGACAGACTGAAAGAAGCCAAGCCTTATCATCAGATTACCAGTATTTTAGGCTATACTCAGCCATGGGGTAATTTTTCAGCAGAGCTGAATGGGTATCAATATATCGATGATCCTGAAAAGTACAGACTTAGCCTTGAGTTAGAACTCAACTGGCGTGTATTCCAAGGTGTTTCTTTACGATTCTATGGTTCGGGTTCTCAAATAAAGAATCAGATATCTCTGGCAAAGACGGAGAGCAGCAGTGAGGAGATTCTGCTTGGAGGTCAGCAATTGCCAACATCTTTTGCTTATTTCACCTCATTTGGACTCAATTATACTTTTGGTTCTGTGAACAATAGTATCGTAAACCCAAGGTTTTCCGGTGTGAACTAATATCTGGAGTCAATGATTGAGGCTAGAATTAGACCTAGCACTAAACCTTCCCTGATTGTACCTATTAAGGTCTTGAACTCAGGTTTCAGGATATAAGAAATTTACACCCAGACCATGGAGTACTTCGCCTCCATTGGTCCCGGAGTATTATTATGAAATAGTTAAAAGTCGTCTTCGTCTTTAGCTCCCCAGATATTACCAGCGAGCATCCCCAAACCAATACCGGTAAACATACAAGCTAAAAAAGCATAAGGTGAATAGCTGGAGAGAAAAAAGCCAACACCCATTCCGATTAGTGTACCTGCTCCTACAAAACTGTAATTCTTGTTCATGACTTAATGATTTAACGTTTAATGATGTCATGAAGATAGAATATTACGGTTTAAGGTGATAGCTGTATCTGCTGAACGATCGAAAAATAAGAGTGAACCACTGAAATTGACCGATGAATTATTTTTCGCTGTTTCTTTTGTTCATAAAGGCACCGTACCCCAGTCCTAAAGCTATACCAAGGGAAAGTCCCATGGCTACATTTCCCATAGAGGTGCCGATAGCAACACCGATACCAACACCTAGGGCGAGCCCAACGCCTATATAATTCGTCTTGTTTTGCATTCCTTTTTTAATTCTTGTCAATCTATGATGAGACAATTTAGAAATCTCATCTGCACTAGCGTAAAGTAGGTTTTATCGAGGATATGTCAAATTAGAGCTGGATTTATCTTTGCCATCTATCGCAAAACCTTCACTGCCTCCTCCTGGATTATATAGCCTTGTTCCAATTTCATTAATTGGTTTGACTTGTTCAGGCACTACTCTATGGTCATTGGCGTAAGCATCCTTTCTGATGCCTGTAACCATCCAGCTTACCTGTACATTAGGTTTATCCGTTTTAATGGTGAATGAATTTCCTGAAATGGTTTCGAAAATAATGGCTTGTGCAAACTGACCAATGACTGTCAATTGGTACCTGAAATCCATATTTAAACTTTCGAAATAAGATGGAAGCAAGACCAGAGCAAGACTGTCTATACCCGTGGTGATGTTACCATTATAGATGTTCATCATATCTGGACTCTCTACAAAACTATGGTATAAGTACTTATTATAAGGGTCCTGCGGATGGTCAATTTTAAATGTACCACTGCTTTTAGACAATGTACCGTTAATGCTCACATTACCTATCACATTGACCTTCCCCAGAAATTCTCCGGCATACGTATTGGGTGCGTCTACGATATCTATTCCGTTGATTGCTATTGACTTAGAAGTAGGGACAGGTGGAGCATAAACTCGCCCCATGACCCCTAAATTTGCTACAAGGGCACTGGTTCCACTTTCAGCAAATACGCTGGTATTGACAAACTTACCACTATCTGCATGAGCATAAAGTCCTTGAACTTCATTATAGGATAAATCTTGCTGGTAATGCGTGCTTCTAATAGCCGTGCTGATACCAATACCGGAGGCGGTAATCATTCCCCCGCCATCTTTTGATTGGGCGTCCAGCAAAACTTCGGTGTTTTGTAAAGAGGCCTCATTGCCCAGAAGTAGGTTTCCTTTGTCCGTAATACTCACACGTCCATTGGGCATGCTGATCTCAAATTGTGAAGGATTGGTATTGTCCTTCACATTGAATTCATACAAATCTCTTGTGGGTGAGGTCAGCATGGACCAATTGACCTCAAAACTTTGGTTTTTCTTTCCCCAGATAATGGTATCAGCTCCTTCTCTATAATTATAAAGTTGAACATTTAAGGGTAGGAGGGTGTCTGTACCAATTATTACCTGAGTACTATCGCTATTTTCGACTAAGCCTCCAGGTAAGATTTCTACGGATTGTGAGTAAGTGTAGATTGGTAATAACAGACAAGCTATTACCAAGGGTAGTAGATTGTTTTTCATAATAATAGGGTTTTCCTGTTGTACTCTTAAAGTACTAAAAATTGTCCTAAAATTCTGAAAATCAATAATTTATTATTAAGCGGTCAAGAAAGTGACTATACGTAAGACACTCTTGATAAAATAGGTTACTCTGTCACACATTCCTCTATAGCTGTGGCACCAGCTCCATGAAGTGTGGGGCCTGAGGTATTTACCCCACGGTAGATTAACCAAATGGCCAGAAAGGCGTAGGTGATAGGAATAATCTTTTTGACCGATCCTGAGAAATATTTTTTCAACCAACCGCTTCCTAAGGCTATACTGAGCATCATTGGTAATGTGCCCGCACCAAAGGCAGCCATGTATGTGGCACCTTTGAGTATATCTAATTGGATAAATGCCCCAGCCAAGGCTGCGTATACTAAACCACATGGTAACAGTCCGTTTAATACGCCAAAGACCAATTGGCCTGAGTAATAATTTGTTTTGAAGTTTTGTTTGAAGCCTGATTTGATTTTACTGACAAATCGTGAAGTGATTTGGTAGAGTTTGTGGTCATTGACCCATTTGGTAGGAATTTGTACTGCTACCAAAATAATGCTTCCTAGAATTATAGAAAGTACATTTCTGGAAACAAAAAGTGTGGATTTCTGGCCAATAAGGCCAATAACAAGCCCAAGTAGGGCATAAGTGAATATTCTGCCAAGATTATAGAGCAGTCTTCCAGAAATAAACCTTAGCTGATTAGTTTTATCTGAAGGCAGGAGAAAAGTAAGTGGCCCGCACATGCCAGCACAGTGCAAACTACCTACCAATCCCATGATAAATGCCGTCCAGATCATTGGTTTATAAGGTTAGTTTTTGTTCAGTATAATATGTTTTACCGTTCTGTGTCCAGTCCAGTTTTACTTTCCAAAGACCTCTGTCAAGTTTGCTGGTAGAAACCGGTAATGTAGTATTATTGGCCAATTTGAAAGGCAAAATGACATCTTTGCCTGCATCGGATGGTCTGTATAGTGTTAGTTGCCCGGTAGATTCCAGACATTCTTCAGGAAACTTGACCACTATTCCATTATCACTGTAGTTGAATTCAAGCTCAGTGCTTAATGCTGCTACATTATTCATCCCATCTATTTTTTCTTGATAGGCCAGCTCCTCTTTGTAGTAATCTGGTGTGACTAAAAAGATATCTTTTTGCTGAATACACAAATAAACCAGTCCTACCATGAAGACCACAAATCCGCTATATGCCAATGCTATTTTCTTTCCCCAGTTCATTTTTATGTCCTTTTAAATTCTCTAAATTATTTATGTGAGCTTGTCTTTATTTCAAGCAGTGTCTAACCTGGCCCAAAAAAACTTGTTTTTACTGTTTCTACCTCTTCACCAGTCTCGTCTACTACTTTGAGATTAAGCTTGGTAGATCTTTGTTTAACATCTTCATCAGGTATTTCAATAAAGAAAACCACTTCGGTTTTGGCTTCAGGTTTAAGATTGATCAATCCGTTTTCATCGGCTCCTACTACTTTTAGTGTCCAGTCAGATTGCCCTGCGTCAAAATCAAGTTTGAGGTTCATCTCTTCCTGTGATTTATTGACCATCTGGGCGTTATATAAATTGCTGATGTTTCCCTGTTCTGTTCTTTGGTATAACTGACCAGGCACACGCATTACCGTGGTTTCTATGTCTGCCCTGTTTATGAGCATAAATGCTTCAACGCCTATGAGTAAAAATAATACACCTATGTAGGCCCATGATCTAATGGGTAGTTTATAAGGAATGCCCTTCTCAATAGATTCCAATGAGGCGTATCTAATCAAACCCTTTGGTTTATCTACTTTTTCCATTACCTCATCACAGGCGTCTATACATGCTGTGCAGTTGACACATTCCAGCTGAACACCATCCCTGATATCTATGCCTGTAGGGCAAACCTGTACACAAAGTTTACAGTCAATACAGTCGCCTTGAAGGTTCAAATCTTCAACGGTTGCCTTTTTATTGATTCTGCCTCTCGGTTCACCTCTTTTATGATCATACATCACATTTACGGTGTCTTTATTTACCAAAACACCTTGCAGCCTGCCGTAAGGACATATGGCTATACATACCTGCTCTCTTAATTTGGCAAACACAAAATAGAATAGTGCTGTAAAGACAACTAGTCCTATAAAGCCAGAGATGTTTTCAGCGGGTGAGCTGGTGATAAGTTCTTTGACATTCTCAATTCCGATAATATAAGCCATAGTTATGTGGGCAATGAAAATTGAGAAGGTGATATAGATGATATGCTTGAGGGTTTTACGCCAGGCTTTATCAAAATCCAGTTTCTTTTGGTCAAATTTCTGTTGTTTTCGTCCGTCTCCCTCAAGCCAATTTTCAATGGGCCTGAAGATCATTTCCATGAAAACAGTTTGGGGGCAAAGCCAGCCGCACCAGATACGCCCAAATGTGGCTGTGAAAAGCGTGATAATCACCACAAAAGTGATCATTCCTAATCCGAATATGACAAAGTCTTGTGGTAGAAATAGCCTGCCAATAATGACGAACTTTCTTTCAAAGAGATTCATCATCAGCAGCGGTTGGTTACCAATTTTTATGAACGGTCCTGAAATAAAAATGGCCAGAAACGCGATGGTGGCCAGTAGCCGCTTATTATAGAATTGTCCTTTTGGCTTTTTAGGATAAAGCCAGATACGTTTACCGTCCTTATCTACTGTGGCAATACTATCTCTAAAGCCGCCTTCTTCATCCTCGTAGAGTTCGTCGTATGTAAATTCGGTTGCCATTTTTTTACCTTTAACTATTTTGAAATTTGACAGAATAGCTGCCTTTTACTACACTTCTATATTAAGGATGGGTTGGTTCGCAAACAGTGACAATTGTTGCTTTTGAAAAGAAAAACGAGGGAAATATTATCCCTCGTTTTCGGGGTTTATTTTTAAAGGGTAGCTAATTCTTCTGATGTAGATTCTTCGGCCTCTGTCTCATCAGCTGCAGGAGCCTCTTCTTCCACATAAATTTCTCCCTGAGGAGCTTTAGCGTTAGCCGGATTAGTTCCTGCTAGGGTTTTGATAAAGCTGGTTATCTGCTGCATATCAGTAGGTTTAAGCGTACCTTCCCAGGAAATCATCCCTTTCTCCGTTATCCCATATTTGATGGTCTTATAGATATCGCTTGCACTACCACCATGTAACCAGTATTCGTCTGTAAGGTTTGGACCGACACCTCCTTCACCAGCTGCTCCGTGGCAGACCGCACAGTTAGCTGTATAAATGAGGTTTCCGGTATCTATATCAGAGGCATCTGTGAGCAGTTCTACGTTATTTTCATCAATACTACTTACTGAAGTGCTTTGCATTTGAGACTTCATCTCCGCAGCTTCAGCCATGGCTATTTCGTACTCTTCAGTTTGAAGTGGGCTCCACTGCCAAACATGGTAGTTTAACAGATAAACGATGCCGAAAACAATACCTCCGTAAAACATACCCAGCCACCAAGGTGGTAAGTGGTTATCAAGCTCCTTGATGCCGTCATAATCATGATCCAGGAGGATATCTTTTTCTTCAGACATAGGTCTGAAGCTATTGAGCTTATTCCAAAGCGAATTGAGCGTGAACGGCTCTGTTTTGATTCCGGCTTTCTCATTCAGGATGGCCTTTAAGGTCATGAAAATATTCAGGACCACAATGAGCAGTATGATTGTGAAGAAAACTAAGACCCCAAGTAAGAGAAACTGGAAAAGCTCTTCACCGTTTTTAAAATTTAAATCCATTTTACTATAGTTTTTTGGTGAGGGCAGAAGCCATTGCTGGCTCCTGCCATTTGTGATCTATATTTTTTCACCTTCTTCCAGTGGAAGATTCTCCATGTGATTGATATACTTTCTATCTGCTTTGAAGACAAAGAAGCCTAGGAGAACAAAAAATGCGACGAATATGCTGAGAGAGATGATTGGATAAACGCTAACTCCCTCTATACCTGATAAATAATTCTTAAACATGATTGAAACTTAGTTTTGTCCTTTAATATCTATTCCTAGTCGCTGTAAGTAGGCTATCAGAGCTATAATCTCTTTATTCTCACTTACTTCTATTCCGGCTTCTTCCAGTCTGCCGGTGATTTCGGCAGCCTGCTGCATCATATCTGCAGGAGCTTCTTCTTCGTAGCCCTCTTCATAAGGCACGCCCAGGGTACGCATGGCGTTAATCTTTTTGCCAATCTCGTCTGTTCCAAACTCGTCATCCAGAAGCCAAGGGTAGGCCGGCATTATAGAGCCCGGAGACATACTGGCAGGTTCTAACATATGGTTATAATGCCAGCTGTCTGGGTATTTGCCACCTAGTCTGTGAAGGTCAGGACCTGTACGTTTTGACCCGAACAAGTGAGGGTGGTCATAGACAAACTCACCGGCTTTTGAGTATTCACCGTAACGTTCTGTCTCAGATCTGAACGGCCTGATCATCTGAGAGTGACAGTTATTACACCCTTCCCTGATGTATATATCTCTACCTTCCAGCTCTAGTGGTGTATAAGGTTTTACGGCCTCAATTGTCGGGATATTAGAGTCTACTACCCAAGTAGGGACAAACTCAATGATACCTCCGATAGCCACAGCTATAAATGCAAGTACCGTAAAGGTGATCGGTTTTCTTTCCAGAACAGAGTGCCAGTGGCCTCCTGTTACTTTTACGTTTTTCTGAAGAGCAGGAGCCTCTGCATATTCTTCTGCCATAAACTCTCCGGTTTTGGCTGTCTTAATCAGGTTATAAACCATGATCAGAGCCCCTACCAGGTACATGCTACCTCCAATGGCACGCATTACGTACATCGGGATAATCTGTGTCACAGTTTCCAGGAAGTTAGGATAAGCAAGGAAGCCATCTGTGTCAAATTCCTTCCACATTAATGACTGAGTAAAGCCAGCCCAGTACATCGGTAAGGCATAGAAAAGAATACCTAAAGTAGCAATCCAGAAGTGTGTGTTCGCCAGTTTGGTAGAATATAGTTTTGTCTTCCACATTCTAGGAATCAGGAAGTACAGCATACCGAAAGTCATGAAGCCGTTCCAGCCCAAACCACCGATGTGAACGTGTGCTACGGTCCAGTCTGTGTAGTGAGAAATAGCGTTTACGTTTTTCAGTGAAAGCATTGGGCCTTCAAACGTACTCATACCGTATGCGGTAACAGCCACCACAAAGAACTTCAAGACTGGATTTTCACGAACTCTGTCCCAGGCACCTCTCAAGGTCAAAAGACCATTCAGCATACCACCCCAAGAAGGAGCAATAAGCATTATGGAGAACACAGTACCTAAACTCTGTGCCCAATCTGGAAGAGCCGTATAAAGAAGGTGGTGAGGACCAGCCCAGATATAAATGAAAATCAGAGACCAGAAGTGAATAATGGATAATTTATAAGAGTAAACCGGTCTGTTGGCCGCCTTAGGTAAGAAATAGTACATCAAACCAAGAATAGGCGTGGTTAAGAAAAACGCCACGGCATTATGACCATACCACCACTGTACCAGAGCATCTTGTACACCGGCGTAAAGTGAGTAACTCTTGGTCATACTGATCGGAATCTCCAGAGAGTTTACAATATGTAGCATAGCAATGGTAACCGCTGTAGCGATATAAAACCATAGAGCTACATACATATGACGCTCACGTCTTTTAATGATGGTACCAATGAGGTTAATGGTAAATACCACCCAGATTAAAGCAATGGCTATATCAATAGGCCATTCCAGTTCTGCGTATTCTTTAGAGGTGGTCATTCCTAAAGGCAGTGTAATGGCTGCGGCAAGAATGATCAGCTGCCAGCCCCAGAAGTGGATCCAGCTAAGAGCTTTACTAAAGATAGCGGTTTTTGTAAGTCTGGGTAGTGAATAGTAAATACCTGCAAACATCCCGTTTCCTACGAAAGCGAAGATGATGGCGTTGGTGTGTAGTGGTCTCAATCTCCCAAAAGTGGTATAAGGCAGATTAAAGTTGGCCGCTGGTAAAAAGAGCTGAATGGCTGCAGTAAGCCCGGCCAGCATACCGATAATCCCAAACGCAACAGTGGCAATTAAAAAGGCTTTGACAATCTTATTGTCGTAATAAAAGCCTTCCAGATTGCCACCGCTAGAGTCAGAATGTGCTGATAACAGAGGTTTTCTTAAAAAATGCATATTTAGAGGTGTTTAATACTAATGCGATGTAAAAGTAAATCTGACTTCACGGGGCAAACATGAGCGTTGCCCCATTGAAATATGATCAAGATCATGCGACCTCTTTACTCAGGTAATCGAAGTCTGCCACAAAGGCCCTGAACTTGTACTTATACTCTTTGTAGTTATTCTCAAAATCCTTCATTTCGCTTTTGAAATAGCGGATATCTCCGAAGGTTTCGCTGTCTACCATAGCTTTCTCCTGAGCGTCTTCTGCCAGGTCGTGGTGGAGGTCATGATGCTCTTGCAAAAGCCTTTTGATGAGTCTCTCAAAGTGGTGAAACTCTTGTACAAACCGGGCTACACGCAGGCTTTTGACACTATTTCCTATGGTTTTGGTTTTTAGGTCGTTTAAGACATCAAGGAAGTAATCTACCTCGTTTTGAGCCTGTAGCAGTGTGCTTTTGAAATCGGTCAATACCTTCCCGGTATTGATGATTCTTTTGTTTTGATTGATCTTTCTCATGCTCTATTGATTTTACTAAGGCAAGTTAGAAGTAGCCCAAACGGCAAAACATGAGTGGAGAAGGGGAGGGAGCTGATTTTAATCAGTATTTCAGAAAGGCTTTTTCAAACTTGCTCATCGATAAAACTTTTAAGCCTTAGAAGAGACCTGACTAAAGCCTTTTATCTCAATCGAATCACTTTTTTTGCTCTACAGTATCATCATTGAGAATCCTGATGGCTGGTGTGGCCGTGTCATCAAATTGACCATCATCGGTGGCCCAGAAAAAGGCCACTAAAAAGCCTCCGGCAAAAATTAAAGCAGCGATTACAAGAAGGATGATGATTGACATAGTTATACGATTAATTTGGCTTTGCGAGCAGAAAAATAGGTGATAATAACAGCAAACAGCACTACGGAAATGCTACTCAAAGGCATGAAAATAGCGGCAACTACCGGTGAAAGTGTTCCGCTAACAGCCCAGCTGATACAGATGAAATTATATACCAATGAAAGCATAAAGCTTAGTTTGACAATATTCACAGACTTCTTGCTGAAAGCAATAAACTTTGATAAGTCGGCGAATTTACTGGCATCTAAAATGGCATCAGAGGCAGGCGTAAATGCCTGCGTATTCTCAGATAAGGCGATTCCCAAATCACTCTGACGCAAAGCACCAGCATCATTGAGTCCATCTCCTATCATGAGCACAGGCTCCTGTGTTTTTTGTAAGTCTTTTATGAAGGCCAGCTTTTGTTCTGGTTTTTGTTCAAAATGGAGATTTTCTTCAGAAAGGTAATTCTGCAAGTAATCTTTATCCGTTGATTTATCACCAGAAATGAGGTGAAGGCTGAAAAAGCTATTGAGCTGGTGAATTACTTTCTCAAATCCTTCTCTGAAAACAGGTTTAGTTTTAAAGTACCCTAGAACCGCTGATCCTTTTTTGAGATAAACGCGGGCATCTTTAGCTCTTATATTATCTGGTATTTCCAGAAAGTCTGCGTTCCCGATTCTGTATTCTATTTTATTAAAAGTTCCTATCAATCCAGAACCTTCAACTTCTTCAAAATGAGTGAGTTGAACGCTATCAACATTTTGGAAATAAACATTGACGAGTTTACTAACCGGGTGGGTGGAAACTCCCGCCAGGCTTTTGAGAATTATCTGATCTTGAAGATCCAGAGCCTCACCTATAAAGCTAAGCTCTCGGTAATCATTATTTTTTGTTAGTGTACCGGTTTTGTCAAAGACAATATGCTTGACTTCTGTCAGTTTCTGAATCACATCCTGGTTCTTCACATAAAACTTATTCTTCCCGAAAATCCCCATGACCGTACCCATGGTAAATGGCATAGAGAGCGTAAGGGCACAGGGACAAGCCACCATTAAAACTGCCGTAAATGCCGGCCAAGCCATTTCTGGGTTCACTATTGACCAATAGATGGCTGTGAGAAATGATATACCGAGGGTGATATATGTAAAGTATTTGCTGAAATTATCTGCAAGTTTGGTGGTGGCTACTTCTTTTTCCTCTTTGAAATTGGTTTGATTCCAGAGTTGGGTCAGATAGCTTTTTGAAACCTCTTTGGTAACTCTAAGCTCTATGTTTTGGCCTTTTTGTCGGCCACCGGCATATATCACCTCGTCGTTTCTTACTGAAATAGGCTCGCTTTCACCAGTGACAAAACTGTAATCTAGGAAGGCTTGACCAGATACTAATTCTGAGTCAGCTGGTATCAGCTCATTATTATGAATTCTGATGATATCTCCCTTTTGAAGATCGTCCACATTTTTATAATCAAACGAATCTCCATTTCTCACTTCTACAGCCAGCGGAAAGTAACTCTTGTAGTTTCGTTCAAAAGAGAGGTAGTCGAACGTTTTTTTCTGAACCCATTTGCCTAAAAGAAGAAGGAATACCAGACCAGCCATGCTGTCCCAATAAGCTCCGCCGCCATTGATCAGAGTTTCGTATAAACTCCTGATAAATAAAGCGGTAACGCCTAATGCAATCGGTATGTCTACGCTTAGTGTTGTGGTGTTTCTTTTCCAGACTTCCTTTAAAGATATCCAGGCACCTTTCAGATAGTCTGCTGCACCATAGAAATAAACAGGCATGGCCAGCAGCACATTCAGGTAAAGAAAAAACTTCTGATACTGGGCGTCTACTTCATTTTGAAGGTCTAGCTTAAAATACTCCGGAAAACTCAGCAACATGATATTGCCGGTACAGAAACCTACCACCGCAATCTGCCTCAATAAGCGGTTTGACCTTTTTTGTTTCTTGTTTTCATTGGCAACCGTATTCTCTAATGAAATTAAGGGTTCATAACCTAGCGTAGCCAAAAGTTCTACAATCACCTTCATATTGACCACTCGTGGATCATACGTCAGACTCAGTTCTTTTTTTAGAAAGTTGAGCCTGCTGTGCAAAACACCAGATCTGATTTTATTGAAATTCTCCAATAGCCAAACGCAAGAACTGCAATGAACGGCAGGAAGAAAAAGGGTTACTTTGTTTAACTTTTCAGACTTAAAATCTAGTATTGAATCTTCAATGGTTGGGTTTTTTAGGTAGTCAAACTTGCCCTGATGGTCTTTGCTTTTCAAGCTTACTCCGGCATGCTGTTCCAGGTCATAATAACCACATAAGTCATTCTCTTGCAGTAATTCATAGACTGTTTTACAGCCGATACAGCAAAAGTGAAGCTCATCAATGATTAAATCTTCAGAGCTGCAATCTTCTCCGCAGTGATGACATTTGATTTCTTCGAGAACTTCGGCCATGGTGCTTTATTTACCTTACAAAGTTGGCCATGATACACCAGTAGAAGGCTGCATCTACTCACTACAAAATATGACAGATATCAGTTATTTCGACAGTTGATAGAAGTCTTCCACAGTTTTCCAGTCCCCATTCTCGTCGATACAGTCGGTGAAATACATGATAAATACAGGAATGTCTTTCTTTAAAGGAATTATCTGAGGCTTTTGATTTTGAAGACAATAGTTCATCAACTGTTGGTCTATTTCTTTTTGAGGCTGAAGTGCATTTGCCAGCTCAAGGGGTTGCTCAAGTCTTATGCAGCCATGGCTGTAGAAACGTGCTTCTCTTGCAAAAAGTGATTTACTAGCTTGTGTGTGAGGCGTGTCATGCATGTAAACAGAATAAGGATTCCGAATATTGATTTTCAATAGACCCAATGCATTATCACAGCCAGTTCCTTGTCTGAAATAGAATTTGAAATTCTTTGCTGTGATATTCTGCCATTGGATAGTATCAGCTTTAAGTACTTTGAATTGCTGATCCAGTACGTCAAAGTTATTCCTTGTCAAATATTCTGGGTCTTCTTTGACTTTCGGCAGAATTTCATTGATCGAGATATTTCTGGTGGCTGTCCAGTATGGGTAAATGGTTACAGCATCAGCGTAAGTAGCCAGGGTAGGTGTTTGATGTCTTCTGGTTCCTACGATAACCTTCATTCGGAGTGGTTGAATGTCTTTTCGGTGGAAGCTAAGTTGCCCGTTGGCAATATTGATCAGGACATATTCGTCAATGTTAAACCTCTCCTTCCATCTGAAGAAGTTCTGAAACTCATTCAGCCTATCGTAATTCTGGTGAAATCGGTATTTCAAGGATTGTATATACGGCAGGTCATGAGGATTAAGGTAGTCAAGATGTTCTTCTGGTTTCGTAGTGGTCGCTAGCCAATGATAAATCATGCCAGAGTCGATCTTTGCTTTAAGACCATTATAGTTCAGGTGTTTAGGTGTGTGACCATATTTAGCCTCAAAGGCTTTCTGAACAAGAGCGTCTGTGGGCTGGGCGTAGGTGTTTAGTGTTAAGCCTAGCAAAGTCAATATTCCTATAAGCTTCAGCATAAACGAAGATGAGTGAATTCAAAGTCTGTTTTTATGACTTAAAACATAAAAGCAGATGTCAATGAAACTATTTAAGGCTGTGGCCTTAGCTTAATTTTGATGAATGTTATTGCCGGAAATTATATTCTATTTATTGACCCTAATTGCCGAAATTCTGGGTACCGTGGGTGGTTTTGGATCATCCGTATTCTTTGTACCTATGGCAGGTTACTTTTATGATTTTCACGCAGTTTTAGGACTCACAGCCTTTTATCATTTGTTTAGTAACATTTCCAAAATAGTCTTGTTTTTCAAAGGCATTGACAAGCGGATTTTTCTGTGGATAGGCCTTCCCAGCATTTTGATGGTTATCATAGGGGCCTATTTCTCACGATTTTTAAGCGGTGGAATAGGCGATCTGGTTCTGGGAGTGTTCCTCTTTGGTTTTTCGCTTTTTCTTTTACTCAAACCCTCATTCGTCTTTAAACAAACCGCCGGCAACTCCATTTTTGGTGGAGCTTTATCTGGGCTAACGGCAGGTTTACTGGGAACAGGCGGAGCTGTTAGAGGTCTGACGTTAGCTTCTTTTGATATACCGAAGGCCACATTTTTAGCTACTTCTGCCCTGATAGACTTTGGAGTAGATGGAAGTCGATTCGTGGTGTACTATTTACAAGATTATATCACCAAAGATATGCTCTTTAAAGCACCAGCCTTACTGCTGATCTCCTTTGTAGGAACATATATTGGTAAGAAAGCACTTCAGCGTATTTCACAGGAAAGCTTCAGGAAGATAGCCTTATGGCTTATTTTGGGGATTGGCTTAGCCTCAATAGTTCGTTACCTTGTGGGCTCTTGATCTTTTTGGAGTAAGTATTTTCTACGGGTGGGGTTAATCAGGAACTTCTTTTGAGCTGTAAAGCTATCTGGATGGACTTCTTCAAAAATGCCTTTCCATTCCTGATAACGGTCAGGTTCGGCCTGTTTAAAGGCCGAACCGTCTATTTTTTTGCTTATTAAGTATTCTTCGAAAGTCATAATTATACATCTGCTCTCTGAGCGTCTACCACAGCCTGACTCACCATATTTACAATCTCACGAACTGAGGCACCCATTTGTAAGACTTTTACAGGCTTTCTCAAACCTAGTACAATCGGGCCTATTTTCTCAATATTCGCCACTTCTTTTACCATGTTGTAGGCAATATTCGCAGACGAAAGATTTGGGAAGATAAAAGTATTGGCTCCTTTTTCAGCTAGTGAGCTGAAAGGGTGATTTGCCTTTAGTAACTCGGTGTCAAAAGCCAGGTGAGCTTGCATTTCACCATCTACGATCAGATCAGGATGCTTGCTTTGGAGTTCAGAGACTGCCTCCCTCATTTTGATAGGGGCAGGGCCATTAGGTACAGAGCCGAAGTTTGAATACGTAACAAATGAGATTCTGGGTTCAATATTGAATTTCTTTACCTCTTCAGCGGCCAGTTCAGCTATTTCAACTAAATCCTCTGATGAAGGATCAAAATTGATCGTAGTATCTGCCAGGAATAAAGGACCAAATCGGCTCATTAGAATATACATTCCAGATACTTTTTTGACGCCTTTGGCTTTACCAATGATCTGCAAAGCAGGTCTGATGGTATCCGGATAACTGTGGCTCAAACCACCAATCATGGCATCTGCCTGGCCAGTTTCTACCATCATAGCACCGAAATAACTTCTACGTTTCATTATGCTATGAGCCTCGGAGTATGTCAGTCCTTTGCGTTGTCTTTTCTTATAGAATAAGTCGCCAAACTCCTGCATAGTGGCTTTAGAGGTTTTCATAGGATCTATGACCTCCAGATCGCTGATTGAAAGATTATGCTGCTCAATGAGCTTGGCCACACGCTTTTCATTGCCTAATAAAATAGGAATAGCGATTCCCTCATCCTTCACTTCCTGAGCGGCTTTGAGCACACTAAGGTTTTCAGCATCAGCAAATACCACACGTTTTGGATTCTTACGAGCCTTATTATGAATGATCTTAAGCAAGCTATTATCCTGACCAAGACGCTTACTTAGTTGAAGTTCATACTCTTCCCAATTTTGAATTGGGCTTTTGGCCACTCCTGTTTCCATGGCGGCTTTTGCCACCGCAGGAGCCACAGCTGTCAATAGTCTGGGGTCTACAGGTTTTGGAATAATATAGTTTCTGCCAAAACTGAGGCTTTCTTCGCCATAGGCCATGTTGACCATATCAGGTACTTGCTTCTTCGCCAGGTCTGCCAGAGCCAAAACAGCAGCCATTTTCATTTCTTCATTGATGACTTTAGATCGCACATCCAAAGCTCCTCTAAAGATATATGGGAAGCCAAGTACGTTATTTACCTGATTAGGATAGTCTGATCTACCGGTGGCCATAATGATGTCTTTTCGGGCTGCAGTGGCGTCTTCAAAACTAATCTCGGGGGTAGGGTTTGCCATGGCAAAAACTATACAGTCTTTAGCCATACTTTTGACCATTTCACCATTCAATATATTGCCTTTAGATAGGCCAATGAAAACATCAGCACCTTTCAAGCCTTCTTCCAGTGTGGTTTCAGCAGGCAAATTATCATTGACAAATTCAGGCTTTTTCCCACTCAGGTTATCTCTGGAAGGGTGAATGAGCCCTTTAGAGTCAAACATGAATATGTTTTCTTTCTTAGCCCCCAAAGCCATGTATAGCCTGGTACAGCTAATGGCTGATGCACCGGCACCATTGACTATGATTTTTACCTTAGAGATGTCTTTCTCTACAAGTTCGAGGGCATTTTTAAGAGCAGCCGCAGAGATGATGGCTGTACCATGTTGGTCATCATGCATCACCGGGATATCCAGCTCTTCTTTAAGACGCTCCTCAATCTCAAAACACGCCGGTGCTGAAATATCTTCCAGGTTTACGCCACCAAAGGTGGGCTCTAATATTTTGACGGTTCGTACAAACTCGTCAACATTTTTGGTATTTAATTCAATATCAAATACATCTATATCGGCATATATTTTAAAGAGAAGTCCTTTCCCTTCCATTACTGGTTTTCCGGCTTCAGGGCCGATGTCTCCCAAGCCTAAAACGGCAGTTCCGTTACTGATTACCGCTACCAGGTTACCTTTAGCGGTATAGTTATATACTTTTTCCTTATCCTCGGCTATGGCCAGACAGGGCTCAGCTACACCGGGAGAGTACGCTAAAGAGAGGTCTCTTTGGTTTGAATATGCTTTGGTAGGAATTACCTCAATTTTGCCCGGACGCCCCTCTTCATGGTATCGTAAAGCGTCTTCTTTTAAATTCTGTTTTTTCGGCATAGGCGTTATTGTTGACGCCGCAATTTAGGTATGTGTTTTACTTTTAACGAGTTTAGGTTTAAAAAATACAATAGAGCTTAAGACATAATCATGAAGTCCTGAAAAAGTTAGTTTTGCAATACCTGCTCCAGGGCATCTTTTCTTCTTCTGGATACGGCAGCCTTTAGGTTTTTAGTCAATTGAATCTCTGAATCTACCTCATAATATTTTAAGATATGCGTTGGATTCACGATGTACGATTTGTGTGTTCTTATGAAGCCTAACTCAGAAAATGTTGCCTCCATTTTCTTTAGCGTTTTGGCTACGGTTAATTGCTTACCATCTCTAAAGAATACGTGGGTATAATTTGCGTCGCTTTTCAATAAAATGATGTCTGAGACAAAGCATGTTTTCCTTCTGAGAATGTTGACAGTTTTCATTTGTTATGATTGATTTTAAGAATGATTTCTCTAAATGGTTCATGACAAATGTAGATTTGAGGTCTAGGAGCATCCCGGCAAGTTACGGTCTTTGTGATGAAAATAGCCTTAATAATTGCGGTTTAGGGTAGTCTTGAATTACCTCTGGGACGAATTGATCGTTTTCAGGGATGAAAAAGTAGGGCTTATTTGATGATTTTTACCTTTTCCTTTAGGTCATTGAGAAGATCTGCGTATTTGTGACCAACAGGAATTTCATCACCTCGTACCAATAGGTTGTTTTGAAATACCTTTTCTATATGATCAATATTCACAATATGCGATCTATGAATCCTTTTCAGTTGAGAATCAGAGCTTAGCTCATCCTCTAGTTCCTTCATAGTAACTCTACTTAAGAATTTACCCTTTTCTGTCAGGTACTCGGCGTAATTGCCAGAGGCGGTGATTCTGTATACCTGCTGTTCTGTAAGTTTAATAAAACTGCCATCAGTGACTTTAATGATGAGTTCGGTCTGGCCAGGTTGAAGATTTTTCAAATTCTTCAGTTTGTTCCAGGTCTTTTTTATTTGATCAGTTTCCAGTTTTAGTGTGCCATTTTTAAAAAGGTAGACAATGGCAAGGGTAAATAAAGCTAACAGCGAGAACCTAAACCATGCTGAACTAT
Source organism: Jiulongibacter sp. NS-SX5 (assembly GCF_052828545.1). Next base: position 180,639 of record NZ_CM128248.1, read on the forward strand.
ACCACGTCGGTTTAATTCTTATGGGTAATGAAAGCACATCTGAGCTTAAATTTTCTCTGGTGTTGGCTTTGACCTCAAGGGTCAAATTAGCCTTTTCAGTGGTATTGATAGGTATTCTTTTCTCGAAGGGAAACCATTCAGAACTATCGTTTTTATTGATAATTCTGTAATAAGTAGAAAGGTCATCGCCAAACTCCAGAGAAATGGTGCCGAATTGAAGATATAGGTTTTGTCCTATTTCAAAATTTCGTTGATCCGTATCAAAGCCTTCAATTTTGGTCAAAAATATTCGTGGCTTTTTCTGGTGATATTCTTGAAGAGCATAGGCGTTTGTGATGTATTCTCCGTCTAAAGAGCAAAATTTAAGTAGACCATTTTCTTCATATAAAAACTGAATGTAGGTATTCATGAGACCTTCATTGGCTCCATAATTCAGGATTTCATACTGATCTGTTGACTTTTTGATTTGACTTACACCAAGTTTGGTTAAAACCCATAGAGAAGAGTCTCTGTCTATAATTCCATTGTGCAGGAAGTTATTGGCAAGGCCATCATCTTCATTGAATTTTCTTATGTTTCCGTTAACAGGATTATAGTCAATTACTCCTTTGCCATAGCTGAGTAAATAAAGTCTGCCATTTGCCTGAGGCAAAATCTTCATGATATTTAAATGATGAAGCTCAGGCACATCAGAGATTTGATAAGAACCATTAGTCTCAATCTTAAAAAGACCATCTCTGGTGCCCACCAAGAAGTTACCCTCATACGGTAAAATGCAATTGGCATACTTTTCAACTCCTGTATTTTCTGCAAGGGCAAGTCCAAACTTCAACTGGTCATTTGATTTGATTACTGCAATGAACTCAGGCACTTTGATTCGGCTCACGCCACGGCTTTGCCCAATCAGCAATTCATCGTTTTCTTGATCAAATACAGCTGATTTGGCCGCAAAAGGTCTTTGGTATTTTTGGCCATTCTCGTAATAAGTAACATAGTTCTCATTGAAAACGATATACTGTTCATCTGCCAGTTGTAATACCTCAAAGGGCCTTGAGTTTGGAGGTACATAATTTCTTAAAGTTCTCGATAGTCCATTTGCTTTCAGATAGGTATGAGTACCGTTGAAGAATCCTTCAAAGCCATTGCCATCGGCAAATTCCTTTTTAAGATATAGGCCTCGTTTGGTGTCATCAAAGGAGAAAGGATAATTGGTCAGTTTTACCAATCCTGATTTCAAGGTACTCGCCCAGTAATTGCCATTATTGTCCTTAATCAATGAGCTGATTGACTTGTCAGCTAAATCCGGAAATTTGGTAGAAGGAGAAATGTCAGAATCAGATAATTGAAAAAGACCATTTCTGGAACCGATATAGAAGGTGTTATCGAGCTTTTCAGAGAAGAAAATGAACTCCGGGGTGGGCTGCACTTCTTCTTTTCTTACAACTTTACGCTGAACTATGTCAAACCAAATTCTTTCGGTCTGGCTCTGCAATAGAATTTCTGATTCTGAAATGCGTGTATTTCTTACTACAAAAGCCGATTTGTCAAAAAGCTTCTCTGCCCAGCTTAATTGTAAATTATGAATATCGTAACAGTAGATAGAGTCTGCATTTACGCTAAGAACAGCATCGTCTGCCAGTTCATAAAAATGTAGGACGCGGTTGATGCCCCTTTGAGGTCTACTTACCTTCTTAGAAACCACAGAAAGGTCGGGCTTTAAAACCTTGAAGCCATCATTAAAACTCCCTACCCATATTTGTCCAAGTTTGTCTTCAAGAAAACCGTATCGGTAGGAGGTGGTACTCATTTCTTTCAGAAACGGAGTGTTTGTAGGATTATGAAACTGCCCATTGGCATAGAAAGCCATGTTTCCTGTATCTGTCAGAAACCAAATTCGCCCTTGTGAATCTTCGTGGATTTGATAGACGGAATAAGCCGGGAGACCATTTTCCTGATCAAAATTGATAAATTCTGTACCGTTAAACCGGCTGACCCCCGCATTAGTACCTACCCAAATAAAGCCTTGGCTATCTTGGAATACGGTGTAACAGATGTCTGAAATCAGACCATCTTTAACATCATAGAAGCGTGCCTTATAATTCTGGGCTGTTAAACTCAGCGAATTCAGAAAAAGAAAGAGTATAAAAAGGCAACGCATGAAACACTATAAATTTCTATGCAATCTCAGGATTTTTGAATCAAAAACAGAACCGATAACTAAATCGTTGGTGCCGTCATTGCCCTCGTAATAGGCTGCTACACTGGAGGCAGATAATGGGTCTCCATTGTTTATGTAAAGCTCTTCCTGAAGAAATTTATAGTCTGTATCAGGTAGGTATACAACTTTGAATACTTGAGAAGGGCTTCTATTTTCGGCCGATTTAGCATGTGAAAGGAATTTCAACATTTTAGGATGAGACCCGATCATGAGATTGCCGTATTTGTCTATTTCAATATTATCAACCCCGCTACCCACTTTCAGTTCGTCCTTTAATTGTAGCGTATGATCTAATTGATTTCTTTGATAGACATACAGTTTACGCTCTGTTGTGGCAGTCACGTATAAATACTCCTGGTCAGGAGAAACATTGATGCCGTTAGCGTAAGCCATTTTTTGCGTCGCAATTTGGGCTTTGCCCTCATGATACAAGACCGCATAAGATTCTTTGGCAATCAGAAAGTCATTGATTCTTCTTTTGGCCGGGTCTTTTTCACCATGGTCATTCGTGAAATAAAAAGTGGCGGTATCTATGGCCACTATATCATTCGGAGAAATGATTAAATCATCTTCAAAATGCTTTACATTGATCAAAGAGTCCTTTAAGAAAGTCAACCTGCTGATCCGCTGTAGACCCTCTCCATGATTTACAGCGAAAATATAAGTTAACCCATTTTTCTTAAGAAGAGATATACCATGAGGTCTGAAATTTTCGCCATCCATATCTCCTGATATTTTGATCAATTCCAGGTTAGAGGCATTCAGGTTAGCTTTATAAATAGCACCGGAGGCACCCGAGTCTCTTCGATCAGTGGAGGAAAAGTATATATCACCACTTGTCTGATCAACAGTGATATCCTCTATTCCAGGAGGAGTGTCAATGACTTCTTCGGTTCCGTCAAAATGAGGATTGATTTTCACAAAGAACCCTGATTCTTTGAGGATAAACCCTACACAGAGAGCTATTAGAACTAAGAATGCGATGATACCATTAATCGTGCTTTTCATTGATGCCGAAATTATCTTTCAAAATGTCTTCTGTTTCATCTACATGGCCAAAGGCATAAGCCATTTTAGCCCTATCAAACTCATTCTCGTTATTGGCAAGCCAAATTGTGGCCACCCCATTGCCTATAAAATTGGTAATGGCCCGAGCTTCAGACATAAACCGATCTACACCCAAAAGTAGAGCCAATCCTTCAATAGGAATTACTTTTAAGGCGGATAGTGTAGATGCCAAAACCACAAATCCACTACCGGTAACCCCTGCGGCTCCTTTTGATGTTACCATCAATATGCCAATCACAGTAATGACCTGCTCTAAGGATAACTGAATTCCATAAACCTGTGATAGGAACAGTGTAGCCATGGAGAGGTAAATGGTAGTGCCGTCCAGATTAAAAGAATAGCCTGCAGGGACTACGAGCCCAACCACGGGTTTAGAGCAACCCATCCGTTCCAGCTTTTCCATAAGAGATGGCAATGCAGCTTCAGAGGATGAAGTTCCTAGTACAATTAATAGCTCTTCTCTAATGTATTTCAGGTACTGCCAAAGGTTGACATTATAATATTTGAGTATCCATCTCAAAACCACAAAAATGAAAAGGGCCATTGTGGCGTAAACCGAGATCATCAATTTTCCTAAAGGAATTAAAGAGCTAATGCCGTGCTTTCCAATAGTATAGGCCATTCCGCCAAATGCACCTATTGGGGCTAGGAGCATCACCCAGTGCAATGCCTTGAATACTATTTTGCTGATTTTAGAAAGGAAGTCGATAATTGGCTGACTCTTAGCATATTTACTTAAGAATACGCCGAAGAGAATTGAAAATAGTAGAACCTGAATGGTTTTGTTCTCTGAGAAAAAAGCCATCCAGCTAAAATCACTTGCGGTATCGGCATATTTGGTGACATCACTGGATTCCTGAGCTATGACGCCCTTTCCAGGTCTGAAGGTATTGGCAATAAAAATTCCGATAAGGAGTGCAAAAGTGGTCACCACTTCAAAATAGATGAGTGCTTTTCCTCCAACTTTTCCGACTTTCTTTAAGTCGCCCATTCCGCTTATTCCCAGGGAGATCGTTAGAAAAATGATGGGTAGGATAAAGAGTTTTACAACCCAAATGAACTTATCACCCAATACTTTCATTTGAATTCCGGTATCTGGAGCAAAATGGCCCAGAAGTGCTCCGGTGGCAATGGCAGTAAGGACCCAAAAGGTAAGGTTAGTAAATAGTTTTTTCATGTACGGTTATCAAATAGCTCAGGCGGTCGGGGGCTTTTTTACGTATACGATCTAAAACTACCGAAATAATTTAAAAGATGTTTGATACCCTGTGGTCTACTGCCATTTTGCATGATTATTGGATTACCTTTCTAAAGGTGTATTTTTGCTCAGATCGATAAACAATAGCATAGTGCTAAAGAATAAAAAAGTACTTCTGGGAGTTACAGGAAGCATTTCTGCTTATAAAGCCGCTTTTCTGGTTCGCTTATTAATTAAGGCCGAAGCTGAGGTGAAAGTGGTCATGACAGAGGCTGCCAAAGAATTTATTTCTCCTCTGACGCTCAGCACACTTTCAAAGAATCCGGTACTCTCAGATTTTACCAAGGGGGCAAATGGAGAATGGAATAATCATGTAGACTTAGGTTTGTGGGCAGATCTCATGCTCATTGCACCGGCATCTGCCAATACTCTTGCTAAATGTGCTCATGGACTGTGTGATAACTTGCTTATCGCCACTTATTTGTCGGCCAAATGCCCGGTAGTTTTTGCCCCGGCCATGGATTTGGATATGTACAAGCATGGGAGCACATTAAAGAATTTAAACACTCTTCAGGAATTCGGTAACCTAATTATTGAAGCAGAAAGTGGTGAATTGGCCAGTGGATTAGTAGGGCAGGGTAGATTAGCTGAGCCTGAAGCCATTCTTGAGTTTTTGAAGAATCACTTCACTAAGAATTCTGATTTTGAAGATAAGCGAGTTGTGATTACAGCAGGCCCAACTGTAGAGTCTATTGACCCGGTGCGTTTTATTAGTAATCATTCGTCTGGTAAAATGGGGTATGCTATAGCCAATGCCTTTGTGAATGCTGGTGCAAAAGTTCATTTAGTGAGTGGCCCGGTTAATATTTCGGCACCGAAGGGGGTGGAATTGAAATCTGTAAAATCTGCTCAGGAGATGTTTGAAGCTACAAAAGAGCTTTTTGGTGGGGCAGATATCATTGTTTACGTTGCCGCAGTAGCTGATTATACGCCAGAGTCTGTTGCAGAGCAAAAACTCAAAAAGAGTGATGATGATTTGAGTATCAAACTGAAACGTACACTTGATATTGCCGGTACTTTAGGTAAACTAAAAACGAAGAACCAAATAGCGGTGGGCTTTGCCTTGGAGACCAATAATGCTAAAGAAAATGCTCTAGGTAAACTTGATCGCAAAAACCTTGATATGATCGTTCTCAATTCTTTACAAGATTCGGGAGCGGGCTTTCGTTATGATACCAATAAAGTGACTATTGTTCATAAAGGAGGAGATATGAAGGCTTTTGAATTGAAAACAAAAGATGAGGTGGCCCTGGATATCCTGAATGAAATAAAAACCATACAATCGAAATGAGATTTGTAAGCAGAATCATAAGTCTTTGCTGTTTAATGACCTTGGGTTTTCATAAACTCTCTGCACAAGAGTTAAATGCCCGAGTGGAGATCAATTATCAGCAAATGCAGTCCACCATTCAATATCAGCCAGGTTTATTCAAAGAAATGGAATCGCAGATTCAGCAGTTCATGAATAATACTCGTTGGACTGATGATATTTTTAATCAGGATGAGCGTATTGAGTGTCAATTGACCATTAATTTGATGCAATCAAGTACGCAAAATCTTTTTACCGGGAATGCCCGTTTTCAAGTGGCCAGGCCTGTATATGGTACCAATTATAATTCTGTAACCTTTCAATATATAGATAAGAACTTCAATTTCTCCTATCAGCCTGTAGAAAGGCAAATGGTATATAATGAGCAGGTATTTACCAGCCAGATTACCGAGTTAGCAGCATATTATAGTTTGATGGCTTTGGCGGTTGATTATGATTCATTTAGTGAGCTTGGTGGTTCACCGCATTTGTCTCGACTATTTAATTTGCTTCAGCTGGCCCAAGCTACTCGTACTCCTGGCTGGACACAAGATGACAAAGCACAGCGTAACAGGTACTGGATTGTAGAGAATATGCAGAATCAGCAATTCTCCAGAATGCGAGAAGAATTTTACAAATACCACCGTCTTATTCTTGACGATTTTGGCAGGGATCCGGCTAAAGGTAGGAGTGAGACCTTAAAGTTTTTGGAGGTGGTGCAGAACATTGCTACACTAAGACCAAACTCTGTGTATATCAATGCGTTTTTTGACGCAAAAGCCCCTGAGTTTATCAATATCTTCTCAGAGGGGAGCCCTACAGAGCGTCAAAAAGCCTTTTTATTACTTTCAGGTCTGGATCCTGATAAAACAGAACAGTACAGAAAAATCATACAGGGATAAGCTAATCAACCATGAAAACAGCCTTAATTACAGGAGCCTCCAGTGGAATCGGAAAAGCTACGGCCATTGCTTTAGCAGAGAAAAACTTCAAATTGGTACTTTGCGGTAGACGTGAAGAAAAACTGAAGGAGCTTCAGGATAGCCTAAAGGTAGAGTCGACTATCTTGGTATTTGATGTTAGAGATCAAACTGCCGTGCAAAAAGCCATTGAGTCTTTACCTTCTGAATTCTCAAAAATTGATGTGCTGGTAAACAATGCTGGAAATGCTCATGGCTTTGGGTCTTTCGCAGAGGGCGAGCCAAGTGATTGGGATGCCATGATGGGTTCAAACGTGACGGGTTTAATGTATGTCACCAAAGCTATTTTGCCACAAATGATCAAAAACGGTGGTGGTCATGTGGTGAATCTTAGTTCTGTAGCCGGCAAACAAACCTATGCTAACGGAACCGTGTACTGTGCCACCAAAAAGGCAGTAGAGGCCATCAGTGAGGGTATTCGACTAGATCATACCAAGGATGGTATCAAAGTTACGAATATAGCTCCCGGGGCTGTAGAAACTGAGTTCTCAGAAGTTAGATTTAAAGGAGATAAAGAACGTGCCAAACAAGTCTATGCCGGTTTTGAACCTCTCTTGGCAGAAGACATAGCCGATGCGATTGCATACGCAGTATCAGTACCGGATCATGTCACCATAGCTGACATGATAATTTACGCCAAAGCACAGTCTGCACCAACCACAGTTTATAGAAATCAGTAAGGAAAGAATAAACCTTACACTCTTTCCAGTTTGATAGGATAAGTTTTCTTTGAGGCCCACTGAGCCACATAGATATTCTCATCGACGTCCACATAAACGTCATGAGGGTGCATGAACACAGACATAGGATCCTGCTTTTTCTGCTCTTCCAGTTTGCCGTTTTTATAACTAGGTTGCGAGCCTCCAGGCGTACTTACGACCTTATTCTTTTTGTCAACAATCTGTATGTAACCTGAAAACTCATTTGCTTCCGAGGTAGATCTGTAGACTGCTCCATAGAGGTTATTATTTCTCAGAACTGGCCTGCATATAAAACTGCCGGGCATGTCAATAGACTCTACATACGTGCCCTCCCTTGTAAATCTTTTCCAGCAGTTATCTTGTCTGGAAGTGATCAATAGTGTGTCTTTTTGACCTTTGCGTGTGTCGAAAAGCACTCCATGATTACAGTTGAATTGTTCATCTGCAGGGCCTTTTCCTCCAAAGTGACGAAGGTATTTTCCATGTTGATCATATACAATAACGTAATTGAGTCCATATCCATCTACCACATAAATGTCTCCATTATTGGGATCTATGGCTGTTTCGGTGGGTACAAATTGCTTCGGATAGTCGTATTTGCCTGTTTCTTTTGGATAGTCTATTTTGAAGATAACGTTCCCTTTGAGGTCAGTTTTGACCACTTGGCTTCTGGTATTATCGGCGATCAGCAAAAACTGATCAGACCCATCACCTCCAATAGTTAGACCATGGGCTCCAGGGTATGAGTTTCCCCAGCTCTCCAGCAGTTTACCTGACTTGTCGTAAATCAAGACGTTATTCTTTGTCTCGTCAGTTAAGAGTATTATTCTGCCCTTTGCATCTTCCACCATTTCATGGCAATTATTGACAGGGTTTTGTCCGGCATCCAGCATGCCCCAGTTCATCCGTACTTTGTACTGGTTACTATTATGACCAATGATAATTTCTTCTTTTTTGCCAAAACTTAGGCCTGGTGTCATCGCTCCAAGCATACCAGCTCCGGTAAGTTTTAAAGCAGTTCTTCTATTGAGGTACATAGGGTTGAATTTCTTTTTGATGAACTTAGGAAGAAGCTCAATAGAATGCAATAATTGTGGCTCAAAGGCCACTTTGTGAAGCCCAGACCTACCTCTTGCGTGAAGGTTTCTGTTGTTCTTTCACCTTTACGTAAATCAGTTTGTTATTCTTGTTCTTGGAATTATCCCTAAGTTCTACTTCAAATTGACCAATAGACTTTATCAAAGGTGTTAGTTTAGGGAAACCATAGTTTCTGGAGTCAAAATTCGGTTGTTTCTTTTGAAGCAGATTTCCGACATCACCCAGAAAAGCCCAACCATCTTCGTCAGATACATCATCAATTGTGGCCTGAATCAATTTGATGACTTTCGGGGTTATTTTATCAATTCCTCTTTTGGTATCAACGTTAGAAGTAGGCTCATTTTTGGCACCATCATTCCCTAGAATTTCTACATAGATAAAACGATCACAAGCGACGATAAACGGGTCAGGTGTTTTCTTTTCGCCTATTCCTATGACCAGCATTCCAGCCTCTCTTAACCTGGTGGCAAGTCGGGTGAAGTCACTATCGCTAGATACCAGACAGAAACCCTCTACTTTACCACTGTAAAGGATATCCATAGCATCAATGATCATAGCGGAGTCAGTGGCATTCTTTCCGGTGGTATAACTATACTGTTGTACAGGAGTAATGGCATTTTCCAGTAGAAGACTTTTCCATCTTGTCAGATGAGGTTTGGTCCAGTCGCCATAAATTCTTTTGATGGTAGGATTACCGTATTTCGTAATCTCCTCCATCATTTCTTTGGTATTGGCAGAGGGAATATTGTCTCCGTCTATCAGGACGGCAAGGTTAATGTTTTGAGATTCTGGCATAGCTCAATTTACGCAAACGGCAGCGTCCTTGCCCAAAAAATCCTTATTTCTCACAGAAGTAGATGATTTCTTCCATTGGTAAGGCATACCTTTTGGCTAATTGAGGGTCAATTTCATTGACATAATTATCTTCAGTTACCTTAAATCCGCCTTTAGCAAGTTCTTTGCCATAGTCTTGTCCAAATAATCTCAGGTGATCAGACTGTTTAAATACGCGTTCCCTTTCCCTTGGGTCGGTAATGCTCGGGTCTTCTATGGTATGAGGTAGTGCCATATCTTGTGGAGATTGCATAATGGCAAAACCGCCTGGTTTGAGCACTCTGTATAGTTCTTTTGTAGCGATGTCAAAATGCTCAACATGTTCTAAAACATGATTACAAAAGATAACATCAAAGGTGTTGTCATCAAATTGAATTTTCTCAATATCCATCTTGACCTTGGCCAATGGAGATTCGATGTCTGCAGTGATGTATTCGAGGTTAGGAAGTTCTTCAAAGCGGTCAATGAAACAATACTCAGGAGCCACGTGTAGCACCTTGGCTTTTTGCTCAAAGAAACGAGTCTTTTTTCTAAGGTAGAGATACATTAATCTGTGTCTCTCCAAGGCCAGACACGAAGGGCAAAGAGCATTTTCTCTGGGCTCAAGTCTTCCGTACGGCAGGAATTTTTTAAAAGTACCATTGCAGACGGTGCATTCTACATTGTCGCCACGCATAAACCCTGCATAGATTTTGAGAGGAATATGACTAAATAGCTGTAGGTATTTTCTAGGGACGAACCTGATCAGGAAGCTAATTATTTTTTTCATTGCTTATTCTTTGGCTCAGATGATAGGTAAAGATCAGAGACTTTCATATTCAAGCTAATTCTGGTGATTAACTAAGAAATTAAAGGCCTCAGTTTCTTTTGACTTTGGAAAGCGGTAAGTTTAAAAAGCCAAAAATAGAAATTAGTAAACGTTATTAAAATGCAAGAGCAAAAACAGCAGAGAAGCTGGTACAAAAAACTTAAGCTAAGTCAAAAATTTCAAATCAACACAGCAATAGGCTTTCTACTCATAGCAATTGGACTGCTTATTCTTACTATTACAGGTGAAGAGTTATTGTTCCATATTCATGCCAAACTTCATGCTGGTTTGGGCGTAGTCCTATCTTTAACTGGTCTTTGGTTTTATGGAATCGGTTTACGGTACAGAAACCAACTTGATGCCATCAGAATAGCTAGAAGAAACCGTGGTGGCTTCAGTAAAGGGAAGGGCAAAGGAGGCCCTAAAAAGAAACAGGTTTAAGGAAACGAAAAAAGCCTCAAACGGGCGTTTGAAGCTTTATATAATTTCGTAAGAAGTGTTCTTATTTGGCGAACTCAGCCTTAAGCTCTTCTACGTCCACTTTTTTGATTTCAGGCTTTTGCGTAAGACGCTTGATTTCAGCTTGCTTGTTATTAGCAACTGCTCTGTTTTTGCGGCCCTTTCTTTTTAATCTTGTAACTGCCATTTTACTATTAAGTTTAATCTTAAATCTGTCTTTCTCGAAAACGAGGTGCAAAGGTAGGGATTCTCTTTGCAATTGACAATGTTTAATCAAGAATAACCTTACTTTTGTGCCTGAATTTTAATTGTATTTATGTCAAAACCCAGTTTAGCAAGAGGTACACGCGATTTTGGCCCGGAGGTAATGGCTAGAAGAACTTATATTCTAGAGGCCATAAAGTCGGTTTTTAAGAAGTTTGGTTTTTTGCCATTAGAAACTCCTTCTATTGAAAACCTGTCTGTTTTAATGGGAAAATATGGTGACGAGGGTGACCAACTCCTATTTAAAATTCTGAATTCAGGGGATTTTCTGAAAAAGGTTAAACCAGCTGATATTGAGGCAGGTGCTAAGGCAGTTTTACCTAAAGTGGCTGAAAAGGGCTTAAGGTATGACCTTACGGTTCCTTTCGCACGCTTTGTAGCGATGAACCGTCATGATTTGGTCATGCCGTTTAAACGTTTTCAGGTGCAGCCTGTATGGCGTGCTGATCGTCCTCAAAAAGGTAGATATAGAGAGTTCTATCAATGTGACGCCGATGTTGTCGGTACCGATTCTTTGCTTTGTGAAGCAGAGATTATTCTTATGCTTCATGAAGTTTTTGATGCATTGCAATTAAATGACTTTACTGTCAAAATGAACAATAGAAAGGTTTTGACAGGGATAGCTGAGGCAATCGGAGCAGATGGAAAAGAATCTGAGCTTTGCGTGGCTATTGATAAGTTGGATAAAATTGGACAAGAAAGGGTTCTCAATGAACTTAGCCTAAAAGGTTTTCACCAAGAATCATTGGATAAGTTGAGTCCGTTTCTCAACTCGGCAATTGTTCCATCTATTGCCGAGATGTTAGTACAAACCGAAGTTAAAGAGAAGAATGAAAGTTATTTAGAAAGTGGTATGTCTCAGGAAGAGATTGACATTTTGAATGAAGTTTATTATTCAGAAACTTATCTCCAGCCCTTCAATCAAAAGGTTTTAGAAGAGTTGAAAAAACTTTTAGAAAATTCAAGTATTGGTCAAAAAGGTATACAAGAATTAGAGGAAGTATTTAGAAAAGTTGAATTGTTAGAGCTTAGAAATTCAAAAGTTACGCTGGATTTAACTTTGGCCAGAGGTCTAAGCTACTATACAGGAGCTATTTTTGAGGTGAAGGCCGGTGGCGTTCAGATTGGAAGTATTTCTGGTGGAGGCCGTTATGATAATCTGACAGGTACTTTTGGTTTACCAGATGTATCGGGGGTAGGTATCTCTTTTGGCGTGGATAGAATCTATGATGTTTTGGATGAATTGGATTTATTCCCTGCTTCCACTACTGAGAGCACCAAAGTACTCCTGATTAGTTTCGATGAGGAGTCATTAAAAGCTTGTTTGCCATTATTGAGTCAAATTAGGAAGGCAGGAATCTCCGCAGAGTTGTATCCTTCTAACGTTAAACTCAAAAAGCAGTTTGATTATGCTAATAAAAAAGGAATCCCGTATGTAATGGTTGTGGGTTCTGAAGAAATAAAGCTTCAAAAATACAGTTTAAAAGATATGGAAAGTGGTGAGCAGGATCATCACTCTATCAACGAAATAATTAACAAACTGAATGGCTAAGAATAATAAAGTTTTAGGCTATGCACTGGTGATTGTGTCTACGCTTGTGGCCACATTTGCCTTTTACTTTTGGCAGGTCGTTAAGAGCCCAAATATCAATGTGGATGCCGAAGAAGACGCCGTATTATACATTCCTAAAGGAGCGGTTTATCAAACCGTAGTAGATAGCCTAAATAAGCAAGAGCTTATTCATGATCAGATTAGCTTTGGCTTTTTAAGCAAGTTCATGGAGTACCGTGAAAAGGTAAAGCCAGGTAGATATGTTATCCCTCCAAATTCATCGAATAAAACCATACTCTCCAAGCTGAGATCTGGAGACCAAGACGAGGTGAAGCTGACTTTCAATAATATCAGGACTAAAAGTGAGCTAGCTGAAAAGTTGGCGGCCAATATGGCGATAGATCAGGAAAAGCTGCTGAAGATGCTGAATGATCCTGAGGTGACTCAAAAATACGGCTTTAGTACTAATGAGGTCATGAGCATGTTTTTGCCAGACACCTATTTCATGTGGTGGACGCTCTCAGAAGAAGAGTTTATGGACAGAATGAAATATGAATATGACCAATTCTGGACAGATGAAAGAAAAGCGAAAGCACAGAAAACAGGGATGAATCCGGTAGAGGTGAGTACAATGGCCAGTATAGTGCAGAGTGAAAGTAATATGGCAGATGAGCAGCCCATAATAGCTGGTTTATATGTCAATAGAATTAAGAGAGGTATTCCTTTGCAAGCAGACCCAACCGTGAAATTTGCTGTTGGAGATTTTACATTGAGACGTATTTTGAATAAACACCTAACAGTAGATTCTCCATACAATACCTACAAAATCAAGGGCTTGCCTCCGGGACCTATTGCTTTGCCAGAGAAAAGAACCATTGATGCTGTTTTGAATTATAAAGAGCATAACTACTTGTACTTCTGTGCTAAAGAAGACTTTTCTGGTTACCATAACTTTGCCACCACTCTTGCAGAACATAATGCAAATGCCCGTAGATTTCACAGGGCATTGAATCAAAGAGGAATAAAATAATGTACACTTTTGATACCCCTTACAGGGTAAGGTACGCCGATACCGATAAAATGGGCTTCATGTATTACGGGCATTATTCAAAGCTTTATGAAATAGCCCGTGTAGAGTCATTGAGGAGTCTTGGCATCAGATATAAAGACATGGAGGACGCCGGCATTATCATGCCGGTGGTTCAGAATAATTCCAGATATATTGCCCCGGCAAAGTATGATGACTTACTCAATATCAGGCTATATCTCAAAAAAATGCCTGACAGAAAGGTTATATTTGAATATGAGATTTTCAATGAAGAGGAAATCTTAATTCATAAAGGGGAAACCATCCTGGTATTTATGGACGTGGCTAAGCAAAAAGTGATAGATACTCCAGCCAATGTCAAGGATGCCCTGAAACCGTTTTTTGAAGGATGAAATTAAGAGAAATGAGTGGTGTAAAAAGGGTAGAGCGTTTTCTACGCTCCATCTACCTTTGGGATACCACGGTTTCGCTTTACCATGTGCTTAGTATCCTTTGGAAAAAGATCATAACCTTTGATATTGATCAAAGGGCAGCGGCTGTTTCTTTCTCTCTTTTACTGGCCATTTTTCCGTCGGTGATTTTCTTATTTACCCTTATTCCGTATATCCCTATTCGGAATCTGGATACCCAAATCATGGACTTTTTGGCCACCATAATTCCCTCAGGAATTTATGAGACTGCAGCCAATACCATACAGGATATTGTAAGTAGGAGACGGGTAGATGTACTTTCTTTCGGTTTTTTGTTTGCCCTTTATGCCGCCACCAACGGTATGATGGCCCTTATGAGGGCCTTCAATATTGCCTTGGATGAAGAGAAGCAAAGCAGAAGTTTCCTTAAGGCCAGATGGATCGCTCTTTTACTTACCGTTAGTTTAGTGGTGGTTATGCTATCGGCAATAGTTGTGCTGATTGTTGGTAAGTTTGTGATCAGTTACCTCTTTGAACTCGGATGGTTAAATGAGGACTTTAACTACTATATGGTTGAAACCTTAAGGTACTTGTCTATCTTTTTGATTTTCTTCTTGGGGATAAGTAGTTTGTATTACTTCGCTCCCGCAATAGACAGAAGAATTCGTTTTTTTAATCTTGGTGCTTTTTTCTCAAGTGTACTTTGTATTCTGGCTACCAATGGCTTCTCGTATTACCTGAGTAATTTCAATAGCTATAACAAGCTGTACGGCTCCATTGGTACGCTAATCGGTTTAATGGTCTGGATTTACCTGATCTCATTGATCATCATATTGGGTTTTGAGATCAATACAAGTTTGCGTCTGGCTTTAGAAATGGAGCATGAGATGTTTGAAGAAGAAGATGTTGCTTAATTGAAAAGAATGAAGCTGAACTGGAAACTCAAATCATGGGAAGAACTAACAAAAGATGAACTCTATGAATTGTTGGCTCTACGGTCAGAGGTTTTTGTTGTGGAACAAGACTGCGTTTTTCAGGATATGGACTTTAAGGATCAAGCAGCCTTACATCTCTTAGGTTTAGATGAAGAAGGTGTAGTACGGGCTTACAGTCGCCTCTATGATAAAGATCAATACTACGAGGGGCATCAATCTATTGGAAGAATTGTAACGCATGGAGCTACCAGAAAGCATGGTTATGGTGAAGAACTCCTAACGGTTTCTATCAAAGAATGTGAGGAAGCTTTTGGAGAAGGTTCTATCAAGATAGGTGCTCAAAAATACCTGGTACGATTTTATGAGAAATTTGGCTTCAAAGAGGTTGGTGAAGACTATATCGAAGATGGGATTCCTCACTGTATCATGATCAGAGGCTAATTATTGTCGTACCAATTTCCGGGAGATACTCTTTCCTCCTGCATTTATTCTAAGTACAAACATTTCCTGATGCATTTGCGGCTGATCGAACCTCAAATTGACCACAGAATTATATTTAGTTAGTTTTTTTGTCTCAGAAATTATCAGTTTCCCTTGAGAGTTAAAAACTTGTATTTCTAAAGGTGATTCGTTTTCAAAGTTATTGAAATCAAGTGTAAGGCCATTGGTAAATGGATTTGGGTAGGCGTTAATATCCACCATTAATTCGTCTTCTACAGCCAAAATCTGTACTTCTCTTGGCAAGTTTTCGTCAAGCCATTTAAGCCTGTTACTGATCCAGTTTTTGAGTTCTGTTACCTCACCTTCCCAATTTTCCGCTATCGGGCTTGGAGATGGCCAGACGTAGGTGCCCAGAATAGGCCAGCGTTCAAAATTTCTCTGCTGAGGCATGCGAATGGTTTCTGCAATTTCATCAACCAAGCCCATTAGATTGGCTTCATTCAAAATGCCATCTTTTCTTAGATTGTCATACTCTAATCGCATTAAACTGATAAACTCCGGATCTTGCAGAAACTTCTCCCACCAGAAAGGTACCAGCCAGTAGTCATTGGGACAGACTTTATTAAAATCATAGGAAAAGCCCGTATAAAGCCAGCCTTCGCAGTAATCGGCGTTGCCGTAAGAAATATCATAATCCCAAGGTGGTCCCATTTTCAGTCGACCACCCTTGCTATCCTTGTCTTTATACAAGAATGTAGAGATACGGTATCCATCTACATTTTTGGCTACTTCATTGATAAGCGTTACCTGCACAAAGCTTTTCAAGTCTATAAACTTCTTATAGCCATCATCATCTTTTGGGTTTAATGAGTAAAGTGCATCTTCAAAGTCTGTAATATAATCTCTGATGTATGATTTTTGATTTGCTGTAATATTGTTTGGGTACTCGTAGAAAAAGTTAGTTCTATTGGAGTAAGGATCTATATTTCCATAATTAGAGCTCCAGCTTCCTTGGCTAGACCCAGTGTTCTTGTCAATTTTTACAATGTAGCCTCCCGTCAGGTCATGGCCACTTTCTTCATCTTCTGTGAGCTTTGCAATATCCACACGGCCTTTATCTCTTTTGACTTTCTCCATGAGTACATAGACACCTTCATAATTGCCGTTCAGGTATAATTCCACATATTTCGTTCTGCTTGCATAAAGTCCCATTTCACGAGCCATACGCATGGTCAAAACATTATGCATCAAGCTTTTTTCATTGTAAGAAGCAAATAATATCCAGTCGCTTTCTTCTGGCCAACCAAAAAATGATACGGCCAGATCTTCATTATTATCATCCCAGGTTTCAAAACCATAGGGCTTCTTTGGGAATTGTTGAGAAGAAGAACCTCTATATTCAATGCCGATTGCTCCTTCAAAAACCGCTGAGTCAGAAGTGCTGTTCGTTTGTCCATCACCATTATCAATAAGCTTCAATGACGCTCTGATCTTTGGCTCATCTACCACTTGGCTACCTTGGGTGTCAATCATCAGAATTGGCAGCGTACTAAGCTCTTGAGCAAGAGCCGTGAAACTGAAAAGGAGGGCAACCAAAGTTAATTTCATTAGGGTATTCTAAAAGTGATTGAATTACAATGATACATAAAAAAACGACCACCCTTGTTTAAGGATGGTCGCTGCTAGTTTTCAAGACTAAGTTGTGTTTATCTTAAATCTCTTTTGATAAAGTCCTTTTCTGTGATACCAAAGGTTTCAGTAATGGCGTCATAGTCTTTTGAGGCCAATCTACCCGTCTCAAGGAATTCTGCCGGTACTACTACCACTCTAAAAATTTGCTCATTAAGGTACACCGGGTCTACCGTTGAGAAGTCTTCTACAGTTCCATCAAGAAATATGGAAAAATCTGCCTGAGTGAAATCGTAATTATAAGTTAAAAGGCCACTATTTAAATAAGCCGTTTGTGGTAGCGGACGCCAAACTTCAGTGCCATCTTCCAGTTGATCCCAAAGGACATAAATTAGAGGTACATCTGCAGGGAATACGTCAAAACCAAAGCTTTCAACAATTCCAAAATCATTAGCTGGAGTAAAATCTACAATTAACTCGATGGCTGAGGCGTAAACAAGACCACCATCCTGACCTTGAGGACCTTGTGGTCCTTGAGGGCCAACGGGACCTGCCGGGCCTGAACAAGAACTTAAAGCAAAGACTAATGCGGAGAAGAGAACCAATATCTTTTTCATAGCGTGTATATGTTTTAGGTTTTAAATTTCAATTATGCTTTTTAGATGTAAGAAACAGAGCAAAGGTTGACAAACGGGCTTAAAAAAAACTTAACTTAAGCTTCTGTTAACAAATGTCAAACTGACGTTTCTTTGACTCAATAAACTTAAATCAAAGAGATTATACTAAAAACGCCCCGGAGTACCGAGGCGTTTAATTTTTGATCATTATAATTTCTATTTAGCAAATGCCACAGATCTCATCTCTCTGATAACCGTTACTTTGATCTGTCCCGGGTACTGCATTTCCTTCTCTATCTTCTGGGAGATATTATGCGATAGCATTCCGGCTGCATCATCAGAAGTACTTTCTGCATCTACAATCACACGAAGTTCTCTACCAGCCTGAATTGCGTAGCATTTCTCCACACCATCAAAATTAAGAGCAAGGTCTTCCAGATCTTGTAGACGCTGAACATACGAGTTCATCATTTCTCTTCTGGCACCTGGTCTTGATCCGCTAATGGCGTCACAAACCTGTATTACCGGTGAAATCATGGCAGTCATTTCAATCTCATCGTGGTGGGCACCAATGGCATTACAAACCTCAGGATGCTCCTTGTATTTTTTGGCAAGCTCCATCCCTAGAATTGCGTGGGGAAGATCAGACTCTTCATTATACACTTTTCCGATATCGTGAAGAAGCCCTGCACGTTTAGCCAGTTTAACATTAAAGCCCATCTCTGCAGCCATGGTGCCACATAGCTTAGCCACTTCTCTGGAGTGCTGCAGAAGGTTCTGACCATAGGAAGATCTGAATCGCATACGGCCCACCATCTTGATTAGTTCAGGATGAAGCCCATGAATACCTAAATCAAGTACAGTTCTTTCGCCTATCTCAATGATCTCATTATCGATTTCTTTTCTGGTTTTATTCACTACCTCTTCAATTCTGGCAGGGTGAATTCTACCATCTTGTACCAGGCGGTGAAGAGCTAGTCTGGTCACCTCTCTTCTTACGGGGTCAAAACTTGAGATGACGATAGCCTCGGGAGTATCATCGACAATA
Organism: Jiulongibacter sp. NS-SX5; assembly: GCF_052828545.1. The sequence continues at coordinate 199,316 of NZ_CM128248.1, forward strand.
ATCTCTGCACCAGTGGCAGCTTCCAGGGCTCTGATATTTCTACCCTCTCTACCGATGATCTTTCCTTTGATTTCATCGCTCTCAATATTGAAAACAGAAACACAGTTTTCGATCGCTTGCTCAGCGGCAGTTCTTTGAATGGTTTGAATGACAATCTTCTTCGCCTCTTTGGTAGCGGTCATTTTTGCTTCTTCTATGCTACTTTTAACATATGAAGATGCTTTTGCCTCTGCTTCAGCTTTGAGGGCGTCCATGAGCTGCTCTTTGGCCTGATCAGCAGACAGACCCGAGATTTTCTCCAGCTGGCTAACCTGATCAGCCAACATTTTCTCTGCTTCCTCTTTACGCTTGGTAGCGGCTTCCATTTGTGAGCCTAGCTTTTGCTTTAAAGAGTTAAGCTCATTCTCTTCTCGTTTATTCTTCTCCAGTAACTGCGAAGCCTGATTTTGCATCTGCTTCACTTTTTGCTCGTTCTGAATAATGATATTCTTCTTCTTTGAGGTTTCTTCTTCAAACTCAGATTTAAGCTTTAAGAAGTGCTCCTTGGCTTCCAGTTTACGATCACGCTTCACGCTTTCTGCCCGGTCTTTTGCATCTTTAAGAATTCTTTCTGCTTCTTTCTGAGCCTCCTCTTCATGATTTTGGACTTTCTTTTTAAGTAAAGACTGCCCTATAAAATAACCGATGGCAAGACCTGCTATGATCCCGACGGCTAAAAGTACATATTCTGACATGCTGTAGTTGTTTTGTGATTTTGTCGGAATATTGCCTGAAAAAGAGGGAAAATAAGGAAGGCGTTATTGATCTAGTCTGCCATTAATCTGGTTTACCCTATCATTGACCTCTTCCTGAAGTCTCTGGTAGTTTCGGTATGCCTGTAAAGCATCCACCATAGCCTCTATAGCTACAGTGGTAACTAAAACTTCTGAACTGGCCGAGGCACCATATTTATTCTGCAGCTCAGCTAGTTTTTCGTTTATTTTAATGGCTGCTTCTCTAAAGAAAGGTTCGTCATCTTTGGCCACTATAAACGGGATGGTTTCTCCGTTTACTTTCAGATTGGCTTTGACTTTGTTCGCCTCCATGGGTTAGAAAAGCTATTATTTATGTCTGTAATAAGCGTAGACATTCGTCTATTTCGCCTATCATCATCTGGATCAATTCTTTAACGTCAATCTCACTTACCTCTTCACTGTCAATATCCGATACAATCTTAGCGATTTTATTCTTAATTGTAAAATTTTGCTCTTCCAGAGCATCTACTAAACGAGCCTTCTTTTGGGCGGCTTCTCCTTCTCTTTTAAGAGCAGAAATCTGCTTTTTAAGACGCTCTTTTTCTTCTTTTAATTGTTCAAGTTCAAAGATCAGTCCTTTGTTTTCCTGATCTAGTGTTTTTACTTCTGCAATACGCTGCTCCACCTTGCCGGCCACCTTTTCAAGGCTGGCAAACATTCTGGCGTTTTCGTTATCAAAGTCAGCGTATTTCGTTGGCATTACCTTCTGATTTCTGCTCCTAATTCAGATTCAAAAACCTGAATTAAACGGTTCATGGTTTTGTCAATCTGCTTGTCGTTCAGTGTCTTTTGAGGGTCTTGGAGAGTGAAGCTGATAGCATATGACTTCTTACCTTCCCCCAAATTATCACCTTGATAAACATCAAAAACATTGACGGCTGTCAGTAGCTTGCGTTCGGTTTTCTCAGCTAAAGTTTTGATTTTGTCAAAACCTACCTCGCTATCCAGAACTAAAGACAGATCTCTTCTTACTGCCGGAAACTTCGGAATTTCTACAAAAGCTACCTCTTGAGAGAATTTCTTCAAGGCATAATCCCAGTCGATTTCAGCATAAAATACGTCCTGTTTTACTCCGGAGAATTTTGCATGCTGTGCTTTGACCTTACCAGCTACCGCTACAAGTTTATTATTCAACTTATAATTGATACCATAATCAAACCTTGGCTCTACAGCTTCTTCTGTACTCAGGTCATTTAGCCTCATTCCTCCCAATACTTTAGAAAGGATATTTTTCAAGGAGTAGAAATCGTTTTTAACAGACTTAGCTTGCCAGGTCTCTACCAGCTGATCACCTGTAAGCCAGATGCCCAAAACCTGATTCTCATAGTATTTGGTCTTGTCCTCATTGACCTTCTTACCATAAACCCTTCCGAATTCAAAGATTTTAAGGTCCTTGTTTCTACGGTTAATATTGTAAGCCAGGGTCTGTAAACCTGAGAATAGCAAGCTATTTCTCATCACAGAAAGGTCTTCATTCAAGGGATTTAACAATTGTACCTGAGAATCTTCAGACTCACCTAATGCTGCGTTTTGCGAAGGCTTGACAATGGACAAATTCTGTACCTCATAAAAGCCATTGGCCGCCATGAGTTCTGAAATCTTTAAACGCTGAAGGTCCGCTTCTACCGCAGGAAACTCAGAGATATAGTCAGAGGACAAATTTTCGCTAAGCTCAATATTGTCGAAACCGTAGATTCGTAAGATTTCTTCAACGATATCGGCTTCGCGAGTTACATCTACTCTGTATGGAGGTACAGAAAGGAGCATTGTGGTTTCACTCTCCTCCTTGATTTCGATGTCAAGTTTGGTTAAAATTTCTTTGATCAGACCTTTTGTCAATTCTTTGCCCAGTAAGCGATCAATGTTTTTGAATTTGACCGGTACTTCATGATTTTGGATTGCATTAGGATATTCCTCAAAGGCTTCAGCACAGATATCGCCACCGGCTAACTCCTGAACCAGAAGTGCGGCTAACTTAATGGCAAAAGGTGGCATATTAGGGTCTGTACCTCTTTCATATCTGAAACTCGCATCGGTTTTTAGACTGTGACGAGTAGCTGTGCCCCTGATCCAGTCCGGGTGAAAGTATGCTACTTCCAGAAATACGTTTTTAGTGTCATTAGTTACTCCTGACTCCTCACCGCCAAACACGCCGGCTATTCCTATCGGGCCGTTGGTATCACAGATGGCGAGGTCATTGCCATTCAGCTCTCTTTCCTGACCGTCTAGAGTTTTGATCTTCGTACCTTTCTCTGGTGCCTTTACAATAATCTTTTGACCTTTGATCTGATCGGCATCAAAAATATGCATTGGCTGCCCTAGAAAATGACAGATATAATTACTGATATCTACCAGGTTGTTGATGCTATTGACGCCTATGGTTCCTAAAAAGTCTTTCAGCCATTGCGGTGATTCTTTGACTTCCACACCTCTTATTTCTAAACCACAGAATCGTGGACAGGCCTCAGCATTTTCTACTTGCAGAGCAATGGTATTTTGAGCAGTGCCCAAAGCAAAATTCTCTACAGATGGTAAGGTAATATCCTTGTTTACAATTGCCTTGATATCTCTGGCAACTCCGAAATGAGAAGCAGCATCTGCACGGTTTGGCGTAAGCCCTATCTCAATACAATAATCTGAACTTAGGTTAAAGTATTCTGCTGCTGGTGTACCGTTGGCTTTGTCAGTATCCAGAACCATGATACCCGCATGAGATTGTCCCATACCGATTTCATCTTCGGCACAGATCATTCCCTGAGATAACTCACCTCTTATCTTTGATTTTTTGATTTTGAAAGGATCACCTTCTGATGGATATAATGTAGCCCCTACTACGGCAACGATGACCTTTTGGCCGGCAGCCACATTAGGTGCTCCGCAAACAATCTGCAGAAGCTCATCTGAACCTACATCTACGGTGGTACATTTCAGTTTATCAGCATTAGGATGGGGTTCACAGGTTTTTACTTCACCGATCACCAAACCTTCAAGGCCTCCGGGTACGGGCAATACCTCATTTAAACCTTCTACTTCAAGACCTGTAGCAGTTAAAAGTTTAGAAAGTTCTTCGGGGCTTTCGTTAAAATCAACAAGCGTTTTTAGTGCTTTGTAAGATATGAGCATTCTTTAGTACAGCTTCTGTTTTAGAATAAGCTGCAAAGATAGGAAAACTCGGTTTAGCCGTTTGTTTTATCCTTTAATTCTTCGGCTTTTTCCTGAACGAAGGTTTTGACATCATCAAATAGGAAAATTTTACCGAAGGCACCTACACCCACTGTTTTGTAGTCGCCTTTAATTTTCAGCTTAGTCAATGAGCAGATCTTCAGATCTTCAATTTTGACATTATTGTTCAGGTATTTCTCCATTGTGTTCAGACCAATAACATCACCCAGAAGAGCCCCAAGTTTTTTGATGTCATCACCAGAAATATCTTCATCGATGGAGCTGAGGTTTTCAACCTTCTCTTTCATGGCCTCCTGGTGTTTCTCAAGAGGAGGATTAGTAAAGACTCCAACAAGGGCAATGATGGCTAAAACTAAAAGGGTATTTCTCATAATAGGATCGCTTTCGTAATCAAACGTCAATGTTACAAAAAAATTGAATAGTCAGGTTTCGGGTGCTGATACGGCAATGAATTCTTTGCTGAAATTCATTCAGGTTAGTACTGTGATCTAAAATTTGTAGCAATAAGAGATTCGATTAACTGACTATTATTAAGGAGTTTAATTGCTTTTCGTTGTCTATTGCTAAAATACTTGGCAATTCTTTGCTAGTAAAATTTGCTATGATACAATATCTTTGTTCCCAGAAAAAACAATTCCCTAAAACGCTAACATTTTTATCATGGCAGAAGAGAATAAAGAAAAGTTAAAAATACTCCAGACAACAATCGACAAACTAGACAAGGCCTTTGGTAAAGGTACTGTCATGAGATTAAGTGATACCAATGTGCTTGATGTTCCTACTATCTCTACGGGTTCATTAGGACTTGATTTAGCATTAGGAGTTGGAGGTTTTCCCAGAGGAAGAATTGTTGAAATATACGGTCCTGAATCTTCAGGTAAAACCACTTTGGCGATGCACGCCATAGCAGAAGCTCAAAAGTCTGGCGGAATAGCAGCTATAGTAGATGCAGAGCATGCCTTTGATAGAATTTATGCAGAAAAATTGGGTATAGATACCGCCAATCTTTTGATCTCTCAGCCAGATTATGGGGAGCAAGCATTAGAAATTGCGGAGCATTTAATTTCCTCAGGGGCGATAGATATATGTGTGATTGACTCAGTGGCGGCATTGGTTCCTAAGGCCGAGCTTGAAGGTGATATGGGAGATAGCAAAATGGGTCTTCAGGCCAGGTTAATGTCTCAGGCTCTAAGAAAGCTTACAGGTACTATCAATAAAACCGGCTGTACATGTATTTTCATTAACCAGTTGCGTGACAAGATCGGTGTGATGTTTGGTTCTCCTGAAACTACCACAGGTGGTAACGCTTTGAAGTTCTACGCGTCTGTTCGTTTAGATATTAGAAGAATAGGTCAGATAAAAGATAGCAATGCCGAGGTGGTAGGTAACCGCACCAGAGTTAAAGTGGTGAAGAATAAAGTAGCACCTCCGTTTAAGGTAGTTGAGTTTGATATCATGTATGGTGAAGGTGTATCCAAGGCCGGTGAAGTTTTAGACCTGGCTGTAGATTTGGATGTGGTGAAGAAATCTGGTTCATGGTTCTCATACGGTGAAGATAGACTAGGCCAAGGTAGAGACTCGGTTAAAAATTTGATTAGAGATACTCCGGAGCTCATGGATGATCTTGAAGCGAAAATCAAAGAGACTGTTTCTGGTAATTCTGATGCTCTTATGGAAAAAGAATTAGGAAAGGAAGATTAAATTTGTCTAAAGTTTAGACGTTAGAGAGGGTGGGTGTAAGTCCACTCTCTTTTTGTTTACAGTACTATGAAAAAAGTATTTCGAGCAGTTTTGATTCTTTTAGTCTTCGCCATCGGCATATTTTATGCTTTTAATTTCAAAGCCGTAAATTATGGATTGGCACAGCTGAAGGGTCAGATGGATATTATTTTCAACACTGTTCCTATAGAAGACTTATTGACAGATCAGCAATTTCCAGATAGCCTAAAGGAGCAGATTAGGTATATAGAGGAGATAAAGAAATTTACCGTCGATTCTCTTGGGCTAAAACCAAGCGGTAGCTATCAGTCTTACTACGATCAGAAAGGAGAACCTATTTTATGGGTAATTACAGCGTGTTCTCCATACAAACTGGATCCTAAAAAATGGAAATTCCCGATAGTAGGTGAGTTTGCCTATAAAGGGCATTTTGAGAAAGAAAAGGTACAAAAAGAAGTATCAGAACTTAAAGAGTTAGGATATGACATAAGAGTGGGAGAGGTTTCTGCCTGGAGTACTTTGGGCTATTTAGATGACCCCATCCTGAGTTCTATGTTAGAAAAGGATAAAGGTCAGCTGGCTGCATTGATCATTCATGAACTTACTCATGGTACTTTGTTTGTAAAAAATGACCTTGCCTTTAATGAGAACCTCGCCGATTTTGTGGGTGATGAAGGAGCTAAAATATTTTTGAGGAGTAAGTTTGGTGAAGATTCAAAGGAATTTCAGGACTATGAAAATTCAAAACTCAAGAATGAGGAGTTTAGTCAACTCATGGTGGCTGGTGCTGAGAAATTAGATAGTCTTTTTCAAACCTTTGATCCTCAAATGGCATCTAATGAGAAAGATAGTCTGAAATATCAACTGATAGACAGTCTAATGTTTTCTGCGGAACGTATTTTTAATGATAGTACACGGTTCCACTACAGAGGCAGAGGTACCGTAAATAATGCAAGTTTTACCTCATATCTGACCTATCAGGGTAAACAGACGTTTTTTAAAGAAGAACTGGAATCAAAATTTAATAATAATTTTAAAGTTTATCTGGAAGAACTGAAAAAGAAGTACAGTAGTATTGGCATATGAAGAAGTGGATTTTAGCGTTTTTGGGTTTGATATTGGTTGGCTTTTCAGCCTTTACTATTGATCGTTTACGATCTGTAGAGAACCACAGTTTTCAGGCTGGTGAGGCGTATGTCTATAAAGTAAAGTATGGTTTTATAACTATTGGTCAGGCCAATGTAGATGTGCATCCTAAAATTTTCAGAATTAATAACAGGCCATGTTATAGAGTCAATGTGCTGGGCAAAACGGCCGGAATGGCCAGTATCTGGAAAGTAAGTAATACGTATAGGTCATACATAGACACCACGGCCATCATACCACACAAGTTTGTGTACAGTGCCCGTGAAAATAACTTTGCTCGTGACCAGACATTTACTTTTGATCATCAGGGCCTGCGTGTTTCTAAAAGGGAAAAAGATAAGGTAGAGACGTATGATGTTCCCAAATATGTACAAGACGTCATTTCTGGATACTACTACCTAAGAACTTTTGATTTTGGAAGTATGGCTCCTGGGTCTGCAGTGAAAGCTCCGATGTTTTTTGATGACAAGCTGTATAATATGACGGTTAGTTATTCAGGCAAAGAAACTATCAAGACAAAGTTTGGTAAAATGGAGGTGTTGAAGCTTAATCCGATTCTTCCACCGAATAAGCTTTTTGAAGGTAAGGATGCCATACGAATTTTTGTGTCAAACGATGAGAACAGAGTACCTGTTCAATTAGAAATAGACTTCTCTTTCGGCACTATTTCAATGGAATTGAATGATTATCAAAACGTGAGGAATCCCTTCCGTTGGTCTTAATTGAGGTTGAGAAATTTCAAAACCAATCTCAAATTATCTTTCCGAACCTCTTTTTCTTCCAAAGATGTAGTAATCGAGGGAGTACCTGCCTGGTCCCCAAATAAAGAGTGAGATGTAAGGAATGAGATACATCAGGGCTACTTCTACTTTTTTTAGACCTTCACCTGCCTTTACGATAAATACAATGACAAGCATGGTGAAAATCAAACTCACAAGGGCTGGTCTTGTTAGAAATCCCAAGATGAGTAATACAGAGCAAACTAACTCTGAAAAGATGGTGAGGATCAGAGAAAGTTCTGACCCAATACCTAGCGGATCTGCAAAGGCCCAGTTGCCACTCATGGCTCTTTCCAGTTTAGCCCAGCCATGGGTAATCATGAGAAAGCTGATACCCACACGTAAGATAAAAATGGCCAGGTCTACATAAGGTGGTAATGCTGTTACTTTGAAAAACTTTTTGAGCATAGATTTAATCTTCTACTTCTTCGTAATCTACATATTCTCCACCTCTGTAGTCATGCCCTTTAGCGTCTTTCGGGACATAATCCACATTGACATCACCTTCTTTTCTGGATTGTGTTTTTGTTTGAGAATTGTATTTTTTTTGTTCATTGACCATAGATCTGCCCACTACCAACCAGAAAAGGAATTTCCTTATCGGAGGTACAAAAGCAATGACCAGAAATACAATGAAAATTATTTTGAACATACCTGAATTTTCTTGGGGTATAAAATTAGTCGAAGTATTATAATAACTCTAATAGCTGAGGCAAAGTTTCTGAATTGCTCGGTCTGGGAGCATTATCATTGACAACGTTTCCTTTCTGATCTATGATCATATAACGAGGTATAGACTTTACTTTATACTTGGTGGAAACTTCATAGGAGTGCCCATTTTCTCCAAATTCATCTAAACCCAGTTTTTCTACTGCAGCTCTCCATTTGTCTAAGTCTTCATCTATAGATATGTAGAGGAAAACGATCTTCTTCTTCTCCTTACTACTTAGGTTGGCGTGCATTTCTCGGCTAGCGGGAAACTCAGCTCTGCAGGGCCCACACCAGCTCGCCCAAAAATCTACATAAATGACTTTACCCTTATACTTGTCAAAAGTGAAGGTCTTATCATTCAGGTCCATGATATTGGGTAGGTTCTGCTCCAAACGTTCTACTTCTTGCTTTTGTTTGGCCAATTCTTCTTCTTTTGCAGCTACCACATCATAGTATTGATCTCCCAAATAGGTTCTTAGTTCATCACAATAGATCTGACTAGACCACACTCTGAATGCACTCAGGCTTAACATGCCATGATATTTCTCCAGGAGTAATGTTAAAGTATAATCCAGGACCTTTCCGCTGAGTTGACGTTCTGCAAACTCCGCCTTGTCTGTAACACTTTGAACCCCATCGCTATACTTCTTAAAACGGTTTTCCTTTGAATTAAAATATGTTACAAAATAAGGTAGGAAGGCTCGAAAGCTTTTGGAGGCTAGTAATGATTGGTTATCTATTCGTTCTGGGTTAAGAGCCTCTGTCATGATAGATGGTAATGAGTTAACAAGGAGGGATTTTGTGTTCTCATTACTTCTATTGATGGCATAGGCCAATAGAAGATGCCAGTAGTTATAATTGATGTTTTCCATTGTCAGCTCCACAAAATCAGCACTGAACTCAGCATATGATTCATGATTTTTAAGGAAACCTAATTGCTTATTTCGTGCCTCAAAAAGTTTCATTTCCCATTCATCTACATTCAAAGACTTTAAGGCTTCGTATTGCGTTTCAGAATTAAAATCTTCTCCAAACTGCTCTTCAAAGTCTTTTATGAAAGTGGCGTACTCCTCATTTTCATAAAACTGAAGAACATTAGACTCCGCATGATCACAACTAAGGAGATATGGGTCACTTTCATGAGCCAGGTAAATACTTTGACCTTTAGTTATGTGAACAATGGTAATGGCGAGAAGTAGAAGAATGCTTCTTTTTGTCATGTTCTAATCTACAATTTTATCATTAACACGAAGTTGGTATGCTTCTTTTTTTGAAGGAGACAATTGGAAAGTCCAGTCATTGCTTTCTGATGAAATATCAATGACTTTTTTAAAGCCATTAATATGTATGTCAAAAACTAGTTCATTGACTTTTACACTTTCCAAACTTGCCTGAGGCCAACTTTCAGGAAAAACAGGATCCAGGATAATCATTTTGTCTGCTGCTTTTGGGTTGATGCCGAAAAACTGATTCACAATAGGTACCGCAAAGGCAAAGATATTCCATGCCTGAGTCATCATTCCGAAGTCTGGTGAAACTTCATACATACTTCCGGGAAGGGCGTAGCCAAAACTTTTGGTCATACGTTGAAGGTAATCCAAGGCTTTATCAGGTCTTCCATAATTATTTTCGGCGATAGCCTGTACACCGGTTGGAAGCGTCATAACAGCACCCACATATGAGAAAATCTTTTTCTGGGCAGAGCCAGTATTAGCCGCATCTGCCTCATCTCTGTCAATTCCAGTAACAAACATGCCATAAGGATTAGTGAACTGCTCAGCTGTTTTTAAGGCAGCTAGTGCTTTTTCTCTTGGTGCCAGTCCAACCTCCATAGGTGTATTCACCACCCAGTTATGATAGAGTACATGACCCTGTTTCACGTCCTTCATTTGGCTTACCTTTTGTTCAGTCTCTTCTAGCTCTCGGACTGCCCAAGGCTTATTGAGATCAGTAGCTCTTTCTTTAGCCCCATGTATCAGCTCTAAAGCCTGATGTTTATCGCCAATAAAATCTGCATAAGACTGAAAGTCTTCTACCCAATACGCATCATTTATAGTTTGCTTTAATTGATCTGCCTTGGCCAAGCATTCTTCAGCAAAATCGACTTCCCCTGAGACTTGAGCCAAAGAAGAAAGATCTACTAAGGCCTTCCAGCTGTAAGATGCCACATCTATCATTTCAGAGTTAAGCCCATGTATTTCCATCATACCAAAGCCTTCCGGTAGTAGGTTTTGATCGCTGTCATTTTGTTGGTAAAGCCATTCCATCCCGCTTTTGCAAAGGGGATAATACTTTCGGAGGAAGTCCTTATCACCCGTCCAGTCGAAGACATATTTTATCAGACTAACGAATTGCGGAGTTTCATTGATATTTCCCTTATTAAAAACGAAACCATTGCTGGAGGCCTCATGAATAATTCTCCCGTTACCATTGGTCTCTTTTGAGAGCTTCGCAATTAACTCAATGGTTTCATAAACCAATTCTTTGTTGCCTGTGGCTAGTACCCCTTTTAGTGCATATTCACTATCTACTCCAAACCACCACGGGTAGTCAGGAATACCTGCGGTGATGCCTCGACCTATGCCCGGAACTTCATTGACCAGCCAGTCGGTATTATACTTCAACCATTGGAAAGTAGTGTTTAGCAGGCTGTCGGGGCTTTTTAGGGTAGAAAAAGAGGCGAGTTTTTCAAGTCGTGCCTTTTTAGATTTTAGTAGAGTAATTGACCTTTTTTCGGTTTCCTTTAAGACTTTCGCCAGGTCTTCAAAGGACTCCATTGAACCTGCTACATAAAATTGTAACTCTCTACGTTCTCCTTTTTCTAAGCTTACTTTAACTGCGGTTTTATCTTTATCAATATTATTTGAAGAAGTTGTTTTGACTCCCGCAAACCAATCATTCTGAATGTCTTTTGCCCATAGGATATCATTCTCAATCATAATCTGATCTTCACTATTGACCATACCCGTACTGTCACCAAGCCATGTTGGTCTTAAGTCAAACTTCGGGACAAAGCTTAACTCAAATTCTTTACTATCAGCACTGATATTTTCAATGTAGAAGTTAATGACCAAAGATGGAAGTCCGTCCGGAGCAAACTGCTTTCTTTCAATTTTTAGATCAGGAATGTTAAACGTGTGGGCATTGCCAAAAGGATAATTTCTGAACTCCTCAGCGTTGTTTAACAGATAAGAGTTGGATTCATCTGTAATTGAAACCTCAAAACCATCCATTAGTTTAATCGGGTGCATCCATATACCACCCATTTCACCTTCGATGTGCCAGCCTAAATCAGGAAAAGAGCCATCTTGATGGCCTACCGTATATAGTCTGTCGCCGGCTGTGACGAAAGGAGAATTTAAGTTTTCGGTTCTTCCTTTGAGAAAGTCAGCTTTTTGAAATTCATCAGAAATAGTCAAATCGGGGCCGCAGGCAAGAAGTAGGACCGTCTGTACTAAAAGAAGCCCTTTTGAAAGGTGATGCATTATATTTGCGTTTAAATCATAGGTTGATCAAAATTATACAAACAACAAACAAATACCATTTAATGAAGAATTTACTTCTTATTGCCTTTGCACTATGCTCAAACCTAGTTTTGGGGCAAGGATTGATGTACACAATTGACGTGACAAAGAATACGGACACCTTTTTTGTTTCTGTAGACATCCCGAAAAATTTAGGAAAAAGTGAAGGTACATTTCAATTTGCTGCTACGGCACCTGGCACCTATCAGACGCAGAATATTGGTCGATATGTGTCCAACTTCAAAGCTTTCAATAAAAAAGGGAAAGAACTTAAGGTAGAATACATTGCACCCAATCATTACACTATTTCTAAACCTCACAAAGCTACCAAAATCACCTATGAGGTAGCAGAGACATTCGATACTCAGGTGAGTTCTTATCCGGTGTATATGATGTGTGGAAGCAGTATTGAGGAAGACCACACTTTAATCAATACTCACACAGTTATGGGTTATTTCAGAGGTCACCAGTCAGATCCGCTTCAGATCAAATTGATTGGAGGAGAGAATTGGATCACTGGCTCAGCCCTAAAACAGATAGACGGCATTTTTACGGCCGAATCTTTTGACCATGCTGTGGATTCGCCAATACTCTCTGGAAACTTGACCACTGCTCAAACCAAAGTAGCTGATACTCCAATTCAAATTTACACTTACTCTGAGCAAGGGAAGTTTAATTCTGAAGCTTTGCTGAGCAATATGAAAGATATGTTGGAGGCTTCGCAAAAGTTTTTGGTAAAGTTGCCTGTAGATCAATATACCTTTCTGTATTATTTTCTGCCCAATCCTACCGGAACTACCGGAGCGTGGGAGCACTCGTATAGCTCAGAATATGTATTGGGCGAACAAGAGCCTACAGAGCAATACATGAAACAAGTGACTGACATTGCGTCACATGAGTTTTTTCATATTGTAACGCCATTGAATATTCACTCTGAGATTATTGAATCTTTCAATTTTGTGGAGCCTACGCCCTCTGAGCACTTGTGGCTTTACGAGGGTGTCACTGAGTGGGCTTCTAATATTCTGCTGTACCGAGGTGGTGTAGTACCATTTGAAGATTATGTGAAGAATTCATTGGCCACTAAGATCATTGTCAACGAAAACTACTTTGATAAAAGCTGGAGTTTGAAAGAAATAGCTGCCAGATCATTCAATGAAGACGGAGCCAAGCAATATGGCAACATCTATTATAAAGGCTCATTGGTGGCCGGCTACCTCGATATTCGTTTACTGGAATTGTCAAACGGTACACGTGGCTTAAGAGAGGTAATGCTGGAATTGGTCAAGAAATATGGAAAAGGCAATCCTTTTACTGAGAAGACTTTCTTTCAGGATTTGGTGGATATGACTTATCCGGAAATCGGCGATTTTATCCATGATTATATTCAAAATGCAGAGCCACTTCCTCACCAGGAATACTTAGAAAAAATAGGCTTAAACTATAAACGTGAAGGCAATAAGATTGACATCAGAAAGATGGTCAACCCGACGGATCAGCAGAAAATGCTGCTGGAGGTATGGAGTAAGAATCTTCCGTTATAATTTTCAAAAAGGCTGCCGTTTGGCAGCCTTTTTTATTTCACTTCATTGAGCATGGCCTTTCCATTTTTGAATGCTTTGATATTGTTAAGAGTTGTCAAGGTGATTTCATCCATGGCTTCTTTAGTGAAAAAGGCCTGATGAGAAGTGATGAGTACATTAGGGAAGCTATTTAAACGGAGTAGCATATCATCTTCAATGATCAATTCTGAGAGATCGTTAAAGAAAAGATTCTCTTCCTGCTCGTAAACGTCAATTCCCAAATGGCCGACTTTCTTTTTCTTCAGGGCCTCGATGACATCTTTTGTATTCACCAAAGCCCCTCTGCTGGTGTTGATGATCATCACATGCTCTTTCATTTTAGCCAGTGAATCTTTATTGATGATATACTGTGTTTCAGGAATTAAAGGACAATGCAATGAGATAATATCTGACTTTTGAAAAAGCTCATCTTGGCTTACATATTCTACTCCTAGAGCTAATAATTCATCGTTTGAATTGATATCGTAGGCCATAACTTTGCAACCAAATCCAAGCATTATTCTACTAAAAGCCTGACCAATTTTACCTGTGCCAATGACTCCGACGGTTTTCCCATAAAGATTAAATCCCATGAGGTTATTTAACGCAAAATTGCCTTCACGGACTCTATTATATGCTTTATGAGTTTTCCTGTTCAGGGTTAAAATTAAGGCAACAGCGTGCTCGGCCACTGCTTCGGGTGAATATGCCGGAACCCTAACTATATTAATACCTGCTTGCTGAGCTGCTTTAATGTCCACATTATTAAAACCGGCACATCTAAGGGCAATGAGCTTGATTCCGTTCTCAGATAACTTTCTAATGACTTGGTTATCAAGTTTGTCATTGACAAAAACACATACTGCGTCAAACCCTTTGCTCAGCTGTACAGTAGAAATATTCAAAGGAGACTCATAGTACGTGAATTCCAACTCATAGCTATGAAGGTTCTTTTCAAAGTATTCTTTATCGTATGGTTTAGTACTAAAAACGCAAACTTTCATGAACAGACTGATTATTGGTTCACCTGTAAAAGTAAGAGGTGGTTTTCTGCTAAATCAGGTGGCTTGTCATAGATATAAAGTAGGAAAACTAATATCAATCATATTTTCTTCGAACGTGATCATCAGAAGTCAGTAGGCAATAAAATCGAGGTATCTTTGTTTACAATTCAGATTTAACCCTATCAGATGAAGTACATCTTACCCCTTTTGTTGGTCTGCTTTTCTGCCAAGGCCCAAAAGACTTTTCGAGAGAAACCCAGTTGGCAAGCAGGAGGCATGGCAATTTCTTATTATGGTGATCAAGTGACCAATCCGGGTTTATCCGTTGCCTATGAATACGGTATTTACTCTAAAGTCAAAACCAAGACCCGTATCAAAAGAGGGCAAAATAGAGTAAAATACAAGACCAATAGAATTGAGCTTGTACCTAAGCTTTCTGTTTATACAGATCCGCAAGCTCATGTAGGCATACTACCAAACTTGAGTTTGCAGCTAAAAAGAATAAACCATCATAGAAGAGTGATCTCTGGTGGTATTGGGTTAGGTCTTTTTAGCCATTTCTTAGATAATGTTTATGAAGTAAATGATACTGAGGTAGGGGAGAGTAAGCAAACTCTAACTTCATATTTGGCACCCAGCTTTCATATTGCTATTGGTAGAGTAAAAAATAAAAATGGAAGGCAACAAGGCTTACTTTTTGGCTTAAATACTTCTCTACTAACTGGTTTTAATAATTCTGTTCAGCTAGCTCCTGCCTTAGAACTAGGATATAGATTCTAATATTTTTCTTGTGTTCACTTCTATGAAATCATTGATAAAAACACTTTTAATTCCTGTCTTGGCCTCAACGCAATTAATGTTTACTTCATGTGAGTCAGACCTGGCACCTAACGAGGCCGAAACCATCTATGTCAGTTATGATGATGCCCAAATGCCTGTTTATCTGCAGGGCAATAGGGAAGCCAAGAAAGTGGTGGTACTAATTCACGGAGGTCCGGGTGGTAATGGGCTAGAATACTCGATTGGTAATTATGCCACAGATCTGGAAGAGAACTTGCTTATGGCCTATTGGGATCAGCGAGGTCAGGGAATGTCACAAGGCAAATACGGTGAAGAAAAGATTACGGTTGGGCAGATGGCTGAGGATTTGGAGGCTGTCGTTAGAACGCTAAAAAAGCACCTCGGAGAGGATTTTGAGGTATATCTTCTAGGTCATAGTTGGGGAGGAATGTTAGGTACAAAATACATGGTAGACCCCGCAAAAGCTGCACTGGTAAATGGTTGGATTGAAGCGAGTGGAGCCCACGATATTCCCTTTCTCAACAAGTCTGCCGTCAACCTATTTAAAAAGGTTTCTACAGAACAGATTGCCGCAGAAAACTCCATTGAAGAATGGCAAGCCATCAAAGATTGGGTGGAAGGAATTGACCCAAATAATATCACAGAAGAGCAAGGAGGAGAAATCAACCAAAAAGGATTTGAGGTAGAGTCTTACTTGGTAGACGCAGGTTTAATTCAAAGTCCATCTTTTGCTGAAGGAACCTTCGCCAAAGTGGTAGCTTCTCCTATCAATTGGGCCAGAAGTACTGTGACAGGTTTATACACTTCAAACGTCCTTACCCCCGAAATTGAATCAACAAGTCTCTCGGATCAACTCTATAAAATAGAAAAGCCCTGCCTGTTTCTGTATGGTAAATATGATTTTGTAGTTCCACCTGATTTGGGCGAGGATGCCTTTGACAAGGTTTCTTCCAACGATAAAAAACTGGTCATCTTTGAGAACAGCGGACATTCACCCATGTACAATGAGGAGCAGAAGTTTGTTCAGGAAGTTTTGAGTTTTGTAGGACTTTAGAAAATAGACATTTCCGTTTCGGTGGTGAAGTCCTCTAGAAATTTCATGCCTTTGTATGAATTGCCTTTGGCATTTAAACCTGGGGACCATACCGCAATACTGTATTTGTCTGGATAGATAGCCACTATTCCACCACCGACGCCACTTTTGCCTGGTAAACCTACTCTAAACGCAAATTCTCCTGACTCATCATAGAAGCCGCAGGTTTGCATTAGGGCATTTACCCGTTTAGAGTAACTTTTACTAAAAACTTTTTCACCAGAGTGTGGCACTATACCGTCGTTGGCCATAAATAAGAATATCTCTGATAAGGTTTCACAATCTGTCTCCAAGGAGCAGATGGTAAAATAGAGGTCCAAGACATCGTTTGGCTCATTGTCAAGGTTTCCCAAAGATTTAAGGAAGTTTGCCAAAGCGAAATTTCGATAACCGACAGACTTCTCTGAGGCTTTAACCTTAGGCGAATAGTCGATATTGCCTGAAGGGCAAAGGCTTTTTACGAAGTTTAGAACATCTTCTTTCGGGTTTTCTAATTCACTGATCAAAATATCTACGATCACCAAGGCTCCGGCGTTGATGAACGGATTCCGAGGTATGCCGTTATCACTTTCTAATTGTAATAAGGAGTTGAATTTTGTTCCTGAAGGTTCTACGTCTACTCTCTTCCATATCTTCTCACCTAGAATTCTGTAGGCCAGACATAAGGAAAGAACCTTTGAAATACTCTGGATTGAGAAATTTTCCTGAAAATCGCCAATACCAAAGTTGGCATCATTGAGCTGAGCTATATGTACACCAAATTTTGAAGGTTCTACTATCGCCAGCTCAGGAATATAATTGGCAGGTTTTCCTTTTTCTTTGAGGGCTTTTACACGCTGATATATTGTGCTTACTACTTCGTTACAGCTTACCTGATTCATGGATGATTAGTTTTCAAGACCCATTTTTTCTTTCATCACTTTGAGGTCTTCAGGGTTGGCATCTCCCTCTTCTACGGCCTCTTCCAGTAATTCAAGGTATTCATTTTTAAAGTCCTCATCATTAGAGTGTAGAGCTATAAGCATGGCTTTTCTACTTCCAGAATTGCCAACTAAATGTGTGCCTGTAAAACCATGTTCGTCAATAATCTCTTTTAACCTGGAGGTATTCACCTCAATGAGGCTATCTCTCATACGCTTAAATTCGTCATTCACTTGTACCAAACTTATGGTCTGGTCTTTTCGTGCCATGTCCTCTAATTCAATGATTAGATCCATATTGGTTTGAGTTGGTTTTTCATTTGCTCCGCAAGCAAATAGTAGAAAGACCGAAACAAGAATATAAATGAATCGCATAGAGTTTTTTTTTGGGGCAAATTTAAAAAATTGACAACATTAAGGTCAATGCCTATCGGTAGTCAAATCGATTTTTAAGTTGATTGATGGGCTTCTCAAAAGTGTACCAGGAAATACTGGCAAGGATGATAACTACTACATAAAGGAAAACTATCTTGAATGAGGTAGAGGCCAGGAGGGCATTGCTGCTTTCTTCTAAACGTCTGACTACTTTGACTATCGGGCTCCAGGAAATTGGGTGATATTCATTGTATACGAAATTGTGAAAGATGTATATACCGTAGCTGATCTTCCCAATGTAAACGAGAGGATTCCATTCAAAAATACTTTTGAGGAGGTTTCCGGATGGTTTCAATAGATAGACAATTATACTGATGCTAAGTAATGTTTCTGAAAAGCGGAGGAAAATGACAGAAACTAAATTATGTCCTTCTCCAATAGATTTTAAGATATAAACACAGATGATATACTGTAGTAAACCTATGGCCAATGAAACTGGTTTCTGGAGGCTGTTCAGAATCTTTTTATTGTCATAAAAACTCCAATAGGCCAGCAGTCCGCCAGCGGCAAAAGCATCGAGACAAGTAGGCATCAGTACATATGGAAGTATCCATGACTGCCCACTAAAATAAAAATAAGCCCGCAGGCCTATTGATAAGGCAATCAAAAAGTAAAACGCCTTGGATAGCTTTTGTAAGGGTAAAAACAGGACTACGAAAGGGAAAAACAAGTAAAACTGCTCTTCTACCGCCAAAGACCATAAATGATCCACAGAACCAAGCCAGCCAGCTTTAAAGGCGATATAATTGTTCGTCATATAACTGGCGAGCCAGCCAATTTGCTCTCTTACAGGAGAGACATTCAAAACAAATAGTATGGCGAGAACTAAATAGTAAAGTGGAAAGATTCTGATGGTTCTTCGAATATAAAATTGCTTCAATGAGAAGCCATGCGTCCTGTTTTCGGTTTCGTCTTTTTCTTTCGCTTTTAATAAAATGCGAGTAATCAAAAAACCACTCAAGACAAAAAACATACAAACTCCTAGATAAGAAGCTGGAAAGCCTAGCTTGTCACCAGACCAATGATCTGCCAGTACGAGGGTAACCGCCAGAAATCTAAGCCCATCTAATGATTTAATATATCCTGTGCTTTTTTGCATTACCAGTTTTTAGGAGCATTGGTATAGCTAATACCTTCTATTCTCAATGTCTTTTCGGGATTGAATACGTTGATTTGTCCTTCCTGCTGCGAAATAAAGTATAATTCATAGACATCTGAAGGGAAGTTATACAAATATAGACGTGCCGCACCTGATTCTTGGGAGCTGAAAAAGCGATAATCAGGATTAAAGGGAATGAGTTGCGATTGAGATTTACTTCTGGCGAAAACGAAGTTTTGGCCATTTTGAGGAAGATCATCTTCAAAAAACTCGATATACTCTTTTTGCAGAGCAATGCTATCTATCCGAGACTTTTCAATTGAAAAGCTCTGAGAAGCTATAGCTTTGGCGATCAGATTATCATTTTTCAAATAATCGACACCTTGAAGCTCCAGGTTGACTTGATCTGCTAAACGCTCTCGATACGTGGCCTTGGCATCATCCAAAAAGGAAAATTGAAGATTACAAAAGGCCAGCAGAGCCAGTCCCAAGGTTAATCCAAAGCTTAAGTTGAAACCATTGATTTTTTCCTTTTGAATTCCGAAGAATAGCGTGTTTGCCAATAAAAGTAGAGAGTAGATTTTATACTTACTGGTCAATAAAACATGTCTTTCATAATCACTTCTACTCACCGAAATTAGTACCATCGTTCCAATATAAAAGCTTGTAAGTGCTATGTATAAGAGGAATTGATGTTGATTGTGTTTTTTGAACAACAGCCTAAAAAATAAGAGTAAAGCCAAAAGGATGTTGATAAGTCCAGCCACCTGGGTAAAGCCCATCGGTGCTTCAATGTTCATTACTGGAGTAGCAAAAGAGCCTGCAAGGGCAAAAAGGTTTAGGAAAAAGTCTTCTAAATGAGGTCTTTGACTCATCCCAAAGCTCTGAAAACCTATAAAGTATAGAGTCACCAAAACTATCTGAACCAAGCTCCAGATCAGTAATGGTTTTCGGTTACCAATAAAAAATAACAGTAAAACGCCAATGGGTGCTACCAAAATGCCATTTGCAGAAGAAAGTATGGCCAAAGTTGAAGTCATTAGAGCTCCATAAAACCAGAGTTGCTTTTCATCTTCTTCAAGCTGACTTTTGATTATTAGAACCAATGCCAAAGGCGTCAGGAATAAAACCCAGTGGTTTTGTAAACCCGCCATTCCCCAAAGGCTATTTTCAAAAGTGCTCAAATTGAAAATTGCCAAGGCAATCAAAAAAAGTAGTAGAGACGAAATGTCAAATTTTTCTTTGATGTACACATATAAACCGAGTACACCGACAAGGGCAAACTGGCCTATGTACATGAGGGCTTTATAATTTAGTCTACCCTCAAAAAAATCCACTATCAGGGCGAAAAATCGAGTAACCCCGATTCTATGTTCATTATGAAAACTAATCAGGTCTAAAAAGTCTGACCAACTAAAATTACTAACATAGTTTCTTACTGCGTGATCATCCCAGTGCGGTACATCTACCCCGTAGAGGTGAATAAACCAGAAGGAACCCAATACAAGTAATGATATCAGGAGATAGAAGGCAATATTTTTAGACTTATCAGGCATTAATATCTGTATTTATCTCCTTTGAAATCAAAGAGTTCTATGCGACTTCCATCCTTTTTTTGAAGCAAGACTTTGTTTCTCTCATCGAAATCAATTCGCTGAGGTAAAGTGTGATCTTTTGGCAAATAGAAGTTAACTAATTGAGCATCAATTACACTTGGTATTTTGATGTCATTTTCCATGTAAAATGAATCTGACGGATGAATTAAGGTGTCTCCTTCAGACGCATTCTCTAAAACCTTATTCGCAATGAGGGTGTAAGGGTTCTTTTCTCTAGGTACCGGGTAATCAGAAAAGTACCTTGGTTGAGTGTCAGAATATACTTCCGTTAGAAGAAAACCTATCTGTATGAACTGAGCAATGATGCCAAACCAAACCCATGGTCGCCATTCAGTTTTTTGTAGAAGCAGATTATGATAGATCAAGGCAGTCAGGACCAGGCAAAAAGTATATCCAAAACCCGCATATCTGGTTATGACTCTAAAAGTATTATCGTCCTGTATGGCATAAAGTGCCAGAAAGAAAATAGGAATTGAAGATAGCAAAACAATAAAAACCAGAAGGCTTTTGTTCTTGTATTCTTTAAACAAAGAACGGATCCCTATAAAGGTCAACCCTGTGTTTAAAACAAAAACAGGTAGAAATAGCTGCTCTCCTTTGCTTAAAATTACGAGGACAATTAATGAGATGAAGCCAATCAAATGCTTAAGCTTTGTTTTTAAAGAAGTTCTCCAAATAATGAAATTAGCCATCAACACTGAAAAAGCTGCCAAGCCTAACTTCTTACCTTCTACATGATCATAGAAGCCGTCTATTTGAATAAACATTGAAGAAATAACATGTCTTATTTGTAGTACTACCGTAGAGAAACTGGTTTTTGAAAGGTATTCGTAAGGTGCGGCACTGGCCTTCTCATTATATACATGTACAGAATTACTTACATATTCAAATATATAGGCTCCTCCTTCAGATGTTAACCACCAGAGTACTGAGGCAAACGGAATGATCATAGCCATTGAGTAGGCCAAGAAATGTGACCATTTCCTGTAATAGATGATCAAATAAATAAAATGTATGAAGAAAAGTGAGATAGTAGAGAGATGATTCAGCTCGCAAATGGCTGCCGAGACACCATACGCTATCACATACAACCACCATTTTTTACTTCTAAACTCAGACTTTAATAACTGTAAGAACCAATGAGTAGAAAGCAGGGCAAAGAAAAATAATACACCATAGTTTCTGGCTACCTGTGCATATGATACTAAAAAGGGTGAAAAACTCGCAAGAGCAGATACGGTAATGGCTAGTTTTGGATCATGGAAGTGTTCTTTTACAAACCTAAAAATCAGTGGAATGATCCCAAGGGTAAACAATAAAGGGAGCATTCTCAAAGACATATCTGATACGCCAAAGAGCTTAGTCCACCAGTGAAGTAGGTATGTGAAAAATGCTCCATTGCCCGTGTCAACTCTTGCTATGGCGTCGTAAAAATCATTTGTATTTTTAGAAGACCAAAACTCTTTTGCAGTAAATACTTCATTACCTGGTTTCCTGACAGAATCTTTCTGATTATTACCTTGGTATGACGTAAATTGACTTACAAAGAGACTGTACTTTTCATCACCTGCTAAACCAAATTGGTCAATACCATAAACGCGTAGGAGGAAGCCTAATAGGACTAGAAACAGTAAGGATAAATGTTGGTTTTCTTTTCGGTCGAGAAACATTCTGTTTTGTTTTCTGGCCAGCTATCAGCCTCAAAATTAACTACATTTTAAGAATGGTAAACTCTACCCTTCGGTTTTTCTCTCTTAGTTCGGGTGTGGCATTGCTTGAGATTGGTTTTAAGGGGCCCCAGGCTTTGGTTTCAATTCTATCGGCATTGATTTTACCTTTTTCAACCAGATAGTTTTTAACGGCATTCACTCTGTTTTCAGCCAATTGAACATTCAGTGTAAAATCTCCCTGATTATCTGTGTATCCCTCAAGGAGTATGCTCATTGTAGGATATTCTCTCATTATAGATGTGATTTTTTCTAGGGCGTCAAAAGAGCTAGGTGTAAGGTCGAATTTACCCTGTTCAAAAGCCACATTCTTTAAAATCATGTTATAGCCTTCTCTCAGGGGAATAAGCTCAAAGTTTTTCTGGATTTCCTTAAAGTCCTTCGTGTCCAGGAGATTTAAAGAGTCATTAATTCCGATAAAGCCACTTTTCTCAAGGCTGATGTCATATATATTACCGGCAGGAATCATAGCTGTATATTCTCCGGTCTGACGATTTATTTGTAATTCGATTTTTGGCCCCTGAATAGAATCAATTCTGGGTACAAAGCTGATAGGAGCATAAATACCTTCAGAATTTGATGCATCAGTAATCTGACCATTCATTATGACCATTGGGTCTGGTTTGATTTCGTCAAAAAGCTCTATTTTGAAAATATCTTCACCTCCTATTGAGTGATCTTTAGAACTCAGGTAAGCAAAATCACCTGAAGCAGGAATAGAGAAATAACCATCCCACTTATCAGAGTTAATTTGAGGGCCAAGATTGAGAGGCTCAGTCCAGTTGGTCCAGGTATCGTCTAGTCTTCTGGTGACATAAATATCTGCATCACCATAACCCGGGTGGCCGTTACTGTTGAAGTATAATGTTTTCATATCTGCCGATAAAAAAGGAGAACCCTCATTATCTGCCGTATTGATGACCTGTCCCATATTTTTAGGGAGAGAATAACTGCCATCCTCTTGTTTGAAGCTGACATAAAGGTCTTTACCTCCAAAGGTTTGGCTACGTTGGAGGCCCATCACTAGCACTGACTCATCATGGCTTATCGTATACTCCGTGCTTATTTTTACTACATTGGTGTAAGGATCTACTTCTCCTAAGGCCTGAAAATTCTTGATTTCCACTTTCTCTGGAATACTCCAATTATTACCGTCATAAACCGTTTTTGACAAGCCCTTTAACATTTTACCGCTGGGATGGTATACATTTAAAATGTAAAGTGTTTTTCCATTGGCCGGTGCGGTGGCTGCGGCATTATCAAATTCATTATTGATGGGCTCGCCCATGTTAAGAGGCATATTCCATAGACCCATTTCATTCAATTCTGAGTACCAGATATCCTGCCCAACCGGTCTTTCGTCATTTTTAGGACGTTGAACATTGCCGGGGTGATCTAGACGGGTGAAATATAGTGTTTGACCATCAGGAGTAATAATAGGGGCTACCTCTCCAAATTCAGAGTTGACAATATTGCCGAGATTCTTCTTTTTTAGTCCTTTTGGAATATCCTCAGCCAGATTGATATCAAATTCAATAGGTTGGTCTGAATCAGAAATGGCTATAGCATCGTATTGCTTTATACCCTTTGTCAGTCTGTGGTTAATGACCAGTTTAATGGCATTTAGCTCAATGTCTGGAGTAGATTCGGGGTAGATTCTCCAAAACCTTTTTCTTGCATTAGGAGTATTGCCATTGCTTTGGTAAAGCAAGTATTCAAGATTATTGGCGTCATACCCAAAAATACGGGCTACTGCACCAGGGTTCCAGTTTTCTATGAGTGCAATCTGCTTTACTTTAATAGCTTTCTCAAAACCAACTTTGATATAATCTTCCCCAAAGTCTGATCCATTTGGCTGCCATGCACAAGGGGTTGCAGTCATTTGAGGGTAAATGCTTGGAGTACCTAGAATCTGAATTCCCCTGTTTTTTGGACTGTAATACTGGTCTGTTTGTTCAGAAGATACTTCTATAACCTTATCTGCCCACAGCACTTCCTGTGAGATTGCCGAATAGGCAAAAAGAAGCAAGATGAAGACCTTTTTGAACATTTTCCTTTTAGCGGCTACTTTGGAATTGAAAAGAGTTCTGTTTTCTCTTAATACAGACGTAAAACTCAGAATTATGTTACATTTTTCGCAGTAATTTCAGAAATATCTCAGCTTAAATTGATGTTATAAAACAGTTTAACCCGTGTTTGCGTTATTCAAACTGAAGCAGACTACACTTCATGAAGTTTCTATTTTTGACTCTTATTTCGTTTTCACTTTCGGCACAAGTAAATCTTACTTTGCAAAAATCGTCCTATGATTTTGGGGCTTTAAATTCATATGTAAAAAGTATACGAGATACCCGTGAGTCCCCTTATTTTTTAGGAAAGGTTTACCTCAGAAACATGTCAAAAACTGATTTGACACTTAATTCTGGTACAGAAAGAGCCTTCTTAAATAACCTTCAGAGCCTATCACAAAATTATTCTGGTACGCCGCTCTACATAGAGATTTTAAAGTTAAGTTTTGAAGAAAAGAAAGGGAATAATGGTTTGATTGATGGCTTTGCCCAAATGCGTTTAAAGGTCTTTGCATTGCACCAAAATGACACTTTAGAACTCTGTAGTCCCGGAAGTACAAATCGGTATAATAGGTCGCCGGGAACAGCCCACTCAGAAGCCTATGAGCCTCTTCTGAGGCAAATGTGGGAAGCGGCAATGAAATATACGCACAGTTATATTGACCAGAATTTAAACAGACTTGAGGCTTTTAATACTGGTAGCCTTGTCAATCTTGGAAAGTTTCAGACTGTAAATCGCGGAGATACTGTGCATTACTTTTCAAGAAAGGTGAATTGGTCGGATTTTAAGGGCTCACCGCCACCTATTACAAAGTTTGCTGCTGCCATTTTTCCGAGCATAGCTATCGAAACAGGATTGACCATAAAGGATAGAAAGTTGGTGGCCAATATCAGACCCAAGGTGTTTATGGTTCCGAGTCAAAGTTGGGTCAAAAGTGGTAGCAGGAGTGAATCTGCTCTCAGACATGAACAGTTGCATTTTGACATTACCATGGTCATTATGAATGACCTTATCTCTAAACTCAGGAAAATTGAGGCTTACACTGTTGATGATTTAAGCAGTATGATTCAATATCAATACCTGGAAAGTTTCAGGGAAATGAATCGCCTACAAAAGGAATATGATTTGGAAACAGGCCATAGTACAAATTCCACCGCACAGTTGCTCTGGGAAAGAAAGGTAGCCAGTTGGCTCAAGGATCCTACTTCTTATTCCCTTTAATTGGCCATTCCTTTTAAACTTTCTTCAGTGGGTTCACGGTAGGGTTGAAAAGGAATTTTAAGAAGATTTTTGACTTTATTATGCTCATGATCTTCCATATGAGTGTCTATGCCATAGACAATTTTGTCAGGGTCCATATTCATATAAGTACCAAAGAGGCGATCCCAGATAGAAAAGATATTGCCATAATTAGAGTTGGTATAAGGCAGAACATAATGATGATGGACCTTGTGCATGTCAGGTGATATAATCAAATAACTGATCGCCGTATCAAGCCACCTTGGTAAAGAAATATTGGCATGGTTAAATTGAGAAAGAAGCACCGAGATACTTTGATACATAAAAACCAACCACATAGGGCTACCCACCAGTAAAACACCGGCTGTGGTAAAAATAAAACGGAAAATACTTTCTCCTGGATGGTGTCTATTGGCTGAAGTAGTATCTACCCACGTATCTGTATGATGAATCAAATGGAATCTCCACATCCATTTCACTTTATGCTCAGCCCAGTGAACAAAGTAAGCCCCAATAAGGTCTAGAAAAATAAGTCCAACGAGGGTGTATAACCATAATGGCATTTCTGGTAGCCACTGTAATAAACCAAAATCGTTGTCCACAGTCCAGTCGGCGGTTTTTAGGAGGATAAACGCCAAGGCAAAATTGATAATAATAGTGGTTAACGTAAAAAAGATATTAATGGCGGCATGACTCCATTTTTTGTATTTGAAATTGAAAAGGGGTACCGCACTTTCAACAAGCCAAAAGAAGGTAATACCTCCTACTAAAATCAAACTTCTGTGAGACGAAGGTATCGTCTCAAAATAGCTGATAATTGATTCCATTTTATCGATTTTGAGTAACTCAAATTTAACAAAAAGGAGAAATAATATGATTTTTAGATTGATAAATTATAGTTTATCAAATTCAAACTGACCTTTCAATTCCTCCAAATAACGAGGTAACACATATTGAAGATTTTTGAAAGCCTTTTGGCTGTCATGAAAAACAACGATGGAGCCGGGCTTTGTTGCCTTTATCGTTTCCTTGAGACATTTCGTTGGACTTATACGCTGATCATAGTCCTGACTCAAGGTGGTCCACATAATGATTTCGTATTCTTCTTTTAACTTCTTTATTGCTGCTCGCTTTATTCGTCCATAAGGAGGTCTGAAGAGTTTTTTGCTCTGTAGATGTGGCTTTAACTGTTCTTCACATTTTGCTATGTCCTCAAGGTAATCTTGTGTTTTCGTCTGCCAGCCGTACAAATGGTGCATCGTATGATTTCCAATGCTATGGCCTGCTTGGAGAACTTTTTGAAATACTTCCGGATGTTTTTTGACATTGTCTCCTATACAGAAGAAAGTAGCCTTAATATCAAACTTAGCAAGTGTTTCTAAGACAAACTCTGTAACCTCGGGAACAGGCCCATCATCAAATGTTAGATAGACTTTTCGACCTTTTTGCCATTGAAGAGTAGGGTAGAGCCACTGTAATACTTTGGGTGTTCTGAAAGGTGTCATTTTAGTTTTCTGTTTTTCCAGGAGTAACTCTTTTTATCAAAAGAGCTCAAACCAAATAGAACGACATAGAACGGGTAAATAATTTGTAAAAATGGAACTAGGATAATACTTCTGAAAGACTTGAAAAATGAGAGTGCAACCAATAGAAACAGAAACTCCGGAAAGAGTTTAAGCACAATTAATCTCCAATCTGAAACTACAAAAGCATAAATCAATGCAGCATTAGATAGAAAAATGAAAAGAGCCATCAATTTTGGTGACAAAGACTTATAATGAGACCATTTGCCAGCCCAGCGTTTTCGTTGATGGTAAAAGCTTTTCAAGTTGCCTAAAGCACCGGTTTCTACCAAAGCGTGAAAGCTTTTAAGATAATGAACCCGATCTTTAAAATGTGATGCCATCTTGTGCATTAGAAATTCGTCATCTCCGCTTGCGATATGCTCATTCCCTTCAAAACCATTCACTTTATGAAAGGCAGATTTTAAATAGGCAATATTGGCACCGCTACACATATTTGGTACTCGCATTTTCATAGAAACAGCACCTGAAACAATAAGGCTTGCAAATTCAATTTGCTGTAGTCTGACCCAAAGTTTACTGAAAAGAGAGTCTTTTGATTCAGGATCCAGGAAAAATACCGGACTGCTCAAAAAAACAGGATTTTCTTTCTCAAAATAGTCTGAAATGCTCTTAAGCCAGTCTTTTTTTACTCTGCAATCGCCATCTGTACAAACTATAATTTCTCCACCTGTTAGCTTCATGGATTCTGTAATCGCCCTTTTTTTAGGAGAAAGGTTTTGTGGGCGAGGAGGTAAGCGATTGACAGTAAGCTTAAATTTCAATTTTTCTCTTAATTCTTCAATCATATCAACCGTCTGATCATCACTATCATCATCGGCAATAATAACCTCAAAATCATGGTTGTCAATACTTTGTTGGTTCAGGTCAAGGAGGAGAGAACCTATATTATTTTCTTCATTTCTTACAGGAATGATAACACTTAGTTTTCTTCGCTTACCTATCGAAGTAGCCGTCTTGGGCTGTCGCCAAAATAGCCAAACCAGAACTAGCACGAAGCAGAAAAAGGCGTAAACTGAAAGTAATATGAATGTAGCGGTGTACAATGGCTAACTATTGGTTTGTCAAATTTAAAGAATATGCCCGTGATGTCTCTTTTTAAAAAGCATTACCTTTATGATTCATGACAAAGACCGAAAAAATTATCCTTGGCATAGATCCTGGTACCAGAATTATGGGATATGGATTAATAGGTGTAACCGGAAATCAGTTGAGGATTATTCAGTATGGTGTTCTTCGTCTCGAAAAACTGAGTTCTCATGAACTAAAATTGAAAAGAATCTATGAGAGGATCAGTGGAATAATTGAAGAGTTTCTGCCTGATGAAATGGCAATTGAGGCTCCGTTTTATGCTAAAAACGTGCAGTCTATGCTGAAACTGGGTAGGGCACAAGGAGTTGCTATGGCGGCAGCCTTGGCTAGAGAGGTTCCGATTGTAGAATATTTGCCCAAAAAAGTCAAACAAAGTGTCACAGGTAATGGAAATGCCAGCAAGGAGCAAGTAGCCTTCATGCTGGAAAGGCTCTTTAATCAAACCCTAGATGGTAAATTTAACGATGCCACAGACGCCTTAGGAGTAGCTGTATGCCATTATATGCATGGTAAAACCAAAGCATTGACAGGGAACAATAGCTCCAAAAAAGGTTGGGCGGCCTTTGTAAGTGAAAACAAAGACAGAGTCAAAGGTTAAGAGTTCGACTCAGAAGCTCTTTCTACAGGCTCTTTAGGCCTTTAATAGTTTCTTTAGGGTCTTTTGCTCCAAAAACATAGCTACCGGCTACCAATACATCGGCACCAGCATCTACCAATTGCTTCCCGGTTTTGTCATTGACACCGCCATCTATTTCAATAAGTGTGTCTAGATTTTGCTCAGTAATCATTGCTTTTAGCTTTTCTACCTTCCTGATAGTTTGTGGAATAAATTTCTGCCCGCCATATCCAGGGTTAACAGACATTAATAACACCATATGACATTCACAAAGAATATCTTCAAGCACAGATACCGGTGTGGATGGGTTAAGAACAACACCAGCCTTACAGCCGGCCTCTTTTATTTGAGCCAAAGTGCGGTGCATATGGGTGCTGGCTTCATAATGTACTGTTATGATCTCAGCTCCTAATTTGGCAAATTCTTCAATGTACCTTTCGGGCTGAACAATCATTAAATGCACATCCAGAGGCTTTTTAGCGTGCTTTGCAATCGCGGCTATTACGGGCATTCCGAAAGAAATGTTGGGTACAAATACCCCATCCATAACATCTATATGGAACCAGTCTGCAGAAGAGTCATTAACCATTTCAATGTCTCGTTGGAGGTTGGCAAAGTCAGATGCTAAAAGGGAAGGGGAGATTAAAGGCATGTATTTTCGTTATTTTTTGCAAAACTAGAAATAATCAGGCTTTAGAGTAGCATTATGAACATCTCATTTCTTTCCAGTTCTACAAATCTCTATTCTTTTTAAATAATGTCTTCCAAATAAATTATGTGGAAACAGCTTCTTTCAATATTTCCGAAAGGCTGTATTTCTAAAAAAGATATAAAATTCTCCATTTACACAGAAAAACATACCAACCACACAATTCGCCGGTTTGGCGTATTATCCCTTTATATGTTTGTTATGAGTTCTGCATTAAAAGCAGGGTTCAATAGGTGTTTAAGTAATTATAGCCATGAAAACACCGAATTTATGCTCTAAAAAGTAAAAATATAAGTTGTGAACTTTGACAAACATTAAACCTTATAGCCATGAAAACTTCTACATCAACAGCCAGAACCTTCACATTTGATTATGGTAAAAGACGAGTGGCGTATGAACACATCCATTACCTAAAAAGTGAGTTTGGCAACTATACTAAAATTCATTTAGCAGAAGACAAGCAGTTCTTGACAGCTTTTACACTTAAGCATTACCGTGAGCAGCTGGAGGAAACAGATACTTTTGTGGTTCCAAGAAAAGGCCTGATGGTAAATAAGCATTTTGTCAGAGGGATTGATAGTACATCAGAAGGGGTTTATGTTATTCTAAAAAATGGAGAGAAGTTTAAGGTCAGTAGAAGACGAACCTCCGAAATGATGCGAGTATTTGCGTAGACAGACCTTTCGGCAGTAAAGCTGCCAAACATTTCAATAGCCATTTACTTTAACACCACCTACTCCATGAAAACTTTCACCAATGGTGAAGGGAAATTCTGCCTTAAAATGAATTATGGCAAGAGTTTCCTTTCAGCTGAAGAAATCTCCTATATCGAAGGGGATGGAAACTACAGCATCATTATCAATAAGAATGGGAAACAAATTCTAAGCTCATTCACTCTTCGAAAATTTACTGATTACCTACTAGATGAAGGTCATTTCTTTGTGGCCAGAAAAGGTCTTTTGTTAAATCTGCAAAGATTGCAAAGAATAGAGCAAAAAGATGGCAAACTCTATGCCGTCATGATTTCTCAAAGACGTCTCCCTTTATCAAGGAGAAAGGGTAAAGCTTTGATAGATTATATTCATAACGAAGGGCTGAATATTTCCATAAAATAGAACATTTTGCCATTGGATAAAAACCCTCATTTCTAAATAAATGGACAGATTAAATTGAAACTAAAATCATGATTAATTAAAAAATTAAATAAGATGAAAAGATTTCAATGGTTATTAGTTTTTTTACCATTCTTAGCAAATGCTCAAATTGAAACTCTTCCGGCCAATGGGTTTTCCCCTCTGAGAATAACTTCTAACGATAAGAGTTTTGGAATAGGTCCCTCAGCGTATAATCTTAATTTCCTTAACTCTTCATCAAGTTCTACATATAATATTGGGATTGGGACAGCGTTTTTCCCATTACTGCTTACAAGTCCAGTCTTTTATAATGATGGAAAGCTCACGATCAGGCATAATTCAAATTTAGAAAATGACACAGGCGAAAATGGGCCACAATTAATTCTGGATGAATATGATGCTAATGATTACGCCAGACTTCGATTTCGGAATTCCTGGTCCACGAGTTCAGGTTATCCTATCTCCACATCCACCTATCATAGAAGCCCAAGATTTTGGGATGTCGCCGCATTATCTAATGGAGCTACTGCGTCTGATGATAGATTAAATTTTTATAACTCTGATTATGGAGATATTCTGACTATTAGGGGCGACGGTCATGTGGGCGTAAATGCAACTTCACCGACTGGTCGTATGCATGTCAGTCATGATGGATCTGACAGCAGCCCACATTTAAATTTAATTAATAATGCTACCGATGGAGAAGCAAGAATAAACTTTGGCTCTGTTGAGAACGATAGAAGATGGATTCTTCAGAGTGATACTGATTTTTCCTCAGCAGATAATGATTATTTCAGGTTGGAGTATTTGGGGGCTTCTAGCTCAGTAGGTAGCCCTTTATTCTATGTTAAATCTAATGGTAATGTCGGTATAGGAACTACCAGTCCCGATAATAAATTAGACGTCAAAGGAGTTTTAAGAGCTGAAGAGGTCATAGTAGAAACTGGCTGGGCAGACTACGTTTTCCTACCAGATTATCAATTAGCAACGCTAGAAGAAGTCGAGGAATTTATTGATAAAGAAGGGCATTTGGCTAATATTCCTTCCGCAAAGGATATTCAGCAAAACGGTGCAAAAGTAGCTGAGTTGATGACTGCAATGATGTCTAAAATAGAGGAACTCACCCTTTATACCATACAGCAGCAAAAAGAAATAAATGAATTGAAATCACGCAAAGAAACTTCAAAAAGATGAAAAAGTTATTCGCTCTTTGTGTTTTGATTTTAGGAATTACTTCAGCTTACGGCCAGGAAGAGTGTGATACTTATCCCGGTGAGGCTCCAATCATTTTTGACAAACACACACAGGATAGTATTAATACAATAATGGCAATAAATACTCCGTATTGTGTACGTGTTTTTGTTACTGTTTTCGCTAATGACGATGGAAGTAACAGGGCTGCATCAGACGAAGATATTTTAAGGCAATTTCAGAATATGGTAAATCAGTATGATGCTCAAAGTATTTGTTTTATGCTCATTGGAATCAAACAGGTTGATAATTCTGATTTAAACGACCATAATAGGACAAGTGAGGAAAGTGAGCTCAACCCTTATTTGGTAGACAATTGTTTGAATATCTTTATTCACGATGTTTTAGAGTTTACTCGATCGAATGGTACAATTGGAACATTAAACGGTACAGCCTATGCAATCCCTAATACTTACTTGAGTATGGTGGGGAACAATATTGCAAGTTTAACTAATACTTCTACTCTTGCACATGAAGCAGGCCATTGTTTTGGTTTGTATCATACTTTTGAGAATTGGGGTGAAACGAATTTTGAAAATGTTACCAGAGACTCTGGCAATGCTTGTTATAACTGTACTACCAATGGTGATGTACTTTGTGATACCCCTGCTGATGACAATGGAAGTCAAGATCCTTCTTGTAATTATACAGGAGGGGGATTTGACAATTGCGGGGTTTTATTTAGCCCTGCTACCAACAACATCATGGGATATGGAAACAGAGCTTGCAGAACCATATTTACTAATGGTCAGGGAGCCAGAATGAGAAGTTTTCTAATTACCAATGCCAGTTTAACTCCTCTTGTTAATCAGGATATCGTATATATGCCACCTTTCAGTAATTCAACTTTAAATTATAGTACAGGAGAACATGTTCTTAGTGCAAGAGATGAACTCCATATCACTACTTTTTCGAATACAGGATTGAATGTTAGCGGCAATGCCGAAGTCTATATTCAATCTAAAGAAGTCCGTTTAGGAACGGGTACTCACCTTTATCCCTCATCAGGAAAAGTTCGGGTAAAGTCTAATACTTACTGTGATTAATGGGTAAATTGTTGAATTAGAGTTTAAGTATAAAAAAAATGGGCTGTCTCAGAATTTAATCAGAGGCAGCTTCTTTATTTTACTGAGTTTTTGCAAATAATAGTAGCTCTCAATAGTTTTGACAAAACTATTGGATATGACCCCTGCCGAACGCATCAATAAGCTCACTGATAAACTAAATCATTATAACGAGCAATATTATCAAAATGCTATTTCTGAAATTTCTGATCAAGAATTTGATGCTTTACTTCAAGAACTGGAGCAGCTAGAAAGTCAGTTTCCTGAACTCAAGCGAGAAGATTCACCTACGCATCGTGTGGGAGGTACCATTACTAAGGAGTTCCCAACGGTTGTTCATAAATACCCTATGCTTTCGCTGTCAAATACCTATAATGAGCAGGAGCTGTTAGACTGGGATGAACGAATTCAGAAAGTATTGGCAGATAGACCATATGAATATATCTGTGAAATTAAATTTGACGGTATATCTCTTTCAATGACCTATGAAGATGGGTATTTGAGAAGAGCCGTTACCAGAGGCGATGGAACACAAGGGGATGATATCACCGCCAATGTTAAAACATTAAAAAGTCTTCCCTTAAAAACTCCAACAAAAGCACAGGAACTTGGTTTGGGAGAATCTTTTGAGATTCGTGGTGAGGGCTTTATGCCTAATAAAGTTTTTGAAAGAATTAATGAAGATCTGGTGGCCGATGGTAAGGAACCTCTCGCTAATCCTAGAAACTCAGCTGCAGGTACATTTAAAATGCAGGATTCATCTGTGGTAGCTTCCAGAGATCTTGATTGTTATGTCTATCAGTATCTTAGCGATAATGATGATTTTAAAACTCATGAAGAAAGTCTAATTGCTTTAAAGTCTGCTGGTTATAACGTCTCAGATTCTTGGAGAAAAGTGGCGACGATTCAGGAGGCCATTGAGTATATCAATGAATGGTCTGATAAAAGACATGATTTACCTTGTGCCACCGACGGTATAGTGATCAAAGTGAATGATTACGCCCAAAGGGAAGAACTCGGTTATACTGCAAAAAGTCCCAGATGGGCTATAGCTTATAAATACAAAGCGGAGTCAAAATCAACCAAACTGCTTGATGTTACCTATCAGGTCGGGCGTACAGGTGCTGTTACTCCTGTAGCTGAACTGGAACCCGTAGTGCTTTCCATGACTACAGTACGAAGAGCCACACTACATAATGCTGATGAAATAGAACGTTTGGGACTGGCTAAGGGAGATTATGTGTTTGTGGAGAAGGCTGGAGAAATCATTCCCAAAATAACTAAAGTAGATGATTCTAAATTTTCAGAGGAGATTTTTAGAGAGCCGGTTAAGTTTATTTCCAATTGCCCGGCATGTAATACTGCTTTAATAAGAAATGAAGGCGAAGCGGCTTGGTTATG
This sequence comes from Jiulongibacter sp. NS-SX5, assembly GCF_052828545.1. The sequence continues at coordinate 233,587 of NZ_CM128248.1, forward strand.
CCCGAATGAAAAGGGTTGTCCGCCTCAGATTAAAGGAAGAATAGAACACTTTATTCAGCGTAAGGCACTGGATATTGATAGTCTCGGAGAAGGGAAGATTGAGTTGTTGATAGAAAACCAGTTAATACATGATGCCGGAGACCTATATAGCTTAACATTTGATCATCTATTGGGTCTTGAGAAAGTCCATATTGATGAACTTACGGGTAAGTCAAGGAAAGTGTCTTTCAAAGAAAAGACGGTAGAAAATATATTAAAAGGGATAGAAGCTTCAAAATCACAGTCTTTTGCAAAAGTCTTATTTGGTTTGGGAATTCGATTTGTAGGTCAAACAACAGGCGAAAAACTAGCAGACTATTTTGGGAGTTTGGAGAAACTCAAAGCTGCTTCATTCGATGAGTTAATTGAGGTGCCAGATGTGGGTGAGAAAGTTGCTCAAAGCATTATTGAATTCTTCAAAGATGAAGATAACCTAAGACTTCTCGAAAAACTTTCTTTGGCGGGCTTACAACTCGAGTCTCAGAATACTGTAAAGGAAGTTGAGGGTAATGCCCTTGAAGGCTTGACATTGCTCTACACAGGTACCTTTAAGAATTACAGCAGGGAAGAGCTGGAGCAGAAAATTGCTGCTAATGGAGGGAAGTTTGTGAAGAGTTTATCCAAAAAATTGAGTTATCTCATTGTAGGAGAATCTGCCGGCCCATCTAAATTGGCGAAGGCAGAAAAGCTTGGTGTTCAGATGATTTCAGAGGAGGAGTTTGAGGCATTGGTAGGCTAGCCGCTAGATAAATATTTAAGGTAAAGTAAAAGACTTTATTTAATTTGATAGCCTATTGAAATTACCATGAAAAGAATTTTCTTGTTCATTTTGTCCTCAATACTTTTTAATTACACAGTTTGGGGACAGTTAAATGAGCTCTCCGAAAGAAAAGAAATTACAGTGAATGAAGGCTCGCTGAAATCATCGCTCAGCTCAACAGTCGTAGCCTATTCTGATCAATCAAGACCTGATATCAGATCAGTTGGAACAGCACTTTCATTCGTAAACTCAAATGGCGAACAGGCTCTTTACAGAGTGATAGAAACTCCGGTATTATCAAAAGAATACAGCAAAGAACACCCTGAATTTAAGTCGTATTCTGGTCAAAGTGAGAATGGAGATGCCACTATTAAGCTAAGTATAACTCCAAATGGAATAACAGCTGTAATTATTGAAGATGGAGTTTTTTATTACATCGAAAAGTTCGATGATAAAAAATATTACCTGTTTGATAAAAGGGGTGTTAAAGGGGATTTTGAATGTGGTTTTAATGAAAAACATGATTCTCATGACGAAAGAGGCGGCAGAGTAAAGGCCATTCAAAATAGTTCTGGGAGCAGTCTAAGAAACTACCGAATCGCTATTGCTTGTACAGGAGAATTTACCCAGCAAAACGGAGGGACAATAGCCGGGGCAAATGCTAAAATTAACGATTTCCTAACTTTGATTAATGCCAGGTATGAATTGGAGTTATCAACCACTTTTACCTTAGCTGCTGGGAATGATAATATCATTTTTACGAACGCTGGTTCAGATCCTTTTAACCCTACTGGCGGTTCAAGTGCAACTCAATCACAAAATGTATTTTCTAATACTTTAAATGATCCTTCTTATATGCCTTATGCCAATTATGACATAGGGCACACTTTTCATTATCATGATGCCGGACTGAGTGGAGGTTCGATAAGTGCCTCTGGACAGGCAGGTCCAACACCTTGTATTGATTCTCAAAAGTCAAGAGCATGGACTCAATATTCTGAAGGAACCGCCGGAGGTGCCTCTGCCGCATTTGTAACTGGTATTATTATCCATGAAATGGGCCATCAATTCAGTGCTTGGCATACGTTTAACGGTAGCGGTAATAATTGTGCTCCTGGTACAGGACAATTTGATGCCACAGCTGCTTATGAGCCGGGAAGTGGAAATACAATCATGTCGTATAATGGTATCTGTGGTTCGGAGTATAATTTAACCGGCGGAAAGGTAGATTACTTTCATGCAAGAAGTTTATATCAAATAACAACCTCGATGAATGGATCTGCAGGAGCCTGTATCACTCCTGTTGCGAGTTCAAATAATGTGCCTACAGCAAATGCAAGGCCAGACTTTACGATACCAAAAAGTACTCCATTTATGTTGAACGGTTCAGGAACGGATCCTGATCCTTCAGCTAGTTTGACATACACTTGGGATCAATATGATCAACCAGTGACAAATGATCAGGGAGCACTTGGGACAATAAATGGTGTAGGAGGCTATAATGCCATCAACAGTACTACAGCTCCACTTTTCAGAACTCTGCAGAATAATACGGGTGAAAGAGTTTTTCCTTCTCTTGAGTATATTCTGAATAATGAAAACAGTCCACCCAATAATGAAGGTGAAGCTTTGTCTGCTGTAGCTCGAGAAATAGACTTTCGTTTAGTTGTAAGAGATAATCAAAGCGGAGGAGGAGCTTATAATACGGATGATGTAAAAATAACAGTAGCAGACTCGGGTCCATTTGAAATTACCTCTCAAAACGGTTCTACGCTTTGGTTTCCGGGAGAAACCAAAACGATTACCTGGAGTGTAAATAACACCGATCAGGCTCCTGTGAATTGTTCAAATGTGAACATTCTTATTAGCTATGATAATGGAGCTAATTTCACTTCATTGGTTGCCAATACACCGAATGATGGAAGTCAATCAATCACAGTTCCTGCTACAGCGTCCTCTCAAGTTAGAATCAAAATTGAGTCTGTTGGAAATATCTTCTTTGACATCAATAATTCGAATATAACAATATCTGATGGCAGCTGTTCGGCTGAAGAATCAACTTTAGCCGAAACAAATAATTTGACAGAAACAGAGGGTTCATCAAGTTTGGCGTTTAGCTTAGGTGTTAATGGAGAAGTAATTAACTCTTTAAATGGAACTATTGATGCTAGTGATCCCCAGACTAATCTAACCGTGGTGAATCAAACCAGTGGTAATTCCTGTGGTTATTTTGGCAATTCTCCTGAATATGAAATACTATCTTTTGTAGCCGGAAGCTCAGCAAATTATACTTTCACATCAAGTGGTAGTTTGAGTTCGATTCATATGACTCTATACGCTGATTCATATGATAATACTAATCCATGCGGTAACTGGCTATTATCCTCTGGTACCTATGACGGTGCTTTTGTATATTCTAATAGTTCTCTAAGCTATTCGTTGACCGCTGGTCAAAAGTACTTTTTGAAGGTTAATGGATTCAACTCTGGTTCCTTCGGCACTTTTAATATTTCGATTTCCGGGGGGACAGTATATTCAGAAATACCAAGTCCATCTTCCTCTTTTGCGATAACTTTCCTTGTTGCAAACATGAGTAGTAATAGTATTCAAGCGTTTCAAGGAAGTCCTAACCTTACTACTTTTCCTCCGGGTAGCTATAGAGTATATAATTACTCGTATCCTGGTGGCTCTGATTTGTCAAGTTATATAGGTACTTCATTTACAGATTTTCAGACTGGACTCAGTAATTCTTCAATTTGTGGCCAATTAAGTAATAATTATAAGCCAATAACTATTCAATCTAACACTCCCTGCCAAAACCAGCTTACTCTCTCTTCCACCTCAGACGATATTTCTTCAGGAACACAAACTTTTCAAACCAGCAATTCTAATGCCCCGGGGCTGATCGAGGCCACAAATGAAATTACTGGTGGAGATGTAACATATGACGCGGGAATGAAAGTAGAACTTAATCCAGGTTTTTTGGCTGAAAACACAGTTTTTAGAGCCCAGATAGGAGGATGTAACTAAGAGATTTGTAGCCGTAATTTGCTCAGTCATTTATGCTCTATGTACTTCATATAGTGCAATATTTTCACGTATTTTGCAGCCTGTTTTCAATGACTAAGGAAATCTAATGAGTACAAAACTAAAAGGAGTAGGAGCCGCTTTAATTACACCGTTTCATGAAGATCTTTCAATTGATTTCAATAGCTTGAAATCTCTGATTGAATATGTTTCAAATGAAGGTTGTGATTATCTAGTGGTAAATGGTACTACCGGTGAGTCTGCTACTACTACCGCAGCTGAGAAAGCGGAACTTTTAGCTTTTGTAAAAGCAAATAATCCTAAAGGATTGCCGATTGTTTACGGAGCTGGCGGGAATAATACTGCTGCTGTCATTGAGCACATCAAGAATACTGATTTTGAAGGGGTAGATGCTATTTTAAGTGTTTGCCCATACTATAATAAGCCTCCACAGACGGGTCTGATAGCACATTTTGAGGCAATTGCCGATGCTTCACCAGTTCCGGTTATATTATACGACGTTCCAGGAAGAACGGTGGCCTCACTTTCAGTAGACTCCATTGTCACCTTGGCGAAGCACGAGAACATCATTGCTCTGAAGGACGCTACCAGTTCATTAGAAAAGGCAATGGAATTGACCAATGTTCTGCCTAAAGACTTTGTATTACTGTCAGGAGATGATAACCTCGTGACACCTCTTATTTCTGTAGGCTATCAAGGAGTGATTTCTGTGATCGCCAATGGATTCCCAAAAGCTTTTCATGATCTAACATGGGCTGCTTTAAACGGAGATTTTGAAAAGGCGGCAGCTCTTCAACGAAGATTCTTGATTTTTGATGACTTACTTTACAGAGAGTCTAATCCTGTAGGTATTAAAAAAGTTTGTGAAATCAGAGGTCTGAGTCATTCTCGCTTACGTTTGCCTCTGATGGAAGCCTCTTCGGGTCTAGAAGATCTACTAAAAAAAGCCATGAAGGATGAGGGCTTTATGTAATCTATTAATTACTTGTCTTTGTTGCCTGGCACTGAATTCTTTCTCTCAAGGTTTTGATGCCAATACAGTCATTAAGATCAATCAAAGCAGAGATACAAAATGGGATCAGTTTAATTTGGGTCTTAGTCAATCTGCAGATTATGTGGCAGTAGCCACACCACTAACATTATTAACTGCTGGCTTAATCTCTAAAAACTCTGATTTAAAAAAGGAAGGTTTAAATGGTTCTATTGCTGTCTTAGGGACCTACGGTGTTGGCTATTTGATGAAAAATGGAATAAAAAGGGAAAGACCGTTTCATACCTTAAATGAAATCAGTCCTGTTCAGACGAAAGATGGATATTCAATGCCATCAGGAAGTGCAGCTGTGGCGTTCACAGCAGCCACTACGTTGACATCTGCTTATCCAAAATGGTATGTAGCTGTTCCTGCTTACACATATGCCAGTGCTGTTGCATATGCTCGTGTACGTTCTGGAGAACATTATCCTTCAGATGCTTTGGTAGGTGCAGTTATAGGGGCTGGTTCGGTAATTGTGACCAATCAATTAATGAAATGGATTAATAAGAATTAGTCCAGGATTCTTGGGCCGTTTTGATTGATGCCAGAAACAAAAAGGTTCGTTTCAATACCTCCTTTGGCAAATACTTTCTTCATTTCTACTCCTACTTTCTCTGCAGTTTCTTTGCCTTTGCTAAACGCAAAAATAGAAGGTCCGGCACCCGAGATGCTAGCACCTAAAGCTCCATGGTTCAAGGCGGTTTGTTTCACCTCATTGAAATAGGGAATCAAAATAGAACGGTTTGGTTCTATTAAATAATCAGTCATGGAACGACCAATTAGTGGGTAATTATCAGTCATTAGACCAACTACCAAGCCGGCAACATTTCCTGTCTGAGCGATAATCTTTTTGAGGATGGCTTCCTGACGTAAAATGATTCGAGCATCTTTGGTATTGACCTCAATATCAGGATGTACAATAGATACGTAAAGCTCAGAAGGAGTTTTGATTTGAACAAAATCCAGAGGATCATAACTACGGATAATCACAAATCCACCCAGTAGGGCAGGGGCTACATTATCCGCATGAGCGGCACCACAGGCTACTCGTTCGCCTTCCATACTGAATGGTAACAAATCCTTGGTTTCCATTGGATTACCCAAAAGCTTGTTGGCGGCAAAGACTCCAGCTACAGAACTGGCTGAACTACTGCCAAGGCCACTTCCTAGAGGCATCTTTTTATGAAGCCTGACATCAAAACCCTGTTTGATACCTAACTTTTCTAAATACCTCAACACCGGTACAGTTACTGTGTTTTTTTCCGGATCTTTGGTTAGTTTACCTTCGTCTCCTGTAATCTCTTGGATGATGATTTGATCATCCTCTCTTTTGCTAAGCACTACTTCATCGCCGGGATTGTCAACTGCCAAACCGAAGATGTCAAAACCACAAGCGACATTGGCTACTGTGGCAGGGGCGAATATTTTAATGCTATCAGCCAAGATGTTAGATTTTGAGATTGCTTATTTTAACATTGAACTCAAGCTGATAATATCAGCAAAAACGCCCATCGCGGTTACTTCAGCACCGGCTCCTGGTCCTTTAACTACCAAAGGATTCGTTTTATAACGTTCCGTAGTAAATGAAATGATGTTTTCAGAACCGGCAAGATTATAGAATGGATGAGACTTTCCAATGGCTGTAAGGCCAATAGATGCTTTTCCATCTTTTAATCGAGCGATGTAACGCAGTACTTCACCTTTTTCTTTGGCGTCCGTTATCATTTGTTCAAATCTGCCGTTGTCTTTCTGAAGCTCCTCATAGAAATCTTCAACTGAAGTGGCATTCACACTGGCATCATTTAGCAATGGTGTAATTGTTACCTCTTCTGGTTCTAGTTTCAGGCCTGTTTCACGGGCTAGAATTAAGATTTTTCTGGCTACATCCATGCCACTCAAATCTTCTCTTGGGTCTGGTTCTGTAAAGCCTTGTGCTTTAGCTTCTTTCACCACATCCACAAAGTTTTGACCAGCTTCAAAATTATTAAAGATATAAGCCAAAGTTCCAGATAATACGGCCTCTATTTGATGAATTTCATCACCACTATTAATCAGGCCTTGTAAGGTGTTGATAATTGGTAAACCTGCACCTACGTTCGTTTCGTACAAGAATTGAACGTTATGACGTTTAGCGGTTTCCTTCAGCTTATCATATGCTTCCTGTGTACTACTATTGGCTACTTTATTCGGAGTAATTATTGAAATATTGCTCTCAAGAATACTCTTATAGTGCTGTACAATATCCTTATTGGCAGTACTGTCAATAAAGACAGAGTTCGCCATATTCAATTCTTTAACATCAGCTATAAACTCACTCAGATTAGCCTTTTCACCTTTCTCAAGCTCCTCTCTCCACGCACCCAGCTCTATGCCCTCTTCATTGATAAGCATATTTTTGCTGTTCACCAGACCAGCAATTTTGATGTTTAGATTGTTATGAGCCTTCAGGTATGGTGATTGTTTATTGATTTGACTCAATAAAGTCTTTCCAATCAGTCCAGTTGGGCCTACAATAAATACATTGAGTGTGAATCCGTCGACCTCAAAGAATCGCTCATGAATGGCCGTTAAAGCCTTGGTGATGTCTTTTTTGCTAATGACAATCGAAATATTTAGCTCAGAAGAGCCTTGGGCTATCGCCACTACGTTGATACCATTTCTGCCTAGAACAGAGAAAAGCTTACCGGAGGTACCAGAGCTGGACTTCATACCTTCACCGACTACGGCTAGAATAGATAATTGCTCTTGAACTACTACCTTGTCAATATCACCAGACTCAATTTCAACAGCAAATCCTTCTTCTATGATCTCCTTTACCTTTTCTGCATCAGAAGGGTTGATAGCAAAACAAATCGAATGCTCTGAGGAAGCTTGTGAGATTAAAATGACAGAAATATGATTGGCTGCCAGAAGATTGAACAGTTTGGCAGAAACCCCTGCCACCCCAATCATACCATTACCCTGCAGGTTTACCAGACAGATATCATCAATTGAAGAAATACCTGTGATAGAGTAAGCCGTGCTACCACTATGAGAAGAAACGGTAGTACCAGGATGCTCAGCATTGAATGTATTCAGCACCTTTACCGGAATCTGCTTTTGAAACGCAGGAGTTAATGAAGGCGGGTAAATTACCTTTGCTCCAAAATGCGATAATTCCATTGCCTCAGCATAAGAGATCTCAGGAATCGTAAATGCCTTCTTAACCTTTCTTGGGTCAGAAGTCATCATGCCATTAACATCTGTCCATATTTCTATAGTCTCAGCATTCAGAGCTGCACCAATGATAGATGCCGTGTAGTCTGAACCACCACGACCAAGCGTAGTGGTCACTCCGAATTCATCGGTGGCCACAAATCCCGTTACGCACAGTACGCCTTCGTTCTCATTCGCCATTTTTTGAATATTGGCGTCGGTAACTTCAAAATCTACATTGGCATTATTAAAATTACTGTCCGTTCTTATGATTTCTCTGGCATCAACAAAAGTGGCTTTAGTTCCTCTTTCATTGAGGGTGAAAGAAATCATGGTAGTGGATAGTCGCTCACCAAAACTCAGGAGTAAGTCCATGGTTCTTGGCGAAATATCTTTGATCAATGAGATACCTCTTAAAAGGTCTTCAATCTCATTGAAAATTACTTTTATCTGAGCAATCAAGGCACTCTGTTGTTTTACGCCAGTGAGGTTTCTAACGGCGTTAAAGTGTCTTTCCTCTACAGAAAGAAGGTGTTCTGTATACTCTGTATCACCTTTGGCAGCCATTTTTCCGATTTCAATAAATCGATTGGTGACACCACCCATTGCAGAAAACACGACAGCCATTTGCAGGCCTTCAGCTACATTTTTCTGGATGATATCAATCACCTGATTGATACTTTCTACCGTTCCGACGGATGTGCCGCCAAATTTTAAGACCTTCATTTCTAAAGATTTGAGTATGTATGGGCTCAGGATTTATTCCTTAAACTGTTTGTCCTGATTAGCCCCGAAAAGCAAACGGCTGCAAATATAGGGATAAAGGTTATCTGCTCTGAATTTATTGGGCTTAATTACGGGTATTTAGACCCTTAGCTAAGGGCTATTTTCGTCGATTTGCTTATTTCAATTACTAATTCGATATTTGTTGAACTAATTAATAAGCTTTCCTAAAATGATAACTACTACATTCAAAGCCTTGAATGATGATACCCGACGCTCAATTATGGAGCTTTTAAAGCAGGGTGAAAAGTCAGCTGGTGATATTGCCAATGAGTTTAACATCTCTAAACCAAGTATCTCTCATCATCTCGATTTACTCAAGCAAGCTAATCTGATTAAAGCCACAAAGAAGGGGCAGTTTATTTACTATTCGCTTCAGGCCAGATCATTAGAAGAAGTTTTTAGATGGTTTGTACAGTTCAAGCCTGAAGAAAGGGTGCATCTGAGAAAGCCTAAAATTAGATTAGGGGTTTCTTAATGCGACCGATCACAAGAAATTTGGCCTTCCTGTTTACAGGAGGGCTTTTTTCATTTAGAATGGGTAACCTATTCCCAGGTTAAAATTAAGACGGTAAGGATTATTGACAAGAGAGCCTTCACCATTTGGTACCTGCCGTTTAAAATTGAAGTCGTCAAGGACGAATCGGTCACCCTCATCTCGGGAGGGGTCAACCACTTTAATTCCCCAGTCAAACCTGAATTGAAAATAGGAGAGGTCATATCGGACACCGAACCCGGTTCCTACGGCAAACTCCTTGTAGAATCTATTAAAATCAAAGTTGGCCTTATTCAGTTTAGTCTCGGTATTGATTTGATACCATTTCCAAATATTGCCAGCATCCACAAAGGCAGCTAGCTGAATATCACCAAAGAAACGAGCTACTTTCTTTCGAACTTCTACACTTCCTTGAAGAAGGATATCACCGGCTTGTGGGATAATATTCCCGCTGGCTGTATCCGGGTAGGCGGAGCCCACACCTAATGATCTTGGAGACCAGGCTCTTACGGAGTTACTACCACCTATAAAGAAGTTTTTGACATACGGAAGTGACTCATTCCCGTAGGGATTAGCCACGCCCACATTGATTCTATACGCTAAACTGCTACTTGGAGCCAGATTGACATATTTTCTGTAATCTACATTCAGTTTGATGTATCTAAAGTATTGTCTTACCGTATCTGGTGAGTTAAAGTCAGTTCGCAGAGGGAATGCTTTTTCTATGAAACCTATTTGGTTTTTATTTCCGAAGAGGTTCAATAATGTACCACCAGACTCTAAGCTGACCTGAAGGAATTTTGAGCTTCCGTAAGGTTCTTGTAAGTTTTGATCATTATAAAGAAAGGAGGCGTTAATACTACTCACAAACTGCGGATCAAACGTAGTTTTGATATTATTCCCAAGGCTCCCCTGATTAAGTAACTCATTATAGAAGCTAAGGCCGGCTTCATCATTCAGGTTATAATTGGTATTAATTAGGTTGGCATCCAATGGTGCCAAAATAATGGTGGTATATCTGGACGGCTGCCAGCGATACGTGGAGTTCAGCTGGAAATTGAGTCTGTTTCCCCAAAAAGGCTCTGAATAATTGATACCAGCCCCGAATTGCGTTCTTGGGTTTTTCAATCTTAGCTTCTCAATGTTTTTGCCAAAGAAAGAGATGTTAGGGTAGGTGACACTCAGGTTGCCACCTAGCTCCCAGCTACCACTTACATCGGTGGTGCCTAGTGGTGAAGGTTGACCTTCTCTAAAGATTCTTCCTGAGGCCTCAAAGAGCTCTAGCTTCTTAGTTAGGTTTCTGGCCGTTAAGGTAACCGGAATCCCAAAGCCTAAAAAGCTGGAACCACTATTATAAACGTGATTAATGCCAGGGCCCGTGCTAAAAGAGTACTTCGGTAATTGCGGTGCAAAATATTCAAGATTGACTTCCCTATCATTCAGAGGGAAAACCTGTGAACTGGCAAAAGAAAACTGATTTAATAAACTTATCTGTCGCTGCGTTTCAGAAATGGAACTGAGGTTATAAAGTTCACCTGGCCTTGTAGTGACCTTATAATCAATAAGTTTTTCATCAAGGCTATTATTTAATGTGATATACTCAACACCATTAATATCCGTGGTGTCAGTAGTGATATTTAGATCTGTATTATACGGGTCAAAACCTTTGAAAGTGATCTCCTTCACCACGTAACTTTTATGTTTTTCCTCATTGGGTGGGTTGGTTACGATAATTCTCAGGTTTCCTCGTTTGGTTCTTTGAAACTCTTCTGCATCATAACTGGCATTGAAAGCTTCATGCTGAATGTATTGACTGATGAAATTATAATAGCCATTGTCTTTGGCTAACAGTTCAATTCTGGCCTTTTCAGCTCGGACTTTTCTGATATCAAACAAGTCACCTGAACGAATCAATCGCTCGTCTTCGTGAGCCTTTATGAGGCTGTCAAGACTTTTATCTCTGATGGCATATTCTACAGTATCTATTCTGTAACCAATACCCTCATTCACATTATAGGTAATCTTGTACTTTTCAGTGGTCAGTAAGGAGTCTAAATCGTAGCTGACTACAGCATCTCTGTAGCCGATGTCTTTTAAGTAACGTTCTATCCGTGAGGCGGTCTCGGCCATTTCCTCTCCGGTTAAGATAGCCTGAGGTTCGCCGATGTTTCTCCAAATCCAGGCATTTTCCTGAGCTAAATTTTCTTCTAGGCGAAGTGTTTTTCTTTTCAGCTTGTCTTTCTTTCTTTCCGTTTTGGTGATTCCAGTGTACCCGCTGGGAAGAAGATTTAATGCACGTTGGGCTTCCAGAAGTTTCTGAGCTTGCGAAGTACTGTCAAAAGTATTTAGTCCAAAATTATACATCCACACTCTAGGTGTAAATTGTATAAAAGGAAGATTGAGGGGTTTTGAGTTAGGACGTTGATCTAAGGGAATGAGGTCGGCCAAATCCTCACTATGAACAGATTGGTTACCGTTAAAGTCTTGCTCTGCCAGTAGATATTCGTTTTCCTGAAGCTGTATCTGATGGCTGCATGAGAAGCAAAGTGCTGAAAGAGCCAGCAGTGTTATGTAATTAAAAAATGTTTTCAATACCTTCGGAACCGAAATAAGGGGCTTTATTCTCTGTTAACGTAAATCTGCTTAAAAAAGTGGTTGGCCTAAGTAAACAAAAGCAAAAATACATTCAATCGTTACATAATAAAAAATACCGCAATCAATATGGGGTATTTTTAGTGGAAGGCCAGAAGTCAATTTTAGAGGTGCTGGACTCCGATTTTGAGATTGAAGAAGTCTTTTTGACGGAGAAGGCCGTGGACTTAATTGACGCTTCGGTTGACCATGTGCTTTGCTCAGAGCAGGAGATAGCGAAGGTGAGCTCATTTAGGTCTAATAATTTCGGGGTTTTAGTGGCTAAAATGAAGGAAAACGCCTTACCACAAATTGAAAAAGGCGAGTGGATTTTAGTGCTTGACCAGATAAACGATCCGGGGAATTTGGGGACTATCATCCGTACTGCCGACTGGTATGGAATTCGGAAAGTAGTATGTTCAGAGCAAACGGTGGACTTCTATAATCCTAAAGTGATAAGCTCTACTATGGGTTCATTTGCCCGAATAACGCCTTACTATACAGATTTGACTGACTTTTTGAAGTCTGCAAAACTACCTGTTTTTGGTGCTTTTCTGGAAGGTCAAAATGTGCATTCCATTGATTTTAGCAATCAAAGTGGGATTCTAGTCATCGGTTCAGAATCACATGGAATCTCAAATGAGCTGGCTCCGCTAATAACAGATAAATTGACCATTCCTGCTTTTGGCAAAGCCGAGTCCTTAAACGCAGGCATAGCTACGGCCATACTTTTGGATAATATCAAAAGAGGCGTCTCAGGGACTTAAGCGGTCTATTGACCATTCATTCTCTTTTTTACAGAAAAGTAATCTGTCATGAAGGCGGCTTGGTCTTCCTTGCCAAAATTCTATTGATCTTGGTATTAGGCGATAGCCACCCCAATAAGGCGGTTTTGGAATGATTTCAGTATCAGCAAATTTTGCAATAAGATACTCGTTTTTTTGCTCTAGTTTTTCTCTACCTTCTATAATTGAGCTTTGATTGCTCACCCATGCTCCAATCTGTGAACCGCGTGGTCTACTATGGAAATAGCTGGTAGATTCTTCTTCGCTGACTTTTTCAATATCGCCTTCAATTCGCACCTGACGTTCCATGTGATCCCAAAAGAAAGTCATGGCGGCAACATTATTTCTGGCCATTTCTTCTCCTTTGTGAGAAAGGTAATTGGTGAAAAACACAAAGCCGGTTTCATCAAGCCCTTTTAATAATAATACACGAGCACTCGGCCTGTTCTCTTTGATGGTGGAAAGAACAAAGGCATTGGGCTCTTTGACCTCACTTTCTTTTGCCTCTTTCATCCATTGTTCAAACAGCGAAAAAGGGTCTCTTCCGGCCTCAGATTCCAATAATTCACCCTTTGTGTAGTTCACTCTCATGTCAGAGAGTTTTTGATCATTTTCTGAGATTCCAACCTTTTCTGTCATTTCAGTGTATTATTAATAAATTGCAGCCCAAATATAGAACGAAGGTTCTTGAGAAAACAACTCCGATTGGGTCGGAGCCGATGAATTCGGTCAGAATAAAAACTAACAAATGAACGTAAACGAAGAGAACAAAGATCAGTTAGACAATGCACCTGAAGAGCAAAAGCCAGAGGTGAAAGTAGAAGAAACAGAAGTAACTCCAGAGAACGTAGAAACTTCTGATGTGCAGGAAGAAGTAGCTGAAACGGTAGAGCCTGAGGAGGTTAAAGCGGAGGTTTCTGAAACTGTAAGTGAATCTGAGGTCAAAGTAGTTGAAGAAGTTAAGGCTGAGGAATCTACGGAAGAGGTAAAGGCCGACGAAAAGAAAGAAGAAGAAGATATTGAGGAGCTGGAAGATGAAACTGCCGAGCACTTCAGTTCAGCAGACATTGATGTAGATGGCTACGACAAAAAGGATTTCGTGGCTCTTGCTGAAAAAATGACTGAAGCCATCAAAAAATCTTCTGTAACGATCAATGACGTTAGAAATATTGACGCCGTATATAAGGATATACGTGCGGCTTATGAGGAAATTCATGCTGCAGAAATAGAAGAAGCCAAAACAGCCTATGTGAAGGCCAACGGCTCCGAAGAGGGTTTTGCGTACCGCAATGATAATTATGATATCCGTTTTGAATCATTAATGATTCAAATCAGAGATGAAAGAAGAGACTTCTACAAAAAATATGATGCTCTAAGAGAGGATTATTTTGAACGTAAGTCGAAACTTCTGGAGCGTTTACGTGAGGTAGTAGATCAGGAAGAAAAGGGAGGCTCCAAAGAAAATTGGGAGGCGTTCAAGCAAATTCAGAACGAATGGCGAGATGCCGGAAATGTGAGCTCGCCGCATAACGGTGCTTTATGGTCTGCTTACAATGCACTATTAGATCGTTATTTTGATATCCGAAGCATTCAGAATGAACTGAAGGAGCTGGATAGAAAGAAAAATCTTGAGGTTAGAGAGGGTTTTGTAGAGAAGGTAGAACAAATAGCAGAGGAGTTGAAAGAGCAGGAGTTAACAGGCTCAATCATGAAAACTGCCAATGAGTACCTCAACGAATACAAACATACAGGTCCCGGGCCTCGTGCTGAGCAAGAGAAGCTATGGGAGCGTATGAAGGCTGCTTTCGATATCATTTATGATAAAAAGAGAAGTCAGGATGCCGAGGGGCAGAAACTCATGGAAGAGGTTTTTGCGGCTAAGTCTTCATTAGTGGACAAGCTGAAACCATATTTGGAGTTTGATAGCGACCGCATCAACGACTGGAATGCGAAAACCAAAGAGGTGCTTGAAATTCAGGAGCAGTGGAATAATCTAAAAGGCCCAATGCCTCGTGACAAAGCCAAAGATACCAGCAAGGCATTCTGGGGCTCTTTGAAAGGTTTCTTTAAGAATAAGTCGGCCTTCTTCAATAAACTGGAGGCTGAGCGTAAAGTAAACCTGGAAGCCAAAGAAAAACTTTGTGTAGAGGTAGAAGCCTTGGTAGAAGCGGGTGACGTTTCGGCTGAAAATACCAATAAGGTGATAGCTCTGCAAAAACAATGGAAAACCATTGGTCACGTACCTCAAAAGCAAAAGGATAGCATTTATAAGCGATTCAAAAAAGCTTGCGATGAGTTCTTTGACTTAAAAAGAGCCGGTGGTGCTGAGCAACAAAAAGAATACGAAGAAAACCTTAAGGCCAAAGAGGCCATCTGTGAGCAGGTAGAAAAAGAGGTGAAGGAGAAAACCACAGACCTTTCAAAACTGCCGGAATACAAAAAGCAGTTCAATGAAATTGGTTTTGTGCCGCGTAAAGACATCAAGAAGATTCAGAAGCGTTTTGTTGATGCCATCAATTCCTATGTGATGAATACGGCAGACATAGATAAGGACGAGCAGGAGAAGCTTCTTTTGAAAAATGAAGTGGATGTAACTCTGAAGACTGGTGGTAATCCTAAAGCCATGCAGCGTCAGGAGAATGATTTGAGAAGAAAATTGAAGTCTCTGGAAGATGAGGTGAATCAATTGAAAACAAATATTGAATTTTTCGGAAGGTCTAAAGGTGCCGAAAAAATCAAGGCTGAATACGAGAAGAAAATCTCAAAAGCTGAAAATGAGGCAGTTAAAATCAAGGAGAAGATTGACCTGATCAGATCGGCTTCTTAGTTGCTCTGGATTGTGGATAACTCCGATTGATTTTTTTAAGCAAAAGGTTTGCAATGTAAAATTGAGCTTATACTTTTGCATCACAATTTTGAAAGGGCTAGATAACTGCACCGCAAAATTGTGAAAAAGCCTCCTTAGCTCAGCTGGTAGAGCAACTGACTTGTAATCAGTAGGTCGTTGGTTCGATCCCGACAGGAGGCTCTTGAAAATCAAGGAGTTACAGAAATGTAGCTCCTTTTTTTATTTTTATTTGCATACAATTTGCATACAATAGAGCGAACATTCTCCTTTGCTAATACACTATCCATACTTTATCCCTAACCTTTCCCAGCATTTGGTATACTTAGGAAACTTAGGATTTCTAGGAAATCTGGGATTTGCATAGGCTAAATAATGCATAACGGTGCAAAGGAATCAGAGAGGCTAATTTCGGGCATTTTACTGATGCTGTGGATGTTATATTCGTGTCACATCAAACAATTTTTATCAAAATGGCACGACAAAAAGGTCTTATCAAGTTAGATGGTACTATCGGAGGTATTACTTTCTACAAAACACAGGATGGCTATCTAGCCCGCGAAAAAGGCGGAGTGGAGGCTGACAGAATTGCAAATGATCCAAACTTTCAACGGACCCGTGAGAACGGTGCTGAGTTTGGGAGGGCCGGGAAGGCTGGGAAACTTCTGCGAAACACTTTACGGGTGTTGATTCAAAACTCCTCAGACAGAAGGATGGTGAGCCGCTTAACGGCACAAATGGTCAAAGTGATACAGGCGGATGCAACCAATACCAGAGGTGAAAGGAATGTTATTGATGGCGAAGCAGAATTGCTGGCGGGTTTTGAGTTTAACATAAACGGAAAACTTGGAAACACAATATACGCTCCCTTCGGGTCTACGATTGATCGGGCTCTTGGTAATCTGGAAGTAAGTATTCCAAGTTTTAAGCCCGCTCAGATGATTGCTGCCCCTGGTGGTGCTACACATTTCAAATTCGTTTCCGGTGCTGCAGAGATTGATTTTGAGGCTGAGGCGTACGATGTTAACATTCAGGAAAGTGCTGTGCTGCCCTGGACAAATTCCCCTACCGCAGCAATTACTTTGGCCAGTACGCTGGCTCCAAACAGTATACATCCCTTATTTCTGGTGTTCGGCATCGAATTTTACCAGGAAGTAAACGGAGAAATGTATCCTTTGAAAAATGGTGCGTACAATGCTCTGTCAATTGTTCAGGTTAGCGGACATGCTCTTGGCCTGTAATTTTTAAAATTCGAATCGTTTTAAAAGGCCCTGTCAATCGACAGGGTTTTTTATTGCCAATTTCCCAGCAATCCTAGATTTCCTAACTTTCCTAAGCTTCTATTGTATGGGAAAGCAGCAAAGCCCTAAAAGGGCAATGCTGACAAATAACGCTCACCAGACTGATAAACCCAAAGGCTACAGCCGCAAGGGATACGATAAACCCGAACGCCACGCTTATGGGGAGTGATACGATTAGCTTTACGGATATGACGCTGATACGCAAAAGGCCGAACCGCAATAAAATCTGTGGCAGGAACCTTATGAGAAGGACATGAAGCTGAACTGCAGCTGAGAGAAATAGGTGTATGATGACTCATAATTATAAAATTTATATGCATCTCTCTGTAAGGCAGTTAAAACAGAAAAAAGGAAACGGAATAAATGAGGGCTTGTGGGGTTGGTTGGTGTTTATGCCGTAGTCTTTTTTATGTTTTAGGAAGTGTTGGTTCTGAGCGTTTGCCTGCCTTACTACCTTAGCATATGAATTTTATAAGGGTTATCTGCACATATTTAAATGTGATAGCCAATTAATGTCACTTTAGCCTAGTCAAATAAACACAAAGAAGAATACCAAAGCCTGCAATGATGGTCGAAACATTGATATTCTCACCATCCAGAACTCCCCAAAATACTGCCACGATGGGAATAACATATGTTACGGAACTAGCAAAAGCAATATCTGTAGATTTTATTATCGCGTTTTGAAGATATTGTGCTATCACCGTTCCCAAAATACCCAAAATAAGCAATGAGCCGAGAGGTGTTATACTACCGGATTCGGTGGCCTTAACGAATTCTGACCAATCAAAAATAAGCAACGGCAAAGCCAATAGTCCGGAGAAGAAAACAGAGACCATCGCTATTGCGAAAGCATCTATATCTTCAAGTTTGGTCTTGATAGTATTTATGTTGAAACTGTATCCCAATGTTGCGAGCAGAATAAATAGGGTGAAATAATTCAGTGAGAAATCTGTACCGTTTCCTTGTACAACTACTATGCCCACGGCAAACAAGCCTATTATAATGGCCAAAATCTGAGTGCGGTTAACCCTTTGCTTAAAAAAAAAGTAACCGACCACTAGGGTAAAAATTGGTACCGTAGCATTTAAAATCCCAGCGGTTGCACTATTGACATGCACTTGTGCTAATGCAAAGAGAAAAGAAGGAATTAAAGTGCTTATTAGCCCGACTAAAACAACAATGCCGAGTGATGATTTCGGTATTCTTCCAAGAAGCTTGAACGCGAAAGGAGTCACAATTGGTAATGTCGAACACAATCGAATAACTGCTACTTGAAGCGGATTATAAGCTTCGAGTCCAATTTTAATAAGCAAGAAAGAGCTTCCCCAGATAAGACAGAGCATTGAAAACAGCAGCAATATTTTCCATTTAATAAGTAAATTCATTTAACTATGGTTTTGATATTTGATTTCGACTTTGAAAGGATTTCCTTGAGAAATATCATTTTGGTTTTTGTTGAAAATAAGGTAAAGAAAGACAATGGCCGATTCCATAATCATTATGGTTTTAGGGTTAGGTAGAAGGAACGCAAAGCTTAGCTAAAGATTTATACAAAGCTATTACAAGTAAATGATTGATAAAAATGCTTATTTTTGATAGTATAATTAAAAATATTAATCAGTCATGAATATTGAGCAGCTTAAAAATTTCGTTATACTAACCCGCACTTTGAATTTCAGAAGTGCGGCGGAAAAAACTTATATAGCCCAACCTGCTTTAAGTCGTCAAATTCAAAATTTGGAGGAGGAATTAAATGCGGTTTTATTTGACCGTTCCAAAAGGCAAATTGTCCTAACTGATGCTGGTATTTATTTCAAAGGAGAAATTGTAAGAATTTTACGAGATATTGAGAAGGTTTCAGAAAAAACAAAACAAATACATAAAGGAGAAGCCGGCAGTATATCCATAGGCCACGCAAGCTCAGCGATGCATTCCATTATTCCACCATTGCTTCTGGAAATCAAAAAGCGATATCCAAATTTAAGTGTATCCCTTCTTGAAGGGAGTAATGGGTTTATTTTGGAAAAATTAAAGACTAATGAAGTCGATTTTGGATTCTTGCCCAATGCCTTAATCCCAGAAGGCTATGAAACTGTAGAAGTCTACCGAGAGAATTATTTTTTGATTTTACCCCAAAACCATCGATTGAATAGGAACACGTTTACTAATTTAACTGAGTGCCGTGATGAAGATTGGATATTACACCCTCAAGAGGGATACGGATATATGGAAAGAATCCTCCAGATTATTAATGAATTTGGCTATCAGCCCAGAATTGTGCATCGCTCGCCTAATACTTCATCGGTACTAAGAATGGTAGCAGCAGGACTAGGTATTACGATGATGGGTAAGTCGACACTTAAAGGGTTTAAACTCAATCTAAAAACAATAGAACTCAAAAACCTCGAACATCAACTAGATATGAAGTTGGTGCTGAGAAAGGACAGGAAAGCAGAGCTTGACAATTATTATACTGTTATTTTAGAAAGCATAAAACAACTGGCAACACCATAGGTTTTGCGGTAGTGGGTTGACAGTTTGAATGGAATTAATCGAATAATTAATAAACGTAGGTGCTCACAGACGTTTTTCATTTTCAAATGCCACCCAACGTAAAGCCGGAAACTGATGATAAAGATAGGTAAAGTGCTTTTTTATACTCTCCGACCAGTTTTAACTGCGTACGGTATTGACTCTCTAAGGCATTCAGCTTTTGAATATTGCCGGATAGTTTATTGAGTTCTGGTTTATCAATTGAACATTCGATGGCTTTGAGTAGAGCCTTTCTGAAATCTCCAATTCTTAGAAAAGGAATGACCGAACCTACTAAATCCAGATAAAAGACTTTTGATTGCCAAAGGCAAAAACAGAGGAGTTCTAAAGTCTCTTTTTCTTCTAAAGTGTGGCAAATAACCTGGTATGAATTTGGGCAAGGTTCTGAAATGGGCCTCCCACTATTCAATCCTTTGGAGAGGACAAAGAAGCCGTTCTGATGGATCGGTTGGCGAGGTGAGTAAGTTTTGACAGTGAATTGCATATACGTAGGGCATTAAAAATTGAAATGCTGGCTACGCTTCGCTCCGCCTTTATTTTTTTGACAAAGAAAAAAACAAGAAAAAAAGAAAGGCCCTAAAGGGGCGGCGGGGAAATGGGCTGTCAAGGTTTTTGGCTGAAAAATTTTGACCATTGAAGTAGGTGAATTGAGCTCCAAAAATTTTCAGGCAAAACCCGAAGGGCCAGACCTTTACTGCTCATGATAGCGAGGGAAGGGCAGCCGCCCATTTTTGCCATTCTTTTATTCTTAAAAATAAGTTTTTCGAAAAGCTGCGTCGGTTAACCATCGGCGAAGCCTACTGCGAGCCGTCTGCGAGCGGAGCAAGGGGGGAAGCCACGGGAACACCTGAGTGTGGGTGGCGACCTCCCGTTTACGGCCGGGCTGGCGTGTTTTTTTGCCGAGCGAGGGAAAGGCAGGTGTAGCGGTTGAGCTACTCCTGTGTGCGGTGCCAGAAGTGGCTGGTTAGATTTAAGCTAATGCCTGAGACAAATTTATCCAGCTACTGAAGCACATGAGTGAAAGCAAAAAACATGACAGCCCGAATCAGCCCGCAGCGACCACGCAGGCGAGCAAAAAGAGATGCGAGAGGCTGGGCACCCCTTAAGTGAGATTGCCGAAAGGCGACCATTAAACAGGGGTTTGGGGTGGACAGAGAGAACGAGCGGAGGCAAGGGCCCGGCTGTGTGTAGGAAGGCAACTGAGGCGGCGGATACCGGATGAGCTACTGCACAGCAGGTATCCTGCCTGACGAAGGGTATAAAAAAGGGCGGGCTTATGATAGAGCTACGATTAAGGATGGAGTATTACCCGCTTGCTTAACCCTTTTTTATATGCCTGACGAAACAAAAGACGAACCCGCCGACGAGACCGCTTAACCAAGTAGAGCAGTGTAGGAAAAAACAAGGGTGTGACTGAATGGATTGTAGTGCAACGGAAAGTAATGAGGGAATACTCTTGTTGTGCGGTGCTGTAAGTTGGTGAATAAAAAGAGAGAGGAACGAACGAATGCCATGAACCTACTGGAGGCACATGGCATTGGGTGGGGAAATGTTCATTTATATGAAACATTCCTAAATTAAAACTGAAATAGAGTCTTGACCTAGAATTGATCCGTTTTCGACTAACGTATATGGTGAGGGAATTATTTTCATTTTTAAGTCATCTTTCTTGCCTACATTATAAAGTCTGTAAATCTGATAATCTGTTTTCTTTTCAAACATCAAAACCCATTCTCCTTTGGATAAGTAAAATTCACCCTTATCAGGAGAAGGTGTTCCTTTGACTTCTATATAAACTTCTTTCCCATCTTGTTCAATAATAAAATCATACGGCTGGTAAGCTTCTTCGTCTTTATTAAGCCAGTTTATTGAGGTAACATTTTCTTGTTCAAATAGATATTTGTTAACGTATTCTTCTGCCCACCGCCCAATATTAATTTTCACCTCATCATTTTTCAGGGATTTATAAGATTTTGTGTTGTTGGTTGAAGGTGTATATGTATCGGGGATTTTTTCAACGACTAAATTTGATATGTTGGCATCATCAGCTTCTGTTTCAGGAATGAACTCTTCTACAAGCGAAGTATCTTCTTCTACATCATACTCTATTTCTGGTTCATTAACCACATTTACAGGCTGAGGGTTAGAGTATTCAACAATCATGAAGTTTTCAGGTACGACATATCCCTTAGAGGTTAACCAATCACAAATTTCAATAGAATCAATTTGTAAAAACAAAGCCAATTCCCTTTCAAGATTATCAATTGATAAAAAAGAACATAAGGATTTTGTTAATGAATATAGAGCTAAGGGGCTTTCCCAATTATGGCGAAAATAAAAGCTATTGTCTTCAAACCAACTATTGATTTCAGAACTAAATATTTCAACTTCAGATTGTGTTTTATAGGATAATGCAAGATTGCCCGCTTTATAGAAAGATGTAGCTTCAATCCTTTGATTTAAAGAGGTATATGTTTTCATTATATCATTGGAAGTATCATGAGCTACTAATACAGAAAGAAAGCCAAGTATCTCTTTCAGTTTATTCAACAAAGAATCATCAGAAACAACATCCTCCGAAACAAATGCTAAATCAGAATCATTGACAATTGTGATGTTGAAGATTTTACAAAAAACAAGTGTATTCTCTTCACTTATTTTGTCATTGAGCTGAATAAAGCTATCTGAGTTAACTGGTGGCGTAAGTGTCTTAACATTGAAGTAATAAAGGTTACTTATTTGTTGAAAACTGTTGTTTATAGACAAAAGGCTTAAGCTTGACATATCCTCCGTTGGACAGTTCCCCTCATTGTATGACTTCAAAATTTCTTCATATAGTGCAAACACTTGTTTTTTAGAGTCATCCGTAAGAGGTTCACTACTAACATCTATAAGAAGAGAGATGCAATCATCAATAAGAATGGTATTCTTTAATCCTAGATACACGACTTGTTCTTTGGTAAGAAAATGCCCTTGAAAATTAGCTACTGGGTACTTATCCTTAATTATCTTTTTGAACCTTGGAGCATATACGTCATTACTTTTGTAGCACTGACTATCTAAGCAAGGAATAGAAGGGAAATTACATGAGTAATATGACAAATAATCAGGAACTTCAGATGTGCTTCGATAGGTATGATATTTAGTTTTAGGTGAGTTCAAACTAAATGAGTCCCAGTTTTTAAGAATGTGCATCCAAAACAAACTGGCAAAGCTCATGTTAGCTAAATGATTTAGAAAATAGAAGTATCTAAAATTTGACACTGAATGTTGACCTGATAATCTATATCCATAGTATATCGAGTCATAAAATCCATTATCGTCAATCCAACTTAAATAATTCGAGGTATCATTGAATTTGCTAACTAAGGCTTTACGTTCAATACGGTCTATTTTGGTTACTGTAATGTTTTCTTTTACCCATATCTTAATAAAGAATTGTTTCCATTTTGGGATTTTATCGGGCGTGACGACATATTTAGCTTCTACATAATTATGCTCTGGAACTAAAGATTCGAGCCTTAATGCTGGATTGAAATAATCAGGGAGGAAACAGTCAGTTGCTAAAACCATCCCATTATTAGTCAGAAGTTTTATTTTCCTTAGATTACTATAATCATTATCTGTTAATTCCCCTTTTGCAAATAAGTTAAAAGCAAAACGTGTAATCTCAATCGTATTTTCGGGAGTGATTGAATCATTTCGAATTAATTGAAAAATAGCTTTTCGTAAGACTTCAATGTCCGTTGCAACTGTTAAATCTAGGCTTTTAAGCCATTCAATGGTTTCTTTATCATTTGAAGAAAGAATTTCTTTTAAAAGAGCATTGTTTATGAAAGGTGTTTCGGCAAAGGATATACTTAGGTTGCTTGATTTAGAGGGGAAATATAAGCTAGAAGGAACGCAAAGCTCATTATTGTAATCTAGAACAAACTCTAAATTTTTATAGAACTCAACGTCTTGCTTGAGACCTCTAAGGAAAAGCATAAATGCATAAGCATCTTTAAAACTGTTTTGGAGAAAGTTTTTGAACGGTTCGACTTGTGTAAGCTGACTTATATTATTTGCACCAAATGAGTCTGCACAAATTTTGGAAAGGGTTTGCCGATTTTTTAGACCTAGGTTAGCTAGTCTATAGCCGCCAGGATAGATTGAAAAAATATGCTCTTCTGGAAATATTAAAGTATAGTCAATCAGGTCAACAAGGCATTCAGATGCCAAAACTAAATTGTCTGTTGTGTCAGGTATAAACCGAACTTCCTTGATAGCTTTTTCATATTCTGAATTAAACGCTGTTTTAAAGCTATTTCCTGCATAAGTGTATTTGGTCTTTAAAATATTAAGAACCTCATATTTGTATTTAGTCTTGGAGAGTTGACTAAATAAATCTAATTGACACCAGGCAATAGCTCCAATCAGATATTCATTCCATGCATTACCTAACAATTGAGTACGTTCTGCATTTAGTAAGAAATCACCATTAATCAGATAAGGAAAATCCAATTCTACCTTTGTTGGTAAGTAGCTGTATAATATGGTGTCTTGAAGTTTTGCAAGGCTATTCTCTTCAACTAGACATGCCAAGGATAGTTTTGTCTTTGTAGCTGATTTTAGTTTCACAGGGCATTCATCTTCAGATAGCTTCTTAATACTCTGTTTAACTTCATCTGGTATGGTCAAAATGAAATCTGATAAATACCAGGTACTTTTTATATCACCATTATAAATTAAGTTAAAGTTAGAATTGGTTTCTGTGGGTTCTTTATGAATTTCAAAAACCATTTCATCATCACGATAGAAGCTTATAGATGATATATGACGTAAAAAGAGGATTATTTGACAGTCGTCAAAAACATTTAGTATTTCACTATAAATGAGTTCTTTATTCTCAATACTTATGATCGTATTTACCTGTTCATAATCAATGCGTCCATTAAGTTCTTCTGGTAATGTTTCATACCAAATCGGGATAACCTGCCAAGGAAAAGTGGCAGATTTAGCACCCCAAGCGTGATGGTTTTTATCGAACTTAAACCTAAATTTATTTGAAACTATTTGAACACAATCAGAACTACCAAAAACAGATTTGAAGCCAATACCCTTATAACCAGTTTTTTCATTGTCTTCATTTTTGCTACTATCTCTGCTACCAACTCTTGAAATCCCGTGCACATCATTGGAGTCAAAATGCTTACCGGTATGAGAAAAAAGCAAATAGTTGTCGTATAGACGAAATTCGACTTTATTGTCAGAGCCGATGATTGATGAATCATCGGCATTTTGAAGCAATTCAAATAAAAATCTATTTACATCACCGAATACAGTTTTTGATAAGATATTCAGCGAATTTGCTAAGTCCCTTGAATTACTATCGTTTTTGGCTTTTTCCTTATAAATGCTTTCGACTATACTTCTTTCCATAATCTATAAAAACCACAAATTACTCTTCCCAAACTCTGGGATTTCTGAGCCTTCGAAGTTAGAGAAAATTTCGGCTACCATTTCTGGGTATTTGATGGTTACCGGTAGGTTCTGCTGACTTACCGATTTCCAGTACATTCGACTGAATTGATATACCTGATCAATTAATTCACATACCGTCTTGTAATCGGTAAGTAACTCTTTTTCTGTACAGAATATAGAAAGCTTTACAGGAAAAGGGTATCCTTCATGTTTTTTGTGAGTACCATCTGAGTAACGGGTATTATTGAAAAGCAGAAACTTTCCATAACCTAAGGATATAAATGTACCGCTTTCAGGCATTATCTCAGACCACTCATTGTCAAAGGCTACAATATCACTGGATTCCGTTTTATTTATGGAGACAATGAAAATAGGGATGTTTAAGTCCAGGTCTTTAAGACCTTGTTCTATGGGTTCCAGCTCTTCCTGACTCATGTTTTTGTAAAAGTGAATTATAAGCCTTTTGAGGTTATTGGTGATTGATACATAGTTTCTAACAGCGGTAATAATGGAACCCGCCAGCTCATCAGTTTGATTTTTCAGAAAGCATTCAAATTGGTTAAACGTGCCGTTATTTGAAAAGCTAAAAGCACTACCAATATACTGCACATTTTGACGAGCATTTTTGAAAGCTCCTATACCAACTATTAATTCGTTTTTCTCAAGTGCAGATAAACGCCAGGGAATACCGTCTAATTTGGCATGTATAGCAATGGCAATATTGGGTAAGCTGTAGTGATAGTTAGGGTCATTTACTTTTGCCGCATCTATCGCTTGAGAGGTTATTCCTCTTTTTAAAAGGGATTCTTTGACCCGATAGTATATGTTTCTTTGAGTTTCTTCATTCACGTTTTTAGTGAACGGGCTTATATATATGGCAATGTATCTTACATCTGTAGAAAAGGACCTGTTGTTAAGTTTAGTCTCAATTTCAGGCAGTGGGTTGTCCATATCATTAAAGACAATACTAAACCCCTCTTCTGTATAGTAAGGTGTTTTGGTAAAGCTATATAAGCCACGGAAACCATACTCTTGGCCCCTGAAAAATCTGTTCATTTTCTTTGCAACGTCAAGGTCTCTAAGGTGCATGATAAAGAAAAATTGAAGTTTCTTATACTGTGAAAGATCATATGGTCCATATTCCTTTAAGCCGATATAGGGAACTTTATTGGTATGTTTAATACCGGATTCGTCTTCGCCAAAAAGCAAAAGGTTGCTTTTCCTGCTTACATGACCTATTGAAGAATTTTTAACCTTCACAAAGCCATTCTCCTCAAAGGGGATTATTGCTCTAAAAGATGAGTTATCCAGATATTCGGAGTAGAAATCTTCAACATTCTGTTTAAAGGTCTTGTATTTATTCTTTCGCTCTGGTGCAGGGTTCGGGTGATTTAGAGCTGATTTAATGTCAAAATTATAAATGGGGAAAACCTTTTCTAACTGGCGATGCCCTGCGTCTGGAAGGTCTTCAAATCTAATAAGTTTATTTTCAAAGACGACCCAATGAAAGCAATCGGCTGAAACACCTTCATTAAGAAGGTCAGCACAAGAAGTGTTGTATATGGTGGACTTACCATGAAAAGATAAAAGCAATGAGGGGCCTTTGACGATTTTTCCCACCTGCACTTTCAGACAAAACTTGTAATACGTTTTGAAATTGGGATCACTGTTTGGGTGTGCTGGTACCCATATCTCTGTATCGTTGACAAAATTTGGTTTGACCAACATTCCCAACTTGCTGAAATACTGGTGAATACAATAGTTATAGTACCTCTTAAGAATGGAAGTTCTAAAAGCGGTAACCTCTTCTTTATCATAATCAGGGATAGTATTAAGCGTAATAGACAAACCATTTTCCAAAGGTTTTTTGAATGACATATAGTAATGTTCCTGCTCCGCAAAATGGGTCAATACCTCTGGTGGTACTAAAGTGTGAAAAACGCGGGTAAGCCCGGGAGCATCCTGGTCACTGAAATGAAATGTGAATTGCTCTTCAGGATGACTGAAGCGGAGGAGGTTAAAACTTAAATCTGCCATAATTTAGTATAGATGGGCTTTGCCCGTTGATTACAAGAGTAAAAGTTATGAGTAGGCTAGGTTGAGTAGGGTTACCCGACAAATATGAGAAAAAGACAACTATAAATAGGAAAAAGAATGTAATTGTCGATAAGTTTGGAAAATGGGTATTTACCGAACTTTATAATTAAGAAATATGTGGATTGTTTTTTTAAAAATCCACTTCAAGTCTGTAGCCGTTTTTCTTTAGCCATCCTTTAGCTCTTTCATAATTAGGTGCTTGTATTGATAAAATATTCCAAAATCTCGGTGTGTGGTTGGGTTCTATTAAATGCACTAATTCGTGAGCCACCAAATACTCTACCACAACCATAGGTGCCTTTATGATTCGCCAATTGAATATAATGTTGTTAGCTGGTGTGCAAGAACCCCATCTGTATTTCATCTCAGATACCTTACACTCGTTATATTCTACTCCTAAGTTCTTGGCAACTCTTTTAGCTATAGGCTCTATTTTTTTGAGAGCTTGTTGTTTATACCATTCTTTGAACAAGGCATTGGCTTTAGGTTGGTTTGATTTAGAAATGATAAATTGTTGCTCAAATAGGATGTGCTCTATTTCTTCATCTTGAACGAGCAGTTGATAGTTTTTGCCCAAGTACATTAATGTTTCACCAGACACAAATTCTTTGTATTCCGAATCAATAGGGTACTTCTGTGAATGTGCTAACTTTTCTTTTATCCACTGCCGTTTGGAATAGACTAACTCATTTATTCTACTTTCTGATAGATGTCGAGGGGCACGTACAATAATACTTCTATCTCGCTCCACTGTAATATTCAGCGTTTTCCTATTAGAATACTTTATGTCATATTGTAATCGCATCATTCACTTACAATTTTGAAATGATTGGTTTTTGCCAACTCCATCAACCTTGAGATGATTTCTTTTCTCTTTATGATGATACTTGGTAGATTTTTAAATTCTGGCGACAAAAGCATTTTCTGCAATTCTGCCTTCAATTTCAGTTGAGCTGGTGTACTATCCCAAAAGCCCGTAAGCTTGATTTCTGTACTAACTAAATTGAAGATGTGCTGCGTTAAGTTAACCGTCTGAGCGATTTCATCTTCTGAAAGGTCTCTATTATCGTACAACTCTGCTTTGAAAATCCTAAAGAATGGCATTTGTTTCTTTCTGTCTAAACCATAAGTTTCTTCTTTTTCACGATTCTTTATTTTTTCTCTAAGCTTCTCTAACTCTTCATATATTTTCTTCCAATTTCCTTTAAAGTTTTTGAGTATCTCTTCTAAGGCTTGAGAAAAGGAAGCGAACAGTTCTGGATCTTCGTCTATGTTTAAATCAATGTAGTGACGAATAGCGTGCTCTACTTCTGCGGCTTTAGTTTTTTCTCTTTTCTTGGTCTTGACAGAATCAAAGAAATCATCGGCAATAATTGAGATAGGAGCAATCTGCTGTTCTATGCCTTTTGATTTGAGAAATTCATCCGCTATGGCTCTCAACTTAGGTGGTATGCCTTTCATACTAAACCTGCCATCACGAAAATGTTTGTTAGCAAGTGCATTGATTTCTGTAAAAGACTTCCAATCTTGGAAATACTCTAAAGCCTCTTTACGAGGCAGTACTGTATTAAAGCAAGTAGTTAATGTTTTGTATAATTTAATGTACTCGAAGCGAATATCTTCATCATAGAATACATCAAAAAAGGCATCCGAGTCTGTGAGGTCTTCCAAGTCATAGACTTTCAGAAAATCCCAAACTGCTTTATGAGCTTGTTTTAAATCATTTAACTCTGCATCTTCATCTGAAAGACAGTCAATAATCTCCTGTAATTCTTTCTCAGCATAAGTGTCTAACGCTCTTTTTAAATGATGACCTACACCCACATAATCCACAACAAAACCTTTGTCCTTACCTTCTGGACCTACACGATTGACCCGTGCTATGGTTTGTAATAGATTGTGAGCTACAATCACCCTATCTAAATACATCACTTGTTCAATAGGAGCATCAAAACCAGTGAGTAGCATATTGTTTACAATGACAATACCTACATTTCCATTAAGTGTAGCATCTTCTTCGTCTTGTTTGCCAAATGGCATTTTGAACCGCTTGATACTTCGCTTATGATAGGTGCTATTTGTATAAGGTTTGATGACCTTTTCATCATTATGACTACCTGAAATCACTACTGCTGTTTCAAGAGTTTGCAAAGTGTTTAGGTCTACCTGCATAGGATTGTTGTGTTCCAACTCAGCTATTTTGGCTTTAAGAACTTCATCCACGGCAGCTTTATACCTCACAGCTGCTATTCTTGAATTGGCTACAATTTGAGCTTTGAAACCACCCGAGAATATATGTTCTACATAATGATTCACCATACTCTTGGCTTTATCTCTGATAGTGTCTATGCTATCTAAGTAGGCATTGCGAGAACCATAGCCCAGTATTTGTAATCGCTCTGTAAGTTGATAGTCGCTGAACACGTCTTCAAACTTCGCATCCATACCTTGTTGGTCTTCTACCTCAGCATTATGGGTAAAACCTTCATAGACTATTTCTAATGTCACACCGTCATCAATGGACTGACGCATAGTGTATTTATCAATGTAGTCTTTGTATTTCTTCTCTGTCTTGGATGTTGGTGTGCCTGTAAAGCCAATGGAAGTAGCATTGGGTAAAGCCCTGTCTAAGTTGGCGGCTAATAGGGAATACTGTGAGCGGTGTGCCTCATCTGTCATAATGAGGATGTTGGCACTGGTATTTAATTCTGGGAATATCTCAATACCGCTTAATTCACCATTTTCTTGAAACTTATGAATCATCGCCATTACTAAATCAGAATTATCATTACTGAGTAACTCCTTTAAGCTTTTCCCATCAGGTTGTTGTTTTGGGTTAATGAATTTAGCTTCCTTCACATTAAAGCCAATGCTTTGACCTGTTTCTGAAAGTTGTTCTTCCAGCTGTGTTCTGTCGGTAACGAATACAATTTTCCAAGGCATCAACTCTGGGTGGAGTTTCATCTCCCGCACCATAAACATCATTGTCAATGATTTACCCGAGCCTTGTGTATGCCAAATGATACCACCTCTTTCTATGGGATTATGCCCTTCTAAAAGTCTTTTAGTGGCAATCTTTACTGCTCTAAATTGCTGGTAACGTCCTACTATTTTGATTTTTCTACCCTTATCGTCTGTTTTGAAAACAGTAAATATTCTGATGATGTCTAAAAGGTTTCGTTTATCCAACATACCTGCAACCAATCGTTGTTGGTCATTGGGCGATGATTTGCCGTGTTGTAAGTCATTTACATCTCTCGGAAAGGGATCTGTCCATCGATAATAATGTTTAGGAATTTTTGTGGTAATGGTTCCAAATTTTGCCTCTGTACGGCAGGTAGTAATCAAAAACTGATTATAGAAAAACAACTCTTTGTTGCCTTCTCCTGTATCACCTCTTTGCTCAGAATATCGCATTAACTGGTCTATGGCTTCGGGAATTGGTTCTTTTACCTTAGACGATTTCGCTTCTACTACCACCAACGGTAGTCCATTTACAAACAGTACCATATCCGGGATGATGTGATGGTCTGTACCTGTAACCACTACTTTGAATTGAGAAATAGCTACAAAACTGTTATTCTCTAAATTCTCAAAATCAATAAAACGGACAGTAGGGCTGAGTTCACCCGTTTCTTCATTTTTAGATACGGTAGTGTTTTCTAATAAATAATGAAGTACTTGCTGGTTATTTTCAATTAAGCTGTTTTTAGAAAAGGTAGTGATTTTACGTTCCAGTTCATCTACTTGTGCATCTGTAAGAAATGGATTGATGGTGGTTAATGCCTCACGGAGTTTTGGTTTTAGGATAACCTCTGAGAATGATGTTCTAAAACTTTGCTCTGGCTGTTGTTGCATTTGCAACTCTATCACTTCCCAATCTAAGCCTGCTAATTGCTCTAAGAAAGGTTTCTCTACGTGGCTATACTCATCCAGCTTTAGAGCTTTGCCTTGACTGCCTTTGTATCTGTTATCGTTGCTTAATATCATTTCTTAGTTCTTTAGTGTTTTGGCAATAATCTCGTCTATCTCTTTTACAGAAATAGCTCCTCTGATACTGCCGTCCTGAATTTCGTGTGCTTTGTCTTCAGTGACTATTAATGTACCGTTAGGGCCACCTTCTTCAAGGATGTCATTGTCTTTATACCACTGGTATTTTTCTTCCCACCGTGCTTTATATTCTTCATCGAACAGCATCCCACAATGCTCCCAATAATACACCTCACCAGAGTCTTCATTTTCAATAGTGAAATCAGGTAGTTTTTCTACTTCTTTTATGATTAATTTCTTTTCGTAAAGTGGATTCAGGTTGTTATCTAATAATCTCTGATAGATCAATAATTCACTTTTAGACCTCAGCATCTTGCCATCACTGGCTTGATGAATTAGGTTTTTCTCCAAGTAGTTACCTTCTACCTCTACTAATTCTGGTTTGGCGAATAGATTGGTTATTCTTCTAAGGGTATCAGATTTTAAGGGTGAGGCTAATTCTTTGATGTCAAACACATTGCCTTGAAAAAGAAGTATCACCTTAACTTTTTGCCTTGTCAAAGAAGTGTACAACATTTCTCTGGACAATAAAAAACAAGGGTTTGGAACAATAAGGAATACTTTACCAAATTCACTTCCTTGTGCTTTGTGAACTGTCAGGGCATATGCTAATTCTAAAGGGTTGTTTCCTTCTTCTGCGAACTCCCACGATTTGAAAGAATATTTATATCCTTTTTGAGAAGTAAACTCAATTTCGGTATTCTTCGGTTTCCCTTCAAAGGTCATTCGCTTGGTCTTAAATTGACCTATAACCATTCCTATTTCGCCATTAGCGACATAATTTAAAGCCCCATCTTGTGGATAAACATCTTTTTGGTTTCTTCGAGAATTTAAGAGATTGATGACTTTATCACCGTATACTATTTCTTCTAAACCTATAGGAACTGGTATTTTTCCATATCGGCTTCTGGCGTAAGAGACTTTATCTTCTCTGAAGAGTTTATGAATTTTTCGGTTTATCGCTTTAACACCAAATACCTTTTCTCTTACTGGGGACAATATTTGCCAAGATTCAGCTACTTTGGCCGCTTCTTTAAAATTAAAATACCTACCATCTGTAGAGCCTAAAGATTGATTGAATGCTTGAACATCTTCTATAGAATCCAAGCCCAATTCTTCAACTAATACGTTTTCAAATAAAGTATCAAAATCAGATTCATTTTCCCAATGTTCTACCCTCAGGTATTGAGAATTAGGTGTAGTCAGAATTTGATTAATGATACTATCCGCTCCTGGTTCTAATGCTTCACCACTAAACCATTCGGCTAATTGTAAATCTTCTCTCTTGGCTCCGCCTTGTCTTCTTTTGATGGTCAATTCCGCATAACCTATACCTGTACGAGGGAAAGCCGTATCAATACCTTCAGGCTTTAAAAATTGTATGATGTCTACAAATGGCCTGCCAGCTCCTATGGGTGGCAATTGTCTGTGGTCGCCTACTAAAATGAAACGTTTTACACCTTTGATGCAATCCATTGTGGTAGCTAACATTTCTTCGGTGAGCATAGAGGCTTCATCTAAGATGACGGTTTCATATAAGCCTTCACAATACTGGTCGGAGAATACATATTGCTGTATTTCGCCATTGTATCTATGGTAAGAAGAAAGAAATTGAGCCAATGTCTTGGCAGTCACTTTCAAATCTTTGGCGACTTCTTCCATCCGCACCCTTGCCTTTCCCGTAGGAGCTAATAAGAGTACACCTTTGGTCTCGACCTCTTCTTGGCTTGCCAGTATGGTGAGTAAGGTGGTTTTTCCCGTACCTGCTGGACCAATCAAAACTGAGAAACGACTTTCTGCTATTTCCTTTAAGGCTGCGGCTTTTTCTTTTCGGGCTTTTTGCTCTTGGCTGTCAGGTTTTCCTTCTGTAAAAGGGTCTAAAGCAGTAGCTAAGAGTTTTGCCCAATTGGCAGCTAATGGTAAGCGTTTTCCATTTACTCTATCACTTACTTTTTGGTTGATAACGGCTCTCGCTTTTGCCAATCTTGATAATTGATAGGCACGTTCACCAGAAAGCATTTCTTCCAAGATTATGGCATTGTCAAATTCATCTTCGGCTAACTCGTAGTAATCGCTATTTACAGGACACAAAGGGGTAATAGCTAATTCCCGTATCTGATTAATCAACTGTTTTCGTGGTAACAAACTATGCCCTGAAAGGGCTGCCCATTCTAACTGCTGTATGGTTAATGCTCTGATGCGGAAAGAATGCAATGGGTCATCAAACACAAGACCTGTAGGCAATATATCCTCAGGTGGATGTTTAATGTATAAGCCTAAATCAATCGTGCTTAACGCAATAGGAGATAGCGTAAAACGTAAATCTTCGTAGAGTAGATAAGGGTTAGTTAAGTATTCAGCGTCTTGCCGTTCTATGCCCAGTTTTTCTCGTTCTTCTTGAACAAAGAGTTGGGTGGCTTGCTCTATACTTAAATCAAATCGACTTAATAGATGCAAGAATTGGATACGAGTAGGGGTTGCTTTTTCTCGGAGTCCTTGGTATAGCTTTTTAGCATTAAATGGAATTAAAGCTGCCACTGCTTCAGATAATATACCTTCGGGATTATCTAAGCCTTGCTCAAACAGCGTCCAAGGGTTTTGTTCTTCTTCTAATTGATTGATGATTTCGGCAGCTACAAAATGTCCTTTTTCTATGCCAAAGGCACAAAGAGCTGCTCCCATACCCGGATACACACCTCTTAGTTTTTCTAATTTGGCTATTTCATTATGTATCCATTGAATGCTTTGTTGGTGGTTTTCTCCAATGCCTAATTTCTCCGCTTCTTCAAGGGAATGTATGCAGTCTAATAATACTCGTATGGCACTATCATTACTCACGTGTTCGGTAGCATAGGAAAACTCAAACTGCTTATCTGAGGGTACAACTACGGCTAATTCAGCAGGGTCAAACTCTGGATGCTCCTTTTGGTATTCAAGGGCTTGATGATAGGGCAAAATGAACCCATCTTTATTATCCTGCCTGATGGAGTGCAATATCATATGCTCCCAATAGGCCGCTCCAAATCGTTTATTGCTGCCTTCATAGGCTTCTGAAGAGATGATTTTTTTGATACGTCCTACACCTGCCAATACCCTGCCTGATTCTTCTACGAAAGGTACTTGCTTTGCATAGAAAAAGACCAAAGAGCTATCTGCTTGCAGATGCTCGAAAAAGCAATTGAGTAGTGCTTTTTGATTGTGGATTTCTTGTACCCAGCCTCTATCCTTATTTTTCTCCCAGTTTAAATCTGGCTCAATTGATTCATCAAAGTTTAGATCAAATCTATTTGCTAATTCACGAGCATTCTCTTTTCGCATCCAATAAAAAGGAACGCCAGGTGCTGAGTATGGTGGAAAGTTTACCCTTGTTGGTTTTAGATGACCATGAGTTTCGGACGATTTCTCTGAATAAGGATGCGTTAAGGTTTTATGGATAGCAAAAGGGGCCATAAAGGTAGCTCGCTCGCCGATACATACGGGATAATCTTTTTCCTCAAGGTTGCTGAGTAATTCTCCAGCTAAGCTTTGTTCTTTTTCATCGTTACGGTTGAGGGCACAATTTTTCAAGATAAGGCAAGCTCCATTGGCTTTGGGGTTGGAGCATACTGAGCCATTCCAGGCATTATCGTGCCAGGGTACTCTTATGGATAAATGCTTTAGACTGTATCTTGGATTATGCTTCATACACTTGCTGTTTCTTTAATGAGATGATTGACCCTTACCTTACCACTCAGCAAGTCTTGCATTAAGCCTGTTTTGAGGGATTGGAGTTTGGATAACTCAATCTTAAAGGTTCTTAAAGTCATATCGACTTTAGTAATCATATTTC
Source organism: Jiulongibacter sp. NS-SX5 (assembly GCF_052828545.1). Next base: position 268,498 of record NZ_CM128248.1, read on the forward strand.
CTATAGCTCTTTGTTCAAGAGGATTAGGAACTGCAACTTTTAATTCGCGAAATTGAATTATATTCAAATGACCTACAGTAGAACCAACTTTCGCACCTAAAAGGGTATCCTGTGTTGGTTTGTTACGGAGCAACCATAACAAATAATTAGATTCAAGCTTTTCTAAGTTCGGTTGTAGTACAATGATACTTTCATATATACTAAACTCTCTATCTGTATCTACTAAGGCACAAATTCCCAGAGTGCCAGATTTAGTTATCAAAACGTCACCCTTTTTAGCTTTTCGATGCTTAGTTAATTTTCTATGCTGCTTTTCAGAAATTGACAACACATTTTTAAAAGATAAGACACCATCATTTACATCCGTTGCCCTAATTAAAGGGAACCCTTCAGACTCAACATAATCAACTTTTGAGGTTAAACCTAAAAAAATATCACTGCACAAATCTGATACTACCGACCATTCCCACTCCTTCGGAATCCTGCCCAAAGGGCTGTCTTTAAACTCGTGAGTCTCTTCACTACGGATGTTTCCGTTCTCGTCTATACCCTTGGTGAGCAAGTCTTGCATTAGCCCCGTTTTAATGCGGGTATATTTAGCAATAAGCTGCTCAGTTTGGGACATGGCTTCATCTACCTTAGAAAGGATGGTGGCGATTTGGGTTTGTTCCTTGTAAGGGGGCAGAACTATCTTTTTTTTGCTAAACTCCGAAATCCATCTCCTCTTATGGTCTCCACCTGTTTCAATAATTTTAGATTTAATAATAAACCCAAACAAGACCCTAATATCTAATTCCTTAGGGAATTTAGGTTTCAGGAACTTCATTGCAGAAGATTTCACCTTAAATGGAAAATCAACATATTTACTATCTGTGGTAAAGTCATCAAAAATAATTACAGGTGTGTTTTTGTAAACATTGTGATGCTCTGTAGTATAACCAAGCAGAAAAGATTTTCCAGCTGTCAATACAGGAATTCCAGAATCATTATTGTATTCTGTTGAGTCCACAGTGTAATTATAGGGTTGTTCATAATCAACTATATCAGCCAAACGAAACTCCGACCACCCTTGGGGAATATGTACTTGCCTGTTTTCCATTAGCTGAGGTAGTTTAGTTGGGTGAGAAAATCATTGAGTTCAGCCATCGTTTCCTCACGTTTCAGTTCTATGGCTTGGGCAGAAGTGTGGTATTTGTCAAATAGGTTGTTGTAAGCATTGACCAGTACTCGCTTTTCAGCATTGAGGTAGCGTTGGAGTTGGTTGTTGATAATATCAAAGTGTTTTTTGAGGATTAAGCGTTTGCATTCTTCCGTAGTAATTTGCCCACCAATAGCCGTGAGTAACTCATCAATGCTATCCAGTTTGTCCTGTATGATAATAGTGTCCTTTACTCGTGCATTGTAGCTACGGGTTAGGGTCTTAAACTCTGCTTTTACATTGAGTACTTGTTGTAATAGTTCTGGACGGTTATTGGCTTTTTTGAGTTCTTTTTCAAAAGCAGTTACAGATTTTTTAATCTTATCGTAGTCAGTGGTGTCTTTTAATTCGTCCTTAAAATCTGCTATATGATTTTGTATGCTTTCATCCCAGTCTGCTATTTCATCTAGGGCAGCTTTCAGTAGCTTTTCAAACTCCGCTTTTACGTCTTTACTCCCATACCGTTTTAACTCCAGCTTTAGATTGAGTTCTGCCGTTTTTTCCTTGGTTTGGTCTTTACAACTTTTTATTTCTTTTTCGAGCTTCTTTATTTTTTTGTCTTGTTCCTGGTAGGGTTTAGCTGCTTCGACATTTTGTTTTTCATCTACCCAATAGGCGATTTCTGCCTTGAGCTGGTCTTTTGCCAGTTTAGGCGTTTGCTTTACTTCACCTTCTTCTTCATCGGGTTCGTATTCCACCAGATTCAGAGCTTCCTCTACAGCTTCTTCCAACTGGCTTTCAAAATCAGATTGTTTAATTTCAATGGCTTCCAGTTCTTCTTTTTCACTTTTAAAGAAGGCTTCTATCAAATAATCATCTGCTAATAAATCTACATCCCAGCCATTTTGCATAATGGTTTTGAGGTCGTACTTGATATTGTCCCACCAGTTTACAAAAACCCCTGCTACTTGGTATTGATCTAATATGCCTACAGGCACAAACTTTTCTTTCAAAGAGTTGAGCAACTCTTTTCTTACTCTTGGGAATTTATCGCCAGATAAACGTACATAGTTAGAAATGCCTTCGGCTACTATGTTGTCGTCTGCAGGTTCTGCTTCTGGCTCTATTTTAGGAGCCAGGGTAGAAAAATCTTCTTTAGCTTCTTGCCACCAATCGGCTAAGTGAATACCCAGTTGTGTTAAAACTGCTTCTACATTGCCATCATTTTCTATATGCTCCTTGATGGCAGCTTTATCAGAGATAGCAAAGTGTTTGTACTGGTCGTTATGAGCTTGAAACAACTGCATTCCATCATAATTGAACTTATGGGCTTGCACTTCTTGTACATTCTCAATTTCAGGAATGGGAATACCACCGATTAGGTGAGCTTTTACATCTTCGGGTTCAGGCAGTGGTGTATTATCTACATATCTTCTGATGTTTAGTGTCCAATCGTTTTCTTCAATGCTTATTTTCCCATCGTCTTGTTTGAAAACATCAATTAGTTGGGAGTAATTCTTTTCTTCAATTTTGTTGGTAAACACATAGTCTATTTTCTCTACATCCTCTGGTCTCAGTGTATTCTGTTTTTTGCCTTCTGCATAATCTTTATCTGCATTGATGATAAAGACCTTGTCTTTAAGGTGGTCGGGCTTACTCTTGTTGAATACCATTATACAGGCAGGGATACCTGTACCATAAAATAATTGTGGAGGTAAGCTGATTACTGCTTCCAGTACGTCTGCTCTAAGTAGGTTTTCTCTAATCTCTTTTTCCTTACCACCTCTAAATAATACTCCGTGAGGCATTACCACCACTACCATACCTGTGGACTTACAACTCGCCAACATATGCTGTACGAACATTAAATCACCCTTTTTGCCAGACTCAGGGGCAAAACCATAGGTAAATCTATTTTGGTATTGCATTGTCGCCTTGGTATAGTTCTGCGAGAACGGAGGATTGGCAATCACTCGGTCAAATTGAATTAGTCGTCCACCGCTTTCATTTAATGGCGTATCTAAGGTGTCTCCAAACTCGATGGTATATTTAGTAATGTTGTGTAGGATGATGTTCATTTTACAGATAGCTACAACTGTAGGGTCGCTTTCTTGACCAAACAGTTCCATATCTTCGGCATTTTGTCCTTGCTCTTCGACATATTGGTGTGATTGAATGAGCATACCACCCGAACCAACCGTAGGGTCGTAGATAGACATACCTGACTTAGGTTTCATTAACTGAACCAATAGCCTTACTACCTGATTAGGTGTGTAGAACTGACCGCCTTTCTTACCACTTTCATCTGCGAAGTGTTTTAGTAGATATTCGTAAGCAGCTCCCAATAAATCTGGAAACTCAAAGTTTTCATTGACCAGTTTAGGAAACTCATTGAAGTGGTCTATCATCTTTTTTAGGTCAGCATTCTTCACGATTTGCTTTCCATCCACCTCTTTGTTGAAGTTGATACGACCTTTGAAGATACCTGCTAAGGTGTCGGCATTAGATTCTTCTACTGCATCCAAAGCCTTGTTGAGCATTTGCCCGATATTGCTTTGTAAATGCTTTATGGGTGGTTGTTGATTGCCGTTTTCATCTGTGAAGCCCTCATTCCATCGTGCTCGTTGTGGTACAAAGAAGGTGTCTCCGTAAGTGTCTTTATCTTCAAGGATTTCGGTTAAGGTTTCAGCATCCAAGTGGCTGTAATCCTTTTTTTTAAGCTTTTCTCTTTTCTGGTCAAACACGTCTGACATTCTTTTGAGGAATAGCATACCAAAGATGAACTCCTTGTATTCGGCAGCATCCATCTTTCCTCTAAGTATGTCAGCAGCTTTCATAAGAAAGCTCTCCAGCTGTGATAATTTTATCTTGTCTTTATTCATTTGCTTGAAGTTTTGAAAATCTTCTAGGATTTGCTTTAACTATTTACGTGGTCGTGGTGTCTTTTAAATTATGAAGTACGAAAAAGGTGATTTTAGGGTCAAAGGCAAAGGAATATTTCAAGTTTTCAAATAGGAATCCTTGACTTCCCGATGTACCAAAGCCCCATCTACAAACCGGGTGATATAACTTTCTGCCGTCTTCTCTTTGATGCCTAGCTCACTAGCCACTTCCAGATACTTTTGGCGGTTAAATTTGGCGGGAAGGGCCTCATAGAATTGCTCACGCTTATTTTGGCGTTTTTGTGGTTTCTGTGTTGCAGGCAATTGATTCAGCACATAGCTGGAATGAATCAAAAGCGTTCCGGCAATGGATAAAGCGGTTTCAAAATCGGCTTGTTCGCAGGTCAAAATGCTTGGGATTTCCCCGGAATCCATAAGTCTTGTAACCGACAAAATCATGGCAAAGCGAAAGGCTATTAATCCCATTCTACGGATGACAGAAGCGTACTCTTCACCTTTTAGGTTATAATATTGCTGAAAGCTCTGTGAGAAAAACTGATTGAAAGCGATTTGCTGATCTCGGCTCAAACTAAACTGAATGGGCGGCATGGCCTGTAATTCATTATAAATTGTCTGATACTCCTTTCCGAGATCATAGAAATAGTCATCGAGGTCAACGGCATTTTCAAAATTGAAAACATCTGCCCAAACCGGCTGTAAGGTCATGTGATAGAAGATAATGCGGCTGAATAGGCCGTTCTCAGTGCCGTCAACAAGGTTTAGAATCTGCATCGGAGTACCGCAAAGAACAGCGGTAATACAAGGCTTTTCTAGCTCCACATGTTCGCGGTCGGTTTTACGGTAATACGAAATGGTCTCGTGGTGAAACGCTTTTCTAAAGCCATCGGAGTAATTGCCGTAATCGCTTTTGAGGGTATTTGCAAGTGTATCGCCTTCAGTTTCAAAAAGTAAACCTCTTCCTTCATTATCACTCAGTAATTGAAAGAAACCTGCAGAGCTGCTGTTTGCCGGAATGAACAGTAGTTTCATTGGAGGCTGAGAAGGTTTTTCCAGGTCAGGCTGTGTTTTCTTATTGGCGTTATAATTTGACAATTCCAGCTCATAGGCGTTTTTGAGCTTTTTGCCGTCCTCTCTAATCTGGTCATGTATTGGTTTAACGAGCTTACGACAATGGTTTAAGCGGCCTTTACCAGCAGACGCCTGAGCAGAGATGAAAAGGAAAAGGTTTGCAAAACATTTCTGTTTATGGTAATAACCATATACCGAAGGTATAACTGAGCTGAGGGTTACCAATGAGCCTAAAAGCAGCAGGTCGCGTTCTTCGTTGGATTCTGCTACTTGAGTGGCTTTCTTTAGAAAATCCGGGAGATTGAGGAATATCTCATCTGGTAGCGTGGGTAAGCTTACGTTCTCGGTTTCGACTTTTATGGGCTTTGGTTTAGAGCTTGTGGGTTTTGAGAAAGGAGAACTGAAGCCTGGCGTTTTTACGGTAACCCCGGCATTATTTGCCAGGTAAAACAAGGTACTCAGGTTTATTCCTGAACCCTTTGCTTTGAGGCAATTATTGAATTGTTTATTGCATTCAGAAGAATCATAGTCCGGATAAAGACTGCTGACTTTCTGGTACAATTCTCTGCCATTTTCTCCAAAAGCCTCGGATAAGGCGAAACCGATATTTCTCCAATCCTCGTAAGAGGAGGTAAGATCAATTCCCTTTGAAACAATCTCAGCTATGAGGTGTTCCACTTCCTGGTATTTATCCGGTACTGCAGTATAAGTTTTTGGCTCGATAGGCTTTTTATCTGACTTAGGATTAAGCCAGTCTGCAACATTAAAAGTATCAGTATTCATAATTAATAGTGGGGATTTAGGTACAACATAGGATCATTAGGGAGAAAACAGGCACGGGATACATCTTTACCAGCACTATCGATTTGCAGGCCATAGGTCTGATTAAGGTAATTGCCAATTGCCGTGTGCCATTCCTGATGGGAGTTTTTGGCAATGTCTATTTTGATCACCCATTTAAGTCCGTCGCCAGAAGGCGAAACAAAGAGCAGCTCCGTAGGGAAATAATAATCTGACAGTAAAGTTTCCCGCACCGCTTGCACATCCGGTAAGTGATCAAAATCAAGACAGATTAGACCTGAATGCTTTAACAAACTATGGTCATTTCTGGAAGAAAAGACTCCTGAGAAAGTGACATAGGAGAATTTAGAGGCTTTGATCTTTCTCTGAATTTTCTTGTCAGAAGCTTCCCGTAATTCATGTGTTTGCTTTTTTGATTCATTTCTGATTAAGAAGAATACATCCATCAAATTGATTTCTTTTTTTGGATGAATGTTTTGAATGGGAGGTTCAAAAAAGCTGAATCTGGGAATGGTGGCGAGGTGCTCAGGTGAACGCTCATTAAACTTGGGTACTTGAGCCCAGCCCGTTAACTCTGGCTTATGCATGGTCACCTCCTTTGTTTACGTAGTTAGTATCTAATAAGGCCCGGATGTCATCAGCCTTGTAGTAGAATTTTCCATTGATGCGGCTATAAGGAAGAGTGCCGGAATCTCTCAGGTATTGTAGTGTACGCTTACTGATATGTAAGGTTTGCATTACATCCTGCCCATCAAGCCAGTTGGCCTGTAATTGTTTAACTGCTGATGTCTGAAAAGCAGACAAATAAGCTCGGAGGATTTCAATTTCCTGTCTGAGCGTTTGGAGGATTAAGGTCAATTCATTCATGACTGCCCACCTCCTTTTTTAATCTTAAAGTTTTCTGCAATAGACTCTATTTCAGTGGTGGTCTGCTGACGGTTGCTCAATAACCATTCATTCAATTCTGACCTTTTGAAATAGATTTTTTTGCCATTCGGTTTATAGAATGGAATGGTGCCGCTACTTGTTAATTTGTACAAGTGCGAGGCAGAAAGCTCCAAATAAATGGTTGCTTCTGTGAAGTTTAAAACTTCTTTCTGACTTAGGCTTTGTTCTTTAATAAGCTCCTCAAGTCTGTTTAAACGATCTAAAATCGCGTCCATAATGATTCTCAATTATGAGTGATTCAAAAGGACTTCACCGGTGTTGTCCATCCCCCTTCGTGGGGGAGCAGTACAAATTTGGCTAGCTTAGAACGGTATTAAGGGGCAAAGTTTTAGTACCAGTCTAAGTGACTGTAAATGAGGAGAAAAACAAAATATGTGGTATTAACTAAAGGTGCAAAACGGTATTAAAAGAACATAATACCATATTATGAGAGTGTGCGGAGCTGGTCAATCCAACGATAATTATCCTTAAATTCTTGAATTTGATCTTCAGTTATTTTTCGAAACTCTTGAGCAATGTTAGTACTGTACCGGTTTTCAATAAACTCACGAATTTGATTCGGAGTAACATCACCTTTGAGGCCGTAGATGTTCTTCTTGAAGTAATTCTTTTGGATGAGAATTTTAATGATTGCTGCAAGCTTACGGTTGTTCTGTTTCTTCCTGCTTTTGATAAAATTGTAATCCATGTCTATTAATCCATCTTCTTTTAAGTTTGTTTCAACGTCTGCAAACCTTCCGCGGTTACGAATGACCGAATAATTCAATTTTGAAGGTCTTGCGTTTGGAACTTCATCTTGAATAGGAATGAAATCTGTTTCTGATTTCTGAGGTTTTGAAACATTAGGCTTTTCAATACTTTCTGGAATAAACTCTTCTTTGATTTCTCTTTCTTTGATAAAGGTCTTCTCTTGTAGGGTTTCATTCAATAATTGGAGATAGATGTCTTCCAAAGTCAAAGGTTCTTGGACGATCTTATCTAGTTTCAATTGGATTTCAAGATAAAGCTGAATAAATGCCTGCTTAAGATATTGGATTATGTAGGTATTGGCTTTATGATGTGCATCCTGTGCTAAGGAGGTCTTTTTGAAATCGATATAAGAAGGAGAGAAATCAAACTCAATGATAATCCTTGATAAATCTGTAAACAGTGTTTTTAACTGCCTTTCAAGTATCGTTAAAGCTAGGTATTTCAGAACCTGCTGGTTGGTTTCTGGAAGGATTTCTTCAAAGTAGTGTTTAAGTAATTTTTGAAGCTCATTGTCAATGAACCTTTTGTAATACCGGGTCTTTGAATTAAACGGTCGTGGAAATGCATCAATTACAAATGAAGAACCACAGGTGACAGGAGCTTCTTTCAAGTCAAGTAATTGAGACTGGAAATAATCCTCAGATTTGTCTTCCTGCAACCATGGGCGGTTTTTGTCGAAAAGGATTTCTTTGAGTGTGGCGAGGGAGGTCATTGGTATGGGATATTGATAACTCTTGAATTTTTGGAGAAGTAATAACTGTCACTCCACCTCAAATATACTTATCCTAAATACGGGAAAATTCCCCTATTATGAATAGTTGAACCAGGGTAAGTTTACAAAAAAAGAACTATGAAGCCTTTAAGGATCAAAATTACTTTTGCTCTTATTGTAACCCTAGGTTTGTTGAATGCTTCCGCTCAAGAAGAGGAGGAGGTAACTAAAAAGCTAAATGAACTGAGTGAGGAAATTCAAAAGCTCACCGATAAGACTGTGAAGTTTGGAATAAGTTTGGGATACAGAGGTATGAGTGATACAAGTGCCATGAATTATATTTTGCCTAGTGTTTCTCCTTTAGACAGTTCTCTTTATTTCTCTCAGCTAGATAATGGCGGACTTATTCTTTCTACTTCGATTCTATTTAATCCCAAGTTTGATTCTGATCCAATTTCTAGACGTCTAAATCAATCAATATTTCTGCATTTGGCGGAGCATTATAAGACTCTGAAAGTTAAGGATATTTCTTTACCGGAGCAGTTTATGATACGGAATATGGCGAAATATGATCATTTTTCTTTGGAAGAAGATAAGCCTTTGAAGGATCAAGCATTTATGCCAACTGATAAAGATTACTATTCAAATGGTGAACACATGGTGGAGGCGGTATCCTATTTGCAGCTTATTAATAAATGGATTTCAAATGCTGATAAGGCTGGTAAAAAAGAGTTGCGACAACATCGTAGAGAAATACAAAAACTTGTTGCAGTTAAATTTCTAGTTGGAAATATTTTAGATAAAACAGGTATTACAGCTAATCTCAATGTACTTGAATTTTCAAGAGCTCAGCAAGAGTTAACTTTTAATAAAGCCATTGAGGGAGGGCTTGGGTTAACTTATGCCTTAAATCCAAACATACATCTTAGTGTAACAAGGGAGCACTTTTTTCACAAAGTACCTGTAAGTTATTTTAGGGAATTTGAAGGTAAAAAATTTACTCTTCCGGATGGTTCTACCTTGGTTTCAAGTAGTGAAATTGATTACAATAATCAGGACTTATTTATAAATCGCTACCTTAAAGGTGGAAGTTTTAAAGTGGTAGTGTTTTTCTGAATTTTTAAAAATCAAGCAATTTTCTTTGATAGCTCTCTTTCACCTCATCCTCAAAGCTATCTAAATAATTCTCGGTGGTGCGGAGGTCTTTGTGGCCCAGGCTTTCTGATATAAATTCAACAGGAGCTCCAGACCTTTTTAGAACAGTAGCAAAAGAGTGACGGGCTGAATAAGTGGTTAGCTTCAAATCGAGCTCCAATTTTTCACCGATTCGCTTCATGTATTTGTTGGTGGTCTTAATAAACTGTCTGGTCTTTTTGAGTTGATCTTCAGAACTGTCGTTCTTCTCAATAACACCAAAAACAAAGTCATCCTGATCGTTCGAAGGAATGCCCCATTTGTCGATAATAGTTTTAATCTCCGGCATAAGCATAACAACTATTGGTTTTGAACTTTGCTTTGTTGTTCTGGCTGTCTTGGCTCTGATGAAGGTGATTTTGCTAGAGTCAATATCTGACCATTTTAGCAGGGCAATGTCTTTCATATTGGCACCATTACAAAGATAGCTGAGCATCCAAATGTCTTTGGCTTTTTCTTCGGCTTCTGTTTGAGTGGCGTAATGAATGATTTGTTTGATCTCAGAAATCTTGAGAGCCTTTTTAATATTTCTTCCTGCCGGGATAACATATTTCCTTTTACCAAAAGGGTAGGAGTCTTTGGAAATAACATTGTCTTCAATAGCCATATTGAACATGGTCCTTAAGCTTCGAAGATAAATACCCGTACTTGTCACGCTTTTACCGGTTTCCTTCATCCAGTTTTCGTAATTCTGAAGCCATTCCGGTGTGATTTCCTGAAAAGGTAGTTTTTTCCTCTTCTTAGAATTAAAGAATGAGCGGATGCTATTGTATGAACACTTGTAGCTGTCAGCTGTTCCACTTCGTTTTTCAGATTTGAGTTTCTCGATGTAATTCTCAAAGTATTCGAAAACGTCTTTAGTCTTTGAGGGCTTTTTATTGAACCTGTTCTCAAATTCAGCAAAGGAGAAGTCTGATATTGACTTCACTATTTCATTGGCTTTGTTTTCTATCTTGGCAAAGTATAGTTGATTTTCTTTGTGTTCTCCCTTCGCTTTTATGGATTGTGATTTGAGCCAATCAATCTCGGTTAAAGAAATAGGCAAGGTATAGTGTTTCTGCTGACGGTTGAAAGTTATTCTCAATTTGACTGCGTAAGTTCCGTCTTTCTTCTGGAAACGGGAGTCAAGAATTACCTGTGTGCTTACTCTTTGCATGGTTTTAGTTGCTTCAATTACCTTATTATTTGCATACAATTTGCATACATTTTCGATAATAAACAACAGGAATAGGAAATTAAAAGCAAAATAGTTATTTGTAAAATGCTTATAATGAGATAATAAGAAAATATAGGAAAATAAGAGAAGGTAATTGATAATGACTTGTAATCAGTAGGTCGTTGGTTCGATCCCGACAGGAGGCTCAAAAAAGACCGAAACGAAAGTTTCGGTCTTTTTTTTATTCTTCTGAATTGTTCTCACTCACCTTTACCTCATCTCTCATTATTTAGTTTTAATTTCAGTTATGAGACGATACTGTTTAACCTGTGATTTGAAGGATCAACCAGAACTGATCAAAAAGTATAAGTGGTACCATGAAGAGGGGAACCTATGGCCTAGAATTAAGGAGACCATTAAAGAAGCAGGTGTGCTGGATATGCAAATCTACCTTTTTGGCAATCGAATGTTTATGATCATGGATGTGAGCGATTCCTTTTCCTTTGAGAAGCAAGCGGAGATCAATCAAGACCTAAAGGTTCAGGGGTGGGAAGAACTTATGTGGGGATTTCAGCAGCCTGTTCCAGGAGCCAAGCCTGGTGAGAAATGGGTGTTGATGGAGAAGATTTTTCAGCTGCCGGACTAAACATTTTTAATTCATTTTTGACCTGTTTTAATGTTTTTCCGTCACATATTGTAGGTTTGTGTATTCAGAAACTCCTTTGACTATACTATGAAGTACGCAGAAGCGGTTTTGGTACCAGAAACCCAAGGGAATAGTATCCATTGCAGGCTTGATCGTGACCCGCGGTTTGAAGAACTTTTGCATTATCATGATGAAATTGAAATCGTTTTGATAGATGATTCAAAAGGAGAGGCGTTTATCGGTGATCGATTTGTAGATTTCTCTTGCGGGCAGGTGTTTGTCATCGGTTCTGGTGTACCACATCGTTTTATCTTTAAGGAGTCCTCTGATAGTAAGGCTTTTGTGTTGCAGTTTCATCCAAGCTATTTCGGTGGTCATTTTATAGAAAATAAAGAAATGGCTGATCTGAAGCATTTGCTCAAACGATCTGTTCATGGACTTAAGTTCTCCAATAACGTAGATAAACCTCAATTAGAGGCGTACTTCAGAAGTATGATAGATGAGAAGGGAATGCCAAAGGTTTTGGCTCTTCTAGGTTTGTTGAATCAATTAAGTAGTTCTGAGGACGTAGAGCAGATTTCAAGTTATGGTTACGAGAAAATCTCTAATTCAACAGCCAAAGATCGACTAAATAAGGTCTATGATTATATGCTGGAAAACTACGATAAAGATGAAATAAGCCTTGAGAAGGTAGCGGCTGTGGCTAATATGAGTGTTTATAGTTTTTGCAGATACATCAAAAAGACCACGAATAAGACCTACGGGACCATTATCAATGAGCTTAGAATTGGCAAAGCCTGTAAGTTATTGGCAGAGACAGACTTAAATATAGCGGAGGTTTGTTACCAAAGTGGCTTTAATAATCTCTCGAATTTCTCCCGAATCTTTAAAAAATTGACTCACAAAACCCCTAAAGAGTACGTCAATCATCTGAAATTGAAAAAATCTTCGCCGTTTTAAATCGAAATCAATTTAAGTAAAGTTGCCCTAGCAGGGTGAGGAATAAAAAAATAGCGACCCAACAAAGTCGAGCCGCTATCCTGACAAATTGAAACTTTACTACTACTAAATCTTTACTTAACTGATGCAGTTAGCTGTCCGTTAAGAAATAACATTTTATTACGATTAACCTGAACGATGATTTTCTCAGGAACAGACTTTCTGTCAAGTTCAAGAGCCAATTCTTCGTCGCCCATTCGGTTTATAAAGTAATACGTATCTTCTATTTTCACTGAGGCAAAACCATCAGAGAAGTCTTCTGCTTTATCATATATGATAGGTACTATCACCTGACCCGTTTGGTCTACGTAACCGATTTTACCTTCTAACTGTACACGTGCTAAACCTTCTTTAAAGTCTCCCACGTGATCATAAATTGGAGTAATTATTTCTTTTCCGTTTTTATCCATAAAACCCCAAAGCTCGTTTCTACTGAATGCGTAAAGGTTTTCAGAGGCCTGAAACAGATGTGAGACACCCTCTACTCTGATTTTACCTTTCTTACTGACGATACCAAACTTTCCGTTTATAGTGAATAAGGCATGACCATCTTCAAATGCAGAAATATTGTCAAACTTTTTCTTTGAGAACACTTTCCCTTCGGTATCAATTGCTTGAGTTTGTCCGTTAGATCTTACTGTGGCCATTCCTTCCTTGAAATTTGATACCTGTTCGTAAGTACATTCAATCTTGATATCGCCTTTCTCGTCAATAAATCCCCACTTACCATTTTTTCTAACTGGTGCTAAGCCTTCAGTGAAACTTAAAGCAAAATCAAATTGAGGAGAAATGACTACCTCACCTGCAGTATTGATATAACCTGATTTGCCATTTTGAGTAACTACTGCAAGACCGTTTACAAATGAAGTTGCTGTTTCATACGTGGCTGGGATAATTTCCTCACCACTTGTATTAAGGAACCCAAACTTATTATTCTTTCTAAAGACAGCTCTGTTATCTTCGAATGGCTCTATATAGTCATATGTTGGCTCTAATAGCGTTTTACCACTTTTTAAGATGATACCATACTTATTATCCTCTTTTACAATGGCAAAGCCATTTGTAAAGTCTGATGCATATTGATAATTACAAGCTATAATGAGAATGCCTTCCTTATTCAGATAACCAAATTTGTTATTGATCTTAATTTTAGCCAGGCCATCATGAAATGAATATCCCGCATTGAATGTAGAGAGTGGCAAATTCCCGGTGTCAGCCATTGATACTTGTGCTACCATCATCATGATGAAAGCCAGTATAGTAGTTTTAGTTTTGGTCAAAGTAACTGTCATGTAAGTTTCGTTTACATGAACTATTTATCCAAAAGGTGTGCCAAACTTTATTCGGTCTGCTTGATTTTGAATATTATTTTGGGAATTTGTGACGAATTTAAATATTAAATGTACGAATAGGAATAGCTTCGTGATAATGTAACCGCTTAATAACAAATGGGTTATGTGTGTGTTGTCGGATTGCTAAAACTATGCCAGAGTTGCTTGATATTGCATCTCGTACAAATTTGAATAATAGCCCTTGGCTTCCAAAAGCTGTTCATGGTTTCCAGATTCTACAATTTTTCCTGAGTTTATTACAATTATCTTGTCCGCTTTTTGGATAGTACTCAGCCTGTGTGCAATGACAATTGCCGTTCTGCCATTCATAAGTTTAGAAATGGCATTTTGTATAAGTTCCTCAGATTCAGTATCTACCGATGAAGTAGCTTCGTCAAGTACAATGATATTAGGGTTCTGAACCATGGCTCTCACAAAAGAAATGAGCTGTCTCTGGCCTACAGAGAGTGTGGTTCCTCTTTCCATTACATTATATTCATAATTTCCGGGTAGCTGCATGATAAATTCATGTATGCCTACCATTTTAGCCGCTTCTATAATTTGATTATCGGTAATTGAAGTGTCTCCTAAAGTGATATTATTCCTAATTGTATCAGAAAATAAAAAGACGTCTTGCAGTACCATGCCTATTTGCTGACGCAAATGAAACTTATCATACTCTTGAATATCTTTTTGATCAATCAAAATTTGACCGTCATTGATCTCATAGAATCTGGTCAAAAGATTAATGATGGAGCTTTTGCCGGCACCTGTAGCCCCAACAAAGGCAATTGTTTCCCCAATATTCGCTTTGAAAGAAATATTTTTGAGAACGTAGTTATCATCTATATATGCGAAAGAGACATCCTTAAACTCCACTTCACCTTTTAAACCGGCTTCTAGTTTTCCATTATTTGGAATAATTTCTTCACTATCAAGAACTTTGATGATCCTGTCTGTGCTTACAATACCCATTTGAAGGGTATTTACTCTATCAGCAATCATCCGAATCGGTCTGAAAAACTGATTGATAAACATGATAAAGGCTGTAATGGTACCGAAAGTGACATCCATCTCGGGATCAATAATTTGCTTTGCACCATACCACACCACCAGACCAGTTCCTAAGGCTGAAATTACCTCGGCCACTGGGTAGTAAATAGAATAGTAGAGTATTGACCTGATATTGGCATGACGATGCTTCTTATTTATCTCCACAAACTTCCTGTAGGATATATCCTCAGAATTGAAAATTTGCACCAGATTCATCCCCGTAATTTGTTCCTGAACAAAGCTATTTAGGTTAGAAACAGCATTCCTGACATGGTTGAAAGACTTCTTGACCTTCTCTTTAAAGATATAGGTGGCTAAAAGCATTAAGGGAATTGTACTCAGGCTAATTAATGATAGTCGCCAGTCGGTGTAAAACATAACACTGATGATGAGCACCAATTGAAGTATATCCCCTGCAATAGCCGCAAAGCCTGAGCTGAATACATTGGAGAGGGTTTCAATATCTGAGATAGTACGAGTTACCAGTCTACCAATGGGAGTTTGGTCAAAAAACGACAGCTTCAAGCTCATCACTTTATCGTAAAGCTGAATTCTAATGTCGCGAATGATGCTTTGCCCTAGCCAGCCTGCCAGGTATGTATTGAAAAAAGCGAGTAGGGAGGTGGCAAACAAAACGGAGATCATAATGATCAACATTTTGGTTAGGCCTTGTTGATCTCCCTGACTAATGGGGCCGTCAATGGTGTATTTAATCAGAAGAGGTAAAACGGGCGACAAACCGGCACCTATTAAAATAATGACCACCAGTAAAATAAACTTCGACTGATATGGTCCTATAAAAGTGAGTAATCTCTTTAAGACTGCTCTATCGAAAATTTTACCGCTTACTTTTTCTTCTTTCAATGTATGCTACTTAACCCTTGTAAAACCCTAACTAATTGAAAAATGTTCTCCATAAACCAGAGAACCAAGATGCCCACCCGAATTTACGATTTCTCCTGCAGACGTAAACCTTTTCCTGCTTCCTCTATAAAGCCGAGACCGTAAGCAAACAGCTGAATAAAACATGCCGGAACACTCAAAAGTGCCACCCAGAGGGATTTGCTTTGTCTCAGGCTATCGATAAAAATCAATGAGAAGTAGGCTACTAAGAGTAGGTATGAAATATTGAATAGTTGCTTAGCAAATAAATAAGTGAACGGAAGGCTTAAGATAAAGAGAGTAAACGCCATGGGGAAGGCGTGTACAAGCTTCAGCTGTTCAGGGAAAAAGCGAGTGATATTAATCCGTGCCCTGCCAAAGAAATGGAGTTGTTTAAAAAACTGTTTGAAAGAGGTTCTTCTTTTATGATAGATGTACGCGTCTTCAATAAATCCAACCTTAAAACCAGCTTTGATAATTCGGTGGCTAAATTCAATATCCTCACCCATGCGAGTGATTTTATATCCACCTACTTTTTCCCAAACAGCTCGACTCAGGCCAAAATTGAAACTTCTGGGGGTGTATTTTCCACCCATATTTTTCTTTTTTCCTCTGATGCCACCCGTGGTAAAAAGTGAAGTCATGGCGTAATTCACTGCTTTCTGGATAGGAGTGAAGCTGTGGTGAGCTTTGTCTGGTCCTCCAAATGCATCCAATTTTTCACTTTTAATGGCTTGGTCTGCCTGTTCAAAATAGTCTTCAGGCAAAATAGCGTCAGAATCTAACTGGACAAAATAGTCTGAAGTGGCTTTCTTAAATCCTACATTTCTGGAAAAGCCCTGACCACTGTTTTCTTTAAAGAAATAATGAATACTTAACTGATCAGAGTATTTCTGGCAAATTTCTTCACAAGTTTCTGTGGAGCCATCTTCTATAATTACAACCTCAAAATCAGTAAAAGTTTGGCGTGTCAAACTTTCTAACAGCTCATCTACTTCGGCAGGTCTGTTATAAACGGGAGTAATGACACTGTAAGCCGGCATCTTAATGTATCTCTTTTAAGCTTTCCTTATGAGCTTTAAGAATATGCTTCATCTGCTTTGGCTTTAAAGCCACGGATAAGAAAAGACTCTCATACTGCGAAGGAGCCAGATAAACACCTTTTTTGAGCATAGCCTGGAAGTATTTTCCAAACAATTCAGTATTGGTAGTTTTCGCCGTTTCCAGATCAGTTACTTTTTTATCTGTAAAGAACAGGCTGTACATAGACCCGATGTGATTGATGGTATAAGGTAGATCCAGCTTTTTAACAGCCTTCTCAATTTCACCCACCAGTTCATCGCCTATCTCATCAAGCTTTTGATAAATACCTGGATTTTCTTGTATGTGTTTGAGCATGGCATAACCGGCGGCCATGGCCATCGGATTACCCGAAAGTGTACCAGCCTGGTAAACAGGACCCGCCGGACTAACAAATTCCATGATTTCAGCTTTGCCACCGTAGGCTCCTACAGGCATTCCACCTCCGATAATTTTGCCTAAGGTGGTCATGTCTGGCGTAACTCCAAAACGCTCTTGAGCACCTCCTGCAGCCAGTCTGAAGCCAGTCATTACCTCATCGAATATCAAGACGATTTTTTCATCATCACAGATTTTTCTCAGTCCTTCCAGATAACCAAATTGTGGTAGTACACAGCCCATGTTTCCAACAACCGGTTCAAGAATTATAGCGGCTATTTCGCCTTTATTGGCTTCTACCAACTTCTTGACAGCATCTAAATCATTATAAGGAGCCAGAAGGGTGTCTTTAGCTGTACCTTTCGTTACTCCAGGGCTATCGGGCTCGCCCATAGTGATAGCTCCACTTCCTGCTGAAATCAAGAAAGAGTCGCCATGACCATGGTAACATCCTTCAAACTTGATAATCTTATCTCGCCCTGTATATCCTCTGGCTACACGAATGGCAGACATCGTGGCCTCTGTTCCTGAGTTGACCATTCTGACCTTCTCTACAGAGGGTACCATCTCCGTGATGATTTTGGCCATATCTACTTCTAGTGCTGTAGGAGCACCAAAAGAAAAGGAATTCTTCAGAGTTTTCTTGACTTCTTTCTCTACCGGTCCAAAAGCATGCCCCAAGATCATCGGTCCCCAGGAGTTGATCATGTCGATGTATTCATTACCATCCACATCATACAGGTATGCTCCTTTGGCTCTTTCAATAAATAGAGGATTGCCACCTACGGCCTTGAAAGCTCTAACAGGAGAGTTTACTCCACCCGGAATGTATTTTTGAGCTTTGCTAAATAGTTCTGCACTTTTCTTTCCCACAGTCAATTAGTCATTTACAATTTCAAACATGCCGTGATTGTACTTCACAATTGGCACTTTTTGATTTTCTGAGCTTTTATTTGAATAGTCAAATCCGGCAAGAAGTAGATCGTTCATGTCTGGACTTTCATCCATATTCAATCTGAAAATTTCTTTGCCATCCTTCATCATTCTACCATAGAAAATGACGAAGTCATATCCTAAATAGGTATAGTATGAAGGCAGAGCATTCATTTTTTTGATGTAAGCTCTCTTGAAATCTTTAAACTCTTTACTCTCTGAATTGGTAAACTCAGGGTAGATTAAATAAAGTTCTCTATTTAAATATCCTCTG
The DNA here is from genome assembly GCF_052828545.1 of Jiulongibacter sp. NS-SX5. Next base: position 286,744 of record NZ_CM128248.1, read on the forward strand.
CTTATAGTTTCCAAATTAAAAGCTCCGGAAGTAGAAAATACGACCTTGTCAATTCCTTTCTGAGAGAGCATTCTCATTGCTTTTGTACCAAAGCCAGTATTCCCTGTGATGAAAACATGACCAGGCGTTAATCCTTCCTGGATATCTTCGGGTACTGAAATACTTGAAACCTGCAGTACTTTAAAACCTTGTTTTTTGGCTTCAAAAGCATAGGCATCTGCTAGTAGTGAGTCGTTTCGGCTTCCGTCATGATAAATGCAAACAGTCTTATCAAGACCTAATGTGCTAACAAAAGCCAGAGTTTTTTGAGAGGTTACTTCATTAGAGGACTGTAGCAGGAATCTTGATTCAAAATCTTTGACCAAAGTGCTATTGTTAGAAATAGGGTGCACCTGATACATTGAATTTTCTTCAGCATACTCCTCAATGATCTCATTTGGTTTTCCGTACAAAGGGCCAACCACTATATCCAATTTTTTGAAGTCATCATCAGCGGTATATTTCTCAATACTCTCTGCTGTACGACCGACATCAAAACCGTAAATTCTTACATTGATTTCCTCGGCTTTCAGCTTTTGCTCAGCCAGCTTCATGCCTGTATATAAATCATAAACGAAACGTCTGGAACCGGCTGCTTTGGAGACATCAAAATCATCCAGATCAAAAGGGAGTAGCACACCGAAATCAATTACATCGTCATCATAAGGTCTGCTTAAAACAGCACCTTCAGACTTTACTTTTTTCTTGACTTCTGATTCAATTTTGAATCTATTCGTAAGTAGATCTGAAAGTTCAAGGTCTGCTCTGGTGTTATAAGATCTGGCTTGAATTTTTTTAACGAGTTGTCGGGCTATCAGTTCGTCTGCCGGATATTTCTCATTAAGCTCCTTCAGCAGAAGAACATTGTCTAATTGGTTAATGTATTTTTTCTTTAAAACCTCACCATCCTCCTGTAGTTTTTTGTCGTTGAGACGTTCCAGGTATGAAAGTCCTTCATCATAATAATTGTCCACAAAATTGCTGTAGGCATAGAGGTAGTAGGCTTCTTCCAGCTTTTCCCAATTTTCATACCTGAGCATTAGATCTCTCAAAGTAGCTCTTGCCTGATAGCCTTTACCATCTTCGAGAGATGCTAAAGCGTAGTAGTACAAGACATAAGGAGAAGCAGCATTATTATAGTCTCTGGAGGTTAAAGGGGTGAAAATGTCCATTGCAGTGGCATATTGCCCCGCAGCATACGCTTGCACTCCTTCTTTATATCTGATCAGATACTGGTCAGCATTTAACTGAGCCATACTCTGTAGACTACAAAAAAGGGCAAGCACAAAAATGAATCGCATAGATGCAGATTATAGTGAGGATGTAAAAAAACAAAAATGTTCTGTGTCAATCAAACACAGAACATCTTTTGTGATTATCTCTTATTCTTGTTTTTCTTAGCCTTTAGCTCTTTGGCTTTCTGCCTGTTGGCTTCTTCCTGAGCTTTTAACTGATTCTCAAGGTAAGTAGAGAACTTGTTCTTTTTCTTCGGCTTTTTGGCGTAGTTCCGTTTATTCTCATCCAGAACCTTCCTGATTTTATCCTCATCTACAAATCTTCTCACTATTAACTGCTGAGCAATAGTTACCAAGTTAGATACCAGGTAATAGAAACTCAATGCCGCAGGGAAGCTATTCAGTACAAAGAAGAAAACAAGCGGGAACACGTACGACAATTTTTTCATGTCGATTGGGCCCGGCTGAGCAGGAGTGATCTGGTTATTATAGTAGGTAAATGCCAAACTGGATAAGGTCATTAAAACCACGAATAAACTCAAGTGATTTCCAATAACCGGGATGTCAAATCCCCAGCTGATTGGTGCATCATAGGTAGACAAGTCTTTGGCCCATAAGAAGCTCTTCTGTCTAAACATCTCCATATTCGGGAATAAGAAGAAGACCGACATAAGAATAGGCATTTGAAGTAGCATAGGAACACAACCACTTAGCGGACTCACCCCCACTTGCTTGTACAGGTTCATGGTTTCCTGTTGCTGTTTAACCTGATCGTCACCTACTTTTTCCTTTATCTCTGCTATCTCAGGAGCTAGAATTCTCATTTTAGCCGAACTGGTGTAAGACTTATAAAGAAGAGGAGTTAGTGTCAGTTTGATTAATAATACTACCGCAATAATCAGGAAGCCATAATTGGAGAAAAAGCCTTCCAGCCAATTAAACAAAGGAACAAAAATGAATCTGTTGATTGGCTTTACGATGTCATATCCTAGGTAAAGGTTTTTATTGAAGCCTTCTGCTACGGGTTTCAGCTCAGCCATTTCGTTAGGTCCGAAATAGAACTTCATGCTATTGGCACTCTGCATCGGTAATTGAGCAGAAACAATGGCGTCTTTTACCACTGTGCTGTCATTGGTCGGTGTATTCAGTTCCAAAGAGAAATTCTGGAAATCCTGGTTTTCTGAGACCAAGCCAGAAGTAAAGTATTTTTGCTTAAAACTGAACCAGCGAACATTCTCCTCTTCGGTTTCTTGTTCGTTTCCAACGCTTCCTAAACCAACATCTTCAAAATCACCATCGGCCTGAAGGTAGTTGATCTGTGCAGCTTTGCGGTTTTCGTTAAGGTCATTTTCCAGACGTTTCAGCTTATTTTCCCAATTGATTTTGATCGGGTCGTTATTGATACTGCCGGCAGTACCACTAAAGTTTAAATCGTAGTCTAGGGCATAGCCTTTTTCCGGAAGTGAATAGGTTTGTTCAATGATCTGTCCATTGGCTAGTGCCAATTTAAATACTGCTGAGTTACCTGTTTGCTCTCCCGCAAAGTAAAGTTCATTGATCTTTACAGGACCTTTAGGAGTATTGACTTCAATATCAAGCTTAGAATTATTCTCATCAATAAGCACCAAAGGCTCATCATTATTCAAGATGAAATCATCATAAGTTTTGTGGTTCTTTAAAACCACTTCTTTTATGGCTCCGCCTTTTGAGGAAAGTTTAACGATCAATTGCTCGTTTTCCAGAGTTAGCTCGGTGGCTTCACCGCTTGCGGCAGCTGAAAAATCGCCGTATTTGGCCTGAATGGCAGCAGAATCGAGTTCTACAGATGTCGCGGCAATTGTATTTGATGAGTTTGAAGGAGAAACTGTTTCTGTTTGGGCTGTCTCTTCTGTTGGTTCCGGAGTGGTAGGCGGGTAGAAGTACATATAAGTACCGTACATCGCAAAAAGAAGAACGAACCCAATGATATAGTTCTTATCGAATTTTTCCATTTAGGAGGTTTGTTGTAACAAAATTTTGCTGCAAAAGTCGTAAAAAACTTTGAGGTGGGAGAAGCAAAAAGTGATTAAGTGAGGATATAAAGGATAATTGGCGAGAATAAAGAAATGCTGGTCAATCAAATCTTGGTAAAGTACAATATTGATCAATCAAATTGCCTCAGGCACAGGGCCTACATTTGACCAACCTCCATCTACATTGATATTTTCTCCAGTTATTTGATCTGCTCCTTGTGACAACAAAAATAGTGTGGCTTTGGCTATATCTTCGGTGGTAGCGGGTCTTCTGGTTGGGACAATTTTTGACCAACCTTCTGCATAACCTTCCACCGAGGTGGTTCTTTCTGTTTCAGTAGCCCCGGGAGTTACTGAGTTGATGTGTATTTTATGTGGGGCTAGCTGAGTGCCTAAAGACTTCGCCATAAAACGGATGGCAGCTTTGGTCATTCCATACGCTTCAAGCTCATCATGCGGCTGAAGTCCTGTAGTACTGGACATCAGCACCATTTTGCCCGAAATGGCATTCTTGATCCAATAGTTTGCCATTTTTTGACATAGAAAAAAGGTACCCTTAATATTTAGGTCAATTAACTGATTGAAGTTTTCTTCTGGATAACTTAAGAATGGGCCAAACGTGGTAATACCAGCGTTGGCTATGGCATATTCTATAGAGCCAAATTTGGTTAGGCCCTTCGATATAAGCTCTGCCAAAACAGAGGTTTTACCGGCGTCACCTTGAATGAATATACAGTTTTTACCCAGTTTTTTTGCTGCCTTCTCGCCTGCCTCTTGATCAAAATCATTGAGAATGACGTTTGCACCACTTTCTATCAGCATTTGAGCTATTGTAAAACCAATACCTATAGCTGCCCCAGTTACTATAGCTGTTTGTCCTTTAAAATTGAATGTTATTTCACCAGCCATTGTAAAGCTTTTTCAAGAACCGTAATGTAATCTTCATTTTGATAGGTCTGGGCATGATGACCCAAAGCAGAGTAGAATGATTTTCCTTTGCCTACTTTTTTGAACCACATATTAGGGTGCTTTTCACCCATCCCGAAGTTTTTAGATCGTTCGAACAGAATATTTCCATCGGGGTTAATGCTATTGCCATCCATCTGGTATAATACAGTGAAGCCGTTTTCAGTCGGTTGGTTATTAAAAATATACCATTCGTCTGAGGTTTTTATTGAAGACGGAATTCCTTGTATCATAAGGCTGTCGGTCAAAGGCTGAGCAAAAAGCTCAGCTTCCTGAATGTGGTCTTTGATAGGATGATGAGAGAATTGGGCTCCAATCAGATTTGTGGTATACCAATCCCAATTATGTGAACCATCACCTGCAGCATGGATACCCATGAAACTACCACCGTCAAGAATGTAACGTTGAAAAGCTGTACGCTGCTCATTGGTCAATACTTTACCGGAAACATTATTCCAGATCACTAAATCAAATAAAGCGAGCTGTTCCGGATTAAAAACTCCACCTTCATCAAATTCAGTAAGCGTCCAGTTGTTTTTCTCTGCTAAAGCTCTGAACGTAGGCTTTGCAGCCTCAATACCTTCACTATGCACAAAAGCGTTGGCCTTAGAGAATAGAAGGATGTTTGTTTGGTCTGTCGTGAGCTCCAGATTGGGTCTTTCTTCCTCGAAAAAAGGAAAGCCATTTTTGACTTTATACATGAAAACAGAAAACGAGGCTACAATGAGAATAGCAATGGCTGCCAATCCTAAAAGAATGCGTTTAATCCATAGTTTTCTTTTCTTTTTTCTTCTCCTTGACATTAGGGGTAGGGTTTTGCTGAAGGCATGAACTTACAAATTTTAGTGGAATTAATAATTTTGCCCGTCTGTTTTAAAGCAAATTCATAGAAATGACAAAAATAAAATCAACAACCGTTTTAGGGATAGTACATAATGGTAAAGTAGCATTGGGGGCTGATGGTCAGGCTACCATGGGAAATACGGTGGCTAAATCGAATGTTAAAAAAGTGAGAAGACTGGCTGGAGGAAAAATCCTTGCGGGTTTTGCTGGTAGTACTGCCGATGCCTTTACTTTAATAGAGAAATTTGAAGAAAAGTTAGGTGCCTACGGCGGAAACATGAAGCGTGCAGCCATTGAGCTTGCCAAAGATTGGAGAACCGACCGATACCTCAGAAAATTAGAGGCCATGATGGTGGTGGCCAATGCCGAAGAAATGCTAGTGATTTCTGGTACAGGAGATGTGCTGGAGCCAGATCATCAAATAGCGGCTATAGGCTCAGGGAGTATGTACGCACAGTCTGCTGCTGTGGCATTGAAAAGACACGCCAGCGATATGACAGCTGAAGAAATGGTACGTGAAGGATTGAACATTGCAGCTGATATATGCATCTACACCAACCATAATCTTATCATCGAGACACTCGATTAAGTCAGGTATTTGGTAGCGATATCAAGCATTTTCTTGATTCTACCTGTGTAGGGTGGATAGAACATGGAGCTGGGGTTAAAGTGATTTTTAATCACCGGCTTCATGTGAGTAAATTCCATAAACCCTTCAAAACCACCACTTACACCAGTGCCTGAGTTGTTAATACCGCCAAACGGTAAGCCATGGTATACGAATTGAATAGCGAAATCATTATAGACGATTGGTCCTGAACTTGTTTGGCTTTCAAGTGCCTTGTTTTCTGCAGAACTGCCACCAAAAATATACATGGCTAAAGGTTTTTCGCCTTCATTGATGATGTCAATGGCTTCCTGGATGGAATTATAGGTAAGTACAGGTAGAATTGGTCCGAAAATCTCTTCCTGCATCAGTGGCATGTCTTTGGTTACCTCTGTCAAGATTGTCGGGGCCAAAAAGCAATCTTCTTTATCAGGGTTTTCTGTCATGGCAATCTCGGCACCCATTTCTACCGATTTTTCTACAAGCCCATTTATTCTTTCAAAATGCTTTTGATTGATGATGCGGCAATAGTCTGAGTTGCTTTTGAAATCACCTTCTGCCATCTTTTTTAATGCGGCTTTTAGAGCCTCAATAAATTCATCTTTGAGATCTTCCTGTATCAATAAATAGTCGGGAGCAATACATGTTTGGCCAGCATTCAGGAATTTCCCCCAAGCAACTTTCTTTGCAGCCGATTTCATATTGACACCCTTGCGAACAATTACCGGTGATTTGCCTCCAAGCTCTAATGTGACTGAGGCGAGATGCTGTGACGCTGCTTTCATGACCAATTTGCCTACGGCCGGACTACCGGTGAAAAAGACATGGTTGAACGGCAATTTTTGTAAAGCAATAGCAGTTTCTGCATCTCCAGTAAAGACTTTTACCTCGTTCTCATCAAATAGCTCTTCCATCATTCTTTGTAAAAGAAACGAGGTGTTGGGAGTGAGTTCTGAAGGTTTTAAAACCACTGTACAGCCTGCCGCTATGGCCGTCATCACAGGTTTTAAGGCAAGAATGAACGGATAATTCCAAGGCGAAATAATCAGCGAACATCCTTTTGGCTGATAAGTCTTCTTATTGGAGGTGCCTAAAAATAATAGAGGAACACTTACTGACTTGGGTCGTATCCACGAGCTTAAATTCTTAATGATGTTTTTAGCCTCAGAAATCACCGGAAGAATCTCGCTAATATTTACCTCTGCCTCACTTTTTCTAAAGTCGGCGTGGACGGCAGCAGTTATACTGTCCGCATTCTGCTCGGTCCACTTTTTAATGGATTTAATTTTCTGAATTCTATCCCGAGCAGTTGAGACTCTTAGCTCTAAGGATTTCTTCAGTTGTTTCTCAAAAACGTCTTTATAAGTGCTTAGCTCCACTGAAGCTAAAGTATCATTCGTCATGGTCTTGTTGATGTTTTGTTCTTGCAATTTAATTTTTTCTCTGACAGATTCTCTAATTTTAGCACACAGTTAATAAACGTACTCATCAGTATTCTCGCCCAAAACATTGAATTCCTCAGAAAGCTACAGGGACTGACTCAGAAAGACCTTGGTGCTGAGCTTGGTATGACTCGTGCTGCTATCGATTCTTATGAAGGAGGCAGGGCTGTGCCGCCGTATGAAAAGTTAAAAACAATAGCGGCTTACTTTGAGAAATCTGTTGGTGAAATTACCGAGCTTAAAATTTGGCTTGAAGAAGAAGAAACTCCCGGAAGCATCAATTTTAAGGCTCCGGCAGAGGAATCTTTGAAAGATGAGAAGGAGATGAATCTTCAATTGCCGCGAGAGAATTCGTCCGACGAAATTCCACTGGTACTCCGGGATGAATTAAGTGATTTCGTAAATAATGCTTCATTTACGGTCTCTGGGTCTATTAATGTGCCTTTTAGGAAGTTTGGTGAGGGTCAGGTAGTTGCTTTTGAAGCAGGAAATGATTTTCCGATTCAAGGCTCACTTCTTATTGCTCAGCAATTGACAAACGTAAAGGATTGTAGAGATGGTCAGTGCTATTTAGTCTTGACTAAAGAAGGAGAATTGCTCTACAGAAAGGCTTATAATCAAACCAGTACACGTGGTATGTTGGTTCTGACACCAGAAGTAACCGGAATGGCTACTATTGATATGCCTCTAGAAGATATTCATTCAGTTTGGCAGCCCATCTCGTACATTGCGGAGCAAATGCCGGAAATGCGTCAGGATCTTTCAGAAATCAAGAAAACAGCCGAGCAGCTCAGTGAACAGCTAAAGCGGTTCAATTAAAGGTACTGTGTGATTTTTGAGGGTTGAATCAAATAACTCTTGCCCAGTTCATACCACAAGTCATCTCCAAGATTAATATGTAAGCCAGTCTTTTTTGGTGATTTTTGTTTGGCCTGTTCTGGTCTGAATTCACCGGAGAAAATATCTTTAAGAACCTGACTTAGTGTATCCCAAGGCAAGTCTTCTTTTGAATCGTTTGTCGTTTTTGAGAATTGCCTTTTAGCGAAAGAAGCTTCAAATACAATACGCTCAGAGGTATTTCTATCTTTACGGAGTATTGTTAGATTTAAGGGGGCTTCAGTTTCAGTGTTTTCCAAGACGGCTTGCTGTAATTCCTGCACAAATTGAAGTGCCGCTTCTTCGTCTACAGGGTATCCTTCCTGATGATCAGTTTTGATATTCCAATAAAACTCTTCCTGGTTTAGCGAGGTTTTCTCTTTGAATTCCACTGAATTAGCAAATTGCTCGAAGGTTTTAAGCCATTCTTGGTTTAATTCACCAGACCATTGGATATCATCATTAGTTGAAAATCCTTCCTGCAATATTTCCTCTTCTTCCAGCTCCTCCCGACCGAGATAAGTGATCTCAAAATCAATATTGATCCCATTATTTTCTTGCTGAACTTTTATTTCAATGGCATGAGCATAAGGTGGGGGAGTAAGCTCATTTGTTTGAAACTGAATATGCATTGGTCGTTTTTCTTTTATCTATTTTTCCGGTGACCGTTCTTTCAAATGATTTGATAAAGGCCACGATTTTAGGAGCCTCAAATTTAGCCATTTCTTTCTTCAGCTTTTCTTTTATTTCAATAGCATTTCCTGCTCCCTCAATAAAGAGAGCCAATTGCTGACCGAGTTTTTCATCTGGTAGACTGCTACAGAAGAAGGGTGCAGATAAGTTTAAAATTTGATCAATTTTAGTTTCAATTTCATCCAAAGAGAGTTTTATGCCACCGCTATTGATAACCCGATCGGATCTCCCTGATAATTTGAATTCATGGGTATTGATAATTTCGGCTAAATCATTTGTGACAAGCCATTTATTTTCAGTGCATTCGTTTTTGATGCAGAGTTTGCCTTCTTCGTTCGCCTTTATGTCTGTTCCATCTAAGGCTATAAAATAGCCATCTGGCTTGTTGCCATTAAGCCTTTTAATTGCGAAATGAGTAACTGTTTCTGTCATGCCAAAAGTAGCATAGACGGGAGTGTTGATTTCTGAAATTTGCCGGGCTAAAGAATTTGAAATGGCGGCTCCGCCGATGATAGTTGCCTGAGCCATGTTCAGCAGGTTTTGCCCACGTTCATCTTGCAAAAGATTGTTTAATTGCAGCGGAACAAAGGCCAAAAAACACTGACCTCTTTTTTGCTCCAGCATATACCCAAAATTGCCAAGATTGTCGATTATGCTACCCTCAGGTTTAATGATTAGTAACTCGCTTCCTAATTCTAAAGCCCTTATCACCATTAATTTACCTGCGATAAAGTCAATGGAGAGGTTACATAAAAAAAAGCTTTCCTCTGTAAGAGAGAAAGCTTTTGCGGTCTGAGCAACAGAGGCTTTAACCTGCTGTTTTGTCAGTTTGATATTTTTTGGTTTACCTGTAGAGCCGGAGGTTTTTACCTCAAGAGCATTAAGTCCGTTTTGCCACTTAATGATGAACCGTTTTACTTTTTGAAAGTAAGGGTCATTTGGTGCTGAATTGGTGAGGTCTCCTTCCTGGCTTACAAATATCATTAAGCAAAAATACGAAGCGTATTTGCTGTTTCGTCAAATGAGGTATTGAATTTGGTCAAAGCTGAAGTAGCAGGGCCTTTTGAAACAGCACCTACTGCTGTGAATTCCGAACCATGATTCGGACATCTGAAGTCATTTGTATTGGCTCTGTAATTAACAGTGGTTCCTTGATGTGTACACGCAGATGAAACAGCTATAAAGGTATCAGCTAGTGTTCTTGCTACAATAACTCCTTGACTATTAATGACCTTGAAGCCACCGTTCACTCTTAGGTCACTGTTGTCATTATCATTTAAGTCTAGTGTAAAATCTATTCCACTATTTCCACCGCCCGGGTTTGGTTCAGGGATTTCGCCGTCGCTACAGCTTTGCAAACAATTCATGAGCATGATGGCACCGAAGCCAATACCTACTTGTTTCATGAAATCCTTTCGGCCTATTGATTTTTGCTGAGGGGTTTTTGTTTCTTTAATTTCCATTCTATTTGATTTTGAATGAGTGATATGCTTTGTACAGTACAATTACGCAAATTATTCGCCACAGGTGGCAAAGTTGAAAGTAAAAGAACTTTTTTGTCGATTTGGTGTATTGTATAGATAAATTATCTGATTTATTTCATTTGCTTGGATAATATATCCTCAGTTAAGAGTTTTACAGTATGAGTAAGGAAGAGATAGAGAATCCGATTGACGATTTTAAAGTAGCTGAAAACCCTGGATTGCTAGAATATGCACACACGGCTGGTGGTGCTGTTATTCGTCCTGAAGATATGGGTAAGGTGAAAGGTAAGGCTCAGATGGCCATGCGTCAGCAGACTTTTGACCAATTAGAGAAAATCTATCGACAGATGGAGTTACTCAAACAGCAGGCAGAGGGCATAAAGGACCGCATTGAAATCTCAGAGCGTATCTATGATGCTCAGATGTCTTTTGAGCCGGTCATCAGTCATTCATACTACCTCTACGAACGCAAAGATGGCTCAGACATGCTCTCTATGGTTTCACCAGAGGAATGGGGCCGTAAAATTCCTTTCAATAGGTTTCTGGCAAAGGTTTTTCTGCTTGCAGATCATACCTGGAAAGTTGATTTTGTAGAGGAAGAAGGGGAGCGAATAGAGGTTTAACCTTCGGTTTTACTTTATTAAAGTATTATCTTTCTCAACTTTCTCTTTGAGAGATTGTAGCCAACTTTTCATGTCATTTTTTACGATTTGATTCATTTTCTTCTTCAATAAAACGACCAGAAGGCCTTCCATGCTCTCTTCTACTCTAACCTTTGTGAATCCTTGATGTTCTTCCAAAAACCAATTATGAATGGCGGTTGCACCAAATGCTTTACCATGCCAGCCCAGTTGATTGTTTTCTATGAAAGTATGAATGGTAGAGTTGATCTTATTACCTTTTGATTTCCAATGGAAATTCTGGCCTACATTAATTTTGCCGCTTGTTTGTGTATGCTGAATAGAATTATTCCATTCAGGCCAGCTATTGATGTCTGTAAGGGTTTGCCATACTACTTTTGCCTGGCCTGTTATTAAGATTTCTTCCTTCTGAAAAACCGGAGCTTTCTTATTGGTATCCATTGATGTCATTTTTATGACACAAAGGTTCTCAATCAAAGCTGAATTAGAATTGATCTATATCAAGAAGTGAAGATTATTCTTCAGAAAGCTTCTTTCTAATTCTACTAAGAGTTTCAGGTGTCATGCCCAGAAGAGAGGCAATCTGATGAAGAGGCACTTGGTTCATTAATGCCGGGTTAAACTCTACGAATTTCTTAAATCTTTCCTCTGCATTTAAGGCCAAATGTGATAGTACACGCTCTTCTAAAATACCGAAGCATTTAGCAAGAAACTGTTTTTCCAATTTATCCCAGCGTGAGATTTTGAAAGAAAGATTATCGTATTCTGACTTTGAAATTAAAAGTACAGTGACATCTGTAACAGCCTCTAGAAAAATTTCGGACGATTTTTCAGTTAAAAATGCATTAAGGTCTACAGCGAAGTAACCAGCTGTGCAAAACCATTTAGTGATCTCTTTGTAATTTAAGTATAAAAATTCTCTCAATATGCCTTTTTCCACAAAAGCCATATGACGAGCCATCTCACCTGCTTTACACAAAAACTCTCCTTTTGAGAGAGTTTTCACTTTGAATGAATTTTCAAGTTGTAAATACTCTGCTTCATTCAATCCAAATGTTTCAATAATTGATTTTTGAATCATTACTTCAAGAATTTCATTCTAAGGCACTTTGTTACGGAGAATTGAATTAGAAATAATGTAAATAAACCAAAAAAACGCCGATCATTCGGGTGATCGGCGTTTTCTTAATTCTTTTTAAGAGGCCAGTATAACATATACCTTGAATCATGTAGCTGGTAAAACGGCATAAGCTCTAAATCCGTAAGGTCATCTGGCAGGTGTAAATTCTTTAGTTTGAATCTATTGGGTGAGCCAGTGGCTATCATTAGTTCTGCTGGGTCTTGACTTTCAGTTAATGAAAGTGAAGGCCAGGTTTCTTCAGGATACTCCCTGCCTTTGGCTCTGTATCCTTCCCACTGCACAGAGTCTCCTATTAAATTTACCAAATCTGTGGTGTCTGTTTTGGCTGCTAAAACCAGTGGGCCATGTAAAAAAGCAACATAAGAAGAGTCTGAAGGAAGATACTCTGTGTAGGTTTTCATAGGAAGAGTAATCTCTATTTTATCTCCTTTTTCCCACTGACGATTTAGTGCAATATAAGGGTCTTCTGACTGTTCGGTTTCAATTATCTCTTCATTAAGCTTAATGCTGATTCCGTCTTTGGCAAGCCAGTTTGGTTTTCTTATGAATATGGTGAAGTTTTCGTCGTTTGTTTTGTCAATTTCAATGACGCTGGTTTCTGAAGAGGGAAACTCCGTTTGCTGTGTAAGTGCAATGCCCTTTTCCTCCCAGTTTAGTTTAGAAGGAATAAACAGGTTTACGAGTATATCTTTCTCAGAATGGCTGTAGATTAATTCTCCGTATTTTCCATGGTTTTCCATACCAGATCCCACGCAGCACCACATACATTCTGAAGGCTGTGAGTAGTTTCTGTAATGACGTGGCCTCATAGGTGTGTAATACACAAAACCGCCCCTTTCGGGGTTTTGACTGGCTAGAATATGATTGTATAGGGCTCTTTCGTAGTATTCAATGTATTTGGTATCAGTGGTCTGCTCAAAAAGGTGTTTGCTAAGTTTTAGCATATTATAAGTATTGCAGCTTTCTGGCCCGGCAATGTGAGTTAGCATGTGATCGTAATCATCTGTAGGGTTAAAGTGCTCATCCACACTATTTCCGCCAATTACAACCGAGCGGTTTTCTGTTACGGTTTTCCAGAAATAACCAGCCGCTTTTCCGAATTTGGGATCATCCGTAAGCTCAGCTATACGTTGGAAGCCCACCACTTTCGGTATTTGCGTGTTGGCATGCATACCAGTAAGGCTATCAATTCCCTGGCTTAGTGGGTCCAGGATAAGATTATGCGAAAACCGTTTAGCAAGAGTTAGATATTTTTCATCTGAGGTGATAGCGTATAGGTCAGCAAAGACCTCATTGATGCCTCCATGCTCAGCTACCAGTATTTGTTGAATTTGTTCATCAGAAAGATTTTCTGAAACAGAATACAGATAGTCAGTAAGTTTGGTCAGAATTTCAAGCCCTAAAGGTTTGTTTGCTATCATATACGCATCTCTGAGACCAGCCAAAAGTTTATGCAGATTATAGATAGGGACCCATTTACCATTAAGGTCAAAATTGTCTGAGGTGATTTTTCCATTGGCTATATCTTCCCACATGGCTGTACTGCCAGGTGTACCACCAATATAGCCTGTTGGACTGGCATCCTGGCATCGTTTTAATTCGTTCAGCATATAATCCAGTCTGTCTTCTATTTCTTCATTATCCAGAGTAACAGCCATCTGTGCCGCGGCTGTGAGGTAATGACCACCTATGTGACCATCAAGACCGGTGTTTTCCCAGTTGCCATAATTATCTTTTTTGGGCTCCAGACCTGCCTCCTTTAGATACGGAGCCAAAAGTTTATCAACATCCATTGCCAGCATGTATGCAAGATCTTTTTCTTGGGCGTTTGAGAAATCACTTTTGAGAAGTTCTACTTCATCCAGTTTAAATGCCGAAACCTTTTCTGGCATTTCAGAGGATGTACTGGTTGGCTGACAAGCAGCCAGGATTGCGGTAAGGCTTATAAGTGAAAGAATGGATTGATAATTTTTGATCATAGTCTTCTTGAAATAGGATTGTAGGGCAAAGTAAATAAATTATGTCAAAATGACACAATTGTTCTTTGAAGCAGCTATTTCTTCATATGTGTCAGTTTTTAAGAGTGCGTTTGATTTAAACTATTTATCGAAATTTTGTTGCGATCTATCGTAATTTCTGAATTCAAAAAGTTTTTATGATGACTGCCACCTTAAATTTATTTTATTCGTAGTAAGCTTTGAAAACAAGCCTTTCTACCGTCAGAGAAATAAAATGTGTTTAAAACCTGAATGACTAAACCAACTACACAATACACCAAAAGCGGAAGGCTGAGTATTGCATATCAAGTGCTTGGAGATGGACCTATTGACATGGTTTATGTGCCAGGGTGGGTTTCTAACATAGACCTTATGTGGCGAAACCCCGAACTCTCTGATTTTTTAGTCAAGCTCTCTAAGCAAGTTCGTCTTATTCTCTTTGATAAAAGAGGAACAGGCCTATCAGATAGAGTAACTGAGTTATCAACTTTAGAAGAAAGAATGGATGATATCAGGGCTGTAATGGATGCCGTCGGTTCACAAAAAGCAATCCTTTTTGGGCATTCAGAAGGAGGATCAGTTTGTGCTTTGTTTGCAGCTACTTATCCGCAAAGAACGATCTCGCTCATCACTTTTGGTGTGTTTGCAAAGAGAAGATATGCAGAAGACTACCCTTGGGCACCAACAGACGAAGAAAGGCAGGAGGTTTATGATATGATAGAGACAAGCTGGGGAAGCAATGAAATGGATTTGGCTTCTCTCGCTCCTTCCCGATCAAAAGACCCTATCTTTATGGAGTGGCTTGCTTCATATTTTAGGTCAGGGGCCAGCCCAAGTGCGGCATTGGTATTGACCAAAATGAATACGCAGGTAGACATCATTGATATCTTACAGAATATAGACGTTCCCACTTTACTTTTATACAGAACCGATGATATTGATGTAAAAGTAGAAGAAGGTAAGTTCATAGCCGAAAGAATCAAACATTCAAAGTTCATTGAGTTTCCCGGAAATGACCACCTTTTTTGGGTTGGTGATGCAGAAGCGGTCCTCAGAGAAATGTTTGAATTTATTCGCCTAGGGCATCAGCAGCAGGTCTTTGACCGAGTGTTAGCCACAATTTTGAAGGTGGGTTTTCAAACTGAGGATAGGGTAAATATTACTCGTATAGAAGAAAAAATCAACCAGTACAGAGGAACGTTTCACTCTGACGACTCGCAGTATGTAACCGCAACTTTCGATGGCCCAAGCAAGGCGGTCCACTGTGCACTTGAAATAAGGGGTATGCTACTTTCAAGTGGTATTTTTACATCACAGGCTATCCATATCGGTGAGTGTCTGATTTCTGAAGAAAGTCATGTAGGTGGCTCGGCCAATCAATTAAGTTCAGAGTTATGGGCTTGTGCAAATTCAGGTGAAATCTTAATCAGCAGTACCGTAAAGAATTTACTGTTTGGCTCTGGTGTAGAAATTATAGAGAAGCCCGATCTTGATCATTTGCCATTTGAGGTTTTGGCTGTAAAACCAGAAAACAAAAGAGAATTGAAGGCTGATGTTGAGGTTCAAATGGCATTGACCCCGGTGCACAATTATTCTTTTCTCGAAAACGTACTTCAGAGCATTGAAGAGCACTTAACAGATGAGCATTTTGGTGTAGAATTGCTATGCAAAGAAGTGGGAACCAGTGAAAGACAATTACAGCGAAAATTGAAGAGAATTACCAATAAATCGCCCAATCAGCTTGTGCGTTCGGTAAGATTGCACAAAGCAAAAGAATTAATTCTTCAAAAGAATGTGATTGTTTCAGAAGCAGCCTATCAGACAGGTTTTAATTCGATGTCTTACTTCACCAAATGCTTCAAAAAAGAATTCGGATATCCGCCTTCCCAAATCAAAGAACTATAACAAATCCGACATTCATGTGTCGTATCTGTATCACTATTAAGAACGTGTCGGAAAGTTTACAGCCTTTGTCGGAATACTACTAACCCTCGGGAGGCTCTCTGTTCTAATTTTGACTTATAGAAATCTGATTAACAGTAAAATAAGTCAAGCACATGAAATTAACTAGGTTCTTTTTGTCGGGGTTACTAGCACTTTTTTCCTTTTTAGCCGCTGCCAAATCCACAGCAGATACTACTAAGCCATTTATTACCACATGGCAGGTTTCGCTGGAAGATACCATTGATATTAGTTTGACAGGTACAGGATATGCTTTTGATTACGAATGGGTTCTGCAAAGTGATACAACAGTGAAAATTTCTGGGTTTCATGCAGATTCTTTAGGAACATTTAGAACCATATTTGCTGACAGCGGAAGCTATGATTTATCTATCTACGGAAATTTCCCCAGGCTTCTGAACTATCCTAAATCACAGCTCATTGATGTAAAACAGTGGGGTGATATAGCTTGGAATTCAATGGCAGGAATGTTTAAAAACTGGCCTGGGGAAGGTTTTACTGCCTCAGATGCTCCAGACCTAAGCCAAGTATCTTCATTGAAAGAAACCTTTCAAGATGCATCTAATTTTAATGCTGATCTCAGCAATTGGGATGTCAGTAATGTAACAGATTTGTCGTTTACTTTCAGAAGTGCAAGGTCTTTTAATGGTGATATCACTACCTGGAATACGGCAAATGTTACCCGCCTGGACGGTACTTTCCTTTTTGCCGGAAGTTTTAATCAGGATATAGGCGGATGGAATGTAGAGAAAGTGACCACCATGGAGAACTGTTTCAGAGGAACTCCCTTTAACCAGGATATTGGTGGCTGGGTTACTACCAGTTTGACAAACCTCAAAAATACGTTTCAGAATGCAAGCTCATTTAATCAGAATTTAGGAAGCTGGAATACCTCAAATGTTACGGACATGTCTAATTGTTTCAATAATGCAAAAGAATTCAATCAGGATATAAGTGGCTGGAATACCACAAAAGTTAAAAATATGGGAGCATTGTTTAAGGGTGCCTTAGTGTTTAATCAGCCTCTCCAAAGTTGGAATGTGAGCAATGTTACGGCAATGAATCAAATGTTTGAAAGTGCCAAGGCTTTTAATCAGCCTATTGGAGCATGGATTGTATCAAAAGTGACTACCATGGCCAACACTTTCAGAGGTGCTTCTAGTTTTAATCAGGACATCAGTGACTGGGATGTCTCAAATGTGACTAATATGAAGGATATGTTCAGGTCTGCCGGAGTTTTTAATCAACCTATTCATAAATGGAATGTAAGTAAGGTCACCAGTATGCGTCAAATGTTTGATAATGCAGATGCTTTTAACCAGCCAATTGGGGAGTGGGATGTAAGCAGTGTCAGTACTTTCAGAGAAATGTTCAGACAAAATGATGCCTTCAACCAATCTTTGGGTGCATGGAAATTTAAACCTGGGGCAGAGTTTTTGGCAACTTTTAATAACATGGCTTCATTAGACTGTGAATCCTGGTCCTCAACAGTTTTGGGCTGGAATTTCAGTAATCCGACGCTTGAAGATTTAAATATTGGTGGGCCAAACCTGGGTTTAGACTCTGCTGCATTTCAGGCTAAAGAAGAGCTTATAGCCAGAGGTTGGAATCTAAATGGCTCTTTAACAGATACCTTGTGCTCCTCGTCATTTGAATTTCCTTGTGCCGATATCACTACAGTCTCAAATGACACTCTTTTTGGTGATTTAACCATTCGGGCCAATCAAGGCATAAATCTTGATTCTGTTATGGTGGAGCCGAAAGCCAAACTTACACTTTCATCTCCGGCATTTAATCTAAGTCCAACCAGCGTTTTTTCAGAATCGGCCGTGGTGCTGGTAAATACTGAAGGCTGTCCAGAATAAAGAACTACTAAATCAAGAGGTCATGAATAACGAAACAATTGTCCATTTAGGCGGAAGAATCCACCGTAGCTATGAAGAAATTTCATATCTCAAAGCAGAATCGAATTATACCCAAATCTTTTTTAGAAATGGTGAGAAAACACTCGTAGCTACTACTCTGGGGGCTATTGCAGATCGATTGCCAGAACATCAGTTTTGTCGAGTAAATAGGTCTACAGTAGTGAACTTCCGAGTGCCCGGAATTCAGCTTAGCGGGGATGAACTCAAAACCTCCAGAAATTCTTTCCTGGTCTCCCGAAGACGCAAGAAAACGGTAGAAGGATTTGTTTATCAGTGAGTTGAAGCTGTACATCAAAGGTTTTACCCCAACACAAAAAGGTTTTCTTTTATCAACTTGATAGAAATAGCCAGTAAGATGAGTCCAAATACTTTCTGAAGTACTTCAATACTGGCGGGGCTGATTTTCTTTTCAAGCCACTTGGAAGACTTAAGAACGGTGTAAACCAGTATAAGATTGACGATAATACCCACAATAATACTTTCTATATGATAAGCAGCTTTCAAAGAAAGTAACGAGGTCATAGTACCTGCACCAGCTATAATGGGGAAGGCAAGCGGAACAATACTGCTGCTTCGGGCTCCGGTGGTAGGGTTATGTTTAAAGATTTCTCTTCCCAATATCATCTCAAAACCCATTAAGAGTAGAATGATGGCACCAGCCACTGCAAATGAGCTGACGTCTACACCGAATAGAGCAAGAATTTTAGTACCTAAATAAAGGTAGCCGAACATCAGTAGGCCAGATACAATTGTGGTGCGTTCTGCTTCTATTTCACCAGTTTTCTTTCTGATATTCAGGATGATAGGTATAGACCCCAGGATATCAATAATGGAGAATAGAATAAGTGTAACTGAAAGTATTTCTTTGAAATCAAAATACATGGCTTGTTTGTTTTATGAAGTGTTCTAATTGTTTAAAATCCTGATCAGATATAGCAGGGAAATTGGCAACTCTAAAGGTATTTTCTTTCCATTCTCCGTAGCCATTACCTAGCAATATTTGACTTTTTTGAGCTTCGGTTTTGATTTTTTCAATGTATGCTTTCTCGCCCGTAATAGCCAATACATTTTGAGAACGGCACTCTTTATTCTCAATTAAAGGTATTAAACCGTGATCTTCAAAAAAATCATAATATCGATCTGCTCGCTGCCTGATTTTTCGGTCAATTGCATTTATGCCTTCAATTGTTCTCATTACCCTGTTTAAAAGGAAGATATTGAGAATGTTAGGAGTGTAGTGAGTTTGGTACTTTTTGAAGTTCTCTCTGATGAATAAAAGGCTGTTGTAGTGATTTCTTTCGTTTACTTTTTCAGCTGCATGAATGCCCCTAGGTGAGCATATAAGGATGCCCATACCTGAAGGTAAACCCAAGCCTTTCTGAACCGATGCTAACCAAAAATCTCCTTTACTAAAATCTATCTTTTGTGCACCAATTGAAGAAGTGACATCCAAGCATTTTAGGCTGTCATGAGGTAGAGAATGAAGATGGTCCATTGAAATGGCTGTGCCATTGCTGGTTTCATTTTGCACCGCACAGATGAAATTTGCTTCTTGATCAAGCTCTACCTTATCAATAGTTTCATTATTCTGAAATCTGCTTCCTCTAATAATAGTTGAGGCATCAGCTACAGGATTGGTTACAGTGTATTTGAACCATTTTTTGCCAAAGGCTCCGTTATAGAGAAATTGTATTCTGCCACGAAGTACCGATTGGGCCAGGATCTCCCAGCACTCAGTGGCCGAAGAGGTAAAATAGACCTCGTAATCCTCTGGAATTTCCATTTTTTCTTTGAACAGAATTATGGTCTCCTTCAATAAATCCATAAAGGCAGGACTACGGTGGTTTTGCTCCAAAATACCGCATTCAAAAGCTTCCTGAAGGTAATTTTTGACCTCTGGATAAACTCTAGCCGGACCCGGATAAAACGATAACATTCCCTCTTTTGAATTTTGCCGCAAAGGTGAATAAATTAAATGAATACAAGACGAATTTACCTTAAAATAAGTTTTTATGCACTTCGTACAACCAAACTTATAATAGGCTCATTATGAGTCTAATTTGCAACCACAATCTTATAGCCATGAAAAAAATCTACTTTTTGCTTCTGAGTAGTATCAGTCTATGGTCTTGCGAGACTTCTCAGTTGACAGACGATTCTCAGGAAAAAGCTTATGTGCCTGTTTATGAATCTTATGATAAAATAGCGGAGGTAAAATTAATGCCAGAGAAAAAGCTATTGAAGTCTGGCAAGGTGTATATCTATAGAAGTACTCTGCTGGTAAGTGAGCCCGGTGAAGGAGTCCATTTTTTTGATAACACCGACAAGAAAAATCCTAAGCGTATTTCATTTATATCTGTTCCGACAAATCAGGATGTAGAGCTTCGCAATAATTTACTTTATGTAGATAATGGACTTGATCTTTTGACTATTGATATTAGCGATTTGACTGATATTAAAGTAGTTAATAGGATGAAGGATGTTTTTCCTTATCCCATGTACCCTGATATAGAAGGTGTCAAGTTTGTCTGCCCAGACCCGAGTTTGGGTTATGTAGTGGACTGGGTTTTAGAAGATGTAGATGATCCTAAATGTTACCGTTAATCCCTAAGAAAATGAAAAGAATATTTAGCCTAATTCTAGGGGTTTGCGTAACCCTGAGTTCTTGTACTGGTGATGCCAATTTTTCACAAAGTGATGCTGGTGGAGGAAGTGGGCGAGGAGGAAGTTTAGCAAGGTTTACCATTATCGGTGAGCATCTCTACACCGTAAACGGTAATAACCTCAAAACCTTTTCCATTGCTAATCAGAACACTAGACTTAAAAGTGTGGTAAGTCTAAACGCCTTTGCAGAGACTATTTTTCCGTTTAAAGATCATTTATTGATAGGCACTCGTACGGGAATGCATATCTATGGATTACAAGATGAAGATAACCCGAATTTTGTTTCACAATATCAGCACTTTGCGAGCTGCGACCCTGTGGTGGCTCAGGGTAATTATGCTTTTGTAACGCTAAGAAATGGTACGCCCTGTATGTGGGGACAAAACCAGCTTGATATACTGGATATCAGCAATTTTAATATTCCCGTAATCAAGAATTCTGTGCAGATGGTGAACCCCCAGGGTCTTTCTGCCAATGGTTCCAGGTTATATGTATGTGAAGGAAATAACGGTTTAGCCATTTTTGATATTCAAGAGCCCGAGCAACCGGTCTTAGAGAAGTATTTGAATGAGGTAAAGCCTTTTGATGTCATTGCCTATGGCAATCAGGTTTTACTTACCGGTGAAGATGGAATTAGTCAATATGCCGTAAATCAGAATGACGAGCTACAACTTTTAAGCACGATAAAAATTGGCGAATAAATTTTACACCATCATTCTTCTTTTTTCTGGCCTGCCTTTATTCGGGCAGCAGGATAGTCTGTCTTTTAGGATACTGAAGGTGAGTCCGCTGCATTTGCTTATGAGGTTTCTGGGGATGGAGGCAGCAGGATAGTCTGTCTTTTAGGATACTGAAGGTGAGTCCGCTGCATTTGTTTGACCTGGATAACGGCTTTAGCTTGGCTTATGAGGTTTCCAACAATGGCCATGATGCCTTTCAAATAGAAGCCGGCTACGGTCACTCTAATGCAAACCTTTGGCTGGGGATGGAGGATTTCTTATACCTCGATGAATACCGCGGTTTCCATATTTTCAGAGTACGGGTAGAATGGAAAAAATACTTTAAAAAGGAGAATAGAATTCCACCAAATGGAGGGTACTATGCCTTTGATATATTGGGAAAATATGTCTTTAAGAATTCATCAATTGACATTGGTAGAGAACCAATTGCAAGGCAACCACAGTATTTTGAAAAGGTAGGAGGTAAAATCAGGAAGCAAGTAGGTGGGGCACATTTTAAAATTGGTAAACAAATGCCGATTGGCTCTGGTTATGAGGAAGTTAAGTTGTGGTATCTGGATGTTTTCTGTGGATTGGGCTTTAGATTAATCCATAATTCTATCTCTTATGAAAATCCACGATCAGATGATCAAGTTAACTTTTACGACTTAAAAAGTTTCGGTACGGTGATCACTCAAAGAGACCGTGTAATCCCTGTGATTAGCGGAACTTTAGGCTTAAAAATTGGGAAGAGATTATAGCTAATAATCAGCCTTTTAAGCCTATACGAAGCTTATTTTGTACTTTTTTGGCACGGTCATTGACTCTTATATGATCGACAAGGAAAAACAACTCTGAAAAGAGCCTTTCCCTCGACCGAAAAGTATAAGAGTAAGTGCGTAAAAACGATCTGATAAATACAGTGAACATGGTATATTTCCATTTAGGGAAACTATGCCTTTCTGTGTTCAGAGCTTACCCTAAAATCCTACTTTTTTTAGGCCTGATTCTATCACTGTCAATTGAATCTTACGCAATCAAAAGGGTAATCAACCCTAACAGCGACTTCTCAAACGGTACCAATAACTGGAACACTGATTACAACTGGAACAACAGTATCAGCAATAACGGTACATATAGAACTGTTCAGAATCCAAGCTGGGCTAATGGAGCATTAAATAGCTTTTGGGATCATACGGATGGTGATTCCGGCGGTTCCATGATAATCGCTAACGGTCACACCAGTAACAACCGATATATCTGGGAATATTCTGCAACCGTAACCGCTGGACAGGAGTATACCTTGACATTTTGGTATAGAGACCCATACGGGGTTAACCCAGGTACCCTTGCCTGGTTTGTAGATGGAGTACAAGTAGGTACTTCGGTTTCGCCCGTGACCAATGAATGGCGTCAGCTAACCGTAACTTTTATCCCTACGACTTCGGGATATGTCACTTTTGGTATCAGAGAGACTACGCAAGGTGGCTCGGGAAATGTTTTTGCTTTAGATGATGTGACCATAGAGGAAGAGGTGCCGCCTACATGTAATGGTAAATTTTATGACAGTGGAGGAACTGGTGGAGAATATTCTAATAATGAAAGGAATACTTGGGTATTCTGTGGAGGTCCTGGTCAAAATGTAAGGGCTGATTTTAATTATCTTAGAATTTATAATACTTGGGATTACTTAATCGTAACTCAGGATGACGGAAGTCAAACAACTTATACCTCTTACAGCTCTGCACCCGATATAACATCAACAGGGAACTGTCTCAGCTTTTATTTTTATTCAAGTACTATTTATACTGATGACGGATGGGATGCCGATATTTCTTGTGTCGATGATCCGGGTTGTGATGAAATCACCGAGTTACGCATTAATGATTTGTCTGGTGGAAATGATATAGATATAACTTCAGGAGGGACTATTTACACCAACTTCATGCCTTCCAACTGGAATTTGCAAGCCATTACCTCGGGTAATGGTTCAGTTGAGTTTGAGATTTCCGGAGATGCTTCAGGAAGTGGAATAGATAACAGTTCGTCATATAATTATCCCTCCTCAGGTGGATTGAATCTTGGGCCAGGTACATACACGATTACCGCCACGTACTACAAAAATAATAATGCTACAGGAACAGAATGTGATCAGGTAGAAATAGAATTAATCATTAGTGATTGTGATGCCAGTAGTTTTGGTATTTCAAGTAATGAACCCATTTGCTCCGGACAGGATCTGAATTTGACCGCAAATTCTTTAGGGCCGGGAACAACTTATTCATGGGTAGGGCCAAATGGATTTACCTCAAATCAGCAAAATCCTACTATTTCAAATGCGAGTGTGAATGCACAAGGGAACTATACCTGTACTGTTGATCAGTCTGGATGTACTGCCTCTGCTACACTAAGTGTAGATGTAGATCAATCTCCAACAGCAAGTATAGGACTAATAGATAACGCCAGCTGTGGACTTGCTGATGGAGAAATAACCATAAACTTCCCAAATACATCAGGGAGGTCGGCTATTGAATTCTCAATAAACGGGGGAGGTAACTATCCCTATAATGTGCCCGATAATTCGGGTTCTACTACTATTACTGGTCTAGCTGCTGACACTTATGACATATGGGTAAGATGGGGTAATAATGAATGTCCGATTGACTTACCCGATGCTACCATCATAAATGAAACAGGAACGATGACCATGTCATCTTCTCCAACTGTATGTGCAGGGAATAGTGCTAATATTTCGGCTTCACTTGACAATGCTTCAGGTTCAGTAAATTATTCATGGAGTAATGGTATCGGAGGAGGAGCGTCTAAAGTAGTTAGTCCTTCAGTGACCACTGTATATTCTGTAACCGGAACAGATGCCACAGGATGTACTGCTACAGGAACCGTTTCTGTAAATGTTAATCCATTGCCCAATCCATCAATAAGTGGAAATAGTCCGGTTTGTTTGGGTGGAACCATAGATTTAACTGCCAATGGGGGAAGTTCTTATTCCTGGACGGGTCCTGGTCTTTCTGCCACACCTGGGAATAACCTGGTAATAAGTGATGCTTCCTTTAGTGAAGAAGGGAATTATATTGTTAATGTAACAGATGCAAATGGCTGTCAGGCTACGGCCAATACTTTCGTAGATGTAGAGATTACCGTGTTCCCTACAGCCGATATTGACGTCAACAATATTTGTGTGGGTCAAAACCTTCAGCTTAGGGCTACGGGAGGTACAAGTTACCAGTGGTCAGGTCCGAACGGCTTTACTAGTTCTTCACAAGATCCTCAAATTAATACTGTTTCTCTTTCTGCCGCTGGTACCTATACAGTAACCGCATTTACGGCAAGTGGATGCTACGGGACTGCCACGGTGGAGGCCTTTATAACCCAGCCTAATGTGACGGCCTCTAATACCAGTCCGGTTTGTACTGGTCAAGCAGTAGATTTCTCTGCCTCAGGAGGAACTTCATATAGTTGGTCTGGGCCAAATGGCTTTAGTTCTACTCAACAAAATCCAAGAATTAATCCAGCTAATATTCCTGCTGCTGAAGGTACTTACACGGTAACGGCTCAGGTAACTCCAACCTGTTCTTACACGGCAACTACCTCGGTTTCTTTATATAGCTTGCCGAATGTTTCAGTTAGTAATTCAGGACCCGTATGTAGCGGTGACCCAATTACTTTAAATTCTTCCGGCGGTACTTCTTATTCGTGGGTAGGGCCAAATGGATTCTCCTCACTTGCTCAAAATCCTGTTGTGAATAACATGAATGAGAGCAAAAGTGGAATTTATTCGGTTACTGTAACTAATGCCGTGGGCTGTACAGCCTCTGCTACTACGGAGGTAGCCTTGTCATTTCCAACACTTTCTGTGTCTCCTGATACTGCTCTATGTGCAGGTGGAGATATTAACCTTTGGGCCGAAGGCTCATTGACGTACAGCTGGGCCGGCCCAAATGGTTTCTCGTCTTATGATCAATATCCAAGTATAACTAATGCTCAAACGGCAGATCAAGGCGAGTACTATGTAACTGTAATGAATTCATTGGGTTGTTCAGCAACAGCCACCATCAATGTGACTGTTCTGGATGTCAATCAAAACATCTCTAGCAATGGACCTATTTGTTTTGGCGAGCAGCTGGAGTTCTCTTATCCCGGTTGGGATAATTATACTTGGTCTGGTCCAAATAGTTTTAGTTCGTCCGTAGATGAAAATATAATATATAATGCCACAACAGCTAGTTCAGGTGTCTATACTGTTACCGCATCCGTAAATGGCTGTACTACTACAGCTACTTCAAATATTACAGTAAATGCTTTGCCTTCTATTAATCTGGTAGCCAATAGTCCTACTTGTTTTGGAGAAAACCTTAATCTATCGGCAGAGGGTGGCGGTAATTATGTATGGACGGGCCCTCAGTCTTTCAGTAGTTCTTCTTCAGACCCGGTAAGGCTCATCAGCAATACCAATATGGCGGGTCAGTATAAAGTTGAAGTGACTTCACCTCAAGGTTGTATTGACTCTGCTGCTATAAATGTTTCTGTCTCCGTTATTAATCCGACAGCATCAAATAGTGGGGCTGCTTGTTTTGCTGATGAGGTCAATTTATTTGCCTCTGGAGGAAATACTTATTCTTGGGTAGGCCCTGACGGATTTAATAGTTCTCAGCAAAACCCCATTGTGACCAACCTTACATCTGCTAAAGAAGGGGTTTATACAGTAACAGTAACTAATTCTGATGGTTGTACCGGAACGGCAACGACAGAAATTTACATTTCTACTCCTCCTCTTACAGTGAATTCAAATTCCGCAATCTGTGAAGGAGGGCAATTAAATCTTACGGCTACAGGGGGTGTATCATATGAATGGGAAGGACCCTCATCTTATACCTCTTCAATTCAGAATCCAACCATCTATAATACCCAGCTAAATATGGCTGGATATTTTTCCGTAACAGTAACTGACTCAATTGGATGTAGAGTAACAGACTCTGTAGAAGTAGTGGTTAATGCTTTGGCCCCTGCTACAGCCTCAAACGATAGTCCTGTTTGTGCCGGAGAGGTTATACAACTTAACTCAAGTTCTGGTGTAGCTCATAGTTGGTCCGGACCTGGTTTCGCGTCTAATACTCAGAATATTAATTTTACTTCTTTGAATGCTTCGCAATCTGGAGCATACACGGTAACGATTACCGATATAAATGGTTGTACTAATACAGCTACTACCAATGTAACGATCCATAATAACCCTGTTGCTGTAGCAAATACTCCAATAGCCGATGTTTGTATAACAGATAATATCGATCTAAATGCCTCAGGAGGTGTGTCTTACACATGGTCTGGGCCTGATGGGTTTAGCAGTACTAATCAAAATCCGAGTATAACCGGGGCGACTTTATCTAATACAGGAGTGTACTCTGTTACGGTCTATAATGTGGAAGGCTGCGTTAGCTCAGCAACCGTTCAGGTTACTGTTCATACTCCGCCTGGTCCGCCAACAATGCCTGCTCAGGTTACAAGATGTGATACCGGCCCCATTACACTTGAAGCAACAGGATGTGCGGGTACGATTAGCTGGTACAGCACGAATTCTTCTACCACAGTTTTAGGTACGGGGTCCACTTATACTACCGGCATACTTTCCATTGGGAATAATGGATCGGAAACTAATAGATTCTATGCTAGCTGTAAAGAGTATAGCTGTCCTGAAAGTAACAGAGCTTATACAGACGTTGAGGTTTTACCACCACCAACGGCCACCTCTACTGTGTCGGGTACTCACTGTAAAGGAAGTACAGCTCTTTTTACGGGTGGAGGTAATAATGTAGCATCATATTCGTGGGCAGGTCCAAACGGATTCAGTAGTAATTTACAGTCTCCCAAACATTTAGTTTCTCATCAGAATTATGGAGGGGCTTACACTCTAACTACCACCAGGTCAAACGGATGTACGGCCACTTCGTCAGTAAACCTAACAGTAATCAATAACTGTAATAATATTTGTAACGATAAATTCTACATCGTTCCTACCAACCCAACTAGCTGTAACAACAATAATGGAGCTATTACCATCTGGGCTGAGAATAATATGGAATATACATTGGATCTGAACTCTTGGACAAGAGGTAATGATCCATATTATCAGCAGTCTACGGGTTTAGGGGTTGGTGAGTATTTCTATTACGTTAGAGACTATAGTTCACAGTATATCTGTAAAAACGTAACTATTAGTTTAGAATCCGCTAATAACATTCCGAATGGGGATATTTCTGTCACAAACGCCTCTGACTGTTACGCTGAGAATGGCTCAATCCAGATTAACGGATTGAACTCAAGCGACCAAATATCCTGGTTAGAGACTCTTGAAAGCAATACTACGCCAGTAAGTTCTTTAAGTCCGGCGAATACCATTACAGATTTAACAGCGGGTACCTATTATGTAAGAGTTACCGGTAATGACCCTTATTGTTTTGATGATGCATATGTCACTGTTCCAAGTAATAGTGGTTCTTGTTCTTCTTCCGTAACATGTAGTGGTGCTACAGATAACCTGTTCCCAAATGGCGATTTTGGAAGCGGTGCGGCAGAAAACGGACCTCCATTGACAGAAACTCAATATGGTTATTCTAATTACACATGTTTTGCTCCGTGGGATGGTTTTTATTCATTGACCAATAATACAGACTGTGATGGAAATGGTGGCCAAACATTCCAGACTACACAGGCTTATGGATGGTGGCAAGTCTTACAAGAAGATCACACTCCTGGAGATACAGACGGTTATATGATGGTAGTTAATGCCGGATATGATCCAAACATTGTAATTGAAAAGAATATCACAGGGTTATGTCCTAATACTAGATATAATTTTACCGCCTGGTTGAGAAATATCTCTCCAGATTCTCCTATAAAGCCAGATATCGCGTTTATCATAGATGGTGTAATTCAGTATACCACCGGTGATGTGACAGAAACTGGATGGGTAGAAATTGGATTCTCTTTCAAAACGGGTGATGATGCATCCGAGGCTTTATTTGCTCTTAGAAATATTCAGGGAGGAGGTTTTGGAAATAACTTCATTGTGGATGATATCTCTGTAAGTAAATGTCCTTTAGATATTGATCTTTCTGGTACAACAGTAGCCTGTCTTGGAGGCTTGAGTGAGGATATTAATGCTACTATCACTGATCCTTACAGCGAACATACCTATTACAGATGGGAGAAAAGTGATGATGGAGGAGCAACTTGGGACTCTGTAAGTACGATTATTGAAGGGACTTATTCCGGAAATGAAATGGAGGTGAGTTTAACACTGCCTACTCCAGTTCCGGCTTCATTGACAGGAAGAATTTATAGAATTAGACTGGCCACCACAGAGGCTACAGTTGATGATCCAAATTGCTCTGTTTATACTTCACTAACGCAGATAGTTGTCCCACCAATTGAAGTTAGCGTATCAGAAGATCAGGAGGTTTGTGTGGGAGATGGTGAAATTACGCTTTCGGCCAGTCCGGATGGCGGTTCAGCTCCATACTCTTTTGAATGGAGTACCGGGGAAACTACAGCCAGTATTGATGTAAGCCCAGATGCCACTACTACGTATTACTTGACAGTAAGAGATGCTGACTTGTGTCCCGCTTATGATACTGTAACGGTTGATGTTTCTACCCAGCCAAGTTTAACTATAGAAATTAGCCCAGACTCGGTTTGTCTAGGTGGTGAAGCATGGATCGAGGCTGTTGTCGCAGGGGGCTCGGGTAATTTTGAGTATACCTGGTATACCACTTTAGATACAAATGGATCATGGACAGAACTAAGTGGTGATACTACTAGTCTTTATAATCCAAGTACAGCTTTTAGTGGAGGGAGATATTATCGTGTATTTGTAGAAGATTTAGTTTTTGACTGTACAGACGCCTTATCAAATGCTGTGTACTTCGTGGTGGTGGAAGACCCAATAATTGAAGTGACAGGTCAGGATGCAGTGGTTTGTTTGGATGGCGTCCACACATTATCGCCGACAATCACGGGAGGAACGGGGAACTTAAGCTATCAATGGCAATATTCTACCACTTCGGGTTCCGGGTATGTTGATTTGACAAACGATACACTTTCAACATATACACCAGTAACAGATGCCCTGGGCACAACCTTTTACAGGCTAATCGTTACTTCTGATGGAAATGGTTGTTTATACCCTCCTTCGGACGAAATGTCGGTTGAAGTATTACCGAATTTCGATGTGGAGGTCTTGGTTGAAGACCTTGAGGTTTGTCCGGGAGGGGCCACAACCCTCACAGCAGATACTATCAGTGGAAGTGGAACAGTAACATATCAATGGTTTGACTCTTCTGATGGAGTGTCATTCTCTCCAATTTCAGGTGAAACCTCAGACGTTTTAAACATTACTACTTCATTACCAGGAACTGAGTATTACAGACTTGAAGCTACATCAAGTGGTGCTGGCTGTGGTACAGCGGTTTCAGATAATGCGACAGTTGAAGTTCTTGAAGAGTTTGGTGTTGAGATTGCAATTAGTGATGAAATAGTCTGTAGAAATGCCAACGTTACATTAGTCGCTGATACCTTAAATGGATCAGGAAATGTTACGTTTCAATGGCAAAACTCTATTGATGGAGGTACTACATTCAATGATATTGGCGGTGAGGTAAACCCAACATTGAACGCTTCAACCGCAACACCTGGGACATATTTGTTCAGAGTAATTGCAACAGCAGATGGACCCGGTTGTGGTTCAGCCGTTTCAGATACCTTGGAGTTGACAGTTTTACCTCAATTCTCCATAGATGTGAGTCCAGCTAGCTTCCTGGTTTGTGCAGGTGGAGAAGTTGTTATTGATTCCGATACTTCCAGTTCCAGAGGAACTGTTACTTATCAATGGTATAGTTCTACCACCTCAGGTACAGGTTTTGCACCAATTAGCGGTGCAAATGCTGATACTTTATCAGTAGACACGTCGGTACCAGGGATAAGATATTACAGAATATTTGCTACAGCATCGGGTGATGGTTGTGGCACGGCAATATCTGATGAAGTTGAAGTAGAAGTTTTACCGGTATTTGAGGTCAATGTTCTCTATCCTGATAATGAGGTTTGTATTGATGGAGCTGTTGAACTGAATGCACAAACAATTTCAGGCAGCGGAACCATCACTTATCAATGGTACAGCTCTACCGATGGCGTAAACTTCGCTGCATTGACAGATTCTACAGATACTTCTATTGTGCCGAATACAAGCAGTGAAAGTTTGACATACTATAGAGTAAATGCCACTGCCACGGGCGATGGTTGTGGTACGGCCATTTCAGATACCGCCACTGTAAATGTACTACCAGTCTTTGACGTGGATGTAACGGTCAATAATGCCCTAGTATGTATTGATGGTTTTGTGGAATTGGTGGCTGACACCATTAGTGGTACCGGAACGATCGGTTACCAGTGGTATTCTTCATCTAGCTTTGGAGGTCCTTTCAGCCCAATTGCCGGAGAAACCGATTCTAGTTATACAGCTTCTACCAGTAATGATGGTATTACCTATTATCAGGTAAGAGCTACTGCTTCAGGTGCTGGTTGTGGTACTGCGGATTCAGATGTGGCCACAGTTGAGGTTCTTCCGGAGTTTAGTGTTGATGTTTCGCCTGATAACTCTACCATATGTTTGGGTGGTACAGTTGAAATAGATGCCAATGTTTCAAACGGAACAGGAACAATCACCTATCAGTGGTATCAATCAACAAACTTAAACGGTACTTATACAGCTATAAGTGGGGCAACAGATTCAATATTGTCAGTTACTCCGGCAGATAGCATAACTTATTATTATTATGTAGAGGCAACAGCCTCGGGGCCTGGATGTGGAACAGTAAGTTCTGATACCGCGGTGGTGGATGTACTTCCAAACTTCGAAGTCAATGTTTCTCTTCTAGATAATGTAGTTTGTCTGGGTGCAAATGTTGTCTTAACCTCTGATACGACTTCTGGCTTTGGCCCTGTGATATACGAATGGTATTCTAGTACTGACGGAACTAGTTTCAGTATTATCTCTGATTCAAGCAACGCTACGCTTTACCCACCTACAAATTCGGAAGGAATAATTTACTATCGTTTGGAGGCGACATCAAGTGGAGAAGGTTGTGGGATGTCCATTTCTGATATGGCACGAGTGGAGGTATTACCTGTTTTTGATGTAGATGTTTCTGTCAACAATGATGTGGTTTGTATCGGAGGAGACGTTGAGCTCGTTGCCGATACAGTAAACGGCACCGGTAATATCAGCTATCAGTGGTTTAGCTCAGCTAATTTCTCAGGGCCTTTTACAGCTATCACTGGTGAAACTGATAGCCTTTACATTCCTACTACTTCTACAGATACTACGATCTATT
This sequence comes from Jiulongibacter sp. NS-SX5, assembly GCF_052828545.1. Next base: position 318,396 of record NZ_CM128248.1, read on the forward strand.
ATCAGGTACAAGCTACGGCAGATGGTCTTGGGTGTGGTACAGCTACTTCTGATGTGGCCACAGTAGAAGTCTTGCCTGTATTCTCAGTAGAGGTTAACCCTGTGAGCTCGCTAATTTGTCTGGGTGGGACAGTAGAAATAAGAGCCGATACTTCAAATGGAACGGGTGATGTTACATACCAATGGTACTATTCTACCAATGCAGGAGGGCCATTCCAATTAATGGCTGGAGAAACTGATAGCGTACTAACGCTGACACCATCTGCAGAAGGAATTTACTATTACTATATCGAGGCCACAGCCTCAGGTTCTGGCTGTGGAACTGTGGTGTCTGAAGTAGCCTCAGTGGAGGTATTACCAAATTTTGATGTAGAGGTAATTGTCAATAATGCCATGGTTTGTACTGGTGGAGAGGTTGTTTTAGAAGCAGATACTATTTCGGGTTCTGGTACTATTAGCTATCAATGGCAATATGCAAGTGATGGAATTTCTTTCGCTGATATTACTGATTCGACAGATATTAGTTTAGTCCCTTCTACCAATGATACGGGTACACACTATTACAGGGTTATAGCCACAGCTTCAGGAAATGGTTGTGGTACGGCTACTTCCGAAATTGCTGTAGTCGATGTTGAGCCACAGGTTAGCATTGATATTGTACCTAGCGATCTTCTTGTATGTGAAGGCGAGGCGGTGGTCTTTGAGGCAAATCCACAAGATGGAATTGGACCCTACACATTCCAATGGCAGTCTTACGATGGTAGTTCATGGATAGACATCACAGGTGAAACCGATACATTATTTAACCCTTCTTCTACTGGGAGTGGAGTTTTCTCATACAGAGTAAATGCAGATGCCCAAGGGGTTGGTTGTGATGAAGCGGAATCATCTTCCTATACTTTGACAATTCTGGAATTGCCTGATGTGACCGTTAGTTATTCTGATCCGCTATGTGAACCGGGCAATGGTGAAGTGATATTTACCTTCAATGATGAAGCCAACCGAGATTCAATTCAATTTAGCCTTGATGGAGTAAACTTTGACATTAGTGTTTCAGACGCCATTGGTTCTTTAACCATTGATACCTTAACTGATGGGAATTATACATTGGAAGCAAGATGGGATGGTGCCTTGTGTCCGGTAGACTTAGGAAATGTAACTTTAATTGAACACCCAGCACCAAATGCTGCCTTGACTTATGTAGACCCTACTTGTACCGAAGACAACGGGTCTATTACGTTCACTTTTAACGATGAGCCTACCAGAACACAATTAGAATTCAGCTGGGATGGTGGAGTAACCTATCAACCAGCAGTAAATGATGATCTTGGCACTATAACATATAACAACTTCGCCCCTGGAACTTATGATCTATTGGTAAGATGGGAGAATGATGAGTGTCCTGTAGATCTTGGTTCTATCACCATGATTGATCATCCATCGCCGGTGGTATCTATAAATGAGGATACTACAATTTGTGCAGGGGTTACCGTAAATCTAGTGGCTAGTGCTGTAGGTGGTGATGCACCTATTACTTATACCTGGGATAATGGACTATCAAACGGCAATACTAATGCTGTAACTCCTATGGTAACCACTACTTATATCGTAACAGCCACAGATACGAATGCTTGTTTTGATAGGGATACGGTTACCATTACCGTAAACGATCTTCCTGCTGTAGCAGCTACCGGAGGCGAATTCTGTGAGGGTGATACCTTGATATTGACAGCTAGGGGTGGTACTACTTATACTTGGACTGGACCAGCTGCCTACTCAGAAAGTGGCCAATCGGTTTCCAGAATAAATACAATTCCTTCCCATTCCGGGACTTACACAGTTCAGGTTTTGGATGGAAATGGCTGTGCCAATACAGATACAGCGGCTGTTACGGTTAATCCAGCACCTAGTTCACCAAATATTTCAGATCAATTCTTGTGTGGTCCAGGCGAGATAACCTTTTCTGCCTCAGGTTGTTCGGGTGGCTCATTGAGCTGGTTTAACAGTTCTAACCTGGATAATCCTATAGGATTTGGCACAACATTTGTAACTGACTCACTGAATGCTACGAGCTTCTATTATGTGAGTTGTACCGATGCCAATAACTGTGAAAATGTTCAGAGATCAAGAGGAGTGGCAGAGATAAGAGAGCTTTCAAATGCAGAAGTAATACCAATTAATACTACTTGTGCAGGAGCCAACGCATTAAATAATGGAGTATTACTAGTCAATGGCTTTAGGTCTGGCGAAACATACTCCTTCAGTCAGGGAACCAGTTATAACTCGGCAACAGCAATACCAGCCTCGCCAGGTTTAATTCCGGAAGACGGTGAGATTTATGAAGATGTAAATAACCCGTCTGGAGCTGTAGAGAATTACACAGTAAGAATCTTCAGTTTGGATGGCTGCCCAACTGACCACACGGTGGAGTTTCAGCGTCAGTGTGATGTTTGCTTCCCGTATTGTGAACCAGCACAAATACAAAAAGTAAGATAAAAACAATGTTGTACCCAGTTCAGTTAAATTAACCATTAAGTAACGAACGATTAATTTTTTCGATTATCATGAAAAACAATTATTACTCTAATTCAGGCCGGGTGCCGAGTAGGGGCAGACTCAGGATGATCATGAAAGGGCTCGCGGCTCTCATCATGATGTTCTCAGGTCAGCTCTCTTTCGCTCAGACACCATGTTCGCCTGCTATTGATTTTACCGTTCAGTCCATCGACCAATCGGCCGAGGGAGTTAATGACGGTAAAATGATTATTTCAGGACTTCCGGATTCTGTTTTGGTAGGTTTTGAACAGTCTTCAACTTTACCATATAGTGGTACCTTATCAAGTCCTGGAGATAGATATGACGGCCTAACGGTAGCCACTGAAACAAACACAGTTGGTAGATATCTAACTGAAACATTAGCAAACCCTGCTGATGAAAATGGTACAAACTACGTTGTAAGAGCACAGTACCCAAGTGGTTGTGTAACTGACGTTGTATATAATCACCCACGTGTAAACTGGTCTGAAACTCCGGATTACACTGACTTAGCTGTTTCTATTACCAGTTCTCCATCTTATGCTGTAGAGCCTGGTGAAACAGTAGTTATCAATATTGCCGTAACCAACGTTGATACAAACACTAACGTGAACACAGTTACAGCAACTGGAGTTGAAATTTCTGTCATTGATGCTGTTAGTGGTTTGACATATATTCAAACAACCGGTGGTGACGGTACTTATAATGATGGTACGAATGTTTGGACCGTAGGTGATATTCCTGCTGGAGAAACACGAAGTATTACTTTGGAATATAGACTTGATGAAAGAGGTATTTATCAAATTCAGGCAGAAGTTAGCTCTACAACTAATACTGAAGAAGAGTATGACTCAACTCCTGCTGAAGATGTAATTTTGATGAATGAAGATGATGAGGGATCAGTTTGTATCTCTGCCCCTTGGGATTGGTGTGATACAGATACTTACTCATTTAGATTTGCTGGTGTTGATGTTTCTCAAATAACCTGGCAATACAGCTCAGATGGAGGTTCAAACTGGACTGACATTCCTGCGGGTAATACTGTCGCCGGGATAGGTTCTGTACCAGCTTCTAATGATTCATTGATCATTCTTGGGCCTGCAATGTTCTCTTATTACTACACCAATGGTAGTACGGATGCTTGTATGCCAGACGAGCCATGTTGTCCTATTGAGATCATTGAAGGTATCAAGCCAGATATTGCTGATTTAGATCCAGCAGCTATTTGCTATGGAGATGCATTCCCGGCTCAGACAGCTGTAGACGCTACACCTTTGGCAGATTATAATCCACTTGACAGAGGTGATGTACAGTATCAGTGGTACCAGTGGGATGGAACAGATGTTTCTTCTATGACTCCTATTGCAGGAGATACTACCATATTTGACTGGACGGGTCTTTCAGATACTGCCGGCACCTATTATTATAAAATTGTTGGTTGGGATGCGGATCATGAGACGTGTAGAGACTCAGCCGATTTTACCTTCCAGATTCTTGATATTGAGAAACCAGTTGCTTCTAGTAACTCACCTCTTTGTGAAAGAGATCAGTTAGAATTGACAGTTGCTAACCTTTCGGAGTATCCAAATCCGGCTGATTATACTTTTGATTGGACAGACTATCCTGCTGTTGATTTTACAGCCACTGGTGATAGTGTAGGAATAGCTTCTGTAGCCTACCCAAGTGATTCAGGACAATATATTGTACAAGTCTCACAGACCTTTACCACTATTGCTGATCCGGTATATTGTGAAAAAAGTGATACTATTAATGTCATTGTTTACCCTCTTCCTGATCCACCAACAGTGGTTAATGAAGAATACTGTCAGTTCGAGACAGTTAATCCGGTTGTAGAACAAGTAACCGACTCAACAACCAACTCTCACCCTTACTTGATTACAAATCTGGTTTGGCACTTAGAAGATACTTCTGCAAACCCGACCTTGTATACAGGTGACCCTGCATTGGATGCTTTTGTAGATAACACAGCTCCTGATAGTTATGGGCCGTTCATTGTGCAAACGGAGGATATAAATGGCTGTATTTCAGATGTTGATAGTTTCTACATCAATATCAATGAATTACCTGAGCCACCGACCGTAGACGATTTGGCTTACTGTGAATTTACAACGCCAGTTCCTGCCTTAACGGCTGGAAAGACTACTGAGAATGATGATTATGGATTAATATGGTGGGCTGGTACTGATACTACCACGGTTCCTGGTGATCCTGGTTTAGCACCAACACCAAGTACGGCTCTTATTGATACGTTAACATATTTCGTTAGTCAGGTAGACTCCACGTATGAGAATACCAATTGTATAAGTTTCACTTCTCGCATAGATGTATACATACGTGACGTGCCTGAAGCTCCAAGTATGGTGAATCCTGAATACTGTCAAGATGAAACCGCAACCCCACTTGATGATGTCGCTTGGTTTACTCCATCTGTAGCGAGTACTACCTCACCATCAGATACAGATACGCTATGGACCTTTGCCGGTTCCGTTGATGTTGCCACAGCTCCAACGCCTTCTACATCTGAAGCAGGTTCGAGTTATGGGACAGTGCATGAAGTTTGGACTTACGACCACCCTGACGGGTCTTCGCCAGCAACGGTTTGTCCTGGCCCTATAGAAGACTTTATTGTGGTTGTGAATCCTACTCCGGTATTTACATTGGTAGCTGTGAACGGGCTCTGTGATGGTTTAACTCCACTTAATAATGGTGAGCTTTACATTAGCGACTATCGTGATACAGATATCATTCGTTACACTGAAGGTGCTGCTTATGACGATGGTAACCAAGCCGCTCCGCAGCAAACAGGTTTAGAAGTAGATACCAATGATGGTGTATTCGCCTCTGGTTTGAGTAACCCTCCAACAGGTGGTGCGGCCACTACATATTCAGTGCAGGTTGAAACAGAATTCGGCTGTACGTACGAAGACTCTGTGGATCTTGCACCAAAAGATTGTGATTGTCCTGGTGGGTATTGTGAGCCTGCGAGCGTCACAAAAGTCCTCTAGAGACTTAAGCAACACATGATAATCTTTGAGCCAGTCTGATCATCGAGATCAGGCTGGCTTTATAAGCAAAAGATCCTCCCAACAACACCCAAAAAGAAAATACAGACTCATCAGTTGATCACTGAAATAATGAGCATACCTTTAAAATTGAGAATCTTTTTCACTAGAACCTTACTTTGCCTTTTGGTAAGTCAGTTCTCTTATGGCCAAAACGGTTATGAGAATGAATTGGTGACCAAATGTAAAGTGCCTATTTATGGTGTTACAGGTAAGGACGTCAGTGGAGAGGGAATAAATGATGGTGAAATCGGTATTACCGGAATCATCAACGCTACACACTACGAAATCCTCAAAGACAATAAAGACTATAACTTTGAAATGGCGTCGCCATTTGAAGAAGGGCAAACTTCTGTGAAAATTGGAGGTTTAGCGAATCCTGAGAATAACACAGTTTATAATATTAGACTATACAATAAATCTGAAGCTTGTTACACAGATCAGTCAATACATCTTTCTCATATAAATTACACTGCCAAACTCGAGTATACTGAATTGCAGGTTATTCAAGGAGTGGATAATCCATCACCGCAGATCGGTGAAATTGTAACCTTTACAACTGTATTACAAAATACCAGTAGCCAGCAAGCGACCAATGTTCAGCTGTCTCAATTTTATTCTCAGAGTTTGGAGATAGTTTATTTCTATGCCGATATCGGTACATATTCACCGATAACCAGTACATGGGATGTAGGCAATGTTAAAGTAGGGACCAACCCAAAACTCGTGATTAGAGCAAGGGTGTCTCAAAACGGGTTATCCTACCTGACCTCGTTTATTTCAAAAGCCAATGGGGAGAACCTACTCTTTGGTCAAACGATTTCAACTCAGGACAGCTCTTTGCCCACAATGGCTACCAGCTGTGTTACCGTTCCTATTGAGATTAAAAAAGACGAAGTGTATAAAGTCACTCTGCAAGACTACAGAGGTTTAACTTGGTATTATAAAGATGCGGCTGGTAATTTCTCTGAGATCAATGATTTTACAAACCCGGCCATTGCCGAGGTAAATGCAGATAGTTCTTTAAGTATTAAGCAAAGTGGGGAGTTTACCTATACCAAACAAACGGAGACTTGTACCTATAATGCTTGTTGTCCTATAATTGTTCAGGGCTGTAAAGGGCCACCGATTATCGTGGATTCGGTTTATTGTAACTCCAATGTCGATAGTTATAATATTCAAGTTCATTTGATGAATGACAACTGGAGTTTAGTTGAGAGAGTATTCTATGCTTTGTCAAACCTTAATTATCCTATACTTTCTAATTATTTGAGGAGATTAAATGTATTGCCATTAACAGCTAGTGCGGGTTTTGTGACATCTCTAGGAGGCGGCGATTACTTGATTGAAAACGTTCCGGCCTTCATGCCAAATGTTACCTTGGTTTCTACAGATATTCAAGGCGAGTGCCGCAATGTGAAGATTGTCAACGCTCCGAACTGTGAACTGGCCGTTCTACCTCAGCCTCAATTAGCATCTACCTTAGAATTTTACTCGCCAGGGCAGATGATGCCAAACTTAAAGGTGGAGAATCCACAATCTAAAGTGAAGACTTATTGGTACGCAGATGAATTAGGAGAAAATAGAATTGGTAAAGGAAATAACTTCAGACCGTCCGAAACGGGCACCTATTATGTTGCTTTCGTAGATAAAAGGAACAAACGAAGTAGTCAGCTGGTAAGAGCTGAGGTTCGCGATATAGTGTCCGAACAACCTGGTGAGTTCATAAACCTTCAGGTTTGTGACTGCAAAAACCCAAGTATGCTTCCTGGTACTATTGATAATGTAGTTACGGTAGCCAAAATCTATCCTAATCCGGTTCAGGATAATCTACATGTTGAGTTTGAAATGCCTGAGCTTACACAAACAGCCGATATTATGGTCTTTAATATGAGTGGAAGACTAGTAAGTGTATATGCTCTTAATGATAAAGTTGGCGAGTTAAATGCCGATATTTCATCATGGGATGATGGACTGTATATCATGACAATGGTGGTTGATGGTCAGAAAAAACTTACACAACGCTTTGTGAAGAGATAGATTGACTTAATTCTTTTGGCATTGTTGATTAACTTTGGGGCTTAAGAATTGAAACTTTGCCCAGAAAACTCCTTTACCTCACTTTTGTTTGTTTATCCATATCTTTTATTGCAGCGGCACAGGTAGAGTTTAGCTCTTTCCCTGAAGATATGCAGCTGTACACCAGAGGTGAAAATAATAAAGCTACAGTTGAAATAGCAGGCACTTCCACATCTCCCGTTTCTGGTGTTTCACTTTTAAGAGTCACTGACAGCGAAGGCACAGAAGAAGAATTTCAAGTCCAGTTTAACCTTGACAATTCATTTAGTTTTGAGGTAGAACTGGAAGCTCGACTTACACAATACAAGTTTGAGTTCTTTCATAATAGCTCAAAAGCCTTAAAGACTGCAGAGGGTATATTATGTGGTGATACTTTCGTTTTTTACGGTCAGTCAAATGCTCTTGCTTTGGCCCAATATTGGGTGTTGAATGACAGTATTTCTAAAGAGTATACCAGAAATTTTACTTTCAATAATGAGGAATCAGATGGTTGGCATGATGGCACTTTTCCAGAGTTGGGGAGTCTGGCCAAATGGTTTTGTTTAGAGTATGTAGAAAAACAGAAGGTCCCTGTTTTAATCATAAACGGAGCAGAAGGTGGAGTAAGCATAAATTATCTAAATGAGCGAACTCCCGAAAAACCTGCAAATCTTAATAACCTCTACGGACGATTACTGACCAGAGTTCAGGAGAGTAAGGTAAACAAGGTTAAAGGTTTGGTTTTCTTACAAGGCGAACATGAGGCTCATGCAGCATTGGAAGCCATAGAGGCTTATCCCAGAGAGTTTGATGTTCTTAAAAGGAATCTTGATTTTGACTTTCCTCCCATAGACCATTATTATATATACCAATTGGGTATCATGAATACTCATAAATTTTGGTCTGCTGGCTTACTCCGTGAGTATAGAAGAAATCTGCCCAATCAATATTCAGACGTTTCAGTTATTTCTTCGGCAGGTTTTGGTTGGTTTGACTATGATGGTCTTCATTACGGACTTAACGGCTATAAAACGCTGGCCAAATGGCTGTATCAGAGTTTTCTAGACTATGAGTTTAATGAAAGTCAATATAAGGCCTTAAATCTCAAAAAGCTCATTCACGAGAAAGAAGAGAAAAGGTTAAAATTAAGCTTTAATCAAAATATTAAAATCAATAAAAGCATAGACTTTGGTTACTACACCAGTTATCTGCAGGAGCATTTTTATGTGAATAGAAGCTGGGGATTCGTTGATTCTTTGTTTACCCAAGGAGAGCATTTATACCTTTATTATTCAGAATTGCCAGGCAATACCTTAACCTATTTACCTTCATTTTATGAAGATCCTTTAGGAAGACCCTATAACGGGCCGTACATAAAAAATGATGTAGGCATACCTGCACTAACTTTTTTTGATGTACAAATAGAGGATCAGTTACCTATTCCGGTAGTAGAAAACTCAAAACGAAATGGCGATCATATAGATTTTGAGTTTGATCCAGGTATACAGGAATACTGTCCGGATTGTGCCCTAGAGGCTTTTGTAGTGAGTAATGTTGGAAGCCAGCAAATAGCTGTTTTTGATAACCCAACCGGTTTGAAAAAGTTTGAAATAAGTGATCAGGTAAATGAAAATGCAACTTTTGCTTTTAGGCATGTCAATCAACTTTCAGAATCAAAGCAAGTATTTCTGGCTGTAGGGGAGAGGAGCTTAAAGGATACTGATTTTGATGCCATCCCGGATGGTGTAGACAATTGTATAGCTCTACCTAATTCAGATCAATTCGACTTCGACTCAGATGGAATTGGAGATCTTTGTGATGACGACGCTGACGGAGATGGGATAATTGATGATGAGGATAATTGTTTATTGAAAAAGAACCCAGAACAACCGAAGCTAGAAATCAAAGACGGATACCTGATGACTTCTTCTATCTCAGGAAAGCAATACCACTGGATTGTGAACGGTGAGTACAGTGAAACCACCAACGATAATCTTTACATTATCAGAAATACCGGTGATTATGGAGTTTTCATTACTGACGAAGAGGGCTGTGCAAGTTTACCTTCAGAATCTGAATCAATTATTATTTTGAGCTCCGAAAAATATTCTGGGAATGTAGTATATCCTTCTCCATTTCAAGATTACTTGACCATTGTAAGAAAGAATAATTCGGTGGAGAATGCTGAATTGGTGGACATGAACGGCCGCCTGTTGCTTAGCTCAATAATCAATTCAAATTCAACTTCAGTTTCAACAGAGCACCTAGCACCCGGTCAATACATCCTTCTTTTGAAAACCCACACGGGTCAATTAATTGAATCTAAAAAGGTCTCAAAGCTTTAAGGATAATAGAATCTTTATGTCAGGCTTTTCGTTTATCTCTTGACACAGACGAAAAAGCAGAAAGAAATCAATAAGAATGAACAAAACGATAGAAAACCTAACACCAAAACAGATCGTAGAGGAACTCGATAAATACATTATCGGTCAGAATGATGCCAAGAAAAATGTGGCAATAGCCCTGAGAAACAGATGGCGAAGAATGAATGCCTCTGATGAAATGAAGTCGGAGATTGTGCCGAATAATATTCTAATGATTGGTTCTACGGGTGTAGGTAAAACAGAAATAGCCAGAAGGCTGGCAAAGGTGGCTGATGCTCCCTTTACTAAAGTGGAAGCTTCTAAGTTCACCGAAGTAGGATATGTAGGTAGAGACGTAGAAAGCATGGTTCGCGATTTGGTGGAGCAATCTGTGAATATGGTCAAGACGGCAAAAAAAGAGGAGGTTAAGGTGAAGGCCGCTCAAACTGTAGAAGACATTATTTTAGATATCCTTATACCACCAATCAGCAAGAAGAATGAAAGAGCCAAGGTGGGCATTCCTGAGGGGGTAGGCCAGTCAGATGATGAGCAATTAAACGAAAGAACCCGAGAGTCTTTCAGAAGAAAACTCAAAAACGGTGAGTTGGAAGAACGTAAGATTGAGATCGATGTTAAGAGCTCTAATTCTGCTCCGATCGGTGTGATGGGAGGCCCGATTGATGATGTCTCCATGATGAATATTCAGGAGATGATCGGTGGCATGATGCCTAGAAAAAACAAGAAAAGAAAGCTCCCAATAAAAGATGCTCGTAAAATTTTGATCGATGAAGAATCGTCAAAATTGATCGATATGGATGAGGTTAAAGAAGAAGCCATTTGGAAGGCCGAAAATCTTGGGATGATCTTCATTGATGAGATTGACAAAATTGCAGCAGGCGGAGGTAAGAGTGGTCCAGATGTGAGTCGTGAAGGGGTTCAGCGTGATCTTTTGCCTATTGTGGAAGGTTCTACGGTAAACACTAAACATGGCTCTATTAAAACAGATCATATTCTGTTTGTGGCTGCTGGTGCATTTCATGTTAGCAAGCCATCAGATCTTATTCCAGAGCTTCAAGGCCGTTTTCCTATTCGTGTAGAACTGGAGTCACTCACAGAAAAGAATTTTTATCAGATATTAAGCAAGCCGAAAAATGCGTTGACCAAGCAATACACCGCTATGCTTGAGGCGGAACAAGTAGAATTAAGTTTCAATGACTCTGCGTTAAAAGAATTGGCTAGAATTGCGTTCGAAGCCAACTCAGAAGTAGAGAATATAGGAGCCAGAAGGCTTCAAACGGTGATGAGTCACTTATTGAACGAAATCTTGTTTGACGTCCCCGATAAAATCGGACCCAACGCCAAAATCGTGATTGATGATGCCATGGTCAAAGAAAGGCTTGCAGGGTTGGTTCAAAATAAAGATTTGAGTCAATACATTCTGTAAAGAAAAAGAGGCTGATTTTTCAGCCTCTTTTTTTATAGCGATACTGGCTTTCCTTGCAGGCCACCGCTGTGGTAAATGACAACCTTGCTTCCTGGCAGAAAGTAATTTTTCTCTGTCAGGTCTATAGCAGCATTGAATAATTTGCCCGTATAAACGGGGTCCAGCGGAATATCATAGTTGCTTTCGAAAATTTCAATAAAATTTGAAAGTTGATAATTCCATTTGCCGTATCCACCAAAATGATAATTAGTCAGAATTGTGGTATTCACAGGGGGCTGTCCCATTAGCTTCATCATTTCATCTTGAATAAAGCCTCCATTTTTTAGGACAGGTATCACTACTAATTCTCCATTGAAGGTAGAATTTGATCGTATTCCGGCAGCCGTACCTCCGGTACCCGCGGCACAAAGAATATGGCTCGGACTAAACTGATCTGTGATCTCAGAGACCATTTCAGATACACCTTGCAGGGCTTCTTTGTTGGTTCCACCTTCAGGTATTAAGTAGTAGGGCTCGTCTACAATTTTTAAACATTCTTCTTTCGATCGATATTTTTCTCTGGAAACAAAGAAAAATTTCATTCCTTGCTCATGGGCATACTGTAAAGTCGGACTGGACAGCTCGTTAAGTTCATCGCCTCTGATAATACCAATGGTCTTAAAACCATAGCGTTTTCCAGCTGCGGCTGTGGCATAAATATGATTGGAATAAGCACCACCAAAAGTCAGAATCGTTTCCTGATTTTTTGTTCTGGCTTTCAGTAAGTTATACTTTAGTTTTCGATACTTGTTTCCTGATATTGCCTTGTCTGTCTTATAGTCTTCTTTTACCCAAACTTCAATTCCTTTACGATCGAAAATCGGGGCGGTGAGTTTGACCAACGGGGTAGGAAGGTCAACTTCGTGGTTAAGTTTCATTAAGCGAATTACACCAAAAAAAATAGAATTTTGCAAATTCTACATTGATTCTGCAGAGCTTACCAATGCCAGAACATCATTTTTTAAACTTAAGTCAAAAGAATTTTCAATCATGTATTTCTTTACTTTTGGGGCTTTTCTCCCAAACATTCTGTAGAATTTATCTCTATCGCCGATCACAAGAACACGATACTCATTGCTGAGCAAGAAAACGCTCTTCTCCATATAGCCACCGTCATATCTGTTTTGTGGAATTATCTCGTAGCCATTTGTAAAGGCAAGCCTTGAGTTCTTGAATTCTCTTTGATGACGCTGATAAACCTTTTTGGAGCCGTTATAGATTAATTCGTAGTAATAATCTCCGGTGCCTTTGATCTGATGATCAAGACGCGTAAACTCTGTACCGTTTATTTTAACCCAATTAGGTTTTAACGTTAATACGCTCATAGATGAGCTTTCAATGACGTAGAGTTGATTGCGGTGCAAATCAAGGGCCATATGACCTTTCATGTTTTTTCCACCGCTTAGCCTGAATTCTCCATCAAACCATCCACCTCCATAAAACGGACTCCCTGCAATTTTGGATCCTTCATCAAATTGTTTTTTTAGCCTTTCAATTGATTCTTCTGTTTCAGATGTATTGTCTATTGAGGTAAAATTGAAAGCAATGTCCTCTACTTCCTGAAAAAAACTGAGGTCTTTTTTGACAAAATAGCTTTCTCCTTGTCCGAAACTTGAAATTGAAATCAGTGATAGAAGTGTAAAGAGTTTTTTCATTTAGCTTTTTCTTTGTTGTGCTTCAAAGCTTAAAAACAAAATATAATTCTGTAAAAATTTTAATAAATAAAATATAAGTTCTTATTTATTTCATATGTAAAAATTTAAATAATGCAATTATGACCTTTTAGAACTGAAATTCTGTGAAGTGGTAAATAGGGATTAAGCACTGAAATCATGAACTTTGCCTCACTAAAACGAATCAAAGTGGCTGATAATCCAGAAAATATAGAAGAGGAAGAAGATGATTTATATGAGCATCTGACCATTAAGGCTGACCCGGGGCAAACCCTCATGAGATTGGATAAGTTTATCACTCTGCATTCAAATTACTCCAGAACTAAGATTCAGAACGCTATAGACACCAATTCTGTAAAAGTAAATGGGAGCTCAGTAAAGCCTTCATATAAGATTAAGCCTGGTGATGCGGTCAATATTTATGTGGCTAAACCGCCAAAGGAGCCTACGGAGGTATTGCCGGAAGATATTCCACTCCATATTCTGTATGAAGATGACGCTGTTTTGATAGTCAATAAAGAAGCGGATATGGTGGTGCACCCTGGTTATAACAACTGGAACGGTACACTTGTCAATGCATTGGTACATCATTTTGATAACCTGCCCACCTCTAAGAATGGTGCTATACGTCCGGGCCTTGTGCATAGGATTGATAAAGGAACAACAGGATTGCTGGTGATCGCTAAAACTGAGTTTGCTATGCAGCACCTTGCTGGGCAATTTGCTGATCACAGCACAGAAAGAACGTATTATGCCATTGTTTGGGGAGAGCCAAAGGAGGATAAAGGCACCATTGACATTAACCTGGGTAGAAGTTTTAAAGACCGAAGGGTTACAGATGTATTTCCAGAAGGCGACCACGGCCGTAGAGCTGTCACGCATTATGAAGTTCTAAAAAGATTGAGGTACGTTAGTCTGGTTAAATGTAATCTGGAGACGGGTAGAACACATCAGATTAGAGCCCATATGAAGCATTTAGGACACCCACTATTTGGTGACCCGACTTATGGTGGCGATAAGCCACTAAGGGGCAATATGTTTTCTAAATACAAACAATTTGTTGATAATTGCCTACAGATGTTGCCGCGTCAGGCTCTTCATGCCAAAACCCTGGGCTTTGAGCATCCTACTACCAAAAAGTGGATGCAGTTTGACTCAGAAATACCTCAGGACATGAAAGAGTTATGGGAGAAATGGGAACATTACGTTCAATATAACTAAGCGATTCTAATGGAAATTAATGTAAGAGTAGGAGAGGCCGCAGATGTGCCGGCCATGATGAAACTGGTAAAAGAACTGGCCGAGTTTGAGAAAGCTCCTGAGCAGGTGAGCAATACTGAGGAGCAGATGTTAAAAGATGGTTTTGGTCAGAATCCAATATTCGGCTCCTTTGTGGCTGAGGCAGATGGAGAAATCGTCGGCATTGCCATCTACTACTTCCGTTACTCTACCTGGAAAGGTAAAAGGCTATACCTTGAGGATATTGTAGTGAATTCTGAATTCCGTGGAAAAGGTATGGGTAAAGCTCTTTTTGACAAAACAATAGAAAAGGCCAAGGAAACCAACTGCACAGGCATGATGTGGCAGGTTCTGGACTGGAACCAATCGGCTATAGAGTTTTATAAACAATACGGAACCCGTTTTGATGATGACTGGGTGAACTGTAAACTTGACTTTTAATTTTATATCCCGCTTCGGCGGGACTTTTTGTTTAGCATCAGAAATTTAACCACTCAAAACCTAAAGACCTTTATTACCGTAACATTTGTTACTACTTGGTTAGTCATAAAGCCGTATTCTTGTAGCATTCATTATGAACTCAGGTTTGAAGAGAAATATACTAATCCTTTCGGCAGTTTTGGTCTTTGCTGCTGCCATTGTGTATGTCTTGTTCTTACGCGAAAAAGAGGTGATTACTCCATTGACGAACTCCTGGGATACGCCAATCCCGCATCAGGAGGTGCCCGCAAATCTGGCATCATTAAAAGCTGAAGACTGTGGGGCTTGTCATAAAGAGCATTATGAAGAATGGAAACTGGCTACCCATGCCCATGCCTGGACAGATCTTCAGTTTCAGGCTGAACTTCAGAAAGAGAGCAGCCCATTTATGTGTATCAATTGTCATATTCCTCTTCAAAATCAACAAGAGTTTATAGTGACGGGTTTAATCAATAATGACATCTACAGACCTGTCAAAGAGAAGAATCCACATTTTGATCCTATTTTAAGGAAAGAGGGGATTACTTGTGCCAGCTGCCATGTACGAAACGGTGAGATCATCGGGGCTAATGGTTCTAAGTTGGCTCCCCATCCGGTAAAAAAGGCTCCGGCCATGCTTGATGAAAGTTTATGTATTGGTTGTCATAATGCCAGTGCAGTCATTACGCCTACTTTGGCCTGTACTTTTGAGACGGGCGACGAATGGAAAAACGGACCCTTCTTCGGTGAAAAAAATTGCATCAGCTGTCATATGACAGAGGTAGAAAGACCTTTGGTTGCCGGTTATCCGGCAAGGAAAAGTCACAGACACTGGTTCACGGGTTCGGGTATTCCTAAGTTTGATACTGTACAAACTACTGTGCAAAATGGCCTTGAGTTTTACCCAGGTGAGCTGGCAGGAACTTTAAACCGAAAGGATACTGTAAAGTTTGAGTTCATGCTCAAAAATGAGAATGCGGGTCACAAAGTGCCTAGCGGCGACCCAGAGCGTTTTATTCTCACCACCATGACCATTGAAAATAGCAAAGGTGGAGTGTTTGTGGCTGATACTTTCAGGATTGGTGAAGAATGGGAATGGTATCCTGAGGCCAAAAAGCTCAGTGATAATAATATGTTACCTAATGAAGAGCGAGTTTATGAGGTAAAAACAAAGCCTCTACTGCCAGGTGAGTACAAGGTTAAGGTCAAAGTGACTAAACATCGCCTAAATAAGGAAAACGCAGCGTATAACAAACTTGGTGATAATTACCCATTGTTCATTACCATCTACGATGAGGAGTTTCCGTTTAAAGTGAGCAAGTAGCTACCATCTTTCCCAAGGGTATCTTTTCTTCGCTTTTTTACGTTTTTTACCACTTTCTGAGGCCTCAAACTCAGTATCTGGATTTTCTTCCCCTTTATCTTTATCCCATAAAAAGTGTACTTTATGTGGTACACCATAACGAGGTGAAAATACTCCACTTACCAGATCACTGTGCTGGTGTTCATATTTTGATCTACAGGTGTCCATCGGGCATCTGGGTGCCCAGCATGAACTTAAGAAGAAGCTCAATAAAGCCACCAGGCTCAGCTCTTTTAGGCCTAGGCTAACGGGTTTTCTGGTTTCCTGATAATATCTTCTTTTCATATCGGTAAGCACAATCTAATTCCTGCGGTTTTGCTTAAAAACAGGCCTTTGGTATTATTAATCCTTGGCGGTCGGTTCGTGGTAAAACCTATATTTTGAAGCTCCACCTCTGAATCCGGGGTTTGTGTAACATATTGACCAACACCTATACCTGCAAAAGTATCAATAAAGAACCATTTAGAGATCAGGAAGTGGTTTCCAAATTTGACATGAATGGCTCTCTCTACTGTAGCCACATCCAGCTCAGTAAGTGAGGGTAATGTGTTTCCTCCGTAAAGGATAACGTCTGGTCGGTAGGTATAGCTAATGTCTTTCTGGGCATATTCTAAAGCATAATACCTGCCGAATGGCTTTTTGTCTAAAGCGTAAAAAGGGTACCAGTCAGAGAAGTACCCTCTGATCTCCCCTCTGATGATCTTAGTCTCCTGATCTGGGAATAGTGCTTTATGTTCTTTATCCAGACTCCAGCTACTTTTACCTTTTCCATAGTCAAAACCAAAACTGAATTTTCCGAAAGGTGGAGCCAACTCTACGCCATATTGAAAAACATTATCTCTGCCAAGCAGGGCCGTAGGAGTAACTTTGAGCAATAAAAAAGGCTGATGTGTAAACTTCAAAGGCTTTTTTCTGACGCTCATCTCTGTATTTTCAAGAGTTGAAGAGCTCCATTGACCTTTTGCCCAAAAGGTTATAAACAGTAAACTTATGAGAATGAAGAATCTTTGCATGAAAGCACCTTGGTACAAAATATCTAAACGTTGAGTTCAAGGTTTATATTTCCAAACACAATGCCAATTCCGGAGAATTTTGTAAATCTTGACTCCTCCGATATAAACCAACTCCATTTTAGATTCGTTATCTTTGTACAAATGAAAAAGCAATTGCTACGCATATTGGCAGTTTTTATGGCTCTGAACGTTCTGTTCAGTAGTACTGGGCTGGCATTTTACGAGCATACCTGCCACATTTCTTTAGAGTCTACCGTCTCTCTTGTTCATGAAGATGAATGTTGTGGAGTGGAGTCATATACCGTTGATTCTGATTTTGAAGGTCATCAGCTGAAGCAAGGTGACTGCTGCCACACGGAAGTAGAGCACAAGCAACTAGATATTAACTCTGATTTTCAGATTAAAAAAAATCTGAAAGCCAAGAAATTAACTGCTCATACTCAGACAGTTTTTGGGTCATTTCAATTCCTGAAAAAGTCAGAGGTAGTTTTTACCAATCTACAACGTCCCCCGCCTCAGTGGGGTCTTAAATTTACCGTTCTTTACCAGCAGTTTCGTATCTGATACCAGGTGAATCGATTGATTGTCAATTGTTTTACCTAATCAGTATCAAATATGAAATTAAATTTATTGTGGGTTTTTCTGCTCTTAGGATTCACAGCAGAAGCCCAGGAAGTCATCGAAGGAATGGTGATGGAGAAAAATGGTGAGGTCTTAAGTGGTGCCATTATCAGGTGGGCCTCTGACCCTTCAAACGCCGTTTTTACAAATGAATCCGGTCAATTCTCAATTCAAAAAAAGGAAGGTGACCACACATTAATATGTAGTTTTATTGGCTTTGTGAATGACACCCTGGAGGTGGATGAAAATACTCAGCTGGTTTTTGAATTAAGTTCTGATTTGCAGCAGATAGATGAAGTGGTAGTTAAAGGCAGTTCTACCGCTGTGGATAGAATTGCTACGCAACAAACCCAAATCATCACATCAAAAGAATTGGCAAAGGCGGCCTGCTGTAATCTGGCAGAAAGTTTTGAGACCAATGCCGCTGTCTCTGTTAGTGGGTCAGATGCCGTAACAGGTGCACGTCAGCTTCAAATGATGGGGCTCTCAGGAAGATACGTTCAAACTAATATTGAAGGAATGCCGGCCGTGAGGGGGCTAAGTTTACCTTTCGGGTTAAATTATGTTCCCGGGACTTGGATTCAGTCCATTGATATTTCAAAGGGTGTGTCTTCAGTGGCTTTGGGGTATGAAGCTATTTCAGGTGCTATCAATGTGGAGCTTCATAAGCCAGATCACGCAGAACGTTTTTTTGCCAATGCTTATGTCAACGATCTCGGTAGAGCCGAGCTGAACGTTCATGCCGCCAAAAAGATGAAAAAGTGGTCCGTAGGTTTATTGACTCATGGCTCTACATTACAGAATGAAGTCAACAGAAATGGTGACAACTTCATGGACACGCCTAAATATCATCAAATCAATTTGCTGAATCGCTGGAAATATGATGGCGAGCGTTTCAGATCGCAGTTTGGTGTTAACTTTTTAACAGAGGATAGAGAAGGAGGAGAGATAGTTAACCCAATTTTAAGCAGATCTGCTTATCGATTTGCCAATCAGACGCAGAAGCTTTCTTTCTTTAATAAAATGGCGGTTCTTTTTCCAGAGACACCTTACAGAGGTTTGGGCCTTATCATGGATGGCAGTATTCATAGAGGAAACTCCACTTTTGGTTTGAATACCTATGATTCAGATCAAAATACCTTCCACTCAAATCTGATCTATCAGGATATCATCGGCAATACACAGCATACTTATAAAACGGGTTTAAGTGTCTTGGTAGACCAATACGACGAGTATTTTTCTAATTTCTCAAATGACTTAGTCTTACAGAGAACTGAGGTAGTACCAGGGGCTTTCTTTGAGTACAATTATAATCAATTAGACAAAACTGTCGTTTCAGCGGGCTTGAGAGCCGATGCCCATAATTTATTCGGTGTTTTTGTGACTCCCCGTTTACATCTGAAACAAGAGTTAGGAAGTCATACCACACTCAGAGCATCTGCCGGGAAAGGGATGCGTGTGCCGGTGCCTTTGGCAGAAAACTACGGTAGACTGGTGAGTAACAGAGAAGTGGAATTTCTGGACCCTATTTCTACGGAGATTTCCTGGAATTTTGGAAGTAGTCTGACCTTTGAAAAAGGAAAAACCACTCTAATCTTAGATGCTTACCATAGTGAGTTTAAGACACAGCAAGTGGCTGATATGGAAACGGCAGGTAAAATCTTTTTTTATAATAGCACCGAAAGGTCTTTTGCTACCAGCCTGCAGGCAGAATTGATGGTAGATGTTACAGAAAGGTTTGATATGAAAGCAGCTTACAGGTGGCAAAACGTTAAGCAAACGATGGGAAGATCTTCTGAACAAAAAGAGCTTTTGCCTATGGCATTTTTACCTGATGGTTTTGCCCTTTTAAATCTGGCCTATGCTTTGCCATATAATAAATGGAAGTTTGATGCCACCTGGCAATACCGCGGTCCGCAGCGTTTACCTGGTCAAATAGAAAGAGTCAGAGGTTTCAGTACAATCAATTCTCAGATAGCCAGAAACTTTGTGGACTGGGAATATTACCTGGGTGCCGAAAATTTGACGAATTTTATTCAGGAAAATCCGATCATCTCATCTTATCAGCCATATTCTGAAAGTTTTGATGCGGGGCAAATATGGGGGCCAGTATTGGGTAGAAGATTTTATGTAGGAGCCAGATACAGAATCAGATAAATGGAAGAACTGAGAATCAAAAATATGGTATGTGACCGTTGCATTCTTTCGGTGTCAGAATTATTGAAGACACAAGGTGCAGAGGTACGTTCTGTAGAGATGGGTCTGGTGAAACTAAAACAGCCCTTAAAAGATCCTGAGGGTTTTGAGAAGCAATTAAATAGTATTGGCTTTGAACTTCTCAAAGACAAGGAGCAGGAGTTGCTGGAGCAATTGAAATACGTCATCATTGACCTGATTAGAAATCAGGAAGAGGCATTGCAAAAGTTTACCATTTCAGCGTATCTGGAGCAGGAGATTGGTAAAGATTACAAGAGCCTAAGTGCCTTGTTTTCATCAAAGGAAGGCAAGACGATAGAGCATTTTGTGATAGCACAAAAGGTAGAACGCATCAAAGAATTATTATCTTATAAAGAATTAAGCATAAGTGAGATAGCTGATAAATTGCATTATAGCAGCGTAGCTCATTTATCAAATCAATTTAAAAAAGTAACCGGTCAAACGCCCTCTGAATTCAGAGCGAATGGCCAAAGAATAGCATTAGATAAACTATAAAAAGTAAAACAATGAAATCGATCAAACTAGGGCTTCTGGCCTCTTTATTTTTAATTTTTGCAGCAGCCTGTAGCTCCTCATCAGAAACGGTTGAGACCACCAGCGAAAGTACTGAATTAGCAGAGGCCGGTGAATACTCTTGTCCCATGAAATGTGAAGGTGATAAAACATATGCTGAGGAAGGGAAATGCCCTGTTTGTAAGATGGATTTAACTCTTGCTTCTGCTGAGGCTCACTCATGTCCGGAGGATTGTGACCCTGAGACTTGTACTAAAGAAGATTGTGATTGTGAGCATTGTGAAGCCCACAAAGAAAACCATAGTGAGATGCACAGTGAAATGCATCCTGAACATTAAAATTTAAAATAATGAGAAAACTAATTGCATTAATAATTGTAGGCATGGCCTTTAATTTTGGAGCCACTGCTCAGGACTTTGCCAAGTATGACAAAGTCATTAAAGTCAAAACATCTGCCGTATGTAAGATGTGTAAGGAAAGAATTGAACGTGATCTTAGCCTGACTAAAGGCGTAGAGAAAGCCATACTAAACCTGGATGATAAAGTGGTAACGGTGGCGTATAATGAAAAGAAAACCAGTCCTGAAAAGCTGAAGGAAGCTATTTCTAAGATCGGTTATGATGCCGATGAGGTTATAGCTGATCAAAAGGCTCATGACAGGTTACCTGACTGTTGTCAAAAAGACGTAAAACCTCATTAAGGGAAAATTTGTGGTAGTAAAGGGGTGAAGTCTGAAAGGCTTCACCCCTTTTTTATTGATTCTTTCTAACCAAACGCACAATTCGGTCATAGATAATCTCTGACTTGTTCCAGAAAACTCCACCGCTGGTACTGGTAAATTGAATAATGACGGCATCCATATCTTCATGATAGCGGGCTATACTCTGGTAGCCTGGCAGTAATCCTGTATGATGATAGGTGTAAATTGAGGAGTAGATCTCCTGTTCTTTTTCTGTAAAGAAATCGCCTTCGATTAGTGCACGCAAAAAGATTCCGGTGTCTTCAATAGTTGAAATCATAGAACCACTTGGATTGACAAAATTGAAGGTTTTGGCGTCATGGTCAAAACCATGCATATACCCGCTCATAAGGCTGTCTGTGTCTATCTCTTTCATGAGCGAGAAGGTATGTTTGAGGCCAAGAGGCTCAATAATTTCAGAACGTATATATTTATGATGCGAGTAGCCCAAAGTCCTATCCATGATGGCTCCGAGTAGCACGAAATTGGTATTACTGTATTGATACTTGGCATCTGGCTCAAAAGTCGCCGATTCGCCCTCAATGAGCTTCAAGGTAGCCTCCATCGTTTGAGGTGGGTCTCCCCAGGGGTAATCGCTGGCATCAGTGAAATTAGGTATACCACTTCTATGCTGTACCATCATTCTAAGTGTGATTTGGTCAGCGTTCTTTATAGCCACATCGGGTAAATGATCAGCCAGTTTATCATCTAATGAAAGTTGTTCGTTTGCTACCAGTTTAGCCACAGCTGCTGCCACATATAATTTACTTATGCTGGCTATTTTAAAATAAGAATTGGGGTCTGCAGGGGTTTTAGAAATCCGGTCTTTACACCCGGCAGAGTAAAATTGAGGCTCCTGACCTTTTTTATCTACGTATACTAAAATGCCATCAAAACCATCATCTATGGCTTGATTGACCTGCTCCTGTAAGGTATCAGGCATGGGCGTGAGCCACATTCTGAGGATTCCCCACGGGACAAAAAACAGAGAAACAATACTGGAACTGATGAGCACTATTTGAAAGACTTTTTTAAACTTCATGACTATACGTGCAAAAGTAGAGGACTTCCTTCCGGCTCAAAACTGATTTGTGATAGAAGGAGGATTATCAAGATAACTGAAGTAGTGCGGATATAGCTTTAGACTATTTCTCTAGTATGCCTTTCAGGTTTTCTAAACTCTGAGAGATGTCTTTGCCCAACATTTTTTGGAAGAAGCCTTTGAACAAACTCATCGGAAACTTAGTAGGGCCTCTGAAATCCCAGATCACCTGTGTTTGACCGTCTCCGGCATCATTCAGGATAAATTTAGAGACGCCAACATTATTCATTGGTTTCTCAAAACGTAACTGATACTCAATTAGATCGCCATCTACAATTTTCATAATTTCCTGCTCACCAATACCCACGTTTCTGACTTCACTCTCCCAACGGTATACAAAACCCACGGAGCCGTCTGTTCCAGTATAGGTCGTCTTTTTCTTAGGGTCATTCATGTTCCAAACACTAAAATTATCTGCATTTTTCACCAGTTTTAAATAGTCAAAAACCACTTGTTTGGGTTGCTGAATTACTACAGACTTTTCAACGATCATTTCCTTTGCCATAGCTTAATAGTTTAGATTTTTATACAAGATAAGCCGATTTAGCGGCTTTGTCTAAGTTTAAGTCAGATTCTCAAGATCTCGAATGGCAGACCTCACCATATTCATTTTTGAGAGATCTCCGCCCGAGATGAGTACAAAGAAGCGGTTCTCTTTTAATTTCATGGCTTTAAAGATTTCTTTGGTATCAAAACCTTTGGCGTGGTAGTGTTCTACGCTTTCATAGAAATCAGAAAGAAAAGCCAGTTTTGCTTCCAGTTTCTCTCGGCCTGCGGTCAGTTGGGGATTATGACTGCAAAACAGCTGGGCAAAATCAAGCTCGAGAACTCGTTTGATGGATTCGATTTGCTGCAGCATGCTTTCGCTGTATAAAAAGTACTGTATGCGTACGCCTAGGAACAAATCTGCCGAGAAAAGCCACTTTTTGGTGGGTTCATATAAGGCAAACATATCACTGGCATGACCAGGAATAGGGATGAGCTGAAAGTTATAATTCGTAGTGTTGAGAACTCCCTCAATGGGCTTAAGGTCAAAAGAAGGTGGTCTGTTTCCCCAGGTGATTTTTTGAGCAAAACTCAAAGGTGGTGGGTTTTGCATTTGCATACAGCAGGCCGGTGAGGCATACACAGGGCAATTATGCTGTTTTTGTAAAGCCTTGATATTGCCTGAATGGTCTTCATGATGATGTGTGATGAAAATCTGCTTAATGTCCAGGTTTTGCGTAGTGGCCAGAATTTCCTTTTGCATGGTATGCTGACCGGTATCTATCAGCAGTCCATCAATAAAATAGATATGGGTAAATAGACGAGGCTTACCAATAAGCTGATAACCAAACCTGTAAGCTTGAACCTCATCACTCTGAAAGCTATGAAAGGATTTCATTACGCCAGACTTGCCATTTGATTGATTTCTGCCCCTCCGGGATGTTTATTTTCCTGCGGATGATTCACCACATTGATCATGGCACGGCCAATTCGAGTAGTGGTAGTTACCGACCTCATTTTCTTGAGCAAGCCATAAAAGGGCCCCATGATGATCAGCATTACCTGATACAGAGCCGTTCTGGATTTAATACCCTTCTCCGGTATGATAGCCCCAGGTCTGAAGGCATAGGCATCTTTAAATCCTTTTTGCAAAATCATATTCTCTGTTTTGCCTTTCACTCTAGCCCACATGCTTCGTCCTTTCTCACTGCTATCTGTTCCCTGACCCGAGACATAACATACCACCATGTTTGGCTGATGCTTGTAGAGTTCATCTACCAAAGACTTGGTGACCTCAAAGGTGAGTTCTGTGTACTTCTCTTCACTCATGCCAGCAGAGGAAACGCCCATACAGTGGTAGCAAGCGTCATAACCTTTTAACTCGCTGGAGATGGTTTGAAATTGCGTGAAATCCTTCAAGATGACCTCTTTAATCTTTGGGTCTGAGACCTCAATAGGATTTCGATTGACCAATAAGATGTCGGTAATGTTCGGATCTTCAATGGCCTCCAATAATACCCCACGACCCACCATGCCCGTGGCACCAGTGATGATAACTTTCATATGCTGTTTTTCGTCTGTGATGAGTTAAAGTTAGGGGATAGGAGTTAGAATATTTATTCGCTTCCTATTTGATGTTATGGTCTGAGCTCATTTGTGCTAATACTTTTGAATTATTCATTACTGATTCCTTGAAGTCCTCAAATTGATCATATTGATTCGGTGAATCGTCTATTTGGATGTAGGTGAATGATTCGTCCTTTTGTGGGAAAATGATTACGGTTTCTCCGAATCTCAGATCGAATAGTTTCATATTGAGAAGCAAAGTGGCATAATCATCTGGGCTTGAAGAAAATACCCAGTCATACTCGTGGTTCTTTACTGTGAAAGTGCCTTGAGCTGTCAAATAGGGATAGTTTCGGGATTCTACCAATGTAGACTCTTCAGCATCTTTATCATTAGTTAACACTAGTAAAGTAAGTTTGTCTATTATCTTCTCACTCTCAGGATTTTCATATTCTCCTATTCTGACACCTTTTAAAATGTTATGCTCTGTTTCAAAGATAAAAGGCCTGCTGGCGACAGCATAATCATACTGAGCCACCGGGAAAGGTGATTTATTCAAAGGATAGCTCTTCAATATATCAGCATAGGCCGCATAGGTTTCAATGTCTTGATGGAATAACGATACATCCCACTGACTAGAATCCAAATGTTGTTGAGCACGTAGACCTAATTGCTCATTACTCCATGATTTACCCTCTTTAATTTCGGCTGATGGTTTTGAGTTTTTACTCTCCCGGCAAGAGATGAATAGTACAGAGAAGATGATGAATAGATTTGAAGTGTTTTTCATTTAGAGGTGGTGGTAGTATGTTCAGTTTTTAGGTTTGAATAATATATCAATTGGGAAATCTATTTATTGATCAATTTGGTGTAGGCTATTATTACAGGCTCATTGTAGAAATTGAAAGGCCTTTACTTCTTCAGTTTTTAACAAAGGCTCAATCCATGGAAAGATTTACTCATCAATTTTATAGAAAAAGTTAGACAGCCTCATCCCCTTTAAGTTAATACCGTCGGACAAATCATAAGTATAAAAAGATGCCACTTCGTTTTAAAAGAGTCAAATACAAGACATTTGCGTCTTAAATTATATGATTTGAAACTTGCTATCAGTATTCTAATTTTCGTCTTTCCGCTTCATCATCCATTCTTTTGGCATCGAATAGATAACCATCAGATAGTCTTTTAAATATTTCAGCTACGCTAGGATATTTATTTTTAAAGTCTTTTTCTAACTTTTCAAAATAGGCAGCTTTCTCCCTTTCTATGTCTCCTCCATCAAAAGCACCTCTGGAAGAAAATCCTCTTTTATTAGAAAGTGCCATAGAGTAATTGCTTTTAATTTCACCTGAATTTATTTCTTCTATTATCTTAAATATTGTTTCTTGTGGCCATTCAGGTATATTCTCAGGATATTGAGCTAACATCTTCCCAATTTGCATATCAGCAACTTCTAATCTGCTTACACTTTTAGCAAGTTCACGTACTTTGTCTATCCAGCTTTTTAATTCCACTTCATCAATAGAATTATCGTCTTTCATTCCTGGAATTTTTTTCCAAGAGTTAAGTAGGTGATATGATTGTTTCGCTCTATTTTCAATGACTTCATCTGTAATTCCTTTTCTTTCCTCTTCTAATAAAGTTTTATCTTTGGGAAGATAAATCCATTTTAATACATCAATAAAAAAAACAGGATTATTTGCTAATTCTTCTTCAAGGTTTATCGGGTTTCTTCTTGTGCCGTATGAATCTAAAATAGGAAGATACAACCATTCTAACTGGATAAGAGTTGATTTCTCAATATCTTCTCGATTATCTATTTCTTCAAATATTCTTTCAATTTCATAACCATCAAAGCGTGTAGTTTCACTTGGCTCTTCAGTCCCTGCTCTTTGGAGCATTTCTGCAAGAAGATTGGTTGGAATAACTTTAGGAAAATGTGAAGCTATAGCTATTGCAGAAAAAAATCTTTTATGAGTTAAAAGTATTTCTATTCCAAAAACTTTTTCATCGTCTGAAATATGATAAAAATTAGGCCTTACATTCTGCCAGTATAGGTTCTGAATTTCTTCATTCAAGGTAGAAATGAAATCCCACAACTCCTGATTTTGGTTAATAGGAATTAAAATATTCGACAGTGCTTGATGACTATAACTTTTGTCTAGCAAATCACTAAATAAGTTTTTAACCCAATCAAAACCCTCTTTAATAGATTTACGGTAAATAAAACTATGAACAAAGGTTACTTTACTTTCTTCATCATATAGACATTTACTGACGGTAAAAATATCTTCTTGTTTAGAAATTATATCTGCCAAAGCATAGCCAAAAGCCCATAATTGAGATATTTCGTTTCTGAGTTCTAAAGTTTTATCTAAACCTAATTCCGAAATAAAATTTATTACTGCATTTTTTCTTGCATCATCAACTCTATTTTGCTGTTGTTCGTGACGTTTCTCAAACTCATTATCCTTATATACCAATCCTTCAGGAAACTTAGGCCAATGGTCATTAAACAACCAAATGTATTTCTCTAAGGTAGAAGTTGGCTCAAGTTTATTGTACAAGTCTTCCAACCTTTTCAATTCTGAATCAGTTAATGCCCAATCTGTATCGGGATGGGACCTATGATGATTTAATATTTTTCTTATGGTAGCCCAAGTTGTGAAACTCTTTTGTTCCACTTTTAAGCAAACCTCATCTGCCCAAGACAAAACCCTATGTCTATCTTCAGGGCTAAGATTTGTAACTTCATTTATTAACTGGGAGAACTTATTTTCATCATAATCAAAAAGCTGAATAAGCATTTCAATTATCGTTGAATGCGTATCCCAAATTTCCTGATACGTATATTTTAGATTGATATTTTTATCAAACATTCTCCAACGCATTTTATGAGTAGGATGAGCAACACCGTGATGTTTGGGGAGCATACGGATAAGCAATGACCAACCTGTTTCTTGTTCTCGCTCTGTAATATATTTTAAGACAGCCATTCTTTCATCATAAGATGCTAGAGTTTGATAATGCCACGGTTTAAAAATTTCCGTAATACTATTTAATGGTCTGTTCAATAAATTACCACCAGGGTCAAGTCTTGAGAGTTGCAATAAAATTAAACTTGTGTCTCTAAGGTATTCTGGTAACCAAGCTAAATTTTCAAGAGCCCAAAGTAAACCTGTATGGTGACTTGTTTTGTGAAGAAAACCATCTTCTTCTTCAAACATTTCCATTATTTCAGGTTTTTCCTTAACTAAGGAATTATTCACTGATTTTAGAAAACTATCTGGTGAGGCTTCAGAAATAAGAGGTAATTCGTGGTCTACAGAAACCCAAGTTTCTCCAGTTGCATTATATAATAAATCAAGTACTATGTTATCTACCCAATTTTGGGGTTTATTAAGGTTCGGTATATTGATGCTATCACCCAAGCGGCCAACAAGAATTAGTGATTGAGTTAAGCCTTCTCTTGACCAATTTGAATATTTTCTCTTTTGATTAAAACTGGCTGCAAAATCGTTTTCATCCTTTGGTTTAATAATTGGATTACCATTTTTTAATGCTTGTGAAAAACATTGTTGAAGGTTTTTAAAATCATTTTCAGTAAGGTGGGTTGATAGATTTGTCCATAAATCTAAGGGAGAAGTTAAACGCCAAGTTTCTCCAATTTGAATAATTGGTGATTCTTCAAAATTTTTCCATTTTTTGAGAGTGATTAAATAATCGGCATATTTTTGATTTGATAATTGTTCTATTATCTCAATATCACCAACAAAAGTTTCATTCCATCTACCTAATAATAATGCTGGTATGATTTCTCGAATATCCTCCTTAAAAAACCATTTTGCTTTATTATAAGGAAACCCAAGAAGTTTTTTAAGAATAGTAATATTTCTTCCTGATTCTCTTGAAAATTTCTCTGCTTCATCTTTTGAAACTCCACTTTTAATAAGTGAATTAATTTGACCGTCTCTATCAATTGTCGGAAGGGTAATAGTTTCTTGATTAAAATCATCATCTGCACCTAAAGGAACTAAAACGTGATGCCCTTTTGATACAGCAGCGTAAAGTGGCTGTGCTTCATCAAATCTTGGTATGAGGTTTAAAGAAGTGTTTGTATTTATCCTAACACCTCTAAAATTCCCTTCGGTATCTATTATGAGAGCTTTAGAGAAAAACCTATCAGAGTCATCAACAGGGAAAGTTTTTGCAGCTGCTATAATAAAGGCAATTGCTTCATTTTTAGTGGATGCCTTTATTCCTTTAATTGTTGGGTCTCCTTGCAATGTTGTTAGTAATTGATTCTTTTCGTACTCCCTTCCTGCAATGATGCTTTCAGGTAAAAGAACCAAGCCTTTTGCTCCAATAGACCATTCTTCCCAAAATTCATCTGCTGTCATTATCCCATCAAAAGGATAAGTGCCTACACCATCTTGTGCTGCAAACCAACGTGAAACGGATAAAGCAATATCGAGCCATTGTTCAATATCTATAGAATCATATACAATTACATCTTTCCAGTGGTTTTCGGCTTTTTTCTCTTTGACCCATTCATCTTTTTTTGACCAAAGTCTCGGAGTAACAAATACGAATACAGAATCCTTTGGAGTGAAGCCAATTGGATTACCCTTTCTTTTATTGTAATCGCTATCTGCCTTTCCTTTAATATCTGAATTTGTACCAAACTCCCATAAAGAAGTCCCTTTTGGTACGTAAGCAGTTTCAGACTCACAGTTAACGATACCATCCCACCCACCAATGTATGTTGCACTCCCTGAAGGTAAGTTTGCTTTTGTACTTGCAGGCGTAGTTGCCCTAACTAACCTTGAAATTAGATAAGGTAATGCAGCTTTTGAAAATGTAGTGTCTGCCCAACTTTCTATATTGTCTCTGGTTACTAGTTTCATTTGTATTGGTTGGCCTGTTCTTTTATTAGTAGTACAAAATCTATTGATTTACGTAAACATCCTTTCTGTTAGAAATGCAAATGCCCTTAATCCACGTTATCTGCATGATTTAAAAAAGTATTCTAAATCAAAATGAGGCAGAGTTCTTAGGAAGAAGAAACAAACTTCACATCCTCAAAAACAATTCATTTGATGGGGTTTAAAATCATGTGGTACAGATGTAATAGTATTCAAATTAATTTTCATGGTTGTGTAATTCACTTATTACCAAAGCTATGAAAAAATGGGAGGATGTCAAATAACTCTTTAGACAGGAGTGTAGCGAATTTTGAGAAATCGTGTTGGTGTATACGTAGGAGGATTTGGGTAGCCATATAAATGAAATTCTGCAGCTGAATGACCCTCTACTTCAGCTTTAATTCTTCCTTACGTCGTTTGATGATTTTATCAACTTCCAGTTCTGCTCCATCGGCGATACTACGATCTACGGTGAGTAGGGTATATCTTTTGCCTTTGTATTTGAAGTAAATCTTTTGACCTATGGCTAAATCAACACCGCTTTTAGAGAAAGGGGATAGGTTTGGGTTCATCACTGTCGGTATAATCAGAGGTATGGACTGTGCACTTTTGTTCAGCAAGGAGAAGCTTACATAGGTGCGGTCATCTTTTTCTTCCCAACGTTCAGTTTCCTCTACCTGCCATTTAATGACGGCCTCAGAAGGGGAGTCGTTGGTTAAAACTAACTTGTTCTCAGCCTCTACCATCACGTTGGCTTTGCCGTTTAGGCCAAAACCTCTGACTTGCTCACCGGTTTCTTTGGAGAGTACTGCCACCGCGATTCCCTCAGGGGAAGACTTAGACAAAGAGGCCATGTAGGCATCATAAGCCGGGTAATCAATTTCAACGGAAGAATTGGCAGGAATTCTTACCAAAGAAGTACTTACGCAAGAACTGAGGCCAGCTAGAAGACACAAAAAGACATAAAAGTTTCTCATAAAAGGGGTTTTTATCAATATACTGAATTTCTATATCATTTGAGACTGATCCGCAAGTGAGCTGATTTTCAATAACTCAGCATTTGAGGATTCCTTCGAGAGAAGTGCAACTAATCTCAATCAATTTTGAATATTTTGTCTAACTTATTCTTTAAAGTGTAACAATGATCAATGCCTACAAGGATATTTTAGCCAATCCAGACACCTTTAAGCAGCTGTCAGTAAAGGACTTACTTTTTGTGTATTATAAGTGCCCGCAGATTGAGAGGCTGATCAATCTGTACAACCAATTTAATCTGATCGCTTTTTCGCTGGAAGGGGAAAGAACCTTACATCAGGGAGCTAAAGCATGGAAAGTGACGCCCAGAACTTCGTACTTTCAGCGTAAGTCGGCTTATGTGCAGGAGTTATCAGATGCTCAAAATTGGAAGGTGCTGGCCTTTCATATTCCCGATCAGTTTTTGATCGATTTTGCCCGAGAGTTTATCTCTGATCTACCTACCGATAATTTGCCGGAAACTTCCAGTGATATGTTTATCAAAATTGAGCTGGATGAGTTGACAGAGGCTTATTTTCAAAGTTTGATTCCTTACTTTTCAGATGATTCTGACCACTCAGAAAAGCTACTGGAATTAAAGTTTAAAGAGCTGTTTTTGAGTATTTTGACCAATCCACAGAATAAGCAATTATTGTCTTATATCCTACTTCTGAAAAATGAAGGAAGGCCGCCGGTTTGGCAGGTGATGGAGAAAAATTACGCCTATGGTTTTACTCTGGAAGAGTATGCCCATTTATGCAGCAGGAGTCTATCGGTATTTAAGAGAGACTTTGCGTCACATTATGGTGAAACACCAGGTAGGTGGTTGACAACCAAGAGGCTGGATCATGCCAGTATTTTATTAAAGACCACAGATCAGGGCGTAGCCGAGGTGGCTTTAAATTCTGGTTTTAAGAATGTATCTCACTTCAGTAGAGTGTTTAAGGAGAAGTACAAAAGCTCCCCGGTGAAATACCGATCAGAGCAGGCAAACCGCTAAGAAAAAAAACAGGACTTTTAAGAAAAACAGGATATGCACTTCCCAATCTAATTTGCAGTCGATTTTAAAAAATGGACGAACTAAACAAACTGTTATAATGGGAAAAGGATATAAATACGCCGGACAGGCCATGTTCATTCTGCTGCTCTTGGTTTTTGTAGCATTTTATAAAACCTATTTTGAGCATTTTCCAGACTTTAAGCTGAAGCGATCTTCATTATCGCAGAGTAAGATTTCGATCTTTGATCATTTGCATGTTCTGCTTTCTTTATCGTGGATAGGCCTTTTGATTGTTCAGCCCATTCTTATCAGGTCTGGGAAGTACAAGAATCATAGGCTTTTGGGTCGTGCTTCATATGTTATTTTTCCTTTAACCATTCTATCCTGTATACAGCCCATTAACAGAATATTTCAGTCAGATCATGAAGTTTTGGCATATTTGCCCATTTCTGATTGTGTGGTTTTGGTGTTCTTCTACGCACTGGCCATTTACTTTAAGAATGATGTGGCCAAGCATATGCGGTATATGATAGGTACGGCATTCGTATTTCTAGGTCCAATAGCTGGAAGAATTGGCCCAAACTTATTTCAAATCCACCCAATAATGGCCATCCATATATGCTTCTTTTGTGTGTACCTACTGGTGGCAGTGTTGCTTTTCTTTGACCGTAAACACGGAAGAAATTATAAGCCCTATCTGGTGATTCTGGCTACACTAGCCTTAAAGCAGCTCTTTATAGTGATGACGTATTAAATTAGTAATTGAATTTCCAAATTGTTGAGGAAGAGGCAAAAGACTAAACCTTCTCTCCTTTGAACCCGGCCTTGTCCAGAGTCTGAATAATCTCTTCAGCAGTGAAGTCGTCGCCTTCGACGGTTAAAATTTTATCTGGGTTTTCAGTATCTACTTTCCATCCATCCACCTCATCGAGTTGGTTTAGAAATGGTGTGACAGTTTTGATACAGTTGCCACAGTTAATGTTTGTTTTGAATTGTTGTTTCATTTTTTTTTAAATTAAGATTCTAGACATGAGATTTGAGACAATAGACTTTAGACAAGAGATGTAGGATTTTTTGGGTTATCTAACTTTAAAACTCCATACTCCTTTCTCCCAACTTCCTACTTTAACGCCTCAACCTCAAACTATTCAATACCACACTCACCGAACTGAAAGCCATAGCTCCGCCGGCAATCATGGGATTAATCATAAAGCCATTGATAGTATATAACAGTCCAGCAGCTAAGGGGATTCCGATAACATTATAAATAAAGGCCCAGAAAAGGTTTTGATTGACCGTTTTCATGGTTTGTTTTCCTATTTTCAGTGCTTCAGGCACTTTCATAAGGTCGTTTGAGATGATGGCCATTTTGGCGACTTCCAGGGCCACATCTGCCCCGGAACCCATAGCAATTCCCAAATCGGCTTGGGCTAGCGATACTGAGTCGTTGATGCCGTCGCCTACCATCGCTACTTTTTTGCCCGCCTTCTGCAACTTCTGGATGTAGTCACTTTTTTCTGTAGGTAAGCATCCGGCTTGATATTCATGAAGTCCTACTTCTGTGGCTACGGCTTTGGCCGTTCCTTCATTATCACCCGTAAGCATAATAACCTCCAGACCTTTGTCTTGAAGTGACTTAATGGCTTCTTTTGAACTCGCTTTTATCTGGTCTTTCAGGCCGATCATGGCGAGAATCTTTTCACCTTTTTCACCTAAGAATATGACGGTTTGACCATCCTCCTGCCAGTTTTTGAGCAAGTTCTTTTGTTCACTTTCCAGATGTATACCGTTTTCAGACATTAATTCTGGTGTGCCAGCGAGATAGTGTTTTTCATTAATGACTCCACCTACGCCTTTTCCTGTAATAGACTCAAAACCAGAGATATCTATAGATGAAACTGTTTTGAGGTGATTAACTATGGATTTGGCCAGAGGATGCTCAGAAAGCCCCTCCAGACTTTTGAGGATTTTCAGAGCTTCTTCCTCATCAGTGAAAAACTGCATTTGAGCCACTGAAGGTTTACCTTCAGTGATGGTTCCCGTTTTATCCAGAATGATAGCGTCAATTTCTTTAGCAGCCTCCAGACTCTCGGCATCTTTGATCAAAATTCCTCGATCTGCCGCTTTTCCAACACCCACCATAATGGCAGTTGGTGTAGCTAAACCGAGAGCACAAGGACAAGCGATAACCAGAACTGATAGTGAAGAAACCAGCCCTAAAGCCAGCTTATTCTCTGGGCCAAAAATAAGCCAAACAATTAACGTCAAAAGAGCGATGCCCAAGACAGTAGGCACAAAAATAGAAGCCACTTTATCGACCATTTTTTGAACAGGAGCCTTGCTGCCCTGAGCAGCTTCCACACTTTTGATGATCTGTGAGAGATAAGTGTCTTTGCCTATTTTTTGAGCCAGAATTCTAAGGCTACCATGTTGATTGATAGTACCAGCGAACACTTCTGCCTTCTTTGTTTTTAATACAGGAACAGGCTCGCCACTGATGCTACTTTCGTCCGCATATGATTCGCCTTTTTTGACCTTTCCGTCTACAGGGATCTTTTCACCCGGTTTAACAATCACGAGATCTCCCTTTATCAATTCTTCAATGGCTATGGTCTGCTCTTCGGCATTTCTGATGACTGTCACTTCTTTAGCCTGTAAAGACATCAGTTTTTTCAATGCCGCCGAAGTGCCGCTTTTGGCTTTCTCTTCTAAAAACTTACCAATAAGTATGAAGAAAATCACAACGCCGGCTGCCTCGTAGTACACATGTGCCTCTATACCCCGGTCGCTAAAATAACGGGGGTAAAAGGTATTGAAAAGACTAAAAATATAGGCGATACCCGTGCTTAAGGCTACTAAGGTATCCATATTGACCTTTCTGTTTTTGGCTTGTTTCCATGCATTGATGAAAAAGTCTTTACCAAAAACGAAAAGTATTGGCGTAGCCAAACCGAGCATGATATAAGAAGCGTATGGCCAATGCATACCGGCCATACCAATGATCAGTAATGGCACCGCGAAGATGCCCGCCCAAATCAAATTCTTTTTCGCCTTTGCCAGCTTCTCAGATTTGAGCTGTTCTACTTTTTCTTCAGCCTTTTCTTCTTCAATAAATAAATCATAACCAATGGCCTGAACTTGCTTTTGCAGTAGCTCCACATTGGTTTTATCGGGGTCTATCTTAATGCTGGCTTTTTCATTAGCATAATTGACATCTGCCTGAAGTACACCAGGTGTATCTCTCAGAATTTTCTCTACGCTACCTGCACATGCCGCACAAGACATTCCCATCACCGGTAGTTGTAATTCCTTATCCATATTCAAATTTACGGAGACCTTCGTCTCATTGATTATATAGTATTCGTTATGATTTATATAATTTCAAAGCTTCATAGAATCCTCAACCAAAAATCGGGTTCAACGTATTTTAGCGTATGCAAAAACTAGTTTCTTCATTTCTTCTTTTAGTCGTTATGGGCTGCTCCTGCAAAAACACCGAAAAGGTAAACGGACAGACCGCAAAGGAAGAAAGTCTAACAAATTCATCTGGTCTTCGGCTTCAAAAAGACCCACTAAACAGTCAGGATGCAAATGTTAGGGGAGAGGTAAGTTATACCAAAGAAGGTTTAAAGCCTCTTTCGGTTCTACGATTTGAAGGATCAGAGGAACTGAAAGTGAAAGATCCGCTGTGGAATGAACAATTTTTACCTGGGAGTAATGAAAAGAAAGTGGTTTTCTGGGCTACCGAACATCATAATGATGTAGATCAATTTCAGCTGGAAGAAGCTAGTCTGGAAGATATGAGAGGCTTTGATTTTGCTCCACTTATCATTCAAATGAAGCGTATGCCACCTTGGGAGGCGGGTACATTTGTACAGCATTATTTGTACGTACCAGAAGGAGCAAAAAAGCGTACAAGCTGGACAGATGGCGATCTAACCTACTTTTTTATGCCTGATTCTTATCAAAGAGATCCGTCATCTCACTTGCC
This sequence comes from Jiulongibacter sp. NS-SX5, assembly GCF_052828545.1. The sequence goes on from NZ_CM128248.1 coordinate 353,838, forward strand.
TCAATATTTAGAAACTTTTCCCGATTATCAATTGCCGTCAAATAAATGGGGAGCTACGAGCTTTTTCACGGCCAATGATCTGCAGAGCAAAGCCTTGGCAAAAGGTTATTCTTATTATGGTGCTTTTAGTGCTCCGCCGCAAAAAAGAATCGGATATGATTATGACGAGTGGCTTTATAAAAGTGGTGCTCCGCCGGCATATTCACAAACGCAGGAGGTGGTCAATGACTGGCTCAAAAAGGTGGATGAAAGAACGCTACTGCGAAATTTTAAAACCTATGTGATAGATCGTCATGCAAACGTAGGCCACTTGGTACTGAACTGGGAGGCTCTTCGTTTTCCTTATGGGCCAGGTACAGAGAAGCTTCATAAAGCCTTGGAGCTATGGCGAAAAACATACCCTCAAAAGACTTTATCCATCTGGCCGCATGGGCTAATGGGGATCAATAGAGTAAATATTGAAGGAAATAATTACAAATATCAACTCACCAAGGATTTGAATTTTAAGGGCAATTTAGATCAATGGTATGGTCAACTATCCGAAGGTAGTCCGTTTTACACCAATGCTTTTTACAAGGACAATGCCGATATCAATTATATCGGAGGGTATCTGAATTACCCTACGAATTATGGGTATATGCATCATTTGGTGATGCAGCACATGATGAACAAGAAGTTTCAGCCTAATAAACCAAGTGTGCTGATGTGGTGGCATCATCAAGAGTATGTAGGTGGTTTTATGATGGCCGATAAATGGTTTGAAGGAGCCAAAGGAGAGGCTTTGGTGAAGAAAATTAAGCCCATGGTTTTTCCGTCAGCTATGCATAATGCAGCCGTTTGGGCTTTTGCTTTTTGTGATGGCGGAGAACTATGGTCAGAGCCTTACGGCAGAACAGATGATAAACGCTATTTAGGAGCATCTACTGAAGTTTTTGATGCCAAGGGAAGGAAGATTGCCACGCAATTCGGATCTCAAATGACAGGTCAATATGCCATTCAAAATTATCAGAACATTGACCGATGGGAAGGAGGGAAGTGGTCTGTAAGTCAAAATAAGGACATTATTGAGGCCAATACCAAATGGGAATTTGTTTCCTCTGCCCGAGAAGGGGAGCGTTTTACGGAAGGGGATCAGCGACTCCCCTCATTTTCATTATATGATCATACACCGCTGGTGGCCGTAAAATATGCCGAGAATAAAAAGGAAGCTTTGGTCTTGGTTTATGATGCCTGGAATCATCCTTTGAAAAAGGAAATGGTTAGGGTTCGAATAGGTAGCCAGGTCAAAGAGATTGAGGTTTTTGGAGAATATACTTCTGTAGTACGCGTAAAATTGTAGTTATGGCTTTGCAAAGCATAAAAACCAAAAAACTGTTTTATGAAAGTAAAATCCTTGAGAACCAAGAAATCTTTTATGAAGACGGTCGTATAAAGAAGGTTGAGTTATTTGAGGGTGAAGCCGACGTTGATTGTCTTTCTGCCGCTTTTTTTGATATTCATATCAATGGTGGAGAAGAACACTATCTGACCCAAAGTAACTCAGCAGAAGCCATTCAAGATATTTTTGAAAGCTCTGTCAAAACAGGAACCTACTTTGTGTTGCCTACATTGATCACTTCTTCAAAGGAGAATATTCTGAAAGGCATAGCCGTAATGAAGCAATTTCTGGAAGAGAATCCTTCATCAGGAGTACTTGGGTTGCACCTTGAAGGGCCATTTTTAAATCCATTGAAGAGGGGAGCTCATCTTGAAAAATATGTCAGAGTACCCTCAGATGATGAATTAAATGAGATCATTTCGGCAGGTGAAGGAATCATAAAATTGATGACGATTGCTCCCGAGTATTTCTCTAAAGAACAAATCAGAAAGATTCAATCGAAAGGGATTACAGTTTCATTTGGGCACTCCAATGCAAGTTTTGAAGAGGCTCAGAAGGGTTTTGAATCTGGCGTGAATTTGGTCACGCACCTCTATAATGCCATGAGTGGTTTACATCACAGAAAGCCGGGTCTTGTAGGGGCTGCACTTGCACATTCTCATGTTTGGTGCCCTGTTATTCCTGATGGAAAGCATATACATTATGGTGCCTTAAAGGCAGCTTATCAAGCAAAAGGAGAACATCTGTTCATTATTTCTGATGCCCTATTTTTGGGCCGTAAAAAGATGAGTTTTCAGTGGGAGGAATTTGATGCTGAGCTAAAGAATGGTGAATACCTTAACTCAGAGGGAAATCTGGCTGGTTCGGCTATTTCTATGGGGGAGGCAGTGAAAAATATGGTACATGAAGTTGGCGTTACACTGGAAGAGGCCATAGATATGGCTACCGTGCGACCTGCAAAAGCACTGGGTATGATTGATCAACTAAGTAAGGTTGAAGTAGGATATCCCGCTGTTTTTACGGTCTTTGACGAAAGTCTTGAACGTTTTGAATCACTCAATATGCTTCTTTAGCATGGTGCTTTCATACCACAATCTTCATCGTCAAGTTCCAGCTCAATAGTCACATGTTGAATTCCTTCATGGTGCATTTCGTGTCTTATTTCTTCTTTCACTTTAATACGGTCTGCTGCTGGGTCTAACTTGACGTGCAAGCTCATGATGTTATTTTGTCCATCTACTGTCCAAAGGTGTAGATCATGGATGGCAGCGACACCTTTCAGTTGTATCAAAAGTTCTTTGAGTTTATTAATGTTTTTATCTTCTGGAGTACCCTGTAAGATGACTCTAAAGACGCTTTTTAAATTGCCGTAAACATTATAAAGCACGTAAATAGTGATTCCAATCGAGAGAATAGGGTCAATGATATACCATTGAGTGAAATACATGATGATACTTCCTACCAAAACAGCTACCCAGCCCAGAACGTCTTCCATCAAATGAAGCATCACGGCTCTTTCGTTCAGGCTATCCCCTTTTTTAAGTTTCAATACAGCAGCCCCATTAACAGCGATTCCTAGAAGTGCCAGAAGTAGCATACCTGAGGCATTGCTGGCTTCAGGATTAAGAATTCTTGGAATAGCCTCTGAAAGCATATAGATAGACCCTACAATAAGTACAATTGAATTAATTAGTGCACCTACCAGCGAGAAGCGTCCATAACCATAAGTATAAACCTGATCACTCCCTTTGCCTGCTTTTTTCTGAAAATACCAAGCTAAACCTAGCGAGAGGCTATCGCCAAGATCATGTAAGGCGTCAGATAGAATGGCAACTGAATTCGTGAAGAATCCACCGATCAATTCTATGATGGTGAAACTTAAGTTTAACCAAAAAGCAGTGCTGATATTTTCAGTTTGATGACTGTGGCCATGGCTATGAGAATGAGCATGATGATGGTGATGTGCCATTTCGTAAAATTCTGATGCGGGCAAAGTTAAAGGCTATGGCACTGCAATAGGGCTGCAATCTGAACCAATCTTTTTTAGTTCGGCTAGTCAAAACCATATAACTTTGAGGCCATGGAAGAGAAAAAAGACCTTATTCTTCGTGATTGGCTGGCAATAGAACGTACCAAACTGGCCAATGAGAGAACGTTTCTGGCTTACTTCAGAACAGCCTTCGTTTTTCTGGCCACAGGCCTCACTTTTCTAAAACTAGATTATTTCGAGGATGTACGATGGGTAGGTTTCATCTTTCTCGGCCTTTTCCCCATTACCCTGATCCTTGGTATCATCAGATGGATCAAAGTCAAAAGAAATATTGAGGGTTATTATTGATGGAGAGAATTAATATCACCCCACCACTTTATCAGTTTAATGGTCATATTCAGACCATCTATCCAAGTCTGTACCGTAAGATTGAAGTCCCTTATAAGAGAGAGAGAATAGACTTGCCGGATGGTGATTTTGTAGATCTAGATTGGGTTAAAAATGGGAGTAAGAAGCTCATCTTGGTCACCCACGGTCTGGAAGGCGACTCTAGCCGGCATTACGTTACCGGGTTAATTAAACTTTTTGCTCAAAACGGTTTTGATGGTTTAGGTTGGAATTGCCGCAGCTGCAGTGGTGAGCCTAATCGTTTGCCAAGATTTTACCATCACGGTGATGCAGAAGACCTTCGTTATGTTCTGGAATACGCTATTTTTCTAGGGTATGAAGAGGTTTTTGTAGCCGGCTACAGTATGGGGGGGAGTTTGACCTTAAGACTTTTAGGGGAATTTCCACAGAGATTACCTAAAGAGGTTAGTGGAGCTATGGTGGCTTCAGTACCACTTGATTTGTACTCTTCTGTCCGTGAATTACAAAAAAACGGTAAACAGTTTTACATGAAGCGTTTTATTAAAAAGCTTGCTGTTAAAATCGAGGAGAAGTCCAGACGATTTCCTGAGCATCCGCATTTGAACTTTGAAAACTACTTTGAGAAGATTAAAAACTTTGAAGACTTTGATGGTACATATACCGCTCCCCTTCATGGTTATGAAAGTGCTTTAGATTTTTATGAGAAAGCTTCAGCCAAGCCACTTTTAAAGAATGTTCTGGTACCTACCACTATTATTCAGGCTGCAAATGATCCTTTTTTAGGTGAGGAATGCTATGATAGGCCTGATAATGTTCCCGATTTTGTCAAATTACTCATCACTGATAAAGGTGGTCATGTAGGTTTTATGGAACGAGGCCAGGAGTTTTCCTTTACAGAACGACTAGCTTTAGAAATGGCTTTAAACTAAAAAAAACACCCCTGATCTGGCAGAGGTGTTTTTCCGATAAACCTTATTATAAACTGTATGATTCTTAATTAGTTATTACCACCTGCTCTTTGTTTCAAGTCATCAGCAGCGGTACTTCTTCTTCTGCTCGCCTTCACATTCTGGTTACCGAAGTTGTATGTGAAGGTTAAAGTTGCTCTTCTACTACTCCATCTATTAGTAATGGCCAAATCAACATTCTGATAGTTGATGTCTCCATTAAAGAAAGAGGTTAGGAAGAGGTCATTCACATTTAACTTCAATTTACCCTTTTTCTCGAGAATTGACTTCTGAACGCCCACATTTACGGCGTATTGAGGCTTATTTGTTACAATGATCGCTAGACGCTGAGGAGAATTGTACCACATATTGGCTTCAGCAGACCAGCCATTTTTTAGACTGAACGTACTGGAGGTATAGAAGTTATAAGCTGCTTGTGCTCGCCTTCACATTCTGGTTACCGAAGTTGTATGTGAAGGTTAAAGTTGCTCTTCTACTACTCCATCTATTAGTAATGGCCAAATCAACATTCTGATAGTTGATGTCTCCATTAAAGAAAGAGGTTAGGAAGAGGTCATTCACATTTAACTTCAATTTACCCTTTTTCTCGAGAATTGACTTCTGAACGCCCACATTTACGGCGTATTGAGGCTTATTTGTTACAATGATCGCTAGACGCTGAGGAGAATTGTACCACATATTGGCTTCAGCAGACCAGCCATTTTTTAGACTGAACGTACTGGAGGTATAGAAGTTATAAGCTGCTTGTCCTTCATCAAGAGGAGCTCCGCTTAGGTCGCTATCTCTGAAACGATCATAGTAGAAGCTGAAATTATTCTGCATGTTCCACCATTTGGTAACCGGGATAGGGAACGACAAATTGGCTGAGTAATTCTCTACTTTTTCCAGGTTTGTTTCTGTTTGGAAGGTGATTCTTGTGGCATCATCCTGTTCAATCACGTCAAACATATTATCTCTGGTATGTGCGTATCCGAGTGATAAGTTGACGGCGTTTTTGAAGGTGTACGTCAGCTCTACATTATCAGTAAATTGAGGCTTCAGATATTCGTTACCTTTCTCAAAAGTATAAGGGTCCAGGAAGAAAAGGAACGGATTCAGCTGTTGATAGTTTGGTCTACCGATTCTTTTGCTATATGAATATCTCAAAGCATGATTATCATTGATCTTTTGATTCAGGAACATAGTAGGGAAGAGGTTGAGGTAATTTCTAGGTACTACCTGATCAAGCGTTACAGAATTACCCTCTGAAATAGTGTGTTCTGCTCTCAGACCTGTCTGAATCCCAATTTTATCCCATTGTTTGCCCACATTGAAATAGGCGGCATTTACTAGTTCTTTATAAATAAAGTGATTCGTTTTGCCGTCATCTACGAGCCATTGACCATCTTCCTGTACTTCAAAAAGGAAGTTATTATCTGTTTTTACAAAGCTGCTTTTTGCTCCAAACTCAATTTTTACTTTGCTTTCAGTAGGGATAACAAAGTCAAATTTAGCAGCGAGAATATCAATGTCTGATGGTGTTGTATTTCGTTGGATCAAGCTAGAAGTTGGTTGTCCGTTTCCATCAAAGAAGGCTGTGTTGAAGCTCTGGAAGCCGTAATTTCTGAAGCCACTGTAATCTGCATCAAAGGTAAATTCTTTGCCGTTTTCATTGAAATTATGCTTGATATTGAAATTGGCGGTAACGTTCCAGTTGTCCATTTCCAGATCAGAGAATGGCTCTAATGAGCTGCTAGTGCTGATACCATCTTTCGTTTCTAAAATTTTGGTCACTCCAAGGTTCACCATATTGCCATCCCACTTGTTGGCATCGAGCATGATACCGTAGGTGGTTTTCTTTGTGGCGAAAAAGTCTGCTCCAAGTTTAGCCGAAGTATATATGCCTTTTCCTGCTCTTTGTGATACCTGATCAAACTCACTTCTTAAGCCTTCAAAGTTTGTGCTTCGCATCAAAGTATTATCGTTATACCAGGCGTTTCTTCCGGCATTAAGGTTACCGAAAATGTTAAACTTCTCATTTCTGTGATTCAGACTTAGGTTGGTACTTCCTCGATATAAGTCATCAGTACTGTTTGGCAGATAAGTGTCGCCTACCGATAATGAGAACGTACCATTAGTACCGTACATTTTATTCTTTTTCAGTTTGATATTGATGATACCGGAGTTACCTGAAGCATCATATTTAGAAGATGGATTGGTGATGATCTCAATGGATGCGATCTGATCACTGGTCATATTATTGAGCATTTGCATCAATGCATCATTAGAAAGGTAACTTCGACGGCCATCAATCATGATCAAAACCCCGTTCTTGTTTTTAAGTTTGAGAGCATCATTTTGACGGTCAATAGTCACTCCAGGGGCTTTCTCAAGTACTTCAAGTGCCGTATTCCCACTGCTAACAATGCTGTTTTCTACGTTCACCACCGTACGATCAACCTGCTGCTCAATGAAAGGCTTTTTGGCTGTAACAGTTACTTCCGCCAACTCATTTGTTTGCGTGGCAAGCTTGATCGGTTGAAATTCCATGGTAGGCGTACTTTCTGTTAGTTGAAACTTCGGAGAGAAGAAATCATTAAAACCAACCATACTGGCTTTTACCAGATAACTGCCAAATTTAATCTCCTCAAAAGTATATACGCCATCCATGTCTGTGGCCGCTGCCTTTACCAGACTCGAATCAGAAGTATTTAGAAGGAGAACATTGCTGAACGGAAGAGCCTCAGACTGATCATCTAAAATGATTCCTTTTACTTTTCCGGATGTTTGTGCTTGTGATCGAAAACCAACGAGCACGATAAATGTAAAGAGTAATAGCTTTTTCATGTTTTGTTTTTATAAGTAATAGTCCTTTTTGACGATTCAAAGGTATGGGTATTATGCATTGCAAGGTAATGTTTAATACACAAGTGGTTTGAATCTTTGGTTGAGTGGTTTGTGTGAGTAGATGGCAGTATAGTGTGAATAGTTGCAGTGCCTAATGAAATAAAATGTTAAAAAACGTAAAAAGGGCCGGATGGCCCTTTAGAGTTATGAATGATGTTAGTGAGTTAGAAAGTCTATGTTCTCCTGATTATTTTTTAATGATTTCTCTGCTGAAACTTTCGCAATAAGGCCTTTGTACTCTTTTGAAGTTTGTTCTGGAAGAACTTTGTCCCTCCTAAGATTTTACCTTGAAAACCCATGGCCTGAGTAGCCCAGGTGTGTAAATTAAAGCTGTCTTCGTGTGAAATGATTTTACCATTTCTTATCACAAATTTGCCGATAACCTTGTTTAGCACCTTTCTGCCCGTTTTTCGAAACGTGTATTCGGCTTGCCATTCTATCAGCCCTTTTTGGTTATCTTCATGAATGACTTCAAAATTTACTTTAAGGTCGGTGGCATTTTGACATAGCATTCTCCACATGTCTGCTGCATCTTTTCCTGTGAGCTTACCAAATGCCGGATCTTCAAAAACGACACCTTGATCATAGCAGGAAGCCATGGTCTCGGCATCTTGCTCAGAAAAAGCGTTATAAAAGGTTTTTAGTAGACTGCTCATTTGCTCATTAGTTCATTTTTCTCACCGGGGCTAAGTTTTAGCATATCGGCCAGTTTCTCTCGGGTAGGGATACCGATGATCATCACTATAACAATTGCCAGAGCAATAAACAAGAACTGTATTTCGCCTGTGAGCAAGGCCGCCACTACAGCCAGGAGCCCTGGTGCCTCCAGTAAAGCGAGCTTAATAATGGAAATTTTTTGAAAGCTCCTCATCTTATTCTTCAGACCTTTTTCTTTTAGGGCAGAGGGTAGCATTTTTTTGGTGACAAAATAAGAGGCACCTATACCTAAGACAATGATAATGGGCACCACATTCTGAAATGTTTCCATTCCTTCACCAGAGGGGGTGTAGAGTCCATTGCTTAGCAAAAAGAAAGTAACTGCTGAAAATACGAATAGCCCTCCGGCAATGGCCAAATTGATAATTCTAAATGTCTTATACATATTGATGTGTACTGGTAAGATTAACTTGTTCTTTTTTGACTTCTAATGTCATGATTTCACCGCAGCGTATAGCCCTGTTTTCTTTGTCATGCCCTATCGGGAAATCAAAGCTGATTGGATATGTATATTCTGCGGTATGTTCTGCGATGATTTCATAGGCGTCTTTCCCGAAAATGGTGCTGTTTTCTTTTGAATCTGAAAACTGGCCAACAATTAGACCTGCCAGATTTTTCAATTTGCCTGCTCTTTTTAGCTGTACCATCATGCGGTCTATATTATAATAGTACTCGCCAATATCTTCTATAAACAGGATTTTATGATCATAACTGATATCAGCTTCTGCTCCTATATTATGTGCCAGCAGGCAGAGGTTACCCCCAATCACTGGAGCCTTGGCTATTCCTTCTCTATTAAATATGTGGCCTCTTTCGCTATAATTCAGTGGTTCTCCTGTAAGAGTTTTAATGAGTGAGTCAGTAGAAATTTCTTCATTAGACATAGTCACTAACATAGGGCCATGAATACTTTGAAAACCGAGGGATTGCACTTTGGAGTGCAATGCGGTAATATCAGAGAAACCAACTATCCATTTTGGGTTTTGCCGGAATTTGGCCCAGTCCACTTTATCAATAATTCTGGAGGTGCCATAACCGCCTCTACCGGCTATGATGGCCTTTATGGCAGGATTATCAAGCATCTGCTGAAGATCAGACAGTCTTTGCTCGTCTGTTCCTGCAAAATTGAAATGTTCTTCAAAGAGGTATTGACCTTCTGTAATTTTAAACCCATAACCCTCTTCAAGTATCTTTTTACCTTCAAAGAAGCGTTCTTTATCCAGTTTAGATGCCATGGAGATTACTCCAATTTGATCACCTGGTTTTAAAGAAGGGGGGGATTTGAAGATTTCAGACATACTTTATTGGGATAATAAGTGCAATAGTCCAAAGCCCAGGGCTATTGCAGAGCCAAAACTAAGCATAGTACCGATAAGAACATACTCTGTTTTTAATGTATCTGTGTCTTTATAGCGTAAAATTGACTTGGCAGCTATCAAAAAACCGATGGCACTAAAGTGTGAAGTCACTACAAAGATTAGTACGAGCCATCTTTCTAACGTTCCGATGAGTCTGCCGCCTTTGGGGAGTTCGTCTGTGTCTGCCGTAGCCTCTACCTCATAAAGTTTGAATAATTCTCTGATGATAATATTGGTAGGTTTTGCCAAGGCAATGATGGCTGTTGTGATCATTAGTAGGTCTGGTGAAATAGCCCACAGCAATGATTGATTTTGACCAAAATCCATGATATAACCTATGGTCAAAATTGTTGCTATGTGTAGTACTTGGTCAATGTAAAAAGCGTAACGACCTATTTTGTTGAGCTTTGTAACGATTGGTTTTAGACCATCTATAATATAATGCAGAATGCCAATAGCAAGAGCCGGAATAATAAATTGAACCGAAGGAAAGAGGATCCAGGAAGTGATGATGGCTATCAGTACGTGCCAGATCAAAAATCTGCTTTTAAAGCCATTTGTATTCTTATCCTTTGCCAGTTTATCATTTTGAAAAATGAAATCCGTGAGTAAATGAGCTAAAATTTGTGAACTTAGGAAATAGATAAGACTCATGAGATCAATTCTTCAAAGTAAAGTACTGCTTTTTCAATAGCATTCCAGCCAGAGCTGGTAGAATGTTGATTAATTACAGACTGAGCCACGTTAAGTTTTTCTGCAATTTCCTTCTCTGTAAAGCCTAATAATTTGAAGTAAACCACCTGACATTGTTTGCCCGTTGCCTTATTTAAAAGTACATCTAATAGCTCCATTACTGGTTCTACGTGTCGTTGTAAATCCTGACTGTCTGAAACAAAAAACAATGAGTTTTTGATGACTATTCTGCTTTTATTAAAAGTCTTTTGTCCGGAGATTTCTCTACCTGCCATAAAAATAGCGGTTCCGTCTATGCGTCCTGTTTCTCTGTTAAACTCATCTAGCTCAGCGTGGCTTAGGGCCAGCCTGAGTCCTATATCTTTCAGGTATTTGGTTCGGCTATAGTCCTGAGAGTGTTTTTTAAGGTCTAGCTCGTGGGCTTTGAGTCCGGTTTTTAGGATTAGTGCTATTCGTAATCCTTGTGCCGGTACTTCAGTAGCACACTCTATATAATCTCCTTTAAGAAGTCTACAGTAGCATTTAAACTCTGTTCTAAGAGTCTCAAAAATGCTCTCTACCTCCTGTTCCAGTAAGACTCTACCTTCTTTGTTAAGACTTGAGTAGGCTACTATATCTCCAGAAATAACAGCTGCTTTCATATTTTTCAACTATTGCTCCCGCAAATATAGGTAAAAATAGCTATAAATAAGATTTATAGCTTTAAAAGACTATAAATGTAAAATATAGGCTTTGAGTGCTATATTTTTTGATTGTTTAGCTCAGCCATCTCATAATTGCCAATATCTGCCAGATCAATTTGATAACGACCGTCTACATCTTTTAGAACAGGGTAAAATTTAGCTCCCCAAACCAACTCGTCATATAAATATGATTTTTGAGAGTGTACGGGGTCAGACATGGTATCATTAATAGCTGCAACAGAAATCAGGAACTCACCGTCAGACTCTGCAAGACTTTCGGGAGTTTCGCCATACAAGACACTGTCTTTGGTGATGGGGTGCACTACCGTCCATGAAGTAGCCAGGTATTTTATCTTATTTCTTTCAAGCGGTAACGAGTAGTACTTTCGTTTGAGCTCTCCGTCTTCAAGCTCATTTCGGGTAAACATGATGGTTACTTCTACTTCCATTAACTGATTATGCCGTTCATTGGCCATTCTGAACATAAAACCAGTAATGTTCAGGTAGGGAGAAATTAATGCATTCTCTGAGTAACGAATTCGTGGATTAGGTCTGGAAAACCGACCATATAACAAACCCGTCATGATGGCAAAGGTCAGGAGACCCAGAAAAGCTTCAAGTGTGGCAGCAAAACTCGCAATATACCCAACGGGACTAATCTGACCATAACCTACAGTAGTAAGGGTCTGGCTGGAAAAGAAAAAGGCTTCCCAGTAGGCGTTCATGCCATGTTCAACACTAATACCTTGAAGGTGCTCTACACCTATTAGATAATAAATGCCTGCAAAAATAGAGTTCAAGAAAAAGTAGAAGAGCAGAATCACCATCCCAAACTTTAGCCAATGCATGCTGATAAGCCTATGGTAAAGATTCACCCTGGACTCAAAAGGCTGGTTCAGGCGTTCTACATTAAAACTGCCATCAGGTCTGATTAATCTGGCACTGGTACTGGTGGCTTTAGTACCGAAGCCACTATCTTCTCGGTTTTGCTCCTGAAGTACCTGTTTGTTTCTGGTGGTCATAGAAACCAAAATAGTTAAAACTTAAGAATTAGGCGTCATGACCAACTGTATCATTCCATTTGAGAAGGTTTTGGTTTCCTTCACAGTCATCCATTTTTCAAATTCACCTTGATTGAACAACGGAATGCCTTCTCCAAGAAATACAGGGGCAATGCTTATGATGATTTTGTCAATAAGGCCAGCTGCAAGTAATTGGGCATTGATTTGCCCACCACCGATGATCCAAATGGGTTTGGTTTCCTTTTGCTTCAATGTGGTTACTAACTCTACAGGGCTTTCATTCGTAAACGTGATGCCTTCTAGTTCAGGAAGGTCTTGTTTGCGGGTGATGACAAAGTTCTTTTTCCCTGCGTAAGGGTTCTCGATACCCAAATCTGCAATTACCTTATAGGTATTGAAACCTTGAACTACAGAGCCAAGAGCGTCAAAATGAGCCTGATAGCCATAGTCTTCTCCTTGAAGGAGTAAGCGTTGATGATGTAGCCATTCTGTGCTTCCGTCTTTGGTAGCTATAAAGCCATCTATGCTTTGGGCAATGTAGAGAATTGTTTTAGTCATGACTAATAGAAGACGACATCTTCTACAGGATGATTCCCCAGTTCTTTATTAATTAATGAAATGAGCTTCGATTTAGCCATTAGAAGCTCCTGACGTAAAGGAGATGAAGAGATTTTCAAGAACAGTTTCTTATCTCTGATGTAGATTTTCTCGGTACGTGAGGCTATGGTTTTACCCATGATTTTTTCCCAGGAAACAATTAGGTGAGTTTCGCTGTATTTGCTTTGCAAATTGAACGATTCCAGAAATCCATCAATGGCATCTTTTAAAGAAACGGCCTTAGTATTACGTTTGCTGGGTTTCACGTTTGAGATTCAATAGAGTTGTGATGAAGATACAATTTTAGTAGCCCATAAAAAAGAAAAACCTGCCCTAATAGAGCAGGTTTTAGTCACCTAAAGGTGCTTATGATTTTTTCGCGATAGCAGACTTATCAAAGGTAAGTTTGGCACCTCCACCAGCAGCAATAGTCACAGTAGAATCATCCGTTGTTACTACTTTGCCATGTAAACCACCTGCAGTGATAACCTCATCACCAGCTTTAAGCTCGCTTACCATTTTTTGTTGCTCTTTTTGTTTTTTCTGCTGAGGTCTGATCATGAAAAAATACATGACAGCAAACATCCCCACCATCAAAACTAAGAAACTCATATTGCCTCCACCGGCACCTGCTTGTAATAATACCATATCTATTTTAGGGTTAATTCGGTTTACTAATTATTCGGCATCTGCTGCTTTTACAGTCGCCGTAAAGTTTAAAGCCACTGCATTATTTCTGGCGTTTGAGATCACACCTACAGTTTTGCGGTTCTGACCTACTTTGCCTTTGCTATTAAAGTTAATGACTATCTCATCTTCCTGACCTACACCTACCGGTGCGGCCGGTTTTGAGGCAACCGTACAGCCACAGCTTACATTTACCGCAGCTATCTCTACAGGGTCAGTACCCACATTCTTAAACTTGAAAGCATAAGAAACAACGTCCCCCTCAGTGATTTCACCAAAATCATGAGAAGTCTCTTCAAATTCTAAACGACCATCTTTTGCATCTGGTAATTGCTCTTGAGCTGACTGGGTAGAGTTTTCTGCGGAAGAGTTACAACCTACAGTTAAGACGGCAATCAGGGCCAGGCCTATTAACTTTTTCATTATGCTTTTGATTTGATTTGAGACATTAGAGATTCTACATCTTCCAAAAGCTTTTCAGCTTTCTGACGTGCCTCATTCACTACTTTCTTACCTTCTGCTTTGGCTTTGCTGTCTACGTGTTCTCCACCAGCCATTTCTACGGCTACTTCATCTCCTCTTTCTATGAGATCTGCAATAAACTCCTCCAGCTGTTCTCTGTACGAGCCCAGCTTTTCGGCCAGTCTGTCTCGAGTAACTTCTCCTTTCTCAGGAGCGTATAAAACGCCGATCACAGCACCTGTGGCTAAACCCGCCAAAAATGAAAAGAATGATCCAGTTGATTTACTCATTGTGTTTTTTATTTATGGCTTAAAATTATCTTAAAAAGCCGTCTTCTTCAATTTTTTCAACTATTTATTGTCTAACATCCCACGACCAGATTTTCTGATTTCTCCGGATCTTACCAATTCTTTTGAAAGGGTATCTAAGACACCATTCATAAATACTCCGCTTTTAGGGGTACTATATGTTTTGGCTATTTCTATAATCTCATTGATAGTCACCTTGATAGGGATAGACGGAAACTCCATGAACTCAATTAAGGCCATTCGCATTAGTATTTTATCTGCGTCTGCTACACGTTCGTATTCCCAGTTTTTGAGTTTAGGTAAAATGTACTCATTCAGCTCATTTTCTCTTTGAATAGATTGTTTAAAGAGTTTCCCCAAAAACTCCTTCCTTTCCTTCCATTCTTCATTTGACTGGGCTATTTCTAAACCATCTTCTTCATCATAATTCTGGAAAGTATGAGCTACCATGGCTCTTAATGTTTCTCTGTCTTCAGAGAAATAAAGATGGAAACGTTCAAAATAATTGACAGAAACTTCATTCTTCAGGAAGACATTTTTTACCATGTATTTCAATAGTGCAATCTCTTCATCAAGTGTATGATTGATCTTTGAGCAATACTCATTATAACGTTCATTTTCTCTTAGAACGGTATTGTATAATGATTTTACAAAGTCCTTTTCTTCATTCCATTGAGCTTCAGCTTTTAAAGAAAGAATTTCAAATTCACTATTCTCTTGAAGAGCTTTCAATAACTTATTATCTGCTAGTCTGCTCTTACCTTCAAACTTGCGATCGGCCAGAGATAAATCTGCTAAGGCCAGATAAAGGTTTAGAAGTTTGAGGTAGACCACAAAAACCTTATCTGCTTCTCTCAATGTACGCAGGCTCATTTGATCAAAATCAGCCTTATTGCGATTATTGAAAAGTATTTTGGCCTCTTTAACCGCTTGAGTTACGGCTTTTGGTGCTTCAAAATCTTCGGTAGTTTCGTGAATGGAAAGTTCTTCGTGAAGAACCTTTATGCTGAGGTCTGTAAGACCTTTCAGTTTTGGTTTATCCTGAACTTCCATTGAGTTTAAGTCAGGAGCAAAATTCTCTTTGATCAGATCTTCAGCCAGCAGCAGATTCGCTTTTCTGGATTGTTCATAGGCATAAAGAGCCTGCATTGCTCTGATTCTAATGAGTCTTCTATTCAGCATACGGTCAAAGAACTTTATTTTTCCGGCGGCAAAGATACTGAAACAAGCTTAAAAAAAACCTCATTTAAACAGAGAATCGTTTACATTTGGTTACTTAAGTTCAAAAGAATCTAGGAAAAGGAATGAAGTATTGGTTTTGGTTCTTGGTAGTGATTACTGCATTGCCTTCGGTAGGGCAAGAGAGGCTTAGTGAGCAAGAGGCGAAAGAGGATCTGGGTTTTCTATACAGAAGAATGATTAAAGTACATCCCGGCTTGTATGCTTACCAGGATAGTGCTGACTACGCCAATACGTTTCAGGAGATATTTGATTCTATTGAGGGAGAAATAGAGTACCTGGAGTTTTACAAAAGGATGTCTCCTTTAATAACTGAAATTAAGGATCTTCATACTTCTTACCGGCACAGTAAACAATGGAGCAAAGAGCACGATAAGGCTTTGCCATTTATTCTTCAGGAGCTCGATAATGAATATTACCTTAAGTATAATGCTAGTTCAGATTCAACTATGATGAGAGGAGATAAAGTGGTGGCTATTGCTGGTCATGATATCAAAGAGTTGGTAAATGAAGTGAAAACTTACTTGGGTACAGACAATGATAATGAGTTGGCAAAGAACCTTTATGCCTCTAAAAATCTATATGCCTATTACGGCAGAATTTATGAATTGACTGACAGCGTTCGCGTGAATTTTACAAGAGAGCCCGACTCAAGTTTCTTTAAAACATTGAAGACAATAAAGCGTAAAGAGGTGATTCCTGAGGTACTCAAACGCTATCCTGACAAAGCCAGAGTCAAACTTGATTATACCTTATTAGACTCTACACTGCAAGTAGGCGAGATTGATATCAGTTCTTTTTCATACAAGGGAGGGCCTTTTGACCTGTTTCAAAGAAAGTTTAAACACAAACTCAAAAAGAGTTTTAAGAAAGTAGCAGAAGATAGTTTAAAGCACTTGGTTCTTGATTTGCGAAGCAATGGGGGAGGTTATATTCCAAATGTCAAAAGGCTAATGAAATATGTAGCAAATGAGCCATTTTATATGATTGATACAATGGCATTTAAAAAGTCAGCGTATGGCAAATTATTTCCTGTGCCCATGATACTTCCTCCTCTTATGGCACCTCTGTATTTCAATAAGAAGGACTCTGTTTACAGGTTTCATGTAAACACGAAAAAAGTGAAGCCTAGATTTAATAAGTATCACTTTGACGGTCCACTTTACGTTTATTTAGATGCCAATAGTTATTCTGCCACTGTCTTCACAGCGGCACTATTAAAAGATATGAACCGTGCTACTTTTTTAGGTACGATACCTGCCGGAACCACATGGGGGAGTTATGCTGGTAGTTTCCACTTACCCAAATTGCCAAACTCTAAAATTCAGCTAAGAATTCCGTATTACAAGGTCGTTCATGGTCTTAGCAAGAAACCTCAAGAACAGTTCTTAAAACCCGATATTCCAATTGAGTTGACTAAGGAACAGTTTCACAAAGATATAGATCCTTATCAGGAAAAGTTACTAGACCATATTACCAACCTAAATCAACAATAGACTGCGGATCATTATTTGGGAAGGCCAAGCCTGATGGCAAACGCTCAGGAACGTACCTCTCTAAATTGGGATCTCTTAAGGATTTTTCAATGAACATTGTCAATTGATCTATTTCTGTTTCTGTCAGTCCTAAAGGCTTAAACTCCGGAGATAGTTTATCAACAGGTACGATGTCATTTTCTGGCTGTGCATTGTTTTTGTAAACAATGACGTCTTTGACAGAATAAAAAGTGGCACCATGACCATAAAAAGGTGAATCTGTAAGATTGTACAGTTGAGGTACTTTAAACTTATAAAGGTCTTCTTCCTTACCTGTAAAGCCTCCACGACCTTTATGTTCTACACTGGCGTCTGTTACATTTATAACAGAATGATCTCCGTAACTGCCTTTTTTAAGATCCTTCATACCAAGTGCGTAAAACTCCATATTGGCTAATGAAGGTCCATTATGACAATTTGAGCAGCCTGCCTTGCCAAAGAAAAGTTTTGCTCCTTCCTTCTCTGTATCAGACATTGCTCCGAACTGACCTTTTAGCCAAAGCTGAAAAGGTGCTTGGTTAGAGAGTAAGGTTCTTTCATATGCCGCCATAGCTAGTGCACCGTTGTCTCTTAGCTTTTTAGGATCATTTATCGTATTGTCTTCAAAAGCCTTTTGATAGAGTTCTTTATAATTACCGACATTGGAAATAAAAATCTTATCAATCACAAGTCTGTGAACATCCCTTCCGGCGATGGCTTGGGTCTCAACTCCTTCAAAGCCTTGCGTATTTTCAAATTTGGGAGTGCCGGGTGTCCAGCTGGCCTCGGTTCCGTTGTTTAAATGTGTTCCCCCAAACTGGCCATTCCATAAAACGTTAGTTTGATAGGCCATATTCATGGCAGATGGCGTTCTGATGTTTTGAACATCAATATCAGAAAACTGATAGCCTTCACTCATGGTTCTTGATTCTCCGTTGACCCCAAAACCAGAACCTCCGTCTCCCATACCTTGTGGCATACAAGCCTGAAATCCCGCTTTTGCATGATGACAGCTGGCACATGAATAGGTGTTCATTCCAGATGACATCTTTGGGTTTTGACCTAGCCCTGTCTCATGAAAAAGAAGTTTTCCAAGTTCTATCTTAGCCGGGGTAAGTGGGTTTTTGGGATCTTGAGGAATACTGGCAAGATCATCGCTCTCAGGCATTTGATAGAAAGATTTGCCCTTGCCGGCTGAGGAAGTCATCAGGATTTCCTCTAACTCTTTATCAAGATCATTTGCTACATCTACCTGATCAGGTGTTTTACAACCGTATAAGGCTAAGATGCTTATGACTAGAAAACTGATGTAAAGTTTTTTCAATGGCTTTTTCGAGTAAGTTTCGACTTTTAGTGTGCAAAAATCGAACCAAATGGATTGATGTTCTTGTCTAATTTAGCAATTATTTATTGATCAATATCATATCTATACTTAGACAGGATATGAATTTATTGGTTACATTTGTGATTATTCCATTTATTATTGGACGGTAAGAAGTACATATCATTAGTCTTTTTGACATTATTCATATGTCAGCTGATTATCTATCCTATGCTGCTGAGCAATAGGCTGGAAATGGAGGCTAATATTCACACGTCCTCTATTCATAATCAAAGCGAAGCTCCTGAAACGCTGGAGATAAAAATCGGCTTATCACTTCCTTACAGTAACGAATGGGACTCGGCCAAAGAAAGTGAGGGTCTTTTGGAGCATGAAGGTGCCTTCTATACCTTAGTGAGCAGAGACTATAAAAACGATTCACTGTATTTCAAATACATAAAGAATACAAATGCACGTGAGGTGTTTAGCATGCTTTCTGAGCATGTGGATCCTGATGGGAATAGTTCTGATAAGGAAGAGCCTGCAGGTTCACTGACCTTAAAATGGACTGCTTTAAAGTATATTACTTCTAATGAAAGGGCCATTGAGTCCCTGACAATTGATACGTGCAATTTGGTGAGCGGCTTCCGCTACTCCAATCTATACGCTTTTGATTTCTTCAAAATAACTACTCCACCTCCGCGAGTAGGATAATTCTCATATAACTGTAAATCCCTTTTAGTCTTTTTGTCAAAATGACAAAGAGTTATTGCTGTGCGTTTTATTGAAAATGCTGCACAGTAAAGTTTTTATATGTGCCTTAAGTATTTACTAATGAATAACTTAAGTGCTTTATGTTTAGAGAATTATCAAAAGAAAATCATGAAAAAAAATATATACTTTTTATTGGCTGTAATGGCTGTAGTTGTTTTTAATGTATCAAACAGTTCTGCACAAGGCTGTGTGGCTATTCGTCATTTTTCTACCTGTAGTGGTAACCCGAATTCGTCTTCACAGACAGGAAAGGGCGTCGCTATTTTGAATACTAACTACAGATATTTTAAGTCTTACAGACACTTTAGAGGTACTCATGAAGAGCCGGATAGAGTGGCTAATGGCTCAGAAGTAATAAATAAGTCGCATGCTCTGGATATTAGCTTGAACTATGGCTTGAGTAATAAGTGGTTCGCAAATGCGACATTACCTTTGGTATACAATGACCGAAGTTCACTATACGAACACGGCAGAACAGAACGTCATAATACTTATTCACAGGGACTAGGTGATGCTCGTATAGGGGTTGGATACTGGCTGAAAGATGTACAATCTGCACATTCAGGTAACTTATCCTTAAACCTTGGGCTAAAATTGCCAACGGGTAACTATGGTGCCACAGATACTTTTTATAACGTAGGTACAAACGGATCAGCAGAGGTAAGGCCTGTGGATCAGTCTATTCAGCCAGGTGATGGAGGAGTAGGGATAACCACAGGTTTTGTTGGTTTTAAACAAATAGGAACCAGATTGTCATTTTATGCTACCGGGTTTTATATGTTTAACCCTAAGGAGACGAATGGCACCAGAACATTTCGTGAAACGCTGAGTCCTATTTTACAAAATGAGTCCATCATGGCAGCTACTGATCAGTATGCTCTTACTGCTGGAATTAACTATTCGTTATTTAAACCTTCTTTAAGCTTCGGTTTGGGAGGTAGGTTTGAAGGCATTCCTGTAAAAGATGTTTTTGGAGGTGATCTTGGTTTCAGAAGACCTGGAATGGCGGGTTCTGTAGAACCTTCTGTGATGTACATGAAAGATAGAGTCATGCTTACACTTAGTGTGCCCGTGGCAGTATACAGAAATAGACCTCAAAGTTTGACTGATAAAGAAACAGAGATAGCAACTGGTAACCCGAGAAATGGAGATGCCGCTTTTGCTGACTATCTCATCAATGTTGGACTTGCCATAAATCTATCAAAAGGTGAAAAGTAAACGATTAGAAAAATGACGAATCAACAATTAAATATATTCCTTAAAAAAGTAGAGTGGTTTAACCGTATATCTCTGTTTATCATTTACTTCTGGTTCGGTTTTTTGAAGGTTCTGGGTACCTCACCAGCAGAGGGATTAGTGATTAAGCTTTTTGATCAGACATTGGCTGGCATAATCCCTATTGAAGTCTTTCTTCCTGCTTTTGGTGTTTTTGAATGTACGCTTGGCCTACTTTGGGTTTTTCCAAAATTTAGTAAAACGGCATTTATGATCACCTGCATTCACATGTTCAGTACATTTTTGCCAATGGCCGTTCTTGAAAAGGATACTTGGCAGAGTTTCATGACCTTGACCTTAACAGGTCAATACATTGTGAAGAACCTTATCTTGATTGGCGTTTCCTGGTTCATATATCAAATGCACAGCTTTGAAACAGAAAGCCAAGAAGAGAAACGAAGTTTTATGTTTAAGGTCTTAGTTAGGTCTTAAGCTTCTTTTTCTTTGCTGCCGGAAACAGCACATTATTAAGGATTAAACGATAACCCGCAGAGTTTGGATGAAGATTCAGGTCTGTGGGTTCTTCACCTACATAATGCTGGTAGTCTTCAGGGTCGTGGCCACCATAAAATGTCCAGAATCCTTTTCCTTTGGTACCATGAATGTATCTGGCCTCTTCCAATTCTCGGTTTTCAGCCAGGATGATCACTTCAGGTTTAATCAAACGCTTCTTGTAGGCAGTGGTCTGACCCATAAATCCTTTGATTAGGTTTTTATGGTTTTGCGTGAGCATTGTTGGTATTGGATCCCATTTGGCCGAAAACTCAAATAGGTTGAAATAATCATAATTCTGTGTAACGCCTCTTTCCTGATGCGTATGGTCAATGTCAGAAAACTCTACTACATAAGGGTCATAAATGAGTGAGAAGTCTTTAAAAGCAAAGGTTTGCGAGAAATCTAGTTTGCTATCTGCGTTCATATCTGCACCATCTCCGTCATAAGGACTTTCAATTACATCAAGACCTTGAGCGGCCAGGGCAATATCGTAAGTGTCAGTAGCATTACACATGGCAAACATATAGCCTCCGCCAAGCACAAACTCCTGGATCTTTTTCACCACTCCCAATTTAAGCTGACTTACTTTTGAAAATCCGTATTTAGAGGCGATAGCCTCAGCCTCTTTCTTTTGCTCCTGATACCAGCCTTGACCTCGCATTCTGATGAATTTGCCGAACTGTCCGGTGAAATCTTCATGATGTAGGTGAAGCCAGTCGTATTCGGGTAACTTACCTTCCATTACCTCTTCGTCAAACACTTTGTCATACTTAATTTCGGCATAAGTCAGAGCCATTGTTACGGCATCATCCCATGGCTGAGTGCTTTTGGGAGAGTAGACCGCAATTTTAGGAGGTTTTTGAAGCTTTACAGCATCCATATTCGCATCCGGATTTTTGACGATTGTCAAAATTTGAGCACTCTCGGCATCAGAGATAATTTCGTAGCTGATATTTCTAATTACGCATTCATTGATAAAAGCTTGCGAAACCGGAGCCATAAAACTCCCGCCACGGTAATTCAGAAGCCAGTCAACTTCAGTTTCATATTTAGATAGAATCCAATACACCAGGCCGTATGACTTCAGATGATCTGTTTGATTATCATCCATCGGAATCAGGAGCTGATTCGCCTTTAGAGGATTCAGAATTCCTAAAAAAATGATAAGCGGTAATATGAAATACTTCATTGGCTTGCTTGCGGGCTTTATGCTGTCGAATTTTGTAAAGATAACTTTATTTCACGCCAAATAGTGTCTCAGGTCTTCTTTTGTAGACTTTACCAAGGGCTATGTTGATGAATTTGATATGAATTTTACAGAGAATATTGCAGAAGGTTTACGTGCCATTCAGGGTAATTTATTGAGAGCTATTATTACAGCTCTAATTATTGCTTTGGGCATTCTAGCTCTCGTTGGAATTTTGACTGCCGTAGATGGAATTCAAAACAATGTAAATCAAAGTTTAAGCGGTCTGGGGGCAAATACTTTCGATATTAAAGTAGAGCAGCGTTACGGAAGAAGGGGCGGGATGCAGGAGAAATTGGATCCTCCGATTGTTTTTCGTGAGGCTTTGGGCTTCAAAGACCTGTTCACTCAGCAAGAAGAAGCACTAGTAAGTCTTTATACAAATGTTTCGGGAGCCGTGGAGGTTAAATATGGTTCTGAAAAAACAAACCCGAACATTCAGGTGATGGGTGTTGACCCTGAATATCTCGGTATTAAAGCCTATAAGCTTCAAAATGGAAGAAATATCAATGAATCTGATATGAATCTTTCTAGCAAGGTGGCAGTCATTGGTTCTGAATTGGCTTCAAAGCTATTCCCCAAAACTTCTCCTATGGATAAGGTGATATCTATGATGGGTAATAAGTACCAAATAGTAGGAGTTCTAGAAAAGAAAGGAAGTTTAAGTGGTGGTGGAGATGATAGAGTTGTGCTCTTGCCACTTTCTACAGGTCGTCAATTTGATACACGTGGATCTTTTTCATATCAAATAACAACTTCGGTTACCAGCGTAGAAAATATTGAAGAGGCAATAGGCGAAGCTACAGCTACTATGAGGAGGGTAAGAGGAGATAGAGTAGGTGAGAAGGATAGTTTCGAGATAGAACGAGCAGATTCTCTTATTAAAGAAACCGAAAATATTACCAGTGGCATGCAAATAGGCGGCTTGGTGATCGCTGTGATTACCTTGTTAGGTGCTTCTATTGCTCTAATGAATATTATGATGGTTTCGGTCACAGAAAGAACTCGAGAAATTGGTGTGAGAAAAGCCTTAGGGGCAAGCCCGGCAAAAATTAGACTTCAGTTTCTCATCGAAGCGATCGTGATATGCATCATCGGAGGAGCTGCCGGAGTACTTTTAGGAATAATTGGCGGGAATGTGGTTTCGTCAAGTATGTTTGATCAGTCCAGTTTTATAATTCCATGGGACTGGATAATAGCAGGTTTGGTGGTTTGTATTTCTGTGGGTCTCTTATCTGGTTTTTACCCTGCTTACAAGGCCAGTAAACTTGATCCTATAGAATCCTTACGATACGAATAAAAAAAGTAGGCTAAAGAATTTGTGAATATTAAGGGTTCTTCTACTTTTGCAGTCCCAAAACATCACCTGCCCAGGTGGCGGAATTGGTAGACGCGTTGGTCTCAAACACCAATGATAGCAATATCGTGCCGGTTCGACCCCGGCCCTGGGTACGAAAGCCCCCGAAAAACGCCGTTCTGGTGCATTTTGGGGGCTTTTTGAATTTTCTGGTCAATTATTGGTCAATAGTTTGAACAATTCTTCACTCTCTTCCTTGATTTTAGCTTCATTTTACTTGTAATAAAGCAACCCGCTTTTTCCTAACAGTAGGATTTTCCTTCATTTAAACGTTTTCCAAAATGTATAATTCTTGGAGCTGGATTCCATTTATTGGAAAGTTACATATATCTAATACCCTCATAGATACCTTTAAATAACTATTTTAGCCCTTTTAAAGAGTTTGGTTCATTTTTTGGCATTTTAGAAGTGACCTATAGATTTATCATTAGTCTTTAGTACAATAAGACGATATAACAGTAAAGCAATGAATAATTCCAACCAATCTTTCTTTCCTAGGGAGAAGGGCAAAAAGAAAGCCTACTCCAAACCAAAACTTCGCAAGCTTGGCTCAGTAAAAGAGCTTACCCTGAAAACGGGTTCAGTGTCAGATTTCGGTAGTAATCAGTTTCAACCTTAAATCGCTATTAACATGAAGAGAAATTTACTACAAAAAATTGGGATATTACTTTTTTCGTCTGCAAGTGTTTTTGGTGCTTGCCCAGGAAATACAACTGTGACATGGGATGGAAGTACTGGTGGAGCTCCAAACTTAAATTCAAATGATGTGCTTTGTTTGACGGGAAATTACTCAGGTACTTTTAATATTAATGGTGCCCCAGCCACAATATACATCGATGACGGTGTAACATGGGACATGGGTTCTCAGAATTTCAATGGTGCAACTACCATTGAAACCTCATCAACAGGTACATTAAATGTTGGTAACGATATCAATGCAAATGGTAATCTTACGATCAATAACTCTGGTACTCTAGGTTTTACAAATGCTTCAGATCAGACACTTACTGGAGTTACAGTAACGAATAATGGTACAATGTCGAAATCGACAGGAAATTTGAAATTTCAATCAAATTCTGTTTTGAATAACTACAGTACCGTAAATGTTGCGGCTTTTGAAAATGCTGAATCATATTTGAATAATTTTCCAGGTGCAGTAATGAACATATCTGGACAATTCTATAATCATGGGGCTATGACAAATGACGGTTTGATATATTCGAATTCGATGTTAGTAACAGATAAAGGAAGCCTTTTTGGAATTAATAATGGCTTGATTTCAGTGAGTGGGGATATAAATCTTAATGCTGGATTTATAAATAATGGAAACTTGGAAAGTGGTGGCACCATGAATATAACTAAGCCTCTTACAGGAGATGGCACAGGTGGAGTATTCTACAATACTGCTCAAAACGTTACTGGCGATGGAAGTGTGGCAGGACAGGCTAATAACACAAGTGATTACAGTACTTATTCAGGGGCGTATCCTGTAAGTTTAATGAGTTTTTCAGGTCGTATGATAAGGAATACTGTTGAACTCCAATGGGGTATATCAGATTTTAATGGATTCAGTGACTTTGAAATTCAAAGAAGTTCTGATGCAAAACATTTTGAGTCTATTGGTAAGCAAATGTTCTCAACAGATAAACTTGAATTCAGGTATACTTTCATTGATGAGAATCCAGCTGAAGGATTAAATTATTATCGCTTAAAAATGAACGACCTTGATGGTAAATATGAATACTCCAAAATAGTTGGAGTTGATTTTGCCTCTAATGCTCATTATTTCTTATTTGAGAACCCATCTAGAGGGCAATCGATAAGTATAGAAACTAATGCCGAAAATCCTCAATTTATGGTGTTTGATGATCTTGGAAGGGAAGTTAATTTCAAACTTCGAAAATCTAACGGTTTATTCGAGATAACCCCAAGGAATGTGGTATACGATATGTTAATTATTTCGATGCTAACGGATCAAGGAAGACAAACAAAAAGGGCTTTGTTATCGTACTAAAAATGATTTTATTTTTGAAAAAGGGGCGAAAGCCCCTTTTTTTATATCTATGAAAAAAGTTCTTCTTCTTTTGATGCTCCCACTGATGTCTTTATCACAAACATATTCATCTGAAATAGGTGGTAAAGTAATTTCAGACTATACAGGTATTTTAGCAGCTGACACTGTTGAAATAGCCGTAAAAGGGTTACCATTAGTGATTAACGAAAGCTTTGGTCTTTCCAAGGTCTGCTTTACTATTCAACACAAAAGAGTTTCAGATCTAAAAGTAGAACTATTTTCTCCTGATGGAAATGAGATTTGGTTAACGAATAGGAATGGTGGGTTAGAAGGTGAAAACTATTTTCAAACTTGTTTTAGATCAAATGGTTTCAATGGCTATGTACATCAGGCAAAGGCTCCATTTAGAGGCGAATATATTCCCGATGGTCGGTTTGAGTTCCTGAACAATGGACAGAATCCTAATGGTGTTTGGAAGTTAATTGTAAGAGACTTGGAATCGGGTGTTCAAGGGAAATTAGATTATGTCAATTTGACCTTCGAAAAGGATCCAATGCCGAACTTTGAAAAGAGTCCTTGTAGCCTTTCAGAAGGAAAGGGATGTGAGTGTCCTGATGGAACTCAAGATTGTGATCTTTTACCTGATCTTGTGATACTACCTTCTTTTACTAAAGATCAAATACAAGAATATCCTTATAATCATTACCGATACACGGGCCATTTAAGACTAGCGGCTACAATTGCGAATATAGGTTACGGTCCCATAGAGGTTTTTGGTAAAAATGAATGGTATTGTAATGATACTCCAGTGGAAGGAGATGTTAAATGCCCTGATGGTGAGAATCCTCGTCAAAGAATTTATCAAAGGGTTTACAAGAAGAATGGTGATAATCTAGTTTATGAGGATTTGGTCTCCGGAACTAACTATTACGATGAGAAGCCAGGTCATGATCATTACCATGTTGATGACTGGGTAGAATTTCGCGTTGTAAAGCAGAAGAATAAAAGGAATGGCTCTATCAAAAGAAAGGTTATTGCCGAAGGAGCCAAGGTAAGCTATTGCCTTTTTGACACCGGTATTTGTAATAATGGTGATTCACTATGTTATGTCAATAATACCATCTACGGGCAAAAAAATCTTCCAAACTACGGTTTGGGAAATTTCATTGATTGCAAGTCTGGACTCCAAGGAATCTCGGTAGGAGGTTATGATACCTACGGAATGCTCTATGAAGGTCAATTTGTCAAACTACCGAAAGGTCTAAAGCCAGGTACTTACATTCTGGAAATTGAAATTGACCCGGAACATAAATACAAGGAGTCAGATAGAAGTAATAATATCTACAGACAAGAAGTCTATCTGAGTAAACAAAGAAAGAAAAGAGGCTAAACTTAATCTATCGCCTTCTTGTTCTAAACACATCAAAGAGGATAAGAATGAAAGGTTTTAAGTTTACCAAATACATTCCAGACGTAAAGGGAGGAGCAGACTTTGAAAAGTTGTTTGATATTTTTCAGCAGTTACTATTGATTTTTGCCGGTAATGTAGCTGAGGCATTAGATTATATGAGTGAGCTGGATAGACGATACGAGCTTACTTCTGATGCCTATGGTATGGCCGATTTTATCCAGGATTTAAAAGACAAAGGATACATTACTGAAGAGCAAGGAGAAGGTGGCGGTCTCTCAATGACGCCAAAATCAGAAAAAAGTATTCGTAAAAGTAGTCTTGAGGAGATTTTTGGGAAACTGAAGAGAAGTAAAGGAGCCGGCAATCACAAATCTAAGTTCTCAGGATCTGGTGGGGAGAAGTCAACGGACGTAAGAGCATTTCAGTTTGGTGACAGTCTTGATCAAATTAGTATGACTGAGAGTTTGAAAAATGCCCAGGTGAATAGCGGACTTGGTGACGATTTTAGGCTTACAGAGAATGATTTGGAGGTTATGGAGACTGAACGTAACCTGCACACTTCAACCGTTCTCATGATTGACATAAGTCACTCCATGATACTTTATGGAGAGGATAGAATTACTCCAGCTAAGAAAGTAGCCTTGGCCATGGCTGAACTGATAAAGACTCGCTATCCTAAAGATAATCTTGATATTCTGGTTTTTGGGAATGACGCATGGACTATACAGCTTAAAGATATTCCGTATCTGGAAGTGGGGCCCTACCATACCAATACCGTGGCCGGTCTTGAACTGGCAATGGACTTACTCAGAAGACGAAAAACTAAGAATAAGCAGATTTTTATGATCACCGATGGTAAGCCAACCTGCCTGAAAGAGGGAATCAATTACTATAAAAACGCCTTCGGTCTTGACCGTAAAATTGTCAATAGAACTTTGACTATTGCTGCTCAGGCAAGACGAATGAATATTCCGGTGACAACTTTTATGATCGCCTCAGATCCATATTTAAAACAATTTGTTCGAGACTTTACTGAAGTCAATAAAGGAAGGGCTTATTACTCTAACCTAGATGGGCTTGGAGGGTTCGTTCTTGAAGACTTTGAACGGAACAGAAGAAGAAATGTGAGGTAGACTCATACATTTTGAGTTTCAAATCGTACATAAAGCAAATCATCAACATTAAATGAATAATATTGGGAAAATTGAAGCTGAAATAGCTCAATTACAGGAAGAACTTAGAGTGCATAAACTCTACAGTGAATTACAGTCCATTGACGATATTAAGACCTTTATGGAATGGCATGTATATGCCGTTTGGGACTTTATGTCCCTGCTAAAGTCATTGCAGTCTTCTTTAACTTGTACAGAAGTGCCTTGGAAACCTGCCGCTAACCCCTCTTTGAGTCGATTTATTAATGAAATCGTTCACGGGGAAGAAAGTGACATTGACGAAAAGGGTAGATCGGCCTCTCACTATGAGATGTACCTGAATGCAATGAAAGAGGTAGGAGCCAAAACAGAGCCTATCAAAGAATTTGTGGCAGGAATATCAAGTCTTAGCGGAATAATTGAAGACATTGAAAATGCTTCATTGCCAAAGGCAGTTAAGGAGTTTTTGACGTTTACATTTAATACTATTCAAACCAACGAACCTCACCTTGTAGCTTCGGCTTTTACATTTGGAAGAGAAGATTTGATTCCTGACATGTTTTTGGCGATCATCAATAAGTCTGGAAATGATCTTAAATACCCGAAATTGAAATATTATCTGGAAAGGCATATAGAACTGGATGGTGACGAACATGGGCCATTGTCCCTTCAAATGATTGTAGAGCTTTGCGGAAATGATCAGCAAAAATGGGAAGGAGCCAGAAAAGTGGCTGTAGTTGCATTGCAAAAAAGAGTTCAGCTTTGGGATGGTATTGCCGAGGCAATAAGTAAGTCAAAACTTGAGTTTGCTTAAGATTCTTTAGCTAATTGAAAGAAAGGTTTCTCTGTATTCAAGATTCGAATAGTTTTGTATCATGAGAAAACAAGAGCGTTATGAGGGAATAGTTGAATACTTTTCTACTCATCAGCCAAATCCTGAAACTGAGCTTCAGTACACAAACCCCTATGAATTAATAGTTGCCGTAGTGTTATCTGCTCAGTGTACAGATAAAAGGGTTAATATGGTGACTCCTTACTTATTTGATGCTTATCCTACAGCGGAGGCATTAGCGTCAGCCACCCCAGAGGAAGTTTTTGAAATCATCAGGAGTATATCTTACCCGAATAATAAGTCCAAGCACCTTGTAGGTTTAGGGAAAATGCTTGTTTCTGAGTTTAATAATGTAGTGCCTGGAGAAATAGACCAATTGGTTAAACTTCCCGGGGTTGGTAGAAAAACGGCCAATGTAGTGGCCTCTGTCATTCATAATCTGCCAACTATGGCTGTAGATACCCATGTTTTTAGGGTGTCTCACCGCCTTGGATTAGTGAGTACCAGATCTAAAACACCATTAACAGTAGAAAAAGAGCTGGTCAAAAACTTTACGAACGAAGAAATACCAAAAGCACATCATTGGCTCATCTTACATGGCAGGTATGTCTGTCTGGCTAGAAATCCGAAATGTGAGGAATGTGGTATTACACAATACTGTAAGTCATACACTAGAATCCAGAAATATGGAATTAAAGCAGTTGATGAAAAACTTCCCAAAATCGGGTAAAGTCGAATGGATTGGAGTTCGGAATAGACAATTTGATGATCTTACAGTTTTAGATTCTGTTATAGCTTCTTCAGAGGAGGGTTTACAAAACGATCACTACTCTGGAAAGAATAAAAAACGTCAAGTGACTTTAATTCAAAAAGAGCATCTAAATATAGTTGGGGAGATGCTCGGTAAAGAAGTTACGCCTGAAATGCTCAGAAGAAACCTTGTGATATCTGGTTTGAATCTTTTAGCACTTAAAGATACAACCTTTCGTATCGGTGATGCCATTCTAAAGTACACAGGCCTATGCCACCCTTGTAGCAGAATGGAGAAGATTCTAGGTGAAGGAGGTTATAATGCAATGAGAGGTCATGGAGGAATTACTGCTCAAATTCTAGATGGTGGAATAATTGCAATCGGGAATGAGCTAAAAGTGATTACACTCAACAAATAATTAAAGTTGTAAATTACAGCAAAAGACTAAGAACACAGATGAATCATTGGTTAGTAAAGTCAGAACCTGAGACATATTCTTGGGATGATTTCGTAAAACTTGGGAGAGATCACTGGGACGGAGTAAGAAATTACGCCGCCCGCAAACATATGATGGCCATGAAAGAAGGCGATTTGGTCCTTTTTTATCATTCAGGCAAGGCCAGGGAAATTATAGGTTTGGCCAAGGTGGTCAAAGAGCATTACCCAGACCCTACCACAGACGATGATAGATGGGTAGTTGTTGATCTTGTACCGGTGGAGAAGTTTCCTAAAAGTTTGACTTTACAAGAAATTAAGGCCGATGATCGTTTATCAGATATGGATTTGATCAGGATTCCTCGACTTTCAGTTCAGCCTGTAAGTAAAGAGGCTTTTGATTTCATTATTGAAAAAACACATTAGAGTCTCATAGTTTTAAGACCATATTGACGCATGAAAAAATACATTGTATTGTTTTGTTTTTTATCGTTTAATCTATTCGCACAGCTTGATAAAAACGTAGAAATAGAGGTGGTGGGTAAGCCTACCTGGCAAATGATGATTCCTCTTCAGGAAGACGGCCTTTTGTTTCTGGTGAGGTCAGATGTGACCAAAGCTATGGTTTATAAATTTGATAAAGACCTCAATAAACTTTGGGAGAAAGAGGTGTTTCTAGATGCAGAAGATCCACCAAAAGCCTACACCATCGCTGATGATCATATCAGTGTGATGTTCTCAGAAACCAGCGGTATGTATTATCAGGTTTTTGAATTTGATTTGAGCACTGGAGAGATTGATCAAGATGGTTTTGAGCTACGTGAGTTTTTTGTAGATCAGGATTATGTTTTTCTGGGCGATAAAGTCTTAATGGCCGGCTCAAATGAAAAAGGTGCAGCCTTCTTCAATCATAATTTTACTACCGAAATTGGACAACTCAAAGAACAATCAGAGATAGCAGGCAAAGTCAGTGTAAACCTATTTGAATACCTGCCAGAGTCTAATGTAATTGAAAGTCTATGGTCCGTGAAAACCACGGGTTATGCCAATGAAAAGAAAAAGAAGGGTGAGTTTGTGAAGGATGCGTTCATAGTTCATGCTTTGCTGGATACAGCAGGAAATGTATTGTCAAAGACATCAATAAAGCAGAAAGCTGGTAATTTCCCGATCGATGCTCAATTGGTAAGAATTGGTAATGGTCAAAAGCTTATTATGGGGCAATATCAATCCAATAGTGGTGACAAGGGTATTTACACTTTTGATCTGAATGGGTCAAATCAATTGAAAACCTATTCATTTTCTTCTCTTCTTAGAGGAAGGCAGGCTCTTTCAATAGAAGATATGAAGGCTCTGATGAGTTCATATCACCTGATGTCAAATAAGCCTGTTTATGGTGATGGTAAGGTTTATTTCGGAGGATCGTTTATCAAAGCTCAATTTCAGACCGTAACAGAGAACGATCCAAACTATCGATATGATCCTTATGGTTCTATGTATGGCAGATCGCGGTATAATTCATATTATAATAACCAAAGAAGTAGGACCACTACCAGGCAAGTCTTCCGTGGCTACCATTATCCTGTGGGATTTGTACTGGAGTTTACTGAAAATGGCGATTTGATAACCTCAAATAGAATTGATATCAATAATGTCTCATATCAGGTAGAGCCTTCATTGGCTTATAATGAATCTGGAGCGGTGGCGTATTGTCTTAAAGGAAACTTGGCAGCCAATAATTTTGCTATCGGGAATAAACCAATTCTGTACAAGCTTTCAGAAGAGCAAAGGACAAATCTCAGTCCTGCAAACATCTCAGCTATCCCGTCGTATAATGGAGTAAAGTATTGGTATGACAATTACTTTATTGCTGAAGGAAGCAGGAGTAAGGTAGAAGCGGTAACCATTAACGATGAGATACTGAAAGAGGCTCAAAAGAAGAAAAAGAAAGGTCTTTTTGGAAGAAAAAAAGACTCAACACCACCAAGTTATGCCCAGGTTAGAAAAATTATCTATCTGACGAAAATTGCAAGCGGTTCGCAGATTTAAATCCTTGTAGAAAAAGCTTTAATCACAATCAAAATTTTAAGAATTTTGCGTCTTAATCTATTTAGATGCGGCTTTTTATAAGTGTTTTGACTTTATCGGTGGTTTTTAGCTCTTGTCAGTATATTCAGACAACTGGAGACTACATACCTGAGGCTGATCTTGTGGCCAATGAGAATAGATTAATCAACACCAGAGATTATCTACTAGACGGGTTTCAAAATGGTAATTTAGGTGCCGGAGAGCTGTTCAAACTGGCCGAGGTTCAGTTAGAGCTAAATAACCCAAATGACGCTCTTGAAGCCATTGAAGAAGCTATTAGATTAAGGAATACAGATTCAAGATATTATTTCTTAAAGAGTAAGGTTCTAAGTGGTCTGGACAGAGAAGAGGAAGCTCTGATGGTAGCAGAAGAAGCTTCAGCTATGGAACTGGAGACTCCTGAATTTTACTCCTACATTGCAGAGCTTTACATCAATAAACAAGACTCTTTAAAAGCAGAGGAGTACCTCAAAGAAGCTCTTTTTCTGGCTCCCGGATGGGAAGAAGCTTTGATTCAGGATGCAAGGTTAGACTTATTGAACAATCGACCTTACACTGCCCAAAATACTTTAGTGAAGCTTTACAAAGAGCAAAGTAGAGACCCACAAGTTTATTATCTCATGTCCAAAAGTCTGTTGGATCAAAATGCCCAACTAGACTCGGCCTTGCATATGACCAGGGTGGGTTTAACTATTGACCCTAATAATGGTGATTTGATGTTTTCAATGGGACGCATAATGACTCGGTTGGGAAAACTGGATAGTGCCATTCATTCCTACGAAAAGGCAGTGACTTTGGGTACCTCAGAACCTGCAAATGGAGAAATCGGAGAGTCCTATCTTAGATATCAAAATTTAACAAAGGCCTCTGAATACTTTCTTAAGCAAATAGAACTTACTCCAGAGCAAAAAAAGTTTTACTTTCGTGCCGGTTATTGTCTGGAGCGGCTGGGCCGTTTCAAACAGGCACAGGAATTGTACACCAAAGCATATACTCGTTTTCCTGAAGATACAGACCTTTCTACCTCAAAACTGAGGCTTGATGCAATTGTAGAAAGGACCACCGGAAACGTGCAGATTTAAAGAATAAGTGAAATATGATTAAGATTACTCTTCCCGATGGGAGTGTGAAAGAGTTTGAAAAAGGAAGTTCAGCAATGGATGTTGCTCTTTCTATAAGCGAAGGTTTGGCCAGAAATGTACTGTCTGCTAAGGTAAATGGTGAGGTAGTAGATGCCAATAGGCCAATAGAAGAAGATGTAGACCTTCAATTATTAACCTGGAATGATGCTGATGGTAAGTCTACATTCTGGCACTCTTCTGCTCACCTGATGGCAGAGGCTTTAGAAGAGTTGTACCCAGGAGTTAAGTTTTGGGTGGGACCTCCGGTAGAAAATGGCTTCTATTATGACGTAGATACTGGTAATCATTCTATTTCAGCAGATGATTTTGACAAAATTGAAAAGAAGATGCTGGAGCTGGCTCGTCAAAAAAACGAGTATATCAGAAAACCAATGTCAAAAGCAGATGCCGTTTCTTATTTCAAAGAAAAAAATGATGAGTACAAACTAGATCTACTAGAGGGTCTGGAAGACGGTAATATTACTTTCTATACGCAGGGAGGCTTTACCGACTTATGTCGTGGACCACACATCCCAAATACAGGGTTTATCAAAGCAGCCAAGATAACAAACGTGGCTGGTGCATATTTTAAAGGTGACCAGAGTCAAAAACAGTTGACCCGTATTTACGGTGTTACTTTCCCGAAGCAGAAGGAGCTGAAGGAGTATCTGACTATGGTAGAAGAAGCCAAAAAACGTGATCACAGAAAGCTAGGTCAAGAGCTTGAGATTTTTGCTTTTTCAGAAAAAGTAGGAAAGGGCTTGCCATTATGGCTGCCAAAAGGTGCAATGCTTCGTGAGCGTTTAGAGAATTTCCTGAAAAAGGCTCAGTTAAAAGCGGGTTATCTTCCAGTAGTTACTCCGCACATTGGTAGTAAAAAATTGTATGAAACTTCTGGTCACTGGGATAAGTATGGAGAGGATTCTTTCCAGCCGATAAAGACTCCTGAAGAAGGAGAGGAGTTCATGCTAAAGCCAATGAACTGTCCTCACCATTGTGAAATCTTTAAAACTAGACCGAGAAGTTATAAAGAGCTTCCTTTACGTCTTGCAGAGTTTGGTACTGTATACAGATACGAGCAGAGTGGTGAGTTACACGGATTGACACGTGTTCGTGGCTTTACCCAAGATGATGCCCACATTTTCTGTAGAACAGACCAGGTGGAGGATGAATTCAAGAAAGTAATTGACCTGGTACTTTATGTATTTAAATCACTTGGTTTTGAAGACTACAGTGCTCAGGTTTCATTGCGTAGCAAAGAAGACAGGTCAAAGTATATCGGTAACGATGAAGACTGGGATAAGGCTGAGGCTGCCATTCAAAATGCTGCAAACGAGAAAGGCCTGAATACGATAGTAGAGTATGGTGAAGCCGCCTTCTATGGTCCTAAGCTAGACTTTATGGTAAAAGATGCCTTAGGTAGGAAATGGCAATTAGGAACTATCCAGGTTGATTATCAGTTACCTAACCGATTCGAGTTAGAATACGTCGGTGCCGATAACCAAAAGCACAGACCTGTAATGATTCACCGTGCACCTTTCGGGTCTATGGAAAGATTCATTGCTATTTTAATAGAGAACACTGCTGGTAATTTCCCTTTATGGTTATCGCCTGATCAGATTGCTATTTTACCAATCTCTGAAAAGTATGAAGACTACGCCAATGAAGTCTTCCTGGAGTTACAGGAAAAAGATATCAGAGGCTATGTGGATCATAGAGATGAGAAAATAGGTAGAAAGATCAGAGATGCTGAAGTGAACAAGATTCCACTTATGCTAATTTTGGGAGAAAAAGAACAAGAAGAAAGAAAGGTATCAGTTCGTAAGAAAGGCGAGGGTGACCTTGGTCAATTAACAATTGATGAATTTATCGGCTTCGCGGGTAAAGAAATAAATAAAAATATTCCGAAGTTTGGTGAGTAAAGAAGCTTTGGTATACTTTTGAGATATCGAACGATTTTTGTATATACATAACTGTAATATTAGTAAATAATAAAACTGCTGAATGGCAAAACACTTTAGAAGAAATTATAGAAGACCTGTAAGGCAAGAAGATAAACATCGTATTAACGATAGAATTAGAGTACCCGAGGTAAGACTTGTGGGAGAAAACGTAGAACAAGGGGTTTATCCTCTGGACAAAGCAAAAGCTATAGCGGCCGAGCAAGGTCTTGATTTGATCGAAATCGTTCCTAACTCTAAGCCTCCTGTTTGTAGAGTTCTTGACTATTCAAAATTCAAATACGAGCAGAAGAAAAAGCAAAAAGAGCTTAAAGCGAAGCAGCAGAAAACAGTTATTAAGGAGATCAGATTTGGTCCTAATACCGATGATCATGATTTCAATTTCAAGTTAAAGCATGCTGAGAACTTCTTGAAAGAAGGGTCAAAAGTGAAGGCATTTGTGCACTTCCATGGTCGTCAGATTGTGTTTAAAGAGAAAGGGTATGAGCTGCTTTTTAACTTCCTTGAAAAGTTAGAGGACTTAGGAAAAGCAGAGGCACCGCCTAAATTAGAAGGTAAAAGACTAACTGTAATTCTGGCTCCTAAGAGTACCAAGAACTAAGTTATTCCCGCATTATATACAGCAAATCCCGGATCTTCTGATTCGGGATTTTTTATTTTGTAACTCCACCCTTAGGCATAAAAAAAGAGTTGACCCTTAAAGGACAACTCTTCCTGTAATGGTTTTTCAAGAATCTTAAAACTCAGAAGAACCTTCTTGGCTTTTATCTTTTATTAATACCTCATCATTCATGAACTCTTCTAAGGCTACACTAGTAGGCTTAGGCTGTCTTTCATAGAATTTTGA
Source organism: Jiulongibacter sp. NS-SX5 (assembly GCF_052828545.1). The sequence goes on from NZ_CM128248.1 coordinate 389,785, forward strand.
GATTTCTATTTGTTCACGATTTTCAAAGATTTCCTCTAAGTTGTCTACGTTAGAAGCAAACTCCGCTAATTTACCGGTTAGTTCTTCTTTAGTAGTCGTAGCTACTTGCTTAGCTCTTTGAGAAGCAACAAAAACTGATTTATAAATATTATTGGTTTTGGCCGCCAATTTGTCGGTATCTCTTGTGATTATAGATGGATTAACTGCCATATTCTTCTTGATAAATTATAATGAGGTGCAAAAATACAATTTTATTGTCAAAGTATTGAAGATCAGTGTTAGTTTTTACCCAACATAGTTTCTTCTTTCTTTTTATTCTGTTCTTCTTTCAGCCTTTCTATCTCCTCTTCCTGCTCTATTACATCCTTTAGTTTATCTTGAGCATTCTCGTAGATTTTAACGAGTTCCTTATTGTAAGAACTATTCGGGTATTGATCTACAAAAGCCTCGTATAGTTCTAAAGTCTTCACATATCGCTCATTTTGCTTTCTAAAGAAAGAGTTTTCAGCGAGTTCATATTGAGATTTTACCTGTACAAAACCGAGCTCTTCATTATACTTTGAGTCAGGAAACTCACGCTTAAAATTGTCAATGGTGATTACAGCAGCTTTATAATTGGCAATAGTGACTCCGCTGGTTTTGTAGTAAAGAAAAGCTTTCTCATAGGCCTTACGCTCCAGACGCTCTCTAAGGTCTATCAGATTCTGTGTACAATTGTCAGCATATTCGCTGTTCGGGAATGTGTTGATAAACGTTTGTAAAGCATCAATGGCCGTTAAAGTGCTCTCCTGATCGAGGTTGTATGCCGGAGAGTCTTTATACATGCTGTATGCGTACATATAAAATGCTTCCTCAGCATATGGGCTATTGGCGTAAGTACTGTAAAACGTTTTGAAGTAATAAGAGCTTAGCTGATACTGCTGTTGATAGAAATTACAATAAGCGTTATAGAATTGAGCTTTTTCTGCAGTAGAGTCTCCTTTTAGTAAAGGTACGATTTCATCAAATAGTAAACTTGCTCTGAAGTAGTCAGCTTCGTTATAATATTTTACTGCTGCCTTGTATTTGGCCTCGGTTGTTCCACTTTTTTGAAGCTTAGAAAACTCTTTATTACAAGAGAACAATGTAACGGCAGATACAAGAATCAATACCGGCTTCAATAGCATTTTAAAATTCATTCGGCAAAGGTAATAAAAGGATATAACAGAAAACGCTTCTGAGGACAGATTAAGTACAAGAGGCAATAAAAATTAAGGAGAATTAACAGGACTTAATTATGACGAACGAGTAGTTTTTTGGTCGCCACCTTCTTACCGTCTATTAAAAGCTGATAGAAATAGATACCATTATCCCATTTGCGAGTTTCTACATTCAGACGGTTATCAAAAGAGTCTAAATCAAAGTCTGCCACCGTTCCGCCCAGCAGATTTAGGAAAGATACTTTTGCCTTTGCACCGCTTTTTATTCTATAATCCAGATGAGCATAATCATTTGCCGGATTTGGATAAATATTAGAAACCGAGACATTGTCGTTCACAAAAAGTTTGTCCTCGGCAATCGTTTCACTAGTGAAAGTTACCTTGGCTTCATTTTTTGAACTAGTGTTTTTTGTCAATAATAAGTCTCTGTAGAAATTTGTTACTGCCGAGTTTTTATTGACATTAATTTCCTTCGGTACGTTACCGTTAACTACCAAAGATGTCACAGGCTTTTTTGAAGATACTGAAGTAGGTTTTGCATCCTGACCAATATTAAGACGGGATTGACTCTGTGCGTGAGCACTCAACCCTACAAAGAGTAAGGCCGCAAAGGAAAATACATGGAGTAAACGTGTTTTCATCTTCCTTCAGTAGAGTTTAAATCATTCAGTTCTGTTTATTGATCAAACAAATATACCTTATAGACGTGAAAAAGGAACAAAAGGTTGTTCGCTTTTCAATATTTTTTGAATTTTTTAACAATAAAATCTAAATATCGCTGTTGTCTTCAGTTTTACTAGGCACTATATCCTCAGCAAAATTCAAACCAAGAACCTCATTCTTAGTGGGTTTGCGATCAATTTCCCAAGAGAAATTTGGAAGTTTGACCTCGTTTTGACCTATTTCTCGAGGTGGAATTAACTTAGACTCCGGACTTCCCATAAAGGCGATCCTTTTCACCTTTCGGTCTATAAAATTAAGACGCATCTTACTGCATTCCACTCTGTTAAGTCCGATTAACTTGTTTTGCTCGTCCAGAGCAAAGTAAATGCTCTCACCATTTCCATCTACTACTACTCTTTCAATATTTGTAAGACTATCGAAATAGGCGATGATGTCACGACCTTTGATTTGGTTGAAATTATCCGAAGAGTCTGCGGCAATAACAAAGCCGTTTTGCTTCAAAAGCATTTTTCGAATTTTATTGTTCACCATTATGGCCTCTATGGTATCACCTTCCAATTGATTATCAGTACTCCAAATCATTGGATTTGAAATAAATGTAATGGTGGAGTCTACCAGGTTATAATTCAATGAATCACATAAAGCTTGAAAATCGTCACGGTAAATTTTCACATTACCATTGGCAATAATAAATTCCATTTTGGTGCCGTCATTAGAGGCATCAATTTTTGAAGAGTCTTCTAGAACTGCCGTATCCTTGATTTCGATGGAATTAAGTGAATCAGCCGAATTTTGGACAATTGTATTTGTATCGGTAATTATCGTGTCCAAAAGAGTTGGAGAGTTTGTGAGGGATGTCTCTGTTTTTATTGACGGTAATTGATTTATCAGGCTGTCTGCATGTATAGCTTTGGTTTCCAATGAATCAGAAAGTAGACTGTCTAATTCAGAAGTTGAACTCAATAAAGAATCGGTATTCACGGTTTGTAAGACAACATCCTCAAGAGTGTCTTTAATCATCGGTTTCTTTAATACAGAATCAATGGAATTATAGGCAATGATGTAGTCTGCTCTCATGAACAATGTATCACCATCACTTATTGACTTCATCAAAGTGTTTCCCGTGATTTTGGTGTAACCTTTACTAGAGAGTTTTTCTCCATAATCACCATTGATAACTAAGCTGTCAGCTTTACTAAAGAATTCTACATTTCCCCTTCCAAAACCTTCTTCAATTTCCAAATCAAAATCCAAGGTGTCTGCACTTAAAGTGTAGTCCTCATTTTCTAAAAATGAGCGACCATAAAACTTTGAGATTTTAGTATCGGTGTAGTAATAGCCTTTATACGCAGATAGATTGCCATCAGGAGAATTTATAGTCGTAAAAGAGTTGAATACTGCTTTTTTAGTATTGCTGTCATAATCCAAGGTATCTGTGCATAGCACAAAATCAGGGTGCAGTATTTCAACGTTCCCGATATAATTGAAAAGTTTGGTCTCCGTATTATAATAACCTTTATTGCTCGTGAGAATAACAGAATCTTGATGAATAATACCTGGTACGGGATAGTAAGCTAGGTCATTATTAAGATCATATTCCATACGTCGAGATTCCAGAGTGAGGTCATCATCGGTCAGGATTACTTTTTTGCCTTGAATTTTGGCCATTCTTGTATTTCCATCATAATAAAGAGTGTCTCCAGTTATGGTGAGCGTATCTCCCTGATTGATAAAAATATCACCATAAGCTACGAGATTATTTGAGCCCGAATTATGAATAGCTTTCCGGCAGTTTAGGTAAACACCACGGTGAAAGAATTTGACCTTCCCATAAAAGGTTCTTCTGGGGTCTTGTCCATTAATTCCCACCAATGAGTCGGCTCTGATTAACTCAATTTTAGACTTTGGCCCTTTATCCACGGGCTCATTGAGTGGTTTTTGAGCATGGGTGCTGACACTTTTTAAGCCTATAATTAAAGTAAGAAATAGGACGATGTATTTGGGCATTTACTTCTTTTCAAGCATTCAGTGGCAAAATTAGCCTATTTTTGTCGCATTCTATTCGCCTAACGCATGCAGAAACAGTTTTTAACTTACCTTAAGAATACAATAGGTCTCCAAGAAGATCAAAAGGTTCTGGTGGCTGTGAGTGGTGGAGTAGATTCAATGGTTCTGATTCATTTATTGCTGCAAAGTCCATATGACTTTCATGTGGCACACATGAATTTTCAATTAAGAGGAGAAGATAGTGAAGGGGATCGGGAATTGGTCCAATCGTTTTGTTTGAAAAATTCTATCCCGTTTTACACGCGTAAAGTAGATACCTTAAGACTTGTTGAAAAAAGTGGCAAATCGACTCAGATGATAGCCAGAGATTTGAGATATGAGTGGTTTGATGAACTACTAAAAAGGGAAAAGCTTGACTTTATTGCTACGGCTCATCATGCCAATGATCATTTTGAAACGGCACTTCTTAATTTAGCTAGGGGAACTGGAACCAACGGTTTAAAAGGTATTTTGCCGATTCGAGGAAAACGAATTAGACCATTACTATTTGCGACAAAAGCTGAGATACTATCCTATGCCGAACGAGAAAAAATAATATGGCGGGAAGATAGCTCAAACGAAAGCGACAAGTACAAAAGGAATTTTATAAGACACCACCTGGTACCTCTTTTTAAAGAAATCAATCCATCGGTTTTGCAGACTTTTCAGTCTACGGCGGCTAAAGTTGCTGCTGATGTTTACTATTTAGAACAGTCTTTTCTTCAGTTCAAAGAAACCAACCTTCAAGAGAATGGGACAGAAAGTGTGATAGAGAAAGATATTTTAGATCAGGAAGTCAATAAGGCCATGGCTTATCGTCTATTCGAAGAATTAGACTTTGATATGAAGACCATCAATAAGATTCTTACAGATGGATTGTCCTCTTCGGGACTTCAATTTGAGTCCCCAAATTATATAGTTTGGGCAGATAGAGATTACTTTTCATTAACCGAAAAGAAAGAAGTTGAAAAGGTTTATCATGTAATTGACAAGCCTGGTTCTTATTCTATTGGTGGTCATACTTTTCAATTTAGACAGCAAGATGAATTGCCGGAGCAAAATGAATTGAGAGACCCGAATAAAGCATTTCTAAATTTTGACAAACTCAAATTTCCACTTGTTTTGAGGAGCTGGGAAGAAAGGGATCGTTTCCAGCCTTTCGGGATGAAAGGAACCAAACTCGTCTCTGATTATTTGATTGATATCAAGGTGCCTGTTTATCAAAAGAGACATCAGTTAGTACTGGAATCAGAAAACAGAATTGCTTGGTTAGTTGGTCATCGAATTGATGATTCTTTTAAAATAGACGTGAAGACAAAAAGTATTTTAAAGATTGATCAAGTTATAATTAATTGATAATGTGTTTGTTGTTTAAGGTGTTCTAAGGTTGCCCTTTAAACTGGCACGGCTTTTGAAAGTATTAGGGTGTGCATTAGTCCTAATAAAATGCTTTCTAAAAGAACCTTAAAAATAACGTGCTCCCTAAAACTAGTGGTGCTTTTGCTCTTAGCAATAAGTACTACCTCTTATGCTCAATTAAAGGCCGGTAATAAGGCCTTAGAGAAATTGAGTTATGTAGAGGCCCTAAATCATTACGAGAACTTCCTGGAAAAAGCTAAGCCCGATGATCAGGATATCCCTGAGGCTTTATCGAATCTTGCTTTTTGCTATAAGCATCTTCAGGATTTTAAAAACTCTGAAAGAGTTTATCGCAGGCTTTTTGAAAAGTATGAAAACATCCTGGACAGTAAGGAGTTTTTGAGATATGCACAGGTGTTAGCGTCAAACTCTAAATACAGAGAGTCTCAACTTTATTATTCTAAATATGGCGAGAGACAAACCTCTGATGTAAGAGCAAAGAATTTCACTGTGGCTTATATGGATAAGTCGCCATTCTACAGAGATTCTTCTCTATACAAGATCGAATATGTAAATGCTCTGAATACAGTACAGGCAGATTTCAGCCCTATGTATCATGGTAAGGGGCTTGTTTTCGTATCTGCCAGAAATGACGACGGTATCATCAAAAGGGTGTTCATGAATAATCAAACACCGTTTTTAGATCTCTTTGAGTATCCTGATACCACATCTTTAGTGGTGGGTGCATCTGGCGGAAGTGCGGCCAAAGTACAGGGTGCTCCACGAACCAATCAGGTAGAGCGATTAGAAGAAATGGAAATGTTCAGTAAAAGGCTGAATTCAAAATACCATGAAGGACCGCTGGTATTCTTTAATAACCAAAATCAGATCGTATTTACAAGAAATAATCATGCAAACGGCAGAACTCGTAAGAGTGAGGATGGTATCAATAAATTGAAACTTTTCACAGCCAAAAATGATGGGAAGAAATGGGATCATATAGAAGAGTTACCTTTTAATTCTGATGACTATTCTTGTGGGCATCCAGCCTTAAATCAAGAGAACACGAAACTCTACTTTGTGTCGGATATGCCCGGCGGATATGGTGGAACGGACTTATATGTAGTTGAATATAATAATGGAGATTGGGGCGTTCCTGTAAATATGGGTAAAGACATCAATACTGAAGGAGATGAGATGTTTCCTTTCGTTGATGAAAACGATAATCTTTATTTTGCCTCTAACGGCCACGCTGGCCTTGGCGGACTTGACATTTTTTATGTAGAGCTGGAAAATGATAATGCGGTAGCCAAACCTGAGAATTTGGGTAGCCCTATTAACTCAGCAAAAGACGACTTTGGTCTCATTACCAATGGAGATAGAAGTAGTGGTTTTTTCTCTTCTAATAGATTGAGAGGCTATTCAGACGATAATATTTATGCTTTCAGTAGAAAATGTCGTGAGCTTAAAATTTTGGTTTATGATGCCATTACTGAAGAACCTTTAGCCGATACTGAGGTGCGTTTAATTAAATCAGGTGTAAATCAGGATCTACATGTAACCGATGCCACTGGAGAAATAAACGTATGTATGGCCACCGGTCTGGACTTTGAGTTTAGAGCCTTCAAAGAAGGGTATGAAACCAACTCTGTGAATTATGCCACCATGATCACTGATCAAGGCTCAGGAGCTCAAATAAAAATTTACTTGCAGCCATCTAAGCTTCCTTTGGTTAAAGGTACTATCAGGTCTGAACTTACCAATGAACCCATTGCCGGTGCTACAGTGATTTTGACCAACGAAAAAGATGAGACTACTGAAACCGTGATTACGGGTAAAGACGGTAGGTATGAGTTTCAGCCTACTAAGAAAGGTAAGTACGTGGTGTCTGCTGTAAAGCATAACTATGCCACTAATACTGAGAAAGTTGGGAAGGTTAAGCCTAAGAAAACTGATAATGTTTCATACGAACAAAATCTTGGCATGATTGCTGAAGGAGATATATTTAGAATAGAAAACATTTACTACGATTATGGTAAAAGTTCTATTCGGAGAGATGCCAGAAAAGAATTGCTGAACACAGTTTTGCCAGTTCTGAAAAAGTATCCTCAAATGGTGATAGAGATCAGATCTCACACCGACAGCCGATCAAGCTCTGACTTTAATCAGGAGTTATCTGAACAGAGGGCTCAGTCAGTAGTAGATTTCTTATCAGGTAGAGGCATAGAAACCTCCAGAATGATAGCGACAGGTTTTGGCGAAACAATGCTGGTAAATGAATGTGGTGACGGAGTTAAATGTAGCGAAAGCAAGCACCAGCAAAACAGAAGAACAGAGTTCAAAGTATTGAATGTCTCTGACTCTTCTACAGCAAAGAATTAAAATATATTTTTTCATAGTTTAGGGTTAAGGTTTATTGTTATAATCCGCAGAGATGCTTTTCTCTGCGGATTTTCTCTTTTTAAGTGCTTAGCAAAACAGATGATAGCTTGGCACTTCAAAGCCTGCTGATTAGCTTTGCATCCGTTCATTTCTAAAGGCATGCTAGTTCAGCTTCAAATCAAGAATTACGCTCTTATCCAGCATCTGGAAATCTTTCCTGACTCAGAACTCAACATTATTACGGGTGAAACAGGAGCAGGTAAATCTATCATGCTGGGAGCCTTGGGTTTACTAATGGGCAAAAGAGCGGATGGTAAAGCTCTTTTTGACCAGTCAAAGAAATGTGTGGTAGAGGGTACTTTTGAGATAAAGGCTTATGAATTAAAGCCTTATTTTGAAGAAAATGACTTGGATTATGAAAATCCATGCCTGATCAGAAGAGAGATTGCACCTAGTGGAAAGTCAAGAGCTTTTGTGAACGATACTCCCGTAACCTTAGATATTCTCAAAGGATTGGCCGGTAGGCTAATAGATGTACATTCTCAGCACGATTCTGTGATGTTGGCAGATTCTACCTATCAATTAGATCTGCTAGATGCTTACGCAGGTAGCCGAGAAGAACTCCTGGATTTTCAAACCTCTTTTAAAGCATACAAAAAAGCTAAAGATGAGTTAAGTCAGCTAAAAGCAGATGCAGCTGAAATGCAAAAGGAGTTTGATTATAATTCATTCTTATTGGAGGAACTCTCAGAAGCGAAACTACAGGCAGGGGAGCAGGAGGAGGCAGAGGATCAGCTAAGCGTTTTAGAGAATGCCGAAGAGGTAAAACAGCGATTTGCCAATGTAAGTGCTATCCTGAATCATCCTGAGCAGTCTTTGCTAAGTGCTTTGCAGGAAGCTGGTGCACAGTTAAATCCGATTATAAAGTATTCTAAAGAATACGAGGATCTGAAGAAAAGACTTCAAAGTGTTCAAGTTGAGCTATCAGATATTGCAGATGAAATAAGTATAGTAGAAGAAAAGGTAGAGTACGACCCTGAGCAAATCCAATTGCTCAAAGATCGTCTTGACCTCATTTTCAGACTTCAACAGAAACATCAGGTTTCTGATATTGAGGGATTGCTGGAAATACAGCAAAATTTAAGTCTTAAGGTAGAAAATGTTTTAGGGTTTGACACCAAGCTTAAAGACTTACAACAGACTTTTGAAAAGTCTCAAAAGTTAATGTTGGAGAAGGCTAAATTGCTTCGCAATAAAAGGAAGAGTGTAACTCAGAAAATGGAAACTAAGATTTCTGAACTTCTCAAGGAGCTTGGAATACCGAATGCATCTTTCAAAGTCAATATTTCAGAAAAGGAGGCTTCTTCTGATGGAATTGATCTAGTGGAATATCTGTTTTCTGCTAATAAAGGCTTTGAGCTACAGCCACTTAAAAAGGTGGCAAGTGGTGGAGAGTTTTCCAGACTTATGCTGGCATTAAAATACATTCTGGCCGAAAAAGCTGCTATGCCGACTTTGATTTTTGATGAGATTGATACTGGTATTTCGGGAGAAGTGGCAGTGAAAATGGGCATGTTGATGCGTGAAATGAGTAAAAAGTTACAATTAATGGCTATTACGCATTTACATCAAATAGCTGGAAAAGGGACTTCTCACTTCTTTGTTTATAAGGCTGATACGCCTGAGCGTACCATAAGCTCAATGAAAAAGCTGAACAATGATGAGCGTATTCTGGAGATTGCCAAAATGATTGGTGGTGAAAATCCTTCAGAAAGTTCAATCAAAAGTGCAATAGAATTAATGAGTAATAACTAAGACCATAATTACCCCTGAAAATGAAAAAACTATTCACCCTTGTTTTTGGATTGCTGGTTCTGGCAGCATGTAATGGTAAAAGCGAAATTGATGAAAAGCTGGAAAGCTTAAACGCAGAATTAATGAAAGGGCATGATGTGGTAATGCCTAAAAGTATGAAGCTTCCTAAGATCAAAGCTGAGGTTCTGAAAATTATCGAAGGTATGGATGAGGCTGAACCAAAGGTGGAGCAAGCCAGATATATAGCTTTTGAGCTAACCAAGGCCAATGACGACATGTACAATTGGATGGATAATTATGCCAATGCACGTTTGAAAACAGAAGATAAAACATCTCAGGTTGAGCTTTATGAGCGATTGCTTGATGATATTCAAACGATTGGAAATCATACTGATGAAGCCATGGATATGGCAGATAAATTTTTGAATAATGAAGAAGTTGCTGAGTAAGATTATTGCAGGGATTGTACTAAGTGGTTCACTCTGGTCTTGTGGAGTTGAGGATGCCAAGCTTCCTTATATGGGCCCTTTAAGTACAGGAGAAAACGGAGAAGAGCTTTATCATACCATTCCAGATTTTGCATTTGTAAATCAATATGGTGACACTACTACTCAAGATGATTTTGAGAATAGTATTTACGTCGCTGACTTCTTTTTTACGTCTTGTCCTACTATCTGCCCTGTCATGAAATCTCAAATGATTCGTGTGTATGAGCATTTTCAGGATCAATCTGAAGTGAAAATATTGTCCCATAGTATAGATACCTACCATGATTCCGTATCAGTTCTATATGATTATGCTGCTGGCTTAGGTGTGGAAGGAACTAAATGGCAGTTTGTTACTGGTGATCAGGATAAAATCTATGAAATAGGAGAGGGGAGTTATATGGTGACTGCCGCTGAAGATACTGTGGCTGCAGAAGAAACCGGTGGTTTTATTCATTCCGGGGCATTCATACTTGTAGATAAGGACAGACACATCAGAGGCCTTTACGATGGCACTGTGGAAGATGAAGTAAGTCAACTAATCAGAGATATGGAGCTGCTGCTCAAAGAAGATCAAGATGAGTAAAGTCAGCTATTTCTTTTTATTTCTAGTTTCTCTTAGTTCATGCTCAAGCAGCTCAGACTTGGAGTATGAACAGTATCTGGTCAATGGTGAGATACTTTATAAAAATCAATGTGCCAATTGCCACGGACAGGAAGGTGAAGGTCTTCGTCAATTGTATCCTGCCTTGAATGATAATGCTGTGCTAGCTGATCAGTCAAAAGTTGTCTGTTTGATCAAGAATGGAATAAGAGCTGATCAATCATCTACTAAACAAGCGATGCCGGGGAATTCAGATTTGTTTGATCTGGATATTGCACAATTGGTGACTTACTTAAACGCTCAATTTTCAGACACAGAAAAGAAGGTCTCAGCCGATGAGGTGAAAGCTATCTTAAAAGATTGCGATTAATTCAATACTCTGGATTGAGCAGTATCTGGCTGGGTAATTAATGAGTCTACCTGGAAATAACCTGTTATACCTCCCGTAAACTTATAGGTACTGAAGTCTTCTGAGGCTTCCATTCCATTACCAATAATTTGGTCATTTGGTGTATTGACCTGTACCTTTTTATCGGTGTAAACTATCTTCTTGTTGGGGTCCCATACAAGTTCATTGGTAGAAAGACTTTGCTGCTGCTCACGGTTAAAAAAGAAAACGTTCCCCTGTATAATGTACTGGTTTTCTTTCTGGATATACTTTCCACTATCTCCCCGCAATGAGCTGTATTCCACCGCATTTTCATCAATAAAATTGACGTAGACGGGCTTTGGATATACCTCGTTCTCATTCTGCATTTTGAGTTGTTTGGCGGAAGACATCTTTACACGCACTCTCCCTGAGTCAGTAAAAGCCACATTTAGGTCATCTACAGTCATGACCGGGCCCAGGTACACAAACTGCTCTTCAGGCTTGTGGTCATCTTTACAAGCCCAGACAATACTTAGGATGCAAACAAAGAAGAAAAGACGTGACATTGGTCCGTTAATCAATTTTCGGCTGAATGAACCATGGGCTCATCAAAGTGGCACTTATTGATAATCTAACGTAATTTTCGCGAATAAGGTTGTTTGTAGGTATACCTCTGTTACCCAATCCTAGTCCTATGTTTACATAACTAGGACTTCTGAAACCCATGGGAATAGACGCCCCCATGGTGAATCTATTATCCATAATCTCTGTACCATTGATGACGTAAGCCGTTTTAGCTCTGGCATAACCCAGTCTGTAGAATACCTGATTCAGGAATTTAGTAGATGAAGAGTTTGGAAGATATTCTAAGCCGAACTTATATTCTTCAGTGTTGTTTTTGACTTGCTCAGCTCTCTGATCAAGGTTTTTAGTGCCAGACCATCTCGTCGTATGATAATCTGCCGCGAAGACCCATTTAAATGGACTTTCGAGGCTTATTCCCACTCTGAATTGCTCAGGAGTAGTTAATGCGAAACTGGTATTGCTAAGCGTATCTGGAACACGAGTGATAAATGGCCCATTCCCTACATCAGCATACGAGCCGAAAGTTCTGAGTACATCGCCGTTAAGTTCAGATGATTTTTCAAATGCTCCTCCGACATTGATTTGCCACTTGTCATTTAATTTCTGTTGGAAAGCCGCTCCAAATTTCAAACCGGCACCACCCATGGTGTATCTGGTGTTCGTTCTCAATTGGTTTGAGGTATTACCAAATAGAAAAGACGAGCTGTCTTTACTAATGGTACCAAAATTATAATTCAACTCTGCTCCTAAATATACTTTATTGAAAAGCCTTACAGAATTAGTTAATGCTACTCTGGTAATCCCTCCGTTATTATCAACTGTTTTGGTGAAAACCTGATCTTCATCTCCGATTACCCTCTCATTCGTTACAGAAGTGTAATCCACCATACTGTAAGGTCTGATGCTGGCTCCTATGGCATAGTTACTCGTCACCGGAATACTTAAGGAAAGATTGTCAAGGTTAAAACCAAAGTCATTTTGAGATAAGTCTCCACTGGTAATGGTTCTTGAGTTACCTCTGAAACCTACATTGAAGGAAACGTATTTAAGACCACCTGCAACTCTGTTTTTTACGAGAAGTGCAGGGTTGATTTGGTTCACATAGAAGGCATTGGCAAAAGAAGCACCTGTGCCACCCATCATGTCCTGAGAAGCAGATGAAACTTCAGCAAGCTCACCATAACCAAAAGTGGAGTATGGAGTGTTTCCCTGGCCTTGGCCAAATGCCAATTGTATGGTTAGAATGCTTATTAAACTAAATAGTGTTGTTTTGTTTCTCAACATTATAATTCAGTATACGATGTAGTCCTTTAAGAACGAGATTTGAAGCGGCAAAGGTCGGATAATTAATCTGACTTTCAAAGAAGCCTGCATCACCTCCTGTGATGATAATTTTAGGCTCCGCCACCTTCAAATATCTTTCTATGATGCCATTTATTTCTGCAGCCATTCCGTTAATGACGCCGCTTTTGATACAATTCTCCGTGGAGTCACCGATCAATTCCGGAATCTCAGTCGGTTCATACAACGGCAATTTTTTAGTGAAAGTATGCAATGCTTGAAAACGCATCCTTAGTCCTGGGGAAATTAAACCACCCTTAAAAACACCATCATACTGTACGTAATCGAGCTTTAGTGCCGTACCCATATCAATGATCAAAATATTCTCTCCGGGGAATTCCTCACCGGCACCTACCGCTGCTGCCAGCCTATCATAGCCCAAAGTGGCAGGAGTAGCATAGCCATTTGTAAGCGGAGTAGGGGTGCTGTGCTGTAGTATGATCAACTCTTCAAAATCTTTGAAAAAAGCTTGAAGTTCGTCAATACTGAAGGTGACCGAGCACACAATAAGCCTGTCTGGCTTAACTTTTTTTAAGTTATTTAACAGTTCTTCTATCCGTCCTTTGAAGAAATCAAACTCTTCTTTCCCGTTAGAGTAGGAGAGTTTTCCAAAAGTATTACCAAGGTCTACGGCTGCATGTACCATATAAAAATAAAAAAGCACCCGCAATCTAAACATTGGGGTGCTTTTATTGAATTTGTTTTGAAATTAATGAGCAGCAGCTTCACCTGATTTTCCTCTTTGCCAGAAGAAAAGGATGATAAATGCTACTATTAATATAATAGGGAATGTTGTCATTGTTGATAATGTAGCTTGTCCTGCTGCCAGGTCAAGTTCCACACCTGAAAGACCAAGTTCTTTTTGCTCTGCAATATCACTGTCAATCCAACCTCCAATAATTGGTTGGAAAATAGCAGTAGAGAACATACCTACACCACCTACTATTGACATACCTAAAGCACCACTTTTTGGAATGTTTGTTGCCACATAACCGATCATGGTAGGCCAGAAGAAAGCAACACCAACTGCGAAGAACACAGCTGCTAAATAGGCCATTGAGCCCGTTTGTGTGCTGAATAAGTAGATACCCAGGGCTGCAATAATAGCTCCACCTAGTAGTACGCCTGCTTGACCTAACACCTTTGTAACTGAACCTCCAAAAAATCTTAGAAGAGCCATCAGACCAGAGGTTAGTGCCAAAATAAGCATTGGTTTAGCTCCTGAGCTTTCCATAATCAGGCCTGTCCATTTTTGAGGACCAAACTCTGTGATTGCTGTAAGAGCCATACAAGCGAAAATAAAGATGAAAAGTGGAGTCAACATGGCCTTCACATTTTCAGAAAGAGAACTTGCTTGTTCTACACTTGCTTTCGGGAATTGCTGACCTAGGAATAAATAAGCGTAAATCAATGCCGGAATAGGAATTAACCAGAATTGGCTTTGCCAAGAGAATCCCATGTTTGACATTAGCTCAGATAACAGAGCACCTACGAAAATTCCACCAGGGAACCACATATGGAATCTGTTAAGCATTTTGTTTCGTTTTTCTCCTTGATAGGTATCAGCAATCATCGGATTACAAGCAGCCTCAGTACATCCACAACCAATACCCATTAACAGGTTTGAGCCTAACAGAAGTACATAACTTGAGTCTGATACAAAATAGATAGCTATTAGGGTTAATGCGGCACCAATGAAGTGAGAGAAAAATGCAATTTGCATTATTTTTTTAGGTCCAATTGTATGATAGATGATTCCACCAATAATCATAGCAATCGGGAAACCAAAGAACCAAAGTGAGTTGATGTAACCTAGTTTTTCTGCTGAATAGCCCAGGTCATCACCTAATTGTCTTAAAGTTCCGGCACTAATACTAAAGGAGAAGGCGGTTGTGATCAATGCGAAACAACTCGCCAGAAACAGTCTTTTATCGTTTACCATTTGAAGAGATTTGATTAGGGTTGTTAATATCGGCGGTAAATATATGTTTTTTACATAGCTCTAAAAAGATTCCCTCTTAATCTTAGAACGGTATTTTCAATTTTATCTACAAAACAGAAAGTTTCTTAAGAAATGCATATTCAGAGTTTAGTCTGCTTGTAAGAAACAAGGCTTCTGTTTAATTTCAAGCCACATTTAGTCTTGGTGTTGGCTCGGCTTTTTAACCACCAGCTACCTATTTACCTATATAATAACCTATTGTAATGAATAGAAAGATCAGAATGGGCATGATTGGAGGCTCATTAGAAGGCTTTATTGGAGCCGTTCACAGACGTGGTGCTGCACTTGATGGAGAAATTGATTTAGTATGTGGTGCTTTCAGCTCAAATCCTGAAAAATCTAAACAAACAGGCGAAGCTCTTTACCTTCCTTCTGAAAGGGTTTATGGCTCATATGAAGAAATGATTCTAAAGGAGAAGGAATTGCCGGAAGGCGAACGAATGGATTTTGTGTCTATCGTGGTGCCGAATCATGTGCATTTCCCTGCAGCCAAATTTGCTTTGGAGAATGGTTTTCCGGTAGTAATGGACAAGCCTATTACTTTAACCATGGCCGAGGCTAAAGAGTTGAAAAAGATATTGGATGAAACAGGCCTTTTGTTCGCTTTGACGCATAATTACACTGCTTATCCGATGGTAAAAGAAGCCAGGCAGCTGGTTAAAACAGGTGTGATAGGTGATATCCGAAAAGTTATTGTAGAGTATCCGCAAGGCTGGCTGTACAATTTGGTAGAGGCTACTGGTCAAAAGCAGGCAGACTGGAGAACAGATCCTGAAAGATGTGGAGCTGCAGGTGGTGTTGGAGATATTGGTACTCATGCGGAGAATCTAGCAGAGTATATTACTGGTTTGGAAATTACAGAACTCTGTGCTGACTTAACCATTTTTGTAGAAGGCAGAAAGCTTGATGATGATGCCAATATTCTATTGAGGTTTAATAACGGAGCAAAAGGTATTTTGAATAACTCCCAAATAAGCCATGGTGAAGAAAATGACTTAAATATTAGAATTTACGGAACCAAAGGTGGCTTAAAGTGGAAGCAAATGGAACCTAACACTCTTGAGCTTACTAATCAAGACTCAGGCTCAAGAATCATTAGAACAGGGGTGGGCGATCTTTCTGCTCATGCTCAAGCTCACACACGTCAGCCGGCTGGGCATCCTGAAGGTTACATTGAAACATTTGCCAGTATCTATAGAAACTTTGCTTTTGCACTGCGTGCAGAGTTTGGAGCTAGTTCGGAGACCAGTTCTACAGGAGGATTAGGAAATGCTTCAAGTCTTGATGGTTATGATCCGGAGATTTATGACTTCCCGGGTGTAGATGATGGACTGAGAGGTATGGGCTTTATTCAAACTGTTGTAAAGTCAGCAAATGACGAGGATAACAAGTGGACAAAATTTGAGATTTAGAACCCAAGAGGGAAGATTGAAGAAGGAAGTCTCGATACCTTAAGTCTGAATGAGTTTTAAGTTTGAAAAATTGATAATCTGGCAGAAAGCCATGGAAATGGGTGAGGAAATGAATATTATTTCTGATTCTTTCCCAAAGAAAGAGCACTTTAATTTATCTGATCAATTAAGGAGAGCTGCTGATTCAATTGCTTTAAATATTTCAGAAGGGTCAATTCTTCAGTCATCTAAAGAAAACTCCAGATTTCTGGGTTATTCAATTCGCTCACTAGCTGAAACGGTTACTTGTTTATACAAAGCCAAGTTTCGAGGTTATGTAGATGAAGTAAAGTTTAATGTTGAGTATGGTAAGTGTTTTGATTTAATGAATATGTTGATCGCTTATCGGTCAAAAATAAAATGATATAAAATGTTGGATGAAAGGAACTTCAATCTTCCTTCTTCCAACTTCCAAAATATTACTATTAATAGAAAACAAACATGTCAAAAATTAAGGTTGGAGTTGTTGGGACAGGGTTTATTGGACCTGCTCATATTGAAGCATTGAGAAGACTCCCGAATGTAGAAGTAGTAGCACTGGCGGAGATTACCAAAGATTTAGCAGAGGAAAAAGCTGCTCAGTTAGGTATAGCTACGGGTTGTACTTTTGATGAAATGTTGAAAATGGATGAAATTCAATCTGTGCATATCTGTACACCAAATTTCCTACACTATTCTCAATCAAAACAAGCTCTGGAAGCTGGTAAGCATGTGGTTTGTGAAAAGCCACTTTCTAAAGATCTGCCAGAAGCCAAGGAGTTGGTTGAAATTGCTGAAAAATCAGGATTGGTTAATGCCGTGCATTTCAATTTAAGATACTATCCAATGGTACGTCAAATGAAAGTTATGCGTGAAAAAGGCGAACTCGGAGATGTATTTTCAGTGATAGGTTCTTACCTGCAAGATTGGCTCTATTTTGATACAGATTATAACTGGCGTCTGGAGCCTGACAAGTCAGGAGACAGCCGTGCCATCGCTGATATTGGTTCACACTTAATGGATATCATTGAGTACGTAACCGGTCTGAAAACTGTAGAGTTATTGGCTGATTTCAGTACAGTTCACAAGGTTCGTAAAAAGCCTTTGAAAAGAATTGAGACGTATTCTGGAGTAGAGCTTGGTCCTGATGATTACGAAGATGTGCCGATCAACACAGAAGACCATGCGAATGTTCTTTTGCGTTTTGAGAATGGGAACAAAGGTTCGGTTACTGTTTCTCAGGTTTCAGCAGGTCGTAAAAATCAATTGAAAGTTGAGATTTCAGGTTCCAAGAAGACTTTTGCCTTTAATTCTGAAAGACCAAACGAACTTTGGTTAGGTCACAGAGAGAAAGCCAATGAAACTTTAATGAAAGATCCTTCACTTGTAGATCCTGGTGTAAGTTCTGTGGTTTCTTTCCCGGGTGGTCATAATGAAGGTTTCCCAGACACTTCGAAACAATTGTTTAAAGAAGTGTATGCGGCTATAGAAGCTGGTAAGCAGCCAGAGAATCCGACATTCCCGACTTTTGCGGATGGCTACAGAGAATTATTGGTATGTGAGCGAATCTTAGAAAGTCATAGAGCTCAGAAATGGGTGACTGTTTAAATTAGAAGAATTCAACCTTTTTTGATGCAGGAGTAACCCTCCTGCATCTTTATTAATAAATAGATTAGACTATGAAAAGTATAAAAGGACCGGGTATTTTCCTTGCCCAATTCCTGGGAGACGAGGCTCCGTTTAACACCCTTGATGGTATCTCTGATTATATGGCGGGTAAAGGATACAAGGGTATCCAGATTCCAACATGGGATGGCCGAATGATAGATTTAAAGAAGGCTGCCGACTCCAAAACATATTGTGACGAGTTAAAAGGTAAGCTTGAAGACAAAGGTTTGGTGATCACTGAGCTGAGTACTCATCTACAGGGTCAGCTTGTAGCATCTCATCCTACATATAATATGATGTATGATGCCTTTGCTCCGGCAGAAGTTCATGGTAATGAACCCGCCAGAAGAGCTTGGGCTATAGAGCAGTGTAAGTTAGCTGCTAAGGCTTCAAAAAATCTTGGTTTAACTTCTCACGTCGGTTTTTCAGGTGCTTTGGCATGGCCATTCCTTTATCCATGGCCACAGAGACCTGCTGGTTTGATAGAATCTGCTTTTAAAGAGTTGGCCGCCAGATGGAAGCCAATTTTGGATGTTTATGATGAAAACGGTGTAGATTATTGTTACGAGCTTCACCCGGGTGAAGACCTTTTCGATGGTACTACATTTGAGATGTTTGTAGATGCTCTTGACGGCCATAGTAGGGCTAATATCAATTATGATCCGTCTCACTTTGTGCTACAGGCTCTTGACTATGTTCAGTTTATTGATTTTTATCATGAACGTATTAAGGCTTTCCATGTGAAAGATGCAGAATTTAACCCAACCGGAAAGCAGGGCGTTTACTCGGGGTACGCCGGCTGGGCGGATAGAGCAGGGCGTTTCCGTTCCCTTGGTGATGGCCAGGTAGATTTCAAGTCGATATTCAGCAAGCTTTCACAATACGACTATGACGGCTGGGCTGTCTTGGAGTGGGAGTGCTGCATTAAAGATTCTGATCAGGGAGCTACTGAAGGTGCACCATTTATAGAGGATCATCTTATCCAGGTGGTAACAAGAGCATTTGATGATTTTGCTGCCACAGGAGCGGATGAAGCTGTGAACAAAAAAGTTTTAGGGATATAAATAAAAATTTTATATCAATATTTTATTTGGTTGACAAATAAATGATATGAAGAGCTGAAAGCCTCCCATTTTTGGGAGGCTTTTTGTTGTATAATACCAAGTATTCTTTGAATTTACAGGGAATATTGATTGGTGAAATTATTTGCAGAAATCAAAATTAGAATCAATATTTGCATATCAATACTTACAGAATATTCTGTTTGGATTGAATTAATAGAGTCTGAAGCAAATATAATTTTGCTTAAAGTTTAATTCAAGAATTAAATCCTGACTCAAAAGTTCTAAAGGAAATTCAATATTTTGAATTTTGAGAGAATTTGATCGAGCTAAACATAATTGGACTATTAGGTGGCTCTATTGGATTATTAGAGCCAATAGTACTTCCAATTAAAATTGGCTTTTCTTATTCTTGAACATTCGAAAGTTTTTTCTTTAGATTTAAAAGCAAAATATTATTTTATCAAAATTTTAAAGTAGGTAACATGAAAAAAATTGAAGCCATTATTCGAAAATCAAAATTCTCTGAAGTTCGTGATGCACTTCATGCAGTAGAGGTAAATTTCTTCAGCTACTGGGATGTGACGGGTGTTGGCAACGAAAAAGAAGGACATGTATACAGAACTATCAGTTACAGCACTACTGATATTCAAAGAAGATGTGTTTCTATCGTAGTTTCTGATGAGTTTGAAGAAAGAACAATCGAAGCAATTCTTAAAGCTGCATATACAGGAAATGTAGGAGATGGTAAAATCTTCGTTTCTGATGTGCAAGAAACTTATAGAATTCGTACAAGCGAAAAAGGATCACCTGCGATCAACTAAGTAGTACATCAAAAAAGAACTTAAGCCGGGCATTTGTCCGGCTTTTTTTATGTCCATTTATAGAGGTTCTGAGAGTCGACTCTCCTAGGTTTCAGAAGAATGTACTGTTTTGTTGATTTTTTGAGCAATAAAACAGCAGTATTGACGTCAAAATTATCTTTTTGGGAAATATATTTGATCGGTAAATTCTATCGTTTACACCTCCTAAAAGCCTTGTATGTGGGTCTGAATGCTGATTTCGATTCTAGTTTATTAGAATAGTGCAATCAATTTATAAAAATATAATATTCGCATAATTTCAAAAAAAATAAAAGAATATTTTGTGAGTAGTTTTTAATGGCATATACTTGCATCGTGATTTTGATCAACGGGAAGATGAAACTTAATCTTTAACTGTACTTGATCCTACAAACAAAGTCTAAGCCCCGAAATCATTAACACGTTTAAGGAAGTGTATCGAAAATTCGAAAAGTATTAAAAACTAAACCGATTAATTGTTATGGATAACGCACTATTTACCGCCAATAACGTATGGATGATGATCTGTACCGGATTGGTGTTTTTTATGCACTTGGGTTTCTCATTCCTTGAGATTGGGTTAACTCGTCAAAAAAATACGGTGAACATTCTATTTAAGAACGTATTCATCATCACCGTAGGTCTTCTTCTTTATGCTCTTTGTGGTTTCAATATGATGTACCCGGGCTTTGAAGAAGGTTCTTCTGGATTCTTTGGATTTGCCGGATGGGGTATTGGTGCTCCTGAAGGTGGCATGACTCCTGATTACGCAGATGGCGGTTATACTTGGTGGACAGACTTCCTTTTCCAGGGAATGTTTGCTGCTACAGCTGCTACTATTGTATCTGGAGCCGTAGCTGAGCGTGTTAAGCTTAGTAGCTTCATGATTTTCACAGTATTATATGTAGGTATCGTTTACCCAATCGCCGGATCATGGAAGTGGGGTGGTGGATTCCTTGATATGCTGGAAACACCATTCTATGACTTCGCTGGTTCTACACTAGTACACTCTGTAGGTGGATGGGCTGCTGTAGTAGCTGTTGCTCTCCTTGGGCCAAGACTTGGTAAGTATGGTGCTGATGGATCTGTGAAGCCAATTCCTGGTCACAGTATTCCTTTTGCTGCTGCTGGTGTTCTAATCCTTTGGTTAGGCTGGTTCGGCTTTAACGGTGGTTCAGTATTATCTGCAGATCCTGAGTTGACTTCATTGACGCTAGTTACTACTTGTTTGGCTGCTGCTGCTGGTGGTGTAGGTGCATTCGTATTTGACCTTATTCTTTATAAGAAGTATGACCTTACAATGTTCTTGAACGGTATTCTTGCCGGTCTTGTAGGTATCACTGCAGGTGCTGACCAAATGTCTCCAATGGATGCAATCATCATTGGTGTGATCGCTGGTGTACTTGTAGTACTTGGTGTAGGTCTTGTAGACAAATTGAAACTTGATGATCCTGTTGGTGCTATCGCAGTACACTTAATTTGTGGTATCTGGGGTACATTAGCTGTAGGTATCTTCGGAGCCTTAGCTGGAATGGATCAATTTATTTCTCAACTTATCGGTGTTGCCAGCTACGCAGTATTCTGTTTGGTAACTGCCTTCATTATTCTTTACGGACTTAAGGCTACGCTTGGTCTTAGAGTTAGTAAGGAAGAAGAAATTGAAGGTCTGGATCTTCATGAGCATGGTATGACTGCTTACGGAGACTTCAGTACTAAATAAGCCTGAAACAAATATTCTTTCGAAAGGCGACTCACTAGAGTCGCTTTTTTTATGCCTCAGAATGCCCTTTTGAGGCTTTTCTAGTTTACGAGACCATAGAATATTGATGTCAAAGGCTGTATTTTGATCTTTGAGCTATAAAATATAGGTATTTGCATCTTTTACGGTATAATATATGGTTGTCTTATGGAATTGCACTATTTTGATATATTCTATTTATGATAAAAGAAAATTGCTATAATTTAAAAATTAAACATAGATAATTTGGTCAGTAAATAAATGAGACGAATATTTGCACAGGATCGAGTACAAAACAAAACTGTTAATTAAACCGAAGAAAATAATGAAAAAAATTTATCTAGCCGTACTTTCTATCTTGGCTGCTTTTAGTGCTTCTGCTCAGGATTCTGATGGCCCTTTAACGCTATCTGGTTATGTAGATACCTACTACTTCGCTAACCTAAATGGAGTAAGTGGTGCTGGTGCTAACTTAGGTGCATCAGGTTTTGAAAGAATTTTTGATCATAACGCAAACTCATTCCAAGTGGGTCTTGCTCAATTGATGACTACTTATGAAGCTGGTAAACTTACAGGTGTTATTGACCTGACTTTTGGTAACCACGCAGATTTAGGTAACTATGTATGGGTTGCTGGTTCTACTACTGGTATAGCCATCAAGCAAGCTTATATGAGCTACGCAATGTCTGATGCAGTTAGCCTAACTGCTGGTACTTTTGGTACTAACGTAGGTTACGAGGTAATTGATGCTCCGGCTAACTTTAACTACTCACTATCTAACCTTTTCGGTAATGGTCCTTTCTACCATACTGGTATTAAGTTAGATATCGCTCCTTCAGATAACTTCGCTTTCATGGTTGGTCTTAACAACGGTCTTGATAGCAAAGATGACTTCAATAAGCAAAAAGGTTTCATGGCTCAGGTATACACTGCTCCAGTTGACGGTTGGGATCTATATCTTAACTACTATGCTTCAGATGAAGGTCTTGATGGTGCTACAGAAAAGTACAACTGGTTTGATATCACTACTTCATTCCAAGCTACTGATAACTTCTTGATTGGTTTGAATGCTGTTCCTTACGGTTCATTTAATGACGGTACAGATACTAAAACTTGGTGGGGTGCTGCTCTTTACCTTAATGGTAGCTTGACTGATAAGTTTGGTCTTGGTGTTAGAGCTGAGCGTTTCGATAACTCAGAAGGTGGTATCTACTTAATCGATGAGAATGGTGACGGTACTGCGGTTACTTCATTGACATTGACTGCAAATATTGATCTTACTGATCACCTAATGCTGAAGCCTGAAGTAAGATACGATGGTTATACTCCAACTTCTGGATTCCAATTAACTGATGGAGACGGTGCTGGTAAAAATAGTCAAACGACTATCGGTGCAGCAATGATCTTCCACTTCTAAGAAGGCAATACTTCACTCAATAGACTATACAAGTATGGGGTTTAGGGCGTATGCTCTAAACCCTTTTTCTTTTTGTATAGCAATTTTAATGGCAAATGCCTTTTCTTACCTTTGCAGAAAATAAACCGATGAGCTATGGCGAATTTTGAACTAACCAAAGAATTTTTGGATCTGCTCATAGAGTCCATTGAGAAAGGTGACAGAGCTAAAATTACAGAGGAAGTCGTCGGTTTATACCCTGCTGATATTGCCACAATCCTTTACGAATTAGACGGCCCTCAAGCTCACTACGTTTTTCAATTTCTGGATACAGAAAAGGGTGCTGATGTACTTTCAAGTATCGATTCTGACGATAGAAAACGTTTTATTAAAGAGCAGTTCACTGCTGAGGAAATAGCGGAATACGTCAACTTCTTTGACTCTGATGATGCAGTAGATTTACTGAATGAACAGCCTATTGAGATTAGGGAGCAGGTAATTGCACTATTAGAAGATAGAGAACATGCCCGATTTATTCTTGATCTACTTCATTATCCTGAAGATGTGGCGGGTGGTCTGATGCAGAAAGAACTTGTAAAAGTTTATGAGGACCAAACTGTTAGTGAGTGTGTAGAACAGATTAGAGATCAGGCAGAGTCGGTAGATAAGGTTTTTGCGGTCTACGTAGTAGATGAGAATAATAAGCTCAAGGGTATAGTAGCTCTAAAGGAGATTGTTCTGGCCAGAAAAAATACTAAGATTCAGAATGTAGTACGAGAAGACATCGTCTCGGTAGAAACCACAATGCCTGGTGAGGAAGTGGCCGAGGTTATGCAGCGATATGACCTTGAAGCAGTACCTGTGGTCAATACTATAGGTAGGCTCTTGGGGAGAATTACCATTGATGACGTTGTAGATTTTATCACAGAGAAGGCAGAGGAAGATTTTCAGGCTGTTACAGGTATCACAGGTGAGGCAGAAGAGGATGATTCTGTTTGGGAGCTGGCTAAATCTCGTTTGCCATGGTTAGTGGTAGGGGTAATCGGTAGTCTATTGGCCGCTACAGTCATAAAAGGTTTTGAAGGGCAACTTTCGAGGGTGACGGCTTTGGCAATGTTTATACCTATTATGGGATCTACAGGAGGAAATGTGGGAATACAAACGTCTTCTTTGATTGTTCAAAGTTTAGCAGAAAGAACTGCTTTGGCTATTGGACTTGGTGAACGTCTGATGAAAATAACTCAGGTGGCCTTGGTGAATGGTCTGGTAATAGGAATCATGGCTGGTGGCTATGTTCTTTTGACAGGCGACTCTCAACTATTCTGGGTGGTATGTTTGGCTCTACTTTCTGTTGTGTTTCTGGCCTCTTTCATGGGTACCATTACTCCATTACTTCTTGATAAATTCGGAATAAACCCCGCGGTAGCTTCAGGGCCATTTATAACCACGGCTAATGACCTCGTCGGTATTGGTACATATTTTTTAATCGCAAACTGGTTATTATAAATTCATGATTGCAGTCATTCAAAGAGTAAGTGAAGCTTGTGTAAAAATTGAGGGAAAGACAAAAGGAGAAATAGGGGAGGGCTTCATGATTTTGTTAGGGATAACACATGACGACACACAAGAAGATGTTGATTGGCTTTGCAAAAAGATAGTTGGCCTACGGGTCTTTTCAGATGAAGAAGGTAAAATGAATCTCAATATTCAGCAGGTAGAAGGTAATGTGCTTCTAATAAGTCAATTTACCCTTCATGCATCCACAAAAAAAGGAAACAGGCCTTCATTTATAGAGGCTGCTCGCCCGGAAGTGGCCATTCCATTATATGAGCAGATGATTGTGGCTATTTCAACATCTTTAGGGAAAGAAATTGAGACCGGTGAATTTGGTGCGGATATGAAAGTTAGTTTATGTAATGACGGTCCTGTCACTTTAATAATTGACTCTAAAGACAGGAAATAAAAAGCCTCACTTCTATGAAGAAATGAGGCTGATTTGTATTAAGATCTTGATTGGCTTACAGCTCACGAAAAGCCATGATGCCACCGAGAACATTATGTACCTTATTGAAGCCTTGGCTTTCTAAATAGTCTTTTGCTCTGCCGCTTCTGGCACCGCTTCTACAATGGATATAAATATCTTCGTCTTGCAGGCCATCCAATTCGTCTACGCGGGCAACAAACTCACCCAGAGGAATTAGTTTAGCTCCAAGATTATCTTCTTCGTATTCATCTTCGTTTCTCACGTCAATGAAATTGAACTCTTTGCCGCTTTCAAGCAGGTCTTTTAGTTCTGCTGCTGTTATGTCGTTGTTTTGCATCTTATTCGTTTATGTTATTTCCAGATAACCAGATATTTACTTCATCGCCAATTCTAAGGTTGATACCTGCAGCAGGGCGTTGCCTAACTACAGTTCCCTGGGGTAAAGTAGAAGTGTTATCGTACAGTATGTTTCCAATATTCAGTGAAGAGCCAGCAATCAGTATGTCGGCCTCATCGTAGCTTAGACCACTAAGGTCAGGAACAGCTACGGTGGTGTTCCCGTATCCATCACCGGCTACCAACGTGACTTTAGAGCCTTTAGGGATCATCTTGCCGGGAGGAACTTCAGAACCTTCAAATTTAAGTTTCAGAACAGTGTTTTTCTCAATCGCCGGAATAAACTCCGTATGTCCTACTTGTATGCCTGTGCTTGAGAGTAGATTGGTGGCTGAGTTTACAGAACGGCCAACCACATTTGGTATACTCACTTTAGGGACCTTATCTGTTATGATGGTCAAGAAAATCTTTCGGTTCTTTTTTACCTGAGCTTCAGGTTTAGGATAGTGTGAGAAAACAGACAAAGGTTTATGTCCAGTCACAAAGGTGGAGTCTGAAACTTCATATTTTAGGTGTGTTTCTTTCAGTACAGATTCAGCTTCATCTAATGTCAATCCTTTAAGGTCAGGTACAGTTACCGATTCCTCATGATTTGTGGTCCAGGGCAGATATAGAAAGAAAAAGGCAAAGAAAAGTGCCAAGGCCGTAGCCAAAATAATTCCTATGTGTGTGAGTAAATCGGTTTTAGAATTAGTGCTGAGTTTAGGCATATGTAAGTCTATTAGGGACAAATTAAGTTCTTTGACATCAATCTTCAAAGGTTAACTACCATAAGCTGCATCTTAGTGTCTGTTCTTTAAGATTTTTTGCATGTATTTGCCTAGAATGTCAAATTCAAGATTCACGGAATCGCCTATTGATAATCTACTCAAATTAGTATGCTCCCAAGTGTAAGGAATAATCGCCACGGAGAATCCATTCTCAGTAGAATCCACTACAGTTAGGCTTATGCCATTTATACATATGGAGCCTTTTTCAACGGTAATGTTCCCCTCAGACTCATCATATTCAAATTCCAAAAGATAGGAGCCGTTCTGATCGGTACTGCTTTTTAGTTTCCCTGTTTGATCTACATGACCTTGAACAATATGTCCATCAAATCGGCCATCAGCTTTAAGACACCTTTCCAGATTGACGATGTCTCCAGATTTTAACTGGCCAATATTGGTTCTGTTGAGAGTTTCATCTATGGCAGTTAATGTATATTCATCGCCGCTAACAGACTCTACAGTTAAACAGACACCATTATGTGCTACGCTTTGGTCTACTTTGAGTTCATTGCCAATCTTAGCCTTGAACGTCAACTCCAGATTAGTGCCTTTTTTCTCAGTTTTGATTAAGGTAGCAGTGTCTTCAATTATTCCGGTAAACATGTCTTTTACGATTCTTCTGAATTGGGTTCGCAATTTAAAAAGGTATAATGTTTAATTTCGCCCAAAAGTTTAGAAGTATGCTGAAAAATAAGTTTTTGAAGTGGGGTATCATTATAGTTTTTGCAGGAGTAGCTGTTTACTCTTTGACCAGAACTCAAATGACTTATGCTGAAATTAAGCAAGAGGAGCGTCAGGAATATCTTGAAGATCTAATGGATCTGGAGCAATCTCCTATTGCCGGACTCGAAAACTTTACAGACTTTAATTATTACCCGGTTGATGAAGATTATAATATCACTGCTGAATTTGAAGAAGTTATCGGCAACAGTAATTTCACGGTTATCATGACCGATGGCTCAGAGGAAAGGCTGGATATGGCCGGCACAGCAACTTTTGAACTGAACGGGAAAACACACAAACTAACTGTTTATGATGAGGGAGAGACCTTATTACTGCCTTTCAGAGATGAAACCAATGGCAATGAAACCTATGGCGGCGGCAGATATATCAACCTTGAAAGAACCAATACGAACAGATTATTCATAGACTTCAATGATGCCCACAATTTTTATTGTGCTTATAATGAAGCTTTTGTTTGCCCTGTGCCACCAGTAGAGAATACCCTCGAAACTGCTGTACAAGCCGGGGAGAAAGTTCTTAAATAGGGATCTCCGTGGTATTCTTCACCTCGGACATCACAAAATAGCTATTGATTAAAGAAACTCCCGGAATAATGGAGAGTTTAAGCTGGTGGAATTTGTGATAGGTTTCCATGTCTGGAACAATGATTTTAAGTAAATAATCGAAGCCTCCTGATACAAAACTACACTCTATCACTTCAGGCAGTTTTTTGATGGCATCATCAAAACCTTTAGATACTTCCACAGTCTGTTTTGTAAGGGTGACCTGACTAAAAACAGTGAGTGAATTCCCTGCTTTTTCTTTGTTCAGGATAGTGACATATCTGTCAATAATCCCATCCTTCTCCATTCTTTTAATGCGATCAAAAACAGGGGTCTGCGTTAAATTTATTTTGTCGGCTACCTCTTTATAAGTGAATTGTGCATTTTTTTGGAGCAATCTTAAAATTTTTCTATCGGTCTCGTCCATTTTGTAAAATTATCGTTGGAGAATATTACTCTTTTTGTCTGGCAAATTTAGGGTATTTAAAGAATATATTTCTTTTTGACTAGTCTTAAAAATAATAATAATCTGAATTTTAGGTCAATGTTATAAAATATTTCGCCTCCACCTATATTTGCATCACAATTACACTTTATCAATACAATACACTTCTCAACAGACTAGAAGCATGCTCGTAGGCGTTCCGGCAGAAATTAAGAAAAATGAAAACAGAGTTGCTCTTACTCCTGCCGGAGTAGCCGAGCTAGTCAAAAGAAATCATCAGGTACTTATACAGAAAGGTGCAGGAAAAGGAAGCGGATTCGAAGACGAGGAATATCTTTCTGCAGGAGCATCTTTGGCAGATACAATTGAAGAGGTTTATGCCAGAGCAGAAATGCTATTGAAGGTTAAAGAACCGATAGAACCTGAATATAATCTTGTAAGAGAAGACCAGTTAGTATTTACCTATTTTCATTTTGCGAGCTCCATGCCACTTACAGAGGCTATGGTGAATAGCAAGGCTATTTGTCTGGCCTATGAGACGGTAGAGGAGAAAGATGGCTCATTACCACTTTTAGTGCCCATGTCTGAGGTAGCCGGTAGAATGGCTATTCAGCAGGGAGCTAAATACTTAGAGAGTCCTCAAAAAGGAAAAGGAATACTATTAGGTGGTGTACCTGGCACTCCAAGGGGTAAGGTACTGATCTTGGGTGGTGGAATTGTAGGAACACAGGCTGCTAAAATGGCGGCTGGTTTAGGTGCTGATGTAACCATCATGGATATCAATCTTAAGAGATTGAGAGAGCTAGCAGACTTCATGCCTGCCAATGTAACCACCATGATGTCAAATGATCTGAATATTGCTGAGGCAATCAAAGATGCTGATTTAATAGTAGGTGCTGTTTTGATTCCCGGAGCCAAGGCTCCGCATTTGATCAGAAGAGATATGCTAAAAAGCATGAAGCCAGGAACTGTACTGGTGGATGTGGCAGTGGATCAAGGTGGATGTATAGAAACATGTAAACCTACCACTCATGCAGATCCTACATTTATAATTGATGATATCGTGCATTATTGCGTAGCCAATATGCCAGGTGCTGTACCTTATACGTCTACTGTGGCTTTAACTAATGCTACTTTACCTTACGTTATCCAATTGGCAGACAAAGGATGGGAGCAGGCTTGTAAAGACAGTAAAGCACTAAGAAAAGGATTAAACATTGTGAAAGGAGAAGTAGTACACCCTGCTGTGGCTTCTTTCTTTAATCCGGTATTAAATTGACCTAAATAGAATTTGGTAAAATAAAAATTAGATTTCCTTAAACTGTTATGATGATGTATGCCCCGGTAATTTCCGGGGTTTTACTTTTTACAGGGGTCTAATTTCAACAAAACGATTTCTTGGTAGTTGGTTATTTAGATACGTTTGAAATAAATGTAAAATAAATTAATGTATGAACATTTAACTGGAACTTTTGTCTATATTTGAGTAGTTCAAACATAGACAAAAATAATTTGATCTTCTTAAGATGGTCAAACGTAAGTTCTGAAGATGTCAAAAAAGATAGTCATAATTGGTGCCGGTTTTTCTTCCTTAGCAGCCTCTGCATATTTAGCAAAGGCTGGATACGATGTTACCGTTTTGGAGAAAAATAGTGAAGTAGGCGGGCGAGCCCGTCAATTGAAAAAAGATGGCTTCACTTTTGATATTGGGCCCACTTTCTACTGGATGCCAGATGTGTTTGAAAAGTTTTTTGCTGATTTCGGCAAAAAGGTAGAAGACTACTATGAGCTGATTCAGCTTGATCCTGGCTATCAGATTTATTTCGGTGAAAATTACTCCATTCCCGTTTCAGCAGATTTTGAAAAGACAAAGGCAACCTTTGATGCGATAATGCCAGGTAGCGGTCAAAGACTGCAGAAATTCATGGATAAGGCTGAGGGGAACTATGACATTGCCATTAAGGATCTGGTATACAGACCGGGGGAGAGTCTACTGGAAATTGTCACACCTAAAACGGCAACCAAATTGGGTTCTTTTGTCAATACCATTAAAAGACAAGTTTCTTCCTATATAGATCACCCTGAGTTAAAACAAATTCTGGAGTTTCCGGTATTGTTTCTAGGTGCTAAACCTTCAAATACGCCCTCTTTCTATAATTTCATGAATTATGCTGATCTAAAATTAGGTACATGGCACCCTAAAGGTGGGATGTACATGGTAGTAGAGGGAATGAAGAAGTTGGCCGAAGATCTTGGCGTTCATATTAAGACGAATTCAGCAGTTAGGTCATTTAACTTTAATGGCAGTTCTGTAGAGTCAGTTAGTACAGAACAAGAGACGATCAAAACTGATATAGTACTTAGTGGAGCAGATTATCATCATACAGAGTCTCTATTGCCAGCCCATTTTAGACAGTACTCTGAGTCATATTGGAAAAAGAAGACCTTCGCACCATCTGCTTTACTCTTCTACGTTGGCTTTGATAAGAAGCTGGATCATATGACGCACCATACGCTGTTTTTTGATACCAGTTTTGAGCAACACGCCAAAACCATTTATGATCAAAAAAGTTGGCCTGATAAACCACTTTTTTATGCCAGTTTTCCAAGTATGACAGATGAGGGATCGGCCCCGGAAGGAAAAGAGGCGGGTATTTTTTTAATCCCTTTAGCTACGGATCTCGAAGATAATACTGAAATTAGAGAGAAGTACTTTAACCTGATTATTGAAAGAATAGAAAATTTAACAGGTCAGGAGGTAAAAAATAGCATATTATTTAAAGAATCTTACTGCATAAACGACTTCAAAGAAGATTATAATTCCTACGGAGGTAATGCTTATGGTTTGGCCAATATCCTATTGCAAACTCACATTCTAAGACCGAGGCTAAAGAGTAAGAAAGTAGATAATTTATATTTCACGGGACAACTCACTGTACCCGGTCCGGGAGTTCCGCCATCGCTGATCTCAGGAAAATTAGTAAGTGACCTAATCTTAAAATACGACTATGAAGAAGTTATTTGATTCATCGAGTTATGATTGTAGCAAGCTCATCACAAACGCCTACAGTACTTCTTTTTCTTTGGGCATCAAACTTTTTGGGAAATCCATAAGACCTGCCATCTATGCTATTTATGGTTTTGTACGTTATGCAGACGAGATTGTGGATACTTTCCTTGATTATAATCAGGAAGAACTTTTGGATGAGTTTGAAGCGGACTATCAAAAGGCAATCGATCGTAAAATTAGCCTGAATCCTATTCTAAATTCTTTCCAGGAGGTGGTTCATAATTACGATTTGCACGAGTATGTAGGCGACTTTATGAGAAGCATGCGTTACGACCTTTCAGTCGATGATTATGTCACAGAAGAAGCTTACAAAGATTATATTTACGGCTCGGCAGATGTAGTAGGCCTGATGTGTCTTAGAGTTTTTGTAAATAATGACAATAAGCGTTTTGAAGAGTTAAAGGGCTCAGCAAAATATTTAGGCTCTGCATTCCAGAAAGTGAATTTTTTAAGAGATATCAATGCAGATTTTGAAGGTTTAGGAAGGTCTTATTTTCCTAATCTCCAAGGCAGTGGCCTGGATGAGAATTCAAAAGCAGAGATTATCGCAGATATTGAGAATGATTTTGCTGAAGCTTACAAAGGAATAGTTCAATTGCCGCTGGAAAGCAGGCTAGGTGTATATCTGGCGTACAGGTATTATAATGGTCTATTAAACAAGCTGAAAAGGCTAGACTGCCACAGAATTGTAACTCAGAGAACGCGAATCTCAGATCCTTTGAAGATTTATATCATGTTTAAAGCTATTGCTCGTTATAAACTAAACTTGATTTAATCTTTAAATTCGATTCAATATGGTACTACTGCTCAGCTTTCTTCTCACTTTCTTCTCATGCAGTGATATGAATGAGGTAAGAAGCCGTTTTTCTCAGATCAATTCAGAAGAGGATTGCGAAGCATTTATCAAATTTTGTGATCAGGTAAAATGTGATGCGGCAGTAGGCTACAAGGCTACAGCTACAATGCAAATGGCTGAGTTTGCTTTTATGCCAAATTCCAAGTGGTCATATTTTAAAAAGGGTAAGGCCATTTTAGAGAATCATATCAAAACCCATCCTAAAGATCTGGAGGCTAGATACATGAGGGTTATGATCCAGCTAAATGCACCTGCAATGCTGAATTATAACGAGGATTATAAGTCTGACTACGCCTTAATAAAAAAGGAAATTGGAAGCTCAAGCTTGCCAAAGAGCTATCAGAAGACTATTTTAGACACGATAAAAAAAGAACTTAATAAATGATTATTCTAACTTATATCGGAGTAACCATTCTTACTTTTTTGGTGATGGAAGGCATCACCTGGCTGACGCACAAATTTGTGATGCATGGTTTTCTGTGGTACCTGCATGAAGATCATCATCAACCAAAATACCAAGGTGTATTTGAGAAGAATGACGCTTTCTTTTTGATTTTTGCACTACCTAGTATGATGCTAATGTATTTCGGAGTTACTCCACAAGTGAATGCCCTGCTGTTTATTGGCCTTGGGATCATGTTTTATGGAATGGCCTATTTTTTAATCCACGACGTATTAATTCATCAGCGATTCAAGTGGTTTAATAACGTTAAAAATCCGTACCTTGTTGGTCTGAGAAAAGCTCATAAGGTACATCATAAACATCTTGGAAAAGAACATGGTGAATGTTTCGGTATGTTATATGTACCAAAGAAGTATTTTAATATTTAACTGCACTCCTATTTAATGACTTCATTCGTCAAATCTTGCAGCTTCGTGCTGCTTTTTTTATGTGCTTATGTACAAGTTCAAGCTCAAAAGAATTATGCTTACAGTTCTGATCAATTAATTATTGAGAAAATCTCCGAAAATGCCTACCGTCATATCTCTTATCTACAAACCAATGACTTTGGCAAAGTGGCATGCAATGGCATGATAATCATCAAAAGTGATTCCGCCTGGATATTGGATTCGCCTACAGATGACGCTACCTCTGCTGAGTTATTGGATTTTTTAGAAGAGAAAAATGTAACGGTCAAGGGGTTTGTAGCCACTCACTTTCATAATGACTGCCTTGGCGGAATCAATGAATTCCATAAAAGAGGTATAGGTTCGTACTCTTCGAAAAAGACTGCCGCATTGGTGGAAGAGGGTGTTGCAAAGCCTCAAAATATATTTGAAGGAGAACTGTACCTTAATACAGACGGTGACCAAATTGAGTTACATTACCCGGGAGAAGGCCACACCAGAGACAATATTATTGCCTTTTATGAACCAGATCAAGTTCTATTTGGTGGCTGCTTAGTAAAAAGTGTAGGAGCCTCTAAGGGTTATACAGGGGACGCCAATGTAGAACATTGGACTCAAACTGTTCAGTCCGTAAAGTTGAGGTATCCAAATGTAAAAGTGGTAATCCCCGGGCATGGCGATTATGGTAATTCCGAGCTTTTGAACTATACAGCCGACCTCTTTAAACCTTAGCTGTATTGCTTTACCAGGGAATCGAATTCCTCCTCTAAAGATAATTTAGGGAAAGGCATATTTAGTTGCCTGTACCACCATTTGGCATTGAATAGATCGCCTTCTACTCTATGAAGGTAGGCGTGAATTCTATCGTAGTCAAACTGCCCTTCATTAGACTGGGCCACTTCATGAGCCTTTTCCCAATCACCATTTTTAAGATACCAAAGAGCTATAAGTTGGTCGTTTTCTAGCTCAGAACTTCTATATATCTTGCTTAAATCCATAATTACTTTTGATTCTTTTCTCTCGACTTTTTATATGCTTTAGCAATTAAGTAAAGGAGTGCACCAAAAGCGATAACTCCACCAAATAAATACAAGAAATTCAAGACGTCTTTGAGGACGGCCAGCAAAACAATTGAAACTAAAAACAGTGTTGGTAATTCGTTCAAAAGTCTAAACTGAAACGAGTTATAGGTCTTTTCATTTCGTTTGAGCTTTCCTACTATCTTTTTGCAATAGAGATGATATGCTGTAAGTAAAACCAAGAGAACCAGCTTTACTTTAATCCAGTTTTGCTGTAAAATGCTGTGATTAAAACCGAGCATCAGTAACCCACAAGTCCACGTGATCATCATGGCCGGATTCATGATAATCTTATACACTCTTTCAGACATCAAGGCAAACTGCTTTTTCCATTCGTCACGCATCTCCTCAGGTTTATCATCAGCTTCAGCGTGATAAACGAAGATTCTTACGATATAAAAAAGGCCTGCAAACCAGGATACAAAACCTACAATATGAAATGCTTTGAAATAGAGGTAATACTGCATCAATGCTATCAGGTACGGTAATTGAATGTAAAAATAAAAACAAAACGACAGCGTTTTGAATAATGAGCAGTAAAGTATCAAAACCCTATTTTAAGTCTTCATCTAAAATGTCTAATTCTCGCTCTTTTATACTTATAGGCTTCATTGTTTTGGCATATTCGGCTTGCTTTTCGCAAGACCGAAAAGCTGTCAATTTTTTCAATAAAGGGGAGGAAGCTTTTAAAAACAGAGATCTGTCAGGAGCTGAGCAATATTATCTTAAAGCCTTGGAACGTGATCAGAACTATCCTTTGGTCTACTATAAACTAGGTCAAATTTACTACGCTAAAAGAGATGCAAAACTCGCACAGCAGTACTACGAAAAACTTTTGGAGCTTGATAGCGAGACGAACAGCTATGTGAAGGCATACACATTCCTTGCTTCGCAATACCAAAAACAGGCCAGGCATAAAGACGCCATTCTTTATTTTGAAAGAGCATTGAAAAACACCCGTGAAGGTACCAGGGCTTTTGATCAGTTAGAAAAACAAAAGAAAGCAAGTGAGTTTGCACTTAGTGCAAAGGAAAATGCAATGGTCATTTCGCCCATCAAGATGACTGAGGTTTTAAATTTCAAAGCAAAGCAATACTTCCCAGTCTTTACGGCAGATGGTCAGCAGATTTTTTTCACGGCGAGGCCAAATGAAGGGGATGAAAATATTTATACTTCCAAACTAACCAATGGGGCCTGGGATACACCTGAAAGCTTTTCTGAATTAGTTAATACCGACTATAATGAAGGTACGTGTTCTATTTCTGCAGACGGCAAAACAATGGTTTTTACAAGCTGTGATGGTAGACCAAGTGTAGGTAAATGTGACTTATACATAACTAAGCTAACGGAAAACGGCTGGACTGAACCAGAAAACCTAGGACCAAATGTGAATTCACCCGAATGGGATTCTCAACCGGCACTTTCTCCTGACGGTTCAGTTCTTGTGTTTTCATCAGATCGCTTCGGTGGAAAAGGAGGTAAAGATCTCTATGTCACCACTTTGGATGGTATGAACAGCTGGACGAAAGCTCAAAATCTTGGAACAACGGTCAATACGAGCAGAGATGAAATTTCTCCTTTTTTGCATGCTAATGCAAGTACACTTTTCTATGCCAGTAATGGTCAAATAGGTCTAGGGGGTTATGATATCTTTCTCACTGAAAAAGTAAAAGGTGGTTTTTCTGAACCATATAATTTAGGTTACCCCATTAATGACGAGAAAGATCAGTTTTCGATGGTTATAGCTGCGGATGGTAAAAAGGGTTATTACTCCGTTGAAGAAGGAGAAGCTGTCAACTTATTTGAGTTTGAGCTGCCAAATGAATTGAAAGAAAAGTTTAATCCTACCTTTTACCTAAAAGGGCAAATTGTTGATGCCAAATCAGGGCATCCGTTAATGGCTGATATTAAGCTTTTGGATTTATCTAGTGGAGAATCACTTTCTTCTTTTACCGCAAATTCTGATGGCGACTATCTGGCTGTAATTCCACAAAAAGGAAATTATGCTTTATATGTTGAGCACCCGGACTATTTTTTCAAAAGTATTTCATTTAGTATTGATAAGGTAGCCACAAAGAATTCGAAAACACTGGATGTTCACCTTGACAAGATAGAAAAAGGAAAAGCTGAGGTGCTGAATAATATCTATTTTGACGAAGGCAGTTGGGGTTTAAAACCGGAATCTGAGGTAGAACTCAGTAAACTTGCAGAGCTAATTTGGAGAAACCCGAATGTAAAGGTTGAAATTTCTGGTCATACAGATGATATCGGTAATGACTCAGACAACCAAGAGCTTTCACAAAAGCGAGCCCAATCTGTCGTTTCTTATTTAATCAAAGAAGGGTTGAATGAAAATAACCTTAGGGCAAAAGGCTTCGGTGAATCTCAACCTATTGCTCCAAACGATTCAGAAGAAAACCGGCAATTGAACCGTAGGATTGAACTTCGTTTCTACTAGTTAACAATTTTTAAAACAATGCTTTAGTTATTGCGTTCATCAGAAGGTACTTTTGAAGCCTTGATTATGCTGTATTATTTGGCGAACTTTGCCGCCTTTCAGAGCGTTCAGTTTAGAAATTAAGCAAACTAATGACAACAGAAACCGTAGAGGTATTAATATTGGGCTCAGGCCCTGCAGGTTATACAGCAGCAATTTACGCAGGTAGAGCAGGTCTGAAGCCTGTGATGTATCAAGGAGGCCAACCTGGTGGCCAGTTAACCATTACAAATGATGTAGAGAACTTCCCGGGCTACCCAGAAGGAATTCAAGGGCCAGCCATGATGGAGGATTTGAAAAAACAAGCTGAAAGATTCGGACTTGACAATAGATATGGAATGGCTACTTCGGTAGACTTTTCAACTCCACTTGCTCATAAGGTTATCGTTGATGAAAACCATGAAATAACAGCCAAGGCGGTTATTATTGCTACCGGAGCATCTGCTAAATGGTTAAATCTTGAATCTGAACAACGTTTAAACGGCTTGGGTGTATCTGCCTGTGCGGTATGTGATGGCTTTTTTTACAGAGGGCAAGAGGTCATAGTAGTAGGAGCAGGAGATACTGCATGTGAAGAAGCACATTATTTATCAAAGCTTTGTAAGAAGGTGACCATGTTGGTGAGAAAAGACCATTTCCGTGCGTCTACCATCATGGAGAAAAGAGTTAGAAATACAGAGAATATTGAGATCCTGTTCAATACAGAGACTGTAGAAGTTCTCGGTGCTGAGGGTGTAGAAGGAGTTAGGGTTATCAATAATCAAACTCAAGAAGAAACAGAAATAGCAGCGACAGGATTTTTTGTAGCTATCGGTCATAAGCCGAATACAGATATTTTCAAAGGTTGGCTAGACATGGATGAAACTGGTTACCTCGAAGTAGTCAAAGGAACTTCCAATACTAATATTGATGGTGTATTTGCCAGCGGAGACGCAATGGATAAGGTATATCGACAAGCTGTAACAGCCGCGGGTACAGGATGTATGGCAGCTTTAGATGCTGAGCGTTATCTGGCCGCACATGAAGAATAAAGAATGAGAAAATTACTGGTTTTAGTTTTGTTGGTATTCGGTGCAAATGCAAGCTTTGCCCAGCGTGAGCGTGGCAAGGTGATTCGTGCTCCAAAGATTTTTCAAAAGAGACAAAGTGAGAATCAGAATTCCAATGAACAAAAACCGGCAGAAAATTTTCAAAACGAAGTAGACTTTCAGTTTGAGGAAGAACCTAAACTTCGTTTTCAGAATAATTTCGAAGTCAAAACCGCAAAGCCTTCGATCCCTTCTAAAGTATCGGGAAGTGAGCTTCTTTCTAACTCAGAGGTGCCTATTGAGCCAATTAGGAGTTTGAATGAAAACATTCATGAGGACACAAGTTCCATAGACGAAGGTGAAATCATGATTGTGGAAATTGAAGAAGAAGCTCGATTTCCTGGGTCTGATGAGATGGTGAAGATTGCCAGTTACTTTTCAATCTGGGATAATTACTATGTCAATCCGTACGGTATAAACCCCAGAACCTTTAGTGATGTGGTTCCTCTTAAACTTTACGATATCAATAAAGGAAGATATTGGGCTCCACCTTTAGATGAGTGTCCGGTGACATCACATTTTGGGTTTAGATGGAAAAGATGGCATAAAGGAACAGATATAGATCTCGTAACCGGAGATCCTGTTTATGCAGCCTTTGATGGTATAATTCGTGTTTCTGGTACAAAATCAGGCTTTGGTCGCTGTATTGTAATTCGTCACTATAATGGTTTAGAGACCGTATATGGCCACCTATCAAAATTGCATTTTCCTGAAAATACTCGTGTAAATGCCGGCGATGAAATAGGTCTTGGCGGGAATACAGGTAGAAGTTCAGGGTCTCACCTGCACTTTGAAACCAGGTATGAAGGAAATGCATTTGATGCTGAGAATATCTTCATTTTCAAAAGAGACACTACCAAGATAAAAATGCAGGAGTTTTTGATGACTTCAAAAATGTATGATTACCTAAGAGGTAAATCTCCGAGAGTGGCAATGGAGGACGTTGATGCTTCTGTGAACATTCAGCCTGAACAAGACCTGGAAGATGGTGAGGAGTATGAAGATGATTTTGAAGAAGAACTGCCGGAGGAAGTGGTGCAGAAGGTATGGTATAGAGTTAGACCAGGTGACAACCTTACCAAAATAGCTAGAGCATACGGAACATCCGTCTCAGAAATCTGCAGTTTGAATAGAATAAGTTCTTACAAGAAACTTTATGTAGGAACCAGACTTAGAATAAAATAAGCATGTCATTGAAGTTGGATATTTTGGTGCTGGCTGTTCATCCAGATGACGCCGAACTAGGATGTGGTGGAACTATAGCTAAGCATATAGCTATGGGTTATAAAGTAGGAATTGTAGATTTTACAAGAGGAGAGTTAGGAACAAGAGGTTCTGCAGAAATCAGAGACGAAGAGGCTGCGGCCTCTGCAAAGGTGCTAGGTCTATCGTCAAGAGAGAATCTCCGCTTTAGAGATGGCTTTTTTAGAAATGATGAAGAGCATCAGATGGAGCTTATCAAAATGATAAGAAAATATAAGCCTGAGACTGTTTTTGCGAATGCCATAGAAGACCGCCACCCTGATCATGGTAGAGCATCTGCATTAGCCACAGATGCGTGCTTTTACAGCGGCTTACGTATGATTGCTACGGAACTGGACGGTGAGCAACAAGAAGCCTGGAGACCCCAACAAGTATACCATTACATACAAGATAGATACATTGAGCCAGATTTCGTAGTTGATATTTCTGACTATTGGGACAAAAAAGATGCTGCTATTAGAGCCTTCAAAAGTCAGTTTTACGACCCTAATAGTGCAGAACCCGAAAGCTATATAGCCAAGCCAGATTTTCTGGATTTTGTAGAAGCCCGTTCACGAGAAATGGGACATAAGATAGGTGCCACCTTCGGCGAAGGCTTCACCTCAGAAAAAAAGATAGAGAAGGTGGATTTGGTGAAGGGGTGATGGTTACCAGTACTTACCTTTATTAGAGGCTATTTTGAAAAGTCCTCTAAATAATATTATCAGATGATTCCAAAGGTTAGGAAGTAAGCCAAAATGTTTTTGTAGGACCAAATACCTATCAATTAGAGACCTTTTTAGGTTTTGATTAGATATTCCCCCCTCGAGATATTTTGATAGAGGTTGATTAATAAAAACGGCCATTCTGGAGTTTTTAAAAGCATTTATTTCCCAGTCTACATCTGCTGATAGGTTATTCTCCATGTAATTTGTGGCTATTGTTCTTCTCACTAGCAAGCTTTGGTGACAAACCATCATACCATATTTTAGGTCAGTCCATTTCAGACTGCTCCTTAGTCTATGAGGTGTTAGCTTAGACCTTAGCCCCCTTGGCTCTCCATTTTCGTTGACAAATAATGAATCCCCATAGATTAGATCGATCTCCTTATTTATTGTTTCATTAAGCAAACAAACAGTGTTGGGTTCAGCTATTTCGTCTCCTGCATTCATAAACCATACAAAGTCTCCTGAGGCCAGTTTGAGTCCTTTATTCATCGCGTCATAAATTCCTTTGTCTGGCTCAGAGACCTGTTTAGTAATAAGGTGTTCATATTGATTTATGATTTTCAAAGTATCATCTGAAGAAGCTCCATCAATAATAATATATTCAAAATCCTTACAAGTTTGATTTTCAATACTTTGGAGGGTTCTCAAAATGACATTTTGAGCGTTATAGGTTATGGTAATAATTGAAATTTTAGTCATAAGGGCTTTGCAATGACAGTTTTCTTATCTTGCATCAAAAGTAAAATCGATAATATGAGTCTGCCTTCTCAAGAGGGAATCGTCGCAATAGTCATACCGATATACAAGTCATCTATGACAGAAAATGAAAAGAGATCATTAAGTCAGCTCAAAAGTATTCTTGGACACTATACTATCCAATTTTGTGGACCGGAAAATTTAGACATTCAAGAGTATCAAGCTTTTTTTAAACAAAGAATTCAGTACATCTCCTTTGACAAGAAGCACTTCAGCAATGTTGGGAATTATAGCTTTCTTTTAACTACCCCTCTTTTTTATCGAAAGTTTAAAATGTTCGAATATATACTCATCTACCAATTGGATGCCTATGTTTTCAAAGATGAGCTGATCAGTTGGTGTAAAAAGGGGTTTGACTATATAGGGCCTCCATGGATAAACTCAAGCTGGCAAAATAAATTAATTGAAAAGCACAGGGCACTACCAATCAGACTTTTACTTAATGATGTTGGAAATGGAGGATTCTCATTAAGAAAAGTAAAGTCACATTTTTATTTAGCATGGCTATTTTTACCCTTAGCCGCTATTTGGCCACGTAAGTGGAATGAGGACTCTTTTTGGGTGAACGTAGTTGGTAGGTTATGGCCAACTTATAAAATAGCGTCTACAGAAGAAGCACTCTTATTTGGTTTCGAGGAAAATCCTGAGTACTGTTTTAATTTGACAAATCAGATACTTCCGTTTGGATGTCATGCATGGGAAAAGTACAATCCACAGTTTTGGGAGAAACATATCAAATGAAAATGACCTGTGTAAATACCTTTGGCATTCCTATTGCTTTTAACATCTTTGTAGATAAAATAGCTATGTGTAGGCTAACCTATTCACATTTAAAATTTCCTAATGAATTCTAAAATTGATAATCAAAAGATCATTGCTGTAGTCATAGCATTGCTTTGTTTTCTGGCATTCACTTTTGGCTACTTTAGCCCTTTGCTCTCTGGAAAAGTCTTGTCAATGCATGATATTAATATGGCCTCTGGTGCTGCACAAGAGGTTAAGGAGTTTCATGATAAAACCGGTGAATGGCCTTGGTGGACGAATTCAATGTTTGGCGGAATGCCGGCATTTATGATTTTAGGAGGATATGATTTTAGTTTGACGTCATATATTGGTTCATTTCTCTATAATGTTTTACCTAACCCAGCTAACGTCTTTCTATTGTTGATGTGTGTTTTCTATTTCTTAATGAGGACATTAAAAATAGAAAATCTAGTTTCAATATTGTCTTCAATTGCCTTTGCTTTTGGGACCTATAATCTGGTATTTACTGAGGCCGGTCACATTTCAAAAATTATGGCATTGGCATTTTTGCCAGGTATTTTGGCCGGATTAATTTATGTCTTCAGAGGCAAGTACTTACTTGGTATACTTGTTACAACAGTATTTCTTGGATTAGAAATTCATGCTAATCACCTTCAGGTAACCTATTATTTTCTCTTTATTCTGACAGTTTATGTTCTGTATTCAGTATCGGACATTTTGAAACGTAAAGAATACAAAAAGCTGAATAAGGTACTTTTATCCTTTTGCTCAATTTTGATATTAGGTGTTGGAATGAATGTGCAAAGATTATGGAGCACTCTAGAATACACTAAAGAAACTACCAGAGGTGTTTCGGAATTGACCAGAGAAAAGGACAACTCAAAAGGTTTAACAAAGGATTACGCGTTTTCATGGAGTTATGGTATTGCAGAAACACTAAACCTAATGGTGCCAAACCTTATGGGTGGAAGTTCAATAGGTTCTTTAGATGAAGATTCTGAAACTTACCGAGTACTTACCTCTAAAGGAGTAGATAGAACTAATGCCTTGGCTTTTGTGTCTAATTTGCCTCTTTATCATGGAGATCAAAGCTCCACTGCAGGGCCAGCTTATTCAGGAATAATAGTTATTTTCTTGTTTATTCTTGGGTTATTCATTCTGCCTGGAAAATGGAAATGGTTTCATCTAGGGACTGTATTCCTTTTAATATTTATGTCTTGGGGTAGTAATTTGCCATCACTTAATTATTTCTTATTTGACTATTTCCCAGGTTATAACAAGTTTAGGGCAGTAAGTATGATTCTTATTTTGGTTCATTTCATGCTGGTTTGGGGAGCAGGGGTGACCTTAAATAATCTCATAAAAGAAAAACTAGATCCATCAAAAATTAAGATGCCGTTGGTTTATTCTTTAGCAATAGTTTTTGGCCTTTGTCTAATTGGGTATTTAGGTGTTGATTATATAAGCTTAAGAGATGATTCATTATTACAAAGTTTGAGTCCTTCTCTCGGTCAGGATTTTGCTGGTCAGGTTATCGCTTCACTTAGAGATGATAGAGCATCAATGGCTCTTTCAGACATTATTAGAGGCCTTTTCTTGATCCTTATAACCATTCTTTTTGTTTTTCTATTTATTTCTTCCAGAATCAAACCCATCGTTTTTTCAATTCTCATTTTAACTCTGTGCTCTTTTGATTTAATATCAGTTGGGAAAAGGTATTTTAATAACGATGATTTCCAAAGCAAGTTTAAGGTGAATAGCCAAACTTTTGAGCCTACCGCCGCAGACCAAACCATCTTGCAAGACGATGAATTGAATTTTAGAGTTTTAAATTTGGCCTCTCCAAGTGGTTTTATGAGTGATGCTCGCGATTCTTATTATCACAAGTCTTTAGGCGGTTATCATGGGTCTAAGCTGATGAAATATAACGAGTTAGTGGAGAATGAAATGATTAAGGATGGACGGTTAAATATGGGTGTAATTAATATGCTTAACACAAAATACCTTATTCAGAACAGTGAGAATGGACTCGTAGCCAATCTAAATACTGGTAGATTGGGTAATGCCTGGTTTGTAGACTCTCTTTTGGTGGTTGAAAATGCTAACGAGGAATTACAAAAAACTGGCTCAATGGATTTATCTAAAACTGCAGTGGTGGTTGATGAATTTTTGAGCGAGTCAAAATCATATTCTACAGATAGCAACAGTACTGTTGAATTAATTACCTATGAGCCTAATAGATTAAGCTATAAAACACAATCTTCAGAAAATGGTTTTGTAGTTTTTTCTGAGATTTTTTACCGTGGCAACAAGGATTGGAAGTCTTACATAGATGGCAGAGAGGTGTCTCACTATCGAGTAAACTATGTACTGAGAGGTTTGGAAGTACCTTCAGGTGAACATGAAGTTGTCTTTGAATTCAAACCTAATTCAATTGCAAAAGGTAAATTCGTCGATTTGATTTCTTCAGTATTGACTGTTGTCTTATTCGGGGTGATTCTCGTAGGTGTTATCAAAAAGTAGGTACATGAAATACCTTTATGGTCTTAAACAATTACAGTGGTTATTTAGAAAGCTCTACTACCTTTCACTCAAGGGAATGAATTTTAATATTGTAGGAAGTGGAGAGGACTATGTTTTGAAGATTGTTTCAGAGAAAAAAAATCACAAAGAACTGGTAATTTTTGATGTAGGAGCTAATGTTGGTCAGTATGCTAGTTTAGTATATAAAACACTCTCTTCAAGAAGCTTAATACACTGTTTTGAACCTTCAAGTCAAAGTTTTAAAATGCTTCAAAATAATGTTGGTGATTTTGAAAATGTTAGACTCAATTCCTTTGGTTTAGGTTCTGCTTCGGAAGAGATTACTTTTTATGGAGATGATGAAACTTCCACATTTGCCTCTGCATATCAACAAGGTAATTTAAGTACCGCAATTGAGAAAGTTCAAATCGAAACTTTAGACGCTTATTTGGAACAGAACAAAATCAGTGAAATTGATCTCCTAAAAATTGATGTAGAGGGATACGATTTGAATGTTTTAAAAGGAGCTAAGAAATCAATTGATTCAGGAATTATAGAACATATTCAGTTTGAATTTGGGGGTACTCAAATTGCACCACGAGTGTTCATCAAAGATTTCTGGGACTTGCTTAGTCCGTCTTTTGATATTTATAGAGTTTTAAAGAATGGCTTGTCAGAGATTAGAACGTACTCTGATTCTCTTGAGATTTTTGCCTATTCAAACTATTTGGCCATAAGAA
The DNA here is from genome assembly GCF_052828545.1 of Jiulongibacter sp. NS-SX5. Next base: position 433,866 of record NZ_CM128248.1, read on the forward strand.
AATCAAGTGAATGAAACATTTGACAGTTGTTCCGTTCGGTGGCTTAGGAAATAGAATGAGGGTATTAAACTCAGCATTTTATTTATCCAAAGATAAAGGTTTTGCTACAGAGGTAGCCTGGTTAGAAAAAGCTGAACTAAATGCCTCTCTTAAGGAAATATTCTATGATACAGGTTTTAGCTTTCAGCTCACCAAAGGTTTGAAGTATTGGTTCATAAGACACTTTGTTAAGCATATTTACATACTGAAATATTCAAAGCTCTACAGAGCAATTCTCAACTTTTTTTTTGATGAAGTCCTCTTTGATGAGGACGTTAGGGAGATGTTCAAAAACAGGAATTATACACGCTTAAATGGCAAGGAAAATGTTTTTCTTGCTACTTGCTTTCAATTCTATTCTTTTGATTCCTTTGACAATTTTATTCCTTCGCTTGAGATTCAAAAAAGGCTTGGAGACTTAAATGTAAACAAGAATACAATTGGCGTACATATAAGAAGGACAGACCACATTGATATAATTGCCGAATCAGATCTTAATTCATATCATGAGGCATTAGAAAAAGAGTTATCAAAGAATTTAGATTTATCTATCTATCTGGCAACTGATGACTCTGAAGTAAAAGAAGAATTTGTCAAGAAATATGGTCGTAAAATCTCAACACAAAAAACAGATTTGTCAAGAAATTCTTCGGCAGGAATAATTGGGGCTTACACTGATATTTTGGCGTTGTCTAAATGTCAAAAGATAATATGCAATACAAAAAGTAGTTTTGCTGAAACAGCAATTAAAATAGGTTTACCTAAGGAAGTTATAAGGGTTTAAGCTTAATCTACGTTGAATTTTTTAAAATGGAAAGAGTAAATAAGTTGTTGAAGTTTGCCTTGTCATACCTTGGCATTTATCCGGAAGAGTTCTTTAGTAATTTAAAAAGTCTTTTTCCTTTTTTAAGAGAAAGAAAATTATTTAAAAGCGAGTTTAGAGCAAAGTATCCTAATTGGAAATTCTCTTATTATCCAATTTTAAAGGATAAAACTGATCAGAGTGGTTCTGCCAGAGGGCAATATTTTTATCAGGATTTGTATGTTGCAAGTTTGATTTACAAGAAAAGCCCCGTAAGACATATCGATGTTGGTTCGAGAATTGACGGTTTTGTTGCTCATTTAGCTACTTTTCGCGAGGTTGATGTTTTTGATATCAGGCCATTAGAAAATAAAATTTCAAATGTCAATTTTATCCAGCGAGATTTAATGAAGGCATCTGAAGAATTTTTAGAAATAACCGATTCCCTTTCCTGTCTTCATACTATTGAACATTTTGGTCTTGGCAGATACGGTGATGATATTGATATTGATGGTCACCTTAAAGGATTAGATAGTCTTTATTCTTATTTAAAACCTGGAGGTACTTTTTATTTTTCAACTCAAATTGGTCCTTCAAGGGTTGAATTTAATGCTCATCGTGTATTTGGTATAGAGTACCTTTTGGAGCTGTTCGCTGAAAGGTATGAGCTTCTTACTTTTTCTTATATCGATGATAATGATCAACTTCATGAAGACGTTGCTCTGACCGATAAAATGATCCAAACTAACTGTGGATGTAAGCTAGGATGCGGAATTTTTGTTCTTCAAAAAAGGTAATAGTTTTTTGAGCCCTTTATTGATCGTCACATTTATTTCTTCTGAAATATTTAGTAGGTAAATAATCAGAATAAATGAACCGCCTATTAGAGCACTCTTATAAGCTAAAGATAGAATAAGAAGATAGATAGATTGATTTAGGTCGGGTAATTGCATACCCAGTAATACTCCCACACCACCGATTATAATTATATAAAGTGAGGAAATTCTGAATGGATGAATCCTGAAAAACCTCCAGATGAAATAGTTTCTCATACTATTATAATATAGAGTAGCTATGAATGCGGCAATAGCGGCTCCATTTAAACCATATTGAGGAATCAAAAAATGGTTTAATACAAATAGTAAACCTACAAAGGAGATGACCAGGAAAGAGTCGTACTTATAATATTTTGAGTACCCTAATATCAGGCTATTAATACCTGAGGCAAGATCATACAGTTTGGCAAGACCAATTATTATAAGTACTGTCTTACCTATACTATACTCTTCTTTAATAAAAAGAAATAGTGTATCAATATTAATCCATACAAGCATCAATAATATCGTCCCAAATATCAATTGGGTGGTACTACTTTTTTTGAAGATTTGTTCCACTTTTTTCAAGTCATTATTCTCGATTGCATTGATGACGATTGCAGAAGAAGCTTTGATACTAATATTATAGGACATAGTCATTACACTCCCAAAAAACAGGCACGTATTATATATTCCCGTTTTGCCTAGCCCCAAATAATCATAAACCATTAATGTGTCTAACTTCGTAATAACAATTGATGATAATCCAGTAACAATACTAAAACCGGCAAAGGAGGCAAATTTACTTTTGAAGTCAGAATCCCAAAAGAAGCTTGTTGGTTTTATACTGAAATTACCTAATCGAATTACATGCAGAAACATAAAAAGACTAGGTAGAGCAATAGCACAGGCCCAAAAGGCTACAAATAAATCTCGATTTAGGAGTTTGGTTACATAAAGTATAATTGCGACTAAAACGAGAAACCTTTGCAGAAACTGACTTAGAAAATTACCTGTAACAGTATCATACAAACCCTTGGCATAATTATCAAAAAGGTTGAAGAAAGCGGTTATGATTGTTAAAGGAAGAATCAGATCAAAATAGTCTTTGAAAAGTGAGCTTTGTTCTTTCGCTGAACTCGTAATTTGATGTTTAAAAGTATATAAAATTATACCAGCTAGAATAGAACCTATTACTATGAATATAAAACCATTGAAAAGGAATCCGTTATGATTTTTAGAGTTATTCCTAAACAAATCAAAATATCTCGTACCAGCCGATGTAAAACCAAGATTTACAACAAAACTCATAATGAGTACCCAACTAAGGAGCAATGCTAATAAGCCATTTTCCTCTGTACTTAGGTAATTAGGAATAATGAAGCCTTGGGTTATTGTTCCAATAGCCACTCCGCCATAGGCATATATGGTTCCCAGGATAGTTTGTCTCTTTATTACAGACATTAGGTATTTGAGCCAATCTGGCCCATTACATTGGGTATTTTTCTGTTAATTTGGATGTAAATAAACATCTGCAAATAATAAAAAAAACTTCATTGAAATCACCGATAGCTCTTTTTTGTTTTAATAGGCCAGATCATCTTGAGAAAACTATAATTTCACTTAAAAAAAATGATCTTGTAGCCGAAAGTGAGCTATTTATTTTCTCAGATGGGCCAAGGGAAGGCAATAGTAATGATGCTGAGAAGGTTTCTGAAGTAAGAGAGCAAATCAGTAAAGTATCTGGTTTTAAAAGGGTTCAAGTTTTCGAAAGTCCCGTAAATAAAGGACTGGCATCCTCAGTTATTGAGGGGGTTTCATTGATTCTAAGATCTCATAAAAGTGTTATTGTTCTGGAAGATGACATACTGGTCACTCGCGATTTTTTAAAATTTATGAATGAGTCTTTTGAGGCTTATAAGAGTAGAAAAGACATACTATCTGTTTCAGGATATTCACTTGGATTGGAGGATGTGCAGGGTGCAGAAGAACTTAATATGGTTAAACGAGCATCCTCCTGGGGGTGGGGTACGTGGAAAGACAAATGGTTTGGAGTTGATTGGGAATTGAAATCTTACAACAGTTTTATTTCTGATAAGAACGAAATTTATAAATTTCTGGATGGTGGGCGTGATCTGATGCCCATGCTTATGAAGCAAAGAAAAGGATTGATAGACTCCTGGGCTGTAAGATGGAGTTATCATCATTATTTACTGGATGGATATTGTGTGGTTCCCAAATATTCAAAAGTACGCAACATAGGAACAGATGGAAGCGGAACAAACTTTAACTTTATTCGAACCACCCGCTATGATACGAATTTGCATGAAGAGCATATTCTTAAATTTGATGTAGATCTCAAACCAAATAAATTCGTTACGAATTATATCAGAAATCGATTTTCGCCCAGCCTTTTAAGACGCGTTATTAATTATTTCAAATTTGGAATATGGGTATAACTACCTCTTACTAATCTTATTGCCGGTAATGTCTCGTTGGGCTGAGCTTTTGAAGCGTGGGTTTTGACGAGCTGATTGGGCGAGGTGTTTCGTTTTACGACCGCTGACTCTCTTTCTCCACATCTTGAAGCTGGTAGGCTTCATTTCTTTACGCATGAGTTTAATGACTTCTTTTTCGGGTATACCAAATTGAGCTTCTATGGCATCAAATGGAGTGCGGTCCTCCCAGGCCATTTCTATAATTCTGTCGGTATCTCTTTCGTTTAATCCCATATTTGTCTGCCAGGTATAGTATGTTTCTCCAAAATACGTTTTGACTCCTTTTTAGTGGATTTCTTCGATTTCATGCCCCAAAGCTTGGTGCTAGCTTCTTTTCTGTTCACTTTTTGGTCAATGATTGGAAATGGATAATCTTTTCCTAATTCAAAACCAATGGACATTTGCTCTAATTGGGTTATTTTTGACGGTTCGTGTATGTTCTGCAACGGTATATTTTTAAGCTCCGGAACCCACTTTCTAATAAATTCGCCTTCTGGATCATGCTTTTCTCCGTTTAATGTTGGGTTATAAATTCTGATGGTATTGATGCCCGTCTCACCGGTTTGCATTTGTATTTGAGGGAAATGAATACCGGGTTCGAAATCCAAAAATAAGGTTGCCAAATGTTCAGTAGCTTCTTGCCAGGGCTGCCATAGTAAATGGGTGAAAAAACTGACGACCAATGCTCGCATCCTGAAATTGAGATACCCTGTATGTATCAGGCACCGCATACAGGCATCTATCAGAGGAAAACCCGTTTGACCAGTTTTCCATGCATCAATAAAGTCTTGATTTATCGGTTTCTCTAAAGACCAATAAGCTTTATTGACAGATCTAAATTCCATCCCGCATTCCATCTCAAACTTTTGAATGAAATGAGCTTGCCAGCGAAGTCTGGAAGTAAATGCATTCAAGTCTCTTTTCTTACCTCCATTCTCCGCTAATTGTTTGGCTTCTTGCCAGACTTCCCTAATGCTTAGATTTCCCCATGCCAGATAAGGAGAGAGTCTTGAGCAACTTTTACGTGAGTATTCGGGCTTGGAAATGTTTTTATTGTAGCTTATGTATCGTTCTGCAAAGAAACTTTTAAGGTACTTCTTAGCCGTAAGTCTTCCACCTTTTTGTAAATGTAAAGGAGCTATATGTTCGTTTAGCTCAAATATGTCTGGTACGTTTAATAGCTTTCCTCTGATTTCCTCTGAAAGTAAATTCTCATTTTGAAATGAGTAGGTAAATATAGGAGACTTCATGTAGCCATACCATTCCTTTCGCCAATCTTTTCTGTTGGAAAGACCTCGGAAAACGCCATTATTAACGTTCTCGTGCCAGACTATTCCTTTGTTCTTAAAAAAAGGAACTAACATTTTATCTCGTTCGAAAGTCAAGCCAATGCCAGTTTCCTGATGTGAAAAAACAGAATTGATTTTGAAGCTTTTATTCAAAGTTTCGAAAGTGTCTATAGCTTCACTTTTATAAATGTAAAGCTCTGAACCTAGACTTTGAAGTTGTTTCTGCAGGTCTATCAATGATTCCCTAACGAAGTTCCAATGTCTGAAGCTGTAATGCGGATCTCTGATTAAGGATGGCTCAAATATATAAATGAAAACAACGGGTAGTTTCTCTTTTAAAGCCAGATGGACAGCCTCATTATCTTCAAGTCTCAGGTCTCTCTTAAACCAAACGATATTTATGTCTGGCTTAATACTCATCCGGATTTGCAATGATTTTTGTTGCCCTCTCTTTGATGGATTTTAGCTCCTTATTATCAATTTTTTTGAGCATTGAAAGCATCATTCCCATCCTTGGGTTATTCTCGAAATAGGCTTTTTTCTCATCCAGGAAATTCCAATAGAGGCTATTAAATGGGCATGCTTTATCATCCACTTTTTTCTTGCGATCATAATAGCAAGAATCACAGTAATTGCTCATTTTATGGATATAAGAGCCGCTGGAAACATACGGCTTAGTGGCTAGTTTACCGGCATCTGCCCATTGACTCATCCCACGTGTATTTGGTAACTGTACCCATTCTATCGCATCTATATATATGCCTAAATACCAAGCGTCCACTTCATCGGGGTGTATTTGAGCTAGCAAAGCAAAATTGCCTGTAATCATCAATCGTTGAATATGATGGGCATAAGCATTTTTCAATGAGCTATTGATGCTGGTTTTCAGACAATTCATTTTTGTCTTGCCAGTCCAGTAGAATTCGGGAAGTTTGTTGTTGTTATCAAGGCTATTCAGATCAGCATATTCAGGCATTTCTGCCCAATAAATACCTCTCATAAACTCTCTCCATCCTATAATCTGTCTGATGAAGCCTTCTACCTGAGAAATATCGATCTCATCCTGGTGTTGAAGGTAATATCTCTCTACTTTTTCTACGACTTCTTTCGGTGAGATTAACTTCAGATTGAGGGCAAAAGAGAGACCAGAATGATAAAGCATTTCATTGTCGGTATGCATGGCATCCTGATAATCTCCGAAATGTACGAGAAGGTTTTCGCAAAAATAATTTAGTTGGTCTAGAGCTTCATCTCTGCTGATAGGAAAGGGGAAACGCTTCTTTTTTTTGCCAATAAAGCTTATTTCTTCCTTCGTGATTATTTCAAGTAAGTCTGAGATATCATGGTCAAACTCTTTGGGTGCAGGAACAAGCGTATCATTTTTCCATTTCTTTTGGTTACTCTTGTCGTAATTCCATTTTCCACCGACAGGTTCTGCGTCATGCAAAAGAATATCATGCTTCTTACGCATTGACCTGTAAAAGGATTCCATGAGATACGTTTTCTTCTTTTTGAAGAATTCTTTTACGTCCTTTCTAGAGGTATAAAAATGCTCAGTGTCAAAACACCCGTACTCTATACTCAAATCACCACAAAAGTCATTCAATTGTTGATCTAGTCGATATTCGTCAGGTAGTTGATATTCAAACTTCTGTACCTCATACTCGCTGATAAGAGATTTTAAATTCTCTGTAAGCGACTGAGTGTTTGATTTATCATCAATTTGAAGGTAGACTACTTGATGTCCCATATTCTCAAGTTTTTTCGCAAAGCTTCTCATGGCAAGAAAAAAGCCAGCTATTTTGAGAATATGGTGTTTAACATAATCTGTTTCTTGCCTAATTTCCATTAGACAATATATAGTTTTCTCATCCTTGGACTTGAACCATGAATGCTCGCTATTCAATTGATCACCAAGAATTAATCTAAGTTTTTTCATTGACTTTTGATCGTTGACCACTGCATCTTTTGCTGCAGTATTTCACCTCATCCCAATTCTTTTCCCATTTCTTTCGCCATGTAAATGGTCTGTGACAAACCGGACAAATTTTACTGGGTAGATGTGCTTTCATCAAAGTTCTTTTACCATCTCAAAAGGTCTGGTGTAGGCAAATCGCTTTTCCTGGTTGGGTAAACAGTAAGCATCCAATCCATTAATACACGCTACCTCTCCTTTTTGAAGATTCACAAAACCGTCATCTTGAAGCAGTCCATCTTGCAGGTATATGGCTTCCACTTCTCCTATGATCATGATGGTATTATTGACTTTGATCGGGACTTCTTCTTTGAATTTCAGCATCAACTGGACCGGACTTTCTGCCACAAATGGGGCGGGCCAGTCATTTCGATAAAGTGGTGTAAGCCCTGTTCTTTCAAACTCTGAGATATCTTCAGCGTATTTTGCTGAGCAATGATGAGCCTCGGCCAAGAAATCTTTGGCAATATGATTTATAGTGTAATACTTACTTCTTTTTAAGTTTTCGTAAGTATTTCTCGGTACTGTAGGTGGTCTTAAAATAAACCCCAACAAAGCCGGATCTGAACCCAAATGTATGACAGATGAAAATGTGCCGAGGTTTTCAGTACCATTTGGTGAAAGTGTACCTATAAGATTTGCAGACTTATAACCAGACAGAGAATTAATGAGGTTGGCTCTGTAAAGTCTGGGATAGCTCAATATGTCACCTTTACTGATTTTATCCATCACATGAACTTTTGAAATGAGTTGATTTCTACTTTTGCCTTTAGCTCGTGCAAAAGGTTATACAAACCAAAAAAGGTCCTATTGATATACAAGAAGTGTTTACTTCCTCTGTTACCATTCATTTTACGGAGTTCAGTACTCTTGGCATATTTTTCTCCTAAGGCTGCTATGGCTCCAAAGAACTCTTTATCTGAAAAGTCAAATACTTCAGAATTAAAAGGTTTCGAGAATAGGCCCAGCATTTCAGAGAATAACTTGGTAAAATACTTTTGCTCCTCTGGGGAGTCATCAGATCTCAGGATTTCAAGTTCCATCAATCCCCTTTGTAATTTTTCTGGATTAGAAATATTCTCAGCTTTAGCCAACTCAAAGTACGGTTCGTAGAAGTCGTCGGGAATCTCCTTCATACAGCCAAAGTCTATGGCGATGAGCTCATCGTTTTCACTGATTAAAAAATTACCAGGATGAGGATCTGCATGAACTTTTCTTAACTGATGAATCTGAAACAAATAGAAGTCCCATAGCGTCTGACCTACTTTGTCTGCAGCTTCCTGTGAAGAGTTAGTCTTTGTCCATTCGCTTAGATGCACGCCGTCCATCCAGTCCATGGTGAGAATTCTGTCCGTTGAAAACTCAGCATAGTAAGCTGGGAATTTCAGGTTAGGAATAGCAGAACAAGCATTTGAGATCTCTTTACTCTGTTTCAGCTCCAGCTGATAGTCTGTTTCTTCTTTTAGTTTTATTTCAACCTCTTTGAAATACTTATCGCTGTCTGCACCCTGCAGGTTAAACATCCTTACGGCAATCGGCTTGACAATTGCGAGATCGGATGAAATACTCTCTGCTACACCAGGGTATTGAATCTTAACTGCCAACTTTTTTCCGTTTTTAACCGCTCGGTGAACCTGACCAATACTGGCCGCATTCACAGAATTACTTGTAAATTCATCAAACAGTTCATCTGGTCTTTTTCCAAAGTACTTTTTGAATGTCTTTATCACTAAAGGTGCAGAAAGAGGAGGAACAGAAAACTGGGAAAGGGAAAACTTCTCGACGTATGCATTTGGAAGAAGGTTTTTTTCCATGCTCAACATTTGAGCAGCTTTAAGAGCGGAGCCCTTCAAACTTTTCAGTCCGTCGTATATGTCTTCGGCATTTGATTCATTCAAATGTTCCTTGGCCGTATCCGGACTTACGATTTTTTCACCGTAATACTTTAAGTAATTTCCTCCGACTTTTACACCGGTTTTCACCAGTTTAGCAGCCCTGCTTATTTTGCCGGTAGGTATGCTATCAATGGTATTCATATATTATGCTGTGGCCTCTTTGAAAAGAAATTTACCTAGATCTAACACTGATTTAATTGGTGTATTTTCAACCAAATCGAAAGTCGCCTTTATCGCTTTCTCTATGAAAATATCAGTTTTCTCAAAGCCAGCAGACTCGTCATTTACCCAAAATCTCATAACAATTAGCAATTGAGCCCAAGCTGCTTCCTGAAAAGTGCCTGCCTTGAATTTCTCTAATCGTTCTGCCTCTGATTCAATATGTTTGCTGAAAATGTCTTTGGAGAAATCATTAAAGGCTTCTCTTAGTCCTTTCAATTGTTCCAGTTTATTGAATTCCTTGATGTTGGAAGGAAGTACCGCAAGCACGTAACTTCTGTTTGCTGTCAGCAATTCGAAAAACGTGTAGTAGAAACTGAGTAGTTTTTCTCTTGAATCATACGTATGGTATTCTTCATTCTTTTCAAGAAGCTCTCTCGTTTTATGAAAGAAAGTAGTGAAAACACTTTTTTTGACGGCTTCTAGAGAACCGTACTCTTGATAGAAGTCAGGCTCCTTGAAGCCATTTTCTGAACAGAACTTGTAGACATTCTCGGGTTCTTTTCCGTTTTCAAGAACCGAATGCATATATGCTTCTAAAATCGATTTTTTTTGTTTTGCCATGATATCATTAATTTCTCATGACAATAACGTTGTCTAACTTAAAAAGGTTTAAAGTTAGACGTTAATTTTCTACTAAATCGATGGGCAATACTTGTCGACTCAATAAATCTCCAAAGGCTTCCCATCTGGAGTCCTGATCTTTTGAATTAGAAGCTACATACTTATCTACCAGGTCTTTACCATAGTTATAATTAATGACATACGACCTGTATTTCTTTGTAAATGCTATTCTTTGCTCTGCTTTTTCCGGGCTATAAAAACCGTAATTAATCAGATAATCTATGCCTTCTTCTTCGGTCATCGTACCATTTAATATGCCTCTGGCTACTTCGTTTCCAGCATAGTTAAGTTCAGAAACAGCCTCCAGAGCCTTAAAATAGGCCGTTATACCTGTTGTGTCTAAGTTTGCCAGTGGTAAAAGCGTGTTTTTACAGAATGCAATTTTTTCTTGCTCCGGAAAAGCCAATTCTATTCCATAATTCGCTGAACCTTCAGCAATAAACGACTGCGGACTAAATAGCGGATAGATAGATGTTTCGATATAGCCCTTTTCATTATAGAGCTTTTGCTCCAGAAGCATATTATAGACGTGATGTCCCGGATAACTCTCATGGCTACCCACATCTATAACACGTTCAATGGAGATAGGGAAATCAGTATTCATTTGAATGAGGCTTGTGTAATTGCCCTGATACCAATTATAACCGCTCCAAGCTTTGTCACCGACATACTCCAAATTAAAACTCTCGTTTTCCGGGATGGGGTAATGTAATTTCGTTTGTCGTCTAGCTTCGGCAATAGCAGCTTGTAAGACTGTGTCCAGTCGTACTGTAGGAATGATGAACTTTTCTGATAGTTCTGCATATCTGGTTTTAAGATCTCCACTACCAGGTAAAACGTCTTCTAGCTTGGCGATGATTTCTTCAAAATGAGAGGTGTCATATGAAGGAGCCGCTACTCCAAAAAGTTTCTTAGATTCTTCATCAAAGTCTGAGGTATTACCGCTGATGATATTGAGACGCTCTTCGGTGGCTACTAATTGTGCTAGAATAAAACTTGCTCTATTGACATCCTCCTCATTTTCAGTGTTTTTAATGAAGTTCTGTAAGCTACTTTGTAAGCCTCGTACTTTATTTAGAAGTACCAACGTCGGTATTTCATCTTTTTGGGGTTCGATTGGCTTTAAACTATCAGGCCCATAATAGGCATCCACAAAGTCACCATCGTATTGGCCTATTTCCAGACAGGTTCTAACATATGAGATGGCTAAAAGATCCAGCTCATTTTGCTTAGAATTTTCCTGAGGTTCGCAAGCGATGAATAATAAAGATGGAATAAGAAGTAAGGCAAGTTTTTTCATAGGATGAATTGGTACTTGCCAAATATACGATTTACAATCGCCAAATACCCATACCGCCGTCAGGTACAATGGTCTGACCAGTGCAGTAGGGGAGACCACCAGTAGCTAAGGAAGCTACTACTTTGCCAATATCATCAGGTCTTCCCATTCGTTTTTCTAAAACCACACCATCCTGAGCCAGTTTTGTGTATTTCTCATTGACTACCGCAGTCATATCTGTTTCTATAATACCTGGCTGAACTTCATAAACCGGGATTTGATAATCGGCTAGCTTGACAGCAAAAGAAGTGCTCATGATACTCAGACTGGCTTTTGCCATGCAATATTCCACTCGCTGCGTAGAGGCTGTTCTGGCAGAAATAGAAGTGATATTGATGAGCATCCCTTCATAATCAGGATTCGCCTCTTTTTGCTTAATCATTTCTTTGGTGGCCAACTGAGCCATAAAGAAAGTGCCTTTTTGGTTTATGCTCATCATATAGTCGAAGTCCTCCTCATTTATCTCAAGCATATCTTTTCTCACCTTAGGTGCTACCCCTGCATTATTGACCATTAGGTTTAGCTGACCCAGTTCGCTCATGACTTTGTCAACTATCGATTGACGATCTTCGGCTTTGGCTATATTCCCCTGGGCATATATTACCTTGTTTCCATATTTTCTGATAGCTTCCAGAACCTCCGTGACCCCACTTTCATCCCTTACTCCATTGATGGCTAGGTCGAAACCTGCTTCGGCCAGTTTTTCTGCTATTCCTAGCCCTATTCCTCTACTTCCTCCGGTAACTAATGCAACTTTATTCATTTCTATAAACTACTTCTGATTTCTTTAACAACTTTAGCCTCAGGCATTTCTTTATAATATGGGTCAAGAGGGAAACAACCTGATATCATGGCATTTCTGGGGCCTGTGGTGCAGTCGGAGAAGGTTCTGCAAATCTTGGTTCGCTTATAAACTTCACCTTTTAAGATATCTGATGGCATTTCAGGATAGCTTAAAACCATTCTTCCAAAACCTACCATGTCTGCTTTTTTCTCTTCAAGCACTGCTTGAGCCACATTTGGCAGCCACTCCTGCAGGTAAGAGTAAGCAGAACCGATGATGACCATATCAGGAAAATGAGATTTTATTTCAGCCGTAACTTTGATTTGCCTGGCTACACCAATAAGCGGATCTTCTGGCGGCAAATAGCCATCAGAAGGAGGAAATAAAGCAGGTCTGATTATATGTGGGTTGTAATACGGACTACCGCCTGTAACGCAGATCATTTCTATACCCAATTCTTTAGCCAATTGAATAAAGGCAACAGTTTCATTCAAATCCTCAGAGAGTCCATCATTGGCTCCGCCAAAGGCATATTTATATTCACCACTTGTAGAAGGTTCACCCACTCCTTCTTCTCCTTGTTTAAAAGGCATCCAGTCGAATGCACTCAGTCTAATGCCCATTTGGAGACCCGGGGCAGCCTTTTTAATTCCCGATACGATATCTCTCAAAAAACGGGTTCTGTTCTCAAAACTACCTCCGTATTTGCCGGGGCGATCATAAGATGAAAGAAACTCGTGACCTAGGTAGCCATGGCAATGTTTAATATCCACGAAGTCAAAACCAGCTTTTTGAGCCAAAACCGCCGCTTTCACATAGTCTTGAATCAGGCCGTCGATATACTCGTCTGTGAGTATGGGGTAATCTTCTCCTAGGCCTTGCTTATCATTTAAAACCGGATGATAATAAAGAATTTTAGGCTCCATTTTTTTCTGATCAAATGGCTTACAAAAACGCCCGGAATGCGTCAACTGTAGGCCAACCACAAAATCCTCTGTATTCCCAAAAGCTGCTTCGTGCTCTCTGTAAAGCATCCTGTTTAAATCTTTGAAGTCTTTAAAGTTGGCCTCATTGATCATCAGCTGATTTGGGTTAGCTCGCCCTTCTGGATTAACAGCTACGGCCTCACAGCCAAAAAGTAGCTTGGCACCGCTGATGGCGAAATGCTTCCATCGTCTTTTGGTATGTACAGAGGGTTTTCCGTCAGTGGTGCCGTCCCAGCCTTCCATAGGAAGTATACAGAACCGGTTTCCTATCTCTGAACCAGATCTCAGATTGATTTTTTCAGCGAAAACAGATTCGTCTCCAGAGCTTACTTTAGTACTAAAGGGCATGCTGGTACCGATGTTTGCCAAATGATCGGTGAATTGTTCTTCTGTTTTTAGCTGTGCTATTCGGGTATATTTTGGTTTGTTCTTTTTGCTCATAGGTTTCTGTAGTCTTTCAGGCAGTTGAAAAATGCGTAAGCTGTCTTATTATCAGCCATGCGGCCAATTTGAATAGCCAGCTCTCTCATGTGATAATCGCCCCACATGCTGCTTTCATGGCAAGCTATTTTTTGACCAGAAGGTATATTGTCCCAGCCGTTCGGTTGGTGGTAAATGCTATGGAGTAATATACCTTGATGGCTCTCTTCAGATGAGATATAAGGTTCTTGTAAGAGCGTCTCTGCTATAGTAAGCCCGGCTTTAAGGTAAGTTTCATTCCCGGTCAGTCTACCGAAACGTATTAAGCCTTGAGCCGAAATAGCCGAGGCAGTACTGTCAATTGGTTCAAACTTATTGTATGGGTTTGACTTTTCCTTCGTGTAGTCACCCAATTTATAAAGTTGCGGAGCACCCGTATCCCAATAAGTGATGCCATCTAATGCAGAATTTTCAAGGTAAAAGTCGCAGGTTGCTTCTGCACCTTTCATTAATACCTCAATCAGTTCCGCTTTATTAATGATACCCTCAAATTCGCTTTCCGGCAGTTTTTGCATGATCTCCAGTTCTTCTGCAAAACCACATAGAGCCCAGGCTAGGCCACGTGTCCAGGTGGTGAAACCGCTAAAGCCTTGCTGAGCATTTGGAGCTCTGAAGTTCCCGTCGTTCGTATTGAAAATACACTCGTGTGCTGTTCTTCCCCAAACATCATGGCTGTCCCTTCCTTCTCCGTAATAAACATTGTATTTGGCAGTGGAAAGTATGTGTTTGATGCCGCGTTCTAGCAGATTGATACTTTGATCGTTTTCGCCTTTGAGCTGATGACCTAATAAGTGACTTAAAATCAAAATACGAACCGAACGAATAGTATCCACGAATAAGGAATGCGGTCCATTGAAGGAGTAGATATAGCCACCATCCACGGTATTAGTCCATCTGGAGGCTTGAATTGCACCGCTGTTTTTCAAAGCTAATTCATAAAAGTGTTGCTCCCAGTCGTTCTGTGGAATAAGGCCTTCTTTCATGAACCTCAGTAGATTACCGTAGGTACTGATATTATTAAAGCCATGATCATGCACACCTATATGTGTTAGGTGCGGAGCCATTTTGCTCAATGTTTTTGAGCGACCTATTTCCAGAAATTCTTCATCACCGGTAGCCTCAAACTGCAATAGGGCAGAGCCATATTGAAAGCCTTCAGTCCATTCGGTCCAGCCTCGGGAGCTGTATTTTCCATTAACGGTAAACACAGGAGCACCTTTTGAGGTGTCGTATTCATTCTCAATTGATTTTATTTTGTGACCACTGAGTAGCCAGAAGTTCTTTAAAAGACCAGATAGGTCATCGGGGGCAATGTCTTCTTTGACTTGCATTTATTTCAAGAGGGTTATGGTTGAATATATACACCTTTTGCCTGCGGCAAGAGATGATTGTATTGCAATTAAATTATTCCTCTTAAAATTCTTATCCTCTTCTGTCATTTAATAGACTAACGCGGGGATTTCGCCGCAATGACCTCAATCTCTATAAACTTATGCGGATTTACCAAGGTCGCTACCCCAACTGTAGCTCTAATAGGTTTATTTGGAGTTTCTTCTGTGCCAAAGTATTGCTTGTAGGCTTCATTCCAGCCTTTGAAATCAAATTCGCCGCTTTTAGTATCTGGTGCTACAAAAACATGCATCGAGAATACATCCTTAAAAGAGTAACCTTCTGCTTCTAATGCAGACTTTAGTCGCTCTAATACGGAAATGGCTTGTGTTTTGGTGTCACCATATTTTTCATATTCTCCGTCTTTCAGTTCAGGTTTAATAGCTAATGCAGTAAAACCGCTAGTGTAAAAATATTCTGCATTTGACGGTATCTGAGCAGTGCTTGAAATTATAGAAGCCGGATTGCCCTTCATTACGATTTCCTGAGCATAAAGTGAATTAGTGAAGACGATAAACGAAACGAATGATATGAATAATTTAAAGTAACTAATGTTAAATTTCATAATTGTAAGAAAAGTTAGAATATATAAGTAATGAAAGGCAAATAATGCCATTAATATTTTGGT
Source organism: Jiulongibacter sp. NS-SX5 (assembly GCF_052828545.1). The sequence goes on from NZ_CM128248.1 coordinate 449,628, forward strand.
ATGCTATATCGAGGTCATAATTTTCTTCTATTAACTATTACTTATTGAATGAAAAGAAGAGATTTTTTCCTGAAGGCAGGAATTGCTACTGCAGTATTAGGTTCTGAAGGGCTCACTGGCTGTGTAGGTGGGCCAAAACTTTACGGTGATAAGAATTTTTACATCAATAAAGGCTTTACACCAATCCCCAAACTCAAGTTATCTTCAGATAGAATTATCAAAGAAACAGTAGGTTTGAGGCCTTTTAGAGAGTCTGGTCCAAGGGTAGAAAAAGCAGAACTTGGTAGTAAGACCATCATTCATAATTACGGGCATGGTGGCAGTGGCTGGTCTCTTTCCTGGGGTACAGGAAACCAGGCGAGAAATCTGGTGAAGACCACTCCACATAAAAAAGTGGCTCTACTTGGCTGCGGTACTGTGGGAATTGCTACCGCCACTTTGCTTCAAGAAAGTGGCTATGAAGTTACCATTTACACCAAAGATGTACCTCCTAATGTTACCTCTAACTTAGCTACCGGTACCTGGTCACCTAGCTCCAGAGTTTGTGCCAAAGATAAAGTAACACCTGAAATACAAGCCAATTGGGAAGATGCCTGTAGATTCTCTTTCAGGAGAATGCAGATGAGTTTAGGATTAAATGATATCATTGACTGGGGAGATGAATACCGTGTATTAGATAAAGCACCAAAGCAAGACGGACATTATGGATCTGAAGTCTTTCATCTGGGCCTGGCACCCGATTGGGTTCAGTTAGATAAAAAAGACCATCCATTTAAAAAGGATTATGTGATTCGCAGAAGCAATATGATCTTCAATATTCCCAGCTATCTGAATTTCCATTTAAATAACTTTATGATTAGAGGTGGAAAGGTCAAAATACACCCCATAGAATCGTTAGAGGATATAGATGCTCTGGAAGAGAAAGTGATTGTCAATTGTATGGGTTTGGGTGCCAAAGCAATATTTAATGATGAGGAACTCTACCCGATTTCTGGTCAATTGGCATGTCTGGTACCTCAAACGGAAGTGAATTATAAACTGGCTACGAACGGGGCTTATTTTATCACACGAAAAGATGGCATTTACCTCGGAGGGACTGGCAAAGTGAATAGCTGGGACACCACCCCAGACCGTCAGTCTACTGAAAAATGGGTAAGTATACTTTCAGATTTAATGAAAGAGATGAAGGGTTAACAGTACTTATTGAATTAACTTTCATAAATGATAGCCTCTGAGGAGGGTCAATAATAGGGCTCGGCTCATAAATTCCTAACTGAAGGATTTTGGGTTGAGCCTTAATCATTTTATTCTATTTGAGTTTGTGCAAACTTTTGAGTGGATCATTTTCTGCAAAAAGTACCCAAACTTTCATTTTGAGCATTTCGTATCTAGGTCAAATAAAGCCCCGATATGAACCAACCTAGTCATTATTGGTATTTACACGACCATAACCTCTTTAAAAATCTAAGCCCTCGTGATTTGGAGGAGATATGTTTCATTGCCAAATACAAAAAGGCGAAGAGAGGAGAAATCATCTTTTTCTCAGATGAAAACCAAGGGAGAATCTACACCCTTAAAAGTGGCAAAGTGAAAATTGTCAGAATCGATGAATACGGTAATGAGCAAATCAAAGACATTCTGCAGAAAGGTGATCTTTTCGGACAGCTGGTACAAGAGGAATCCAGCCATACTAATGAGTATGCTATCGTACTGACTGATCAAGTGGTTTTCTGCAGTTTCAAAGCGGCGGATTTTGAGAGGTTTATTGAAAATAAACCGGAGGTAGCCATAAAATACACCAAGTGGATGGGGCTTTGGTTTAGAAGAATGGAGAATCGCTACAGCAATATCATGTTTAAAGATGTAAGGACCCGAATGCTGCTCTTTTTGCAAGACATGGCTAGGCAAGAAGAAGAGTATAATGCCGAAGAAATCATTGAGGTTTCAAACTATTTAACCCATCAGGATATTTCAAGTCTTATCTGCTCCACCAGGCAAACTGTAACGGGTCTACTTAATCAATTAAAATCAGAGGATATCATTACTTACGACCGTAAACGTCTTAGTATAAATAAAGTAAAACTAGAACAGGCTTTTTTATAGAGTTTTGTCAGCCAACTGACACAAGCATTTTTTGACTCCTGTTTACTTTATCAAAAAAATAAAACTATGCTAAAAAACGGATTTGTCCTCTTGCTTTTACTCACTTCTTTGGGCCTGGAAGCACAACAAACGAACTTCAATTTTTCTGTAGCCGCCAGGAATGCTGTTTCTCCTTCAATAATGGTGGAAAAGATTTATGGTAAAGGTCATTTTCAATTTGGTTTTGGCCTGAGAGCTACGGGCTTTTTCTCTGGTCAAAATGAGTATCTGACTGCACCAGCCAAGCTAACATCTGGCAAGCAGAGTATCGTGGCTTTCTTTACGGAGTATAATCCTGAGAAGATAGACACTTTTTCAGTGGACCAAACTTCGGTTTTGGCTCTAAACTCTGTCATAACATTGCAGTATAAATTCAAAAAATCTGAGGTTGGTTTTAATATTGATGCCTTTGGTTTTACAGTAGGAAAAGCACAAAACGGAACTTTTAGTGCTGTGGAATCTACTGAGTTTCATCAGACCGAGCAAGAACTAAAACCTACAGCCGGTAATCTTCTGCTCATCTCTGATAGTGATATTGGTAGTCTGAATTCTGAGCTTTATTTTAGAAAATGGTTGGGAGAAAAAACTGCCATCAAGGTCGCTGCAGGCTTTCAGTTTATTGAATATAAAGCTTCACAGAAGCTGACTTATGATAATGACCGTTTCAGGTTAAAAACATTGATGCCGTCCATCGGATTCTCACGTAAATTATAATATATGCATACCCACCCTTCAAATGCCGCTTTTTGTAGTCCTCTAGACCAATTGATTTGTTTGGTAGAGCAGTTTGAGCCTCAGGAATACAGCAGACAGCTGCCTCTGCTATCTGGAGCCAGTATAGGCCAACATGTACGCCATATTTTAGAGTTTTATGTTTGCCTCTTTGAAACTTCTCCTGTCAATTACGATCAACGTAAAAGAGATTTAAAACTTGAAGTTTCACCGGCTGAGGCAGTTCAAAAGATGGAAGGCCTGATGACTCAAATAGAGGAATGTGAGATTCAAAGTGGGCTACAATTAGAGCATTTGATGGGTGATCGCATGTTCGTTTCAGAAAGTACCTTCTGTCGTGAGTTGATTTATCTTTATGAGCATAGTATCCACCATTTCGCTTTGATCAAAATCGGTATGGAAAACTACTTTGCAGATAAGGAATGTCAGAAAAATTTTGGTGTTGCAGATAGCACCATCAGGTACAGAAAAAAGCAGTCATGTGCGTATTAACTTACTTTCCTTGTGGGAATGGCGACTTCATTGTAGGGTCAAATAGAGACGAGGCAATCAATAGAGAGTCTGCTCTTTTTCCTGATCAGCTTACCAGACATAATCAGGAAATTATCTGCCCCATTGACCCGGTGGGAGGGGGCACTTGGATAGGGACTAATCAAAATCAAACTCTGGTCTTGCTAAATGGTGGTTATGAGAAACATATTCCTACAGGCAATTATCGTCAGAGTAGAGGACTCATCATTTTTGACTTTTTAAAGAAGAATGATCCGGCCGTTTTCTTTAAAACCTTTGAGTTTGAGGGAATGGAGCCGTTCACTTTGGTAAGAATTGACCATAATGCTGAAAATGCGATAACCGAGATCAGATGGGATGAGCACAAAGGGAAAGTTTTTTCTGAGATAGATCACACCCAAGCTCAAATTTGGTCTTCAGGCACACTGTATGATCAGCATGCAAGGGTAAAACGAGCAGATTGGTATTATACTCATTTAGAAAAAAATAGTCTCGAAACGACTGAAGAGCAACTTTTGAATTTTCAGTACGAAGGAGGCAAGTGTGATCCTGACGATAGTATTTGTCTGGATAGGGGTCTTATAAAGACGGTAAGTATTAGTCAGATAGTCAAGAAAGATCAGTCTGTCCGGTTCAAGTATTTTGATCTGAAGAATCAGGAAGATCGACTGGTGGAAATGATTTGAAAAATACATTCAAAAGTTTTCAGCAAGGTAATTCAGCTGACATTTCAAGCGATGAGGACTCAGTAAATTGAAATAAAAAACGATGAAAAAATTACAATTAATACTAGTTGCCTTTCTTTTGGTTAGTACCTCAATTCAAGCTCAGGAATACAAAGCTGTAAGTGGAATTGTCAACTTCAACTTAAAAATGTTGGGTGCCACAGTCAATGGCTCCTTGAAAGGAATGAAGGTGGGCCTAAAATTTGAAAATGGTGAACCGCAAAGTATTTCTGCCTCAGTGGCCTCTTCAACAATAGATACAGACAATAGTCTCAGAGATAGACACTTAAAAGAGAAGGATGAATTTTTTGAGGTAAAAAAGTATCCTAGAGTAAGTATGGCATCAGTGGGCGATATCAAAAAGCTATCTTCGAGTAGGTACGAGGCTAGCTTTAAGGTGAAGCTAAAAGACAAATCAAAATTGGTTAAAGTGCCTTTTACAATAACTGAAAATGGAAATAAACTCCTTTTTAAGGCGGATTTTACCATTGATAGAACAGATTGGGACTTTGGCGGAAACTCGCTTGGTATGGGAGATGATGTGAATATTAAAGTCAGTATGACCGCAGTTAAACAATAATATGAGCAGAAGGTTAAAGCTACTTTCTTTACAAATCAGGCATTTTGAATATTGGCCATGGAGGGTGTTTTATGCCCCTCTATTGCTTTATTATGCCTGGTTAAGTGTGAAATATAAAAGTATGTTTTTCCCGAAGCAGGTCAATTCATTCCTGCCGGATGGTGGTTTCTTTAAAGAAGACAAGGAGGCCATGCTAAGGGATATCAATGCCCAGTTCCTGCCTCAAATGGGAATTGTAAATACAGAGTCTGATTTAGACAAAATTAGCCAGCATATAGGCTTCCCCATGGTGTGCAAAACCAACAGTGGTCAAAGAGGAAATGGTGTAGAGCTGGTCAGAAATGAAATAGAATTGCAAAGATTTTACGATATATGTGAAGGAGAGTTCATTGCACAGGAATTTGTGGAATGGCCTCTTGAACTTGCTGTATTTTGTTATAAAGAGCCTGGTCAGGGACAGTTTACGGTGAGTTCAGTTACCAGGAAGAAGTTTTTATCGGTTACAGGTGATGGGATCTCTAGCATTGAAGATCTATTAAAAAGAAATGTAAGAGCCGAATTAATTCTTGAAGACCTCAAAGAGAATTCAAAAGTTGATTTGCAGCAAATTCCCGAAGCAAACATGGAAGTGCTGGTAGAGCCTATAGGAAATCACTGTCGTGGTACGGAGTTTCAAAACGTCCCGGAGGCTGATAAAGAGAAAATGGCTAAAGTCTGCTCTGAAATTCTTCGAAACAAAGAGGCTTTTTATTATGGTCGTTTTGATTTAAAAACCACGTCTCTTGAAGACTTCTATGAAGGTAAGAATATCAAGATTTTAGAATTGAATGGCATCAATGCCGATCCTGCTCACATTTTTGACCCAAACTATAAACTTTTCAATGCCTGGCGAGATGTGGGGCAGCACTGGAAAGTTGCGGCTAAAATTGCTGCTGAAAACAGGAATAAAGCCAAATAACTTTTTCTGGTTCATTTAGGTCAGTTGTCATTAAACTGACATTTTGCTTCGGGCTTTCTCACTTTATTGGGAACCAATAAACAATCAAAAATGAAAAAGTTAGCGTTTCTACTCATCGTTTTAGGCTTAACCTTCAATGGATTTGGGCAGAAATCAAAAATCTTTAAAACCAAGAATGGAGCCCTTGATGGCTATGATCCTGTGGCTTATTTTACTTCTAAAAAGGCCACCAAAGGAGGAGAAACATTCACAAGCTCGTATAACGGTGTGACTTGGAAATTCACTTCCAATGAGCATAAATCACTCTTTGAGGCGAATCCGGAACAATACCTACCTCAGTATGGTGGTTGGTGTGCATTCGGTTGGTCAAAAGGTTATGCTGCTAAAGTAGACCCAGAAGAATGGACTATTCTAAATGGGAAACTTTACCTCAATTATAATGAGGGTGTCCATAAGAAATGGTTAAAAGACAAAGAAAATATGATCAGAAAGGCAGATGTGAAATATGCAGAGGCTAAAGTAGACCCAGAAGAATGGACTATTCTAAATGGGAAACTTTACCTCAATTATAATGAGGGTGTCCATAAGAAATGGTTAAAAGACAAAGAAAATATGATCAGAAAGGCAGATGTGAAATATGCAGAGGCCCAGATGAAGTAAATATTAAGTTATTGTTCGAAACAAAAATAGATCGACTTTCATCGATCTATTTTTTATTTCACATGAATTAGAATTACCTATTTGCCACCTGAGTTTTTCTTGCCAAAAAACTTATGGGATGAAGGAAGCGGAAATTGGTTATTGAAACGATCTACATCTGCCATTCTATCAGATGGGTCTATTTCCACCGACTTCACTTTACCTTCTACTTTTAGTTCGTAATAGGGGTAAGGCCATGGCCAGTCTTCCATGACTACTCTTGTAGGCATGCCAGCCTCTTCATTTTTATGACCACGCATAATCTCTAAAGGAATGTAGTAGAGTTTTTGCTCACCGTTTTCATAGGTAACAACCACATCTAGTGGCATTGGGATTAAGCCTATTTTCTCAAGAGTAATCAAGGTAGAATCCTCAGAAACATCCATAGACCTTACAGCATAGTCAACGGTATTTGTGGTACCGATCCATTGTTCATTATACCAATCCAGCTCCAGGCCAGATCTTTTCTCCATTTCTCGTTTAAAGTCAGTTGGGTCAGGATGTTTGAAGGCCCATTTATTCCAGACATCAAGCATGGCTTTGTCAAATGCCTCCTGACCAATAATATAGCTCAATTGATGCAGATAGATAGCACCTTTTAGGTAAGTGGAAATGCTATACGTTCTGTTTTTATCGTAATGATCACCGTGAGTGGTCATTGGTTCCTGCAGGTTGGCGTCCACGAGCATGTTATAGGCCCTGTAAGCTCTTGAAAGAGGGTTTAACTTATGCTCATTAAAGAGTGAGTCCATCACCATGTATTGACAATAAGTGGTGAAACCCTCGTCCATCCATGGGTATTTTGATTCATTGAAAGCCAAAACTCCCTGATACCATGAGTGGATGGACTCATGCACTGTTACACTCACCAAACCTCTAAAACTACCCCCTCCGGTTATTAATGTTGCCATCGGGTATTCCATTCCACCATCACCGCCTTGAATGATTGAGTAATCATCGTAAGGATATTTACCATACTTTTCATTCATGATCTGGAAAGTCTTTACAGCATAGCTCTTTAGACTATCCCAGTTGGCAGCTATTTTATCATCTCTCTGATAAATAAAATGAAGGTTTGGAATGCCTTCCTCTTTCACAATCTCGTGAACATATTCAGGGTCCGCCGCCCAGGCAAAATCATGAACTTTATCAACTTTAAAGTTCCAGCTCAGCTTTTTGCTCTTTTTTCGTTTGACAGGCTTCGATTTATCTTCATATCCATGACCTATTTCATTTGGATTTTGGAGATAACCTGTGCTACCTACCAAATATGAAGAGTCAATATTGATGGTCACATCAAAACTTCCCCAAACTCCATGAAACTCACGACCCACATAAGGATCTGCGTGCCAGCCATCTTTGTCATATTCGGCTAGTTTTGGGTACCACTGTGTCATGGAGTAAGAAATGCCCTCTTTATTATCTCTACCCGTTCTTCGTATCTGCACAGGTACTTGAGAATCGAATTTCATGCTGAGCGTAGTTTTTTTGCCCGGTAATAAAGGTTTTGCAAGTTTAACCTCTAGAATAGTTCCGATGACTTCATAGGAGAGGGGAGCACCATCTTGCTTCAGTTCATTGATATGATGGTAACCAATTTCATTCTCTTTCAAATGAAAAATTCTATCCATAACTCGTGAATCCGGGTCAGCAATTGTTCTGGATCTGATATCCATCATACTCCCGGGCTGAAAGGCGTTATAGTACAAGTGATAGAACACTTTACTCAATGTGTCTTCTGAGTTATTGGTGTAAATAATTTCCTGATCACCAGAGAATTGGTGTTTTTCCACATCAAAGTCAATAGTCATGGTATAGTCAGCATTTTGCTGCCAATAGCCTTTTTGTGCCTTTAAACCAGTGAAGAAAACCGATAGAAGTAGAAGTAAAGAAAAACGTAAATGCATTCAGATTGTTGATTTTAAAACTCCAATTTACAACAGGATGCTACTAAAACCAGTAGTTATGACAGATAAACGACCATACTGACCAATTCTGAGACCAAAAAAATTGTTTTGAAGGTAATTTTAGAAAGAGTTCAAAAGGTTTTCAGTATTGGATCTATGAGTTCCTAATTTTGATCAAAATCAAATTATAAATAATGAAGTCATGGTTTTAGAAGGCAGTTCAAGAGCTTTGGAAGAAACTAGCGATAAAGTTTAACTTGTGGCACTTTTAAAAGCCATAACACAATGCCTCAAAACCATCTCAGACCTTTCTGGTCAAAACTCTTTCAATATGACTGGAGATTCGGTTCGTTTTTGATAGTACTAATCTGTATCCCGAGATTCTTTTTAGTGTTAAATGCGAATGAAACGGCAAACTATGGACCAATAGGTGCGATCATGTTTATTTCAGCATTAGCACCTTTTATCTTCTTGAGTAAGCAGGGTAGAACAGAAATAGGATTGAAAGTTTCAAATAAACCTATCGCTGTATTTTTAGCTCTTTTGGCAGGTTTAGGCTTTAGTTTAGTTCTTTTCAAAATTGGAGATATACTTTACTCAGGTACTTATCAGAATTGGTATCAGTACATTGGTAAATCTTATAATATTCCGAACGGAATAAGTGGGAATGAAAAAATGGTCTTATTTGCCGTTATGGCTGCTACGGGAATGATTTTCAGTCCAATAGGGGAAGAATTGTTTTTCAGAGGAATAGTTCACGAGAGTTTCGCTCAGTCTTTTGGGAGTAAAACGGCGTCGTTAATTGACGCATCGGCTTTTGCAATTACGCATATTGCCCATTTTGGATTGGTCTTTCTCGATGGCTCATGGAAGTTTTTTGCTATTCCCACAATCATTTGGGTATTGGCGATGTTTTTAGTCAGCTTACTTTTCTTCTATGCCAAACAAAAGTCGAATTCACTTCTGGGAGCTATCGCCGCTCACGCTGGCTTTAACCTGGGAATGATATATAGTATATTTTACCTATTGTAAGACTAGTACTGTAAACAAAGCAGTCGAGATGAACAAAATGAATATTTTTTTGCCAGTGTCTTAAATTCAGGAAGAGCAAGAGTATTGATGAAACAAAGGAAGGGTGGAGAATTAGTATGTTTAAAGCTTAAAGATGTATTATTTATCATCATATTGAATATTGATCCTATCAAACCATTCCCTCCATTCTTCAGGGTAAGGTTCATTTTTATAAAAACTCTGAGCCAGAGTAATTAAAAATTGGTAGCCTGCTTGAGCTGTTCTAAAAGTATAATTATCTCTAGTCGCATTTCTTCTAGAGTTAATTATCTCTCTTGAATCATATCCATTGAGTTGAATAATTTCAATAAAATTTTCCATTTCGAGGTTTTTCTTAAACATTAAAACTTCCAAATCTGGATATTTTTTAAAATTTGGTCTTACTACCTGCAAATCTATGCCATCGAGTAAATTATCTAAATCCTTGAGAGTGTAGTGCATGTCAAAAATTGCAAGATATTCTAGCAATATTGGAAGCATTAAGGATTGCTTGTCAGGGTAATTGTCAATTTTTGTTTGCTTATACTCTTTTTCAATCAATTTTGTCAAATCATGAGAAGAATAGATAAAGCCACCTTTAACTTGCTTGCGAATAAAAAATTGGTCAAAGATTTGAACCAATAATTCCATTAAGAATAATAAATCATCTTTGGAAATATCATCATCCCCTGTATTGTTATAGCTTAATAAAAAGAAACTGAAGATATGGTGAAGTGGGATTATTTGTCTATCGAAGACTATTTGATGAAAACCTTCCTTGTTGTTTTGAATTAATTTTTTGATCGAGTCTTTTTGTTTTCTTAAGTTCAAAGTGGCTTCATTATCGCCTAAAAATCCATTATTTAATTGATAGAAGTAAGTAAGAAAGTCCACGTAGTCGTAACTGCGTATTGAATAACCTATCTGTTCAAAAATGAACTCTTTACTATTAAATAAGCCTCTTGGAGAAGTAGCTACCTCAATAGTTTTACGGTAGTAGGCTGACAGAAATTTGAATTGATTTTCAAGGAGTCGATTAAACTGAGTCAAAAATTTTTTATTTTTTTCTTTTCTTTCCTCTAGAATTAGTGCCCAAGTATTAAGTATCAGGAAATCAATTACATGCTTCGCTGGATTTAAATCCTTCTCCTCTTCAGAATAATGCCAGGTCATTTGCATTATTAAGTTGACAGTTGAGAAAAAGTTCAAGAACTTTCTAGTATTCCTGTATTTTTTGTTTTTTCTGAACTGCTCTTTAAGGTTGTCATATAAATGGTAAAGTTCTCTAAAATCATATTCTGGTGTATCCAAGAAGACAAGCAGTCTTTTAAATAGCTTTTCGTTTTCTGGATTAGCGAATAAATAGGAGCTGAATAAATGTTCGGAAAATAACTGTGAAAGGATATGAATATCCCAATCCTCAAATTCTCCTTTTTTAAAAGTATTACAGATGAAACCTTCAAAGACTGGTTTGAATTTTTCATCTGTTATTCCATTATGTGCTAAAATATATTTCCTTGGTAATTCTTTTAAACCTTCTTTTCCAACAAAGTTTATCAATGCATCTTTACTTTCAATTAAAGATTCACGTATTCCATCTTCAGAGGCAAAGTTTTTGGAATTAATGTCTCTTTGATTGTAGCCTTTAACTTCAATTAACCAAAGAGTGTCAATTCCATTTGAGTCTTCTCCACGAGCAATTATATCTCGACCATACTGGGGTATTCCTTTAGTATCCTTTGCAGTACGAAGAATTTGATAATTCATGGACTCCAACAAAGGGATAATAATTTTGTCTAATTCTCTATCTTCTTTTAATGAAGAGAGGTATTCCCTAACTAAAACCTTGTCAACCATATCTTCCAGTTTTCCTTATCCCAATTTTGGTAAAAAAAAGTATACGATTTATAAGATTCTTTTTCTGGATTAATAAAAAGATCATTTGAAAATGTTGACGTTGTCTGAAAATGATTCAAATATCTAATTTCGGTTTCTCCTTCCATTCTCCATCCTCCACCTTTAAGCAGAACTTTTTTTTGAAAGAGGCCCATGATACCTGTACTACTTGATTTTTCGATCTCATCGCTAATGTTTTGCCTAAACAACCTGTTTGCTAATTCTGTATATTTCCAGTATTTCCAAGTTGAGTCAAACTCTTTTAATTTTCTTTTCTTTCTTTCAATACTCTGATGGTAATCTTGTTTCTCTTTTAGGTATTCAATAATTCCTTTTTTAAGATTATCGTCTATTGTGACCCGCTCAATGATCTCAATAAAATGAGAGTAATTTTGAAATTTATTGAGTAAAATGGTTGAAAAGGCTACTGCAACCGACTGATAATCTGTCTGGAATAGATAAATACCTGAGCAAAATACTTTTATTCTACTCTGAGAAAATGGTGTATGTAGGCTTATTAATAGCTTAAGTTGTTGGTTTTCACTTAGTTTTGAGATTTCGTCTTCTTCAAAAAGGACTTCAATGTTCTTGTCAATCAAACAATCAAGAAGTTTAAAGCCCAAATGCCTAAACATTCCGTAATCAGCAATCAGAAGTTCAAGAATTCTTGATATTATCCATTTCGGCTCTTCAAGAAAAAGATTTATTGAACGATCAATTACAGAGGTATCAAAAGGAAATGGGCTTTCTTCGGCATACATTTTTAAAAATAGAAGCAATTCCTCTTTAGATTTTATCAAATCTTGTATTAACCAATTCAATGGAATACTCCCGTTTTTATTTCGAATCACATAAGCTTTGGTAAATCCCTGATTTGAAATGACATTCCGAAGAATTTCTAAAACTTGTTTGAAATCATTAGTTTTTAAAGATATCACTGAATTAAAAAAAACTGAAACTATCCGTTCTTCTTGTATCGCAGTTAGTGTTTTAATTTCTTGAATTAGATCATTAAGGTCGGAATTTGCAGCTACCTCTGTCAGTTTTACAAATGTTCCTAATCTCCTTAATTTATTTTCAACTGAATCACTAAAATTCCTAATTATTTTCATGAATTTGAAAATATAGGTAGGGTCTTCTAACCTCCTGATTGTTTGAATTAGAAGGGGTTGTCTATTCTCTTCTTTTCCGAGTGATTCAATTATTTCTTCTGTCTTCGCCGGGTTAATAATTATTAAGCCCTCTAATATTGAAGCCAAGAACTCTTCCGAATATTCCTTATGAATGATTATATCGAGAAGGTTATCTGCTTTTTGAGAATTTCTTTTGATTTCAGGGAAAAGAAAGGAGAAAATGCCAATGTCATTCTCACTTTCTTTAAACCGTTGCAGTTGTTTTAATACGATATCATTGCTTAAGTCGGTTGAGAGACATTTGATTAGAAATACTCAATAAAACAAACTATCAAAGTGGCAAGAATCTAGCAACTTTTCCACTTCATTATTTGAAAGGCCAATTGGAGTTTTTAAAAGTAATTCTTCGAAAGCAAACTCTTCAATTCTTCTATGATATGTTACATCAAATCCCGGAAAGCAAACTTCAAAGAGATCAAAGAGTTCTTTTAAATCTATCCAGTTTTCAGGGGTGTTTCGACTTTTGGTAGCAGCAAAAGTTTTCCAAAAACTTGATTTGAAGGTTTCGTCTGGAACCACTCTAAATTGCTTTATTCCAGAGGAAGTCATGTAATGATGGAAATGTGAAATATCCATGTTTTGTAATTCAGGTTCTGAGAATTCAAACCTTCCATTACTAATTACAAACTCAATTGGATTCAGCATTTAGTATATATATTGGTATTAATAAAATTAAATAATATTTGACATCAATACCAATTCCAATTTCGTTGAGTTTTCTTCAAGAAAGCCTGAATTCCGATGATTCAATACACTGTGGGAAATCTAAGTTGTACAAAAAAAAGACGCAAGACCTTCCAGTCTTACGTCTTTTGTCTAAAGTCTTACGTCTCAAAAAAACTATCGACTCATATACATATTTCTTTCCTTATAAACTTTAAGGAAGTACTCATCTTTCAAATTATCAATGAAGTAGATGCCTTCACCTGTCGATTTCATCTCAGGTCCTAATTCCTTATTAACATTCGGGAACTTGTGGAAAGAGAATACCGGAATCTTGATGGCATAGCCTTTCTTCACAGGGTTGAAGTCAAAGTCTTTCACTTTTTTCTCACCCAGCATCACCTTAGTGGCATAGTTCACATAAGGCTCCTGATATGCTTTACAGATGAATGGTACCGTTCTGGAAGCTCTTGGATTCGCCTCGATAACGTAAACCTGCTCATCTTTGATCGCAAACTGGATATTGATCAATCCTTTAGTGTCTAATGCAATGGCAATTCTCTTGGTATAATCCTCAATCTGAGCCATTACTTTTTCACTAAGATCAAAGGCCGGTAATACGGCATAAGAGTCACCGGAGTGAATACCTGCCGGCTCAATATGCTCCATGATACCGATAATGTACGCATCTTCGCCATCACAAATCGCATCAGCCTCTGCTTCTACAGCACCTTCAAGGAAGTGATCCAGAAGAATATTATTATCAGGGATTTCGCTAAGGATTTTCACTACGTGTTGCTCCAGCTCGTCCTCATTGATCACAATCTTCATACTCTGACCACCTAATACATAAGACGGTCTAACCAGTAACGGGAAGCCTAGTTCTTTCGAAACTTCAACCGCTTTATCAGACGTACGAACTGTGGTAAACTTAGGATAAGGTATCCCTAACTCTACTAGTTTCTCAGAGAAACGTCCTCTATCTTCTGCCAAGTCAAGTGCCTCCCATGAGGTGCCAATAATATTGATGCCATATTTGGTTAGCTTTTCAGCCATCTTAAGAGCCGTTTGGCCACCAAGCTGTACGATTACCCCTTCAGGTTTTTCGTGCTGAATGATGTCATATACATGCTCCCAGAATACAGGCTCAAAGTATAATTTATCAGAGATATCCGGATCGGTAGAAACAGTCTCAGGGTTACAGTTAATCATGATGGTTTCGTAACCACATTCTTTAGCTGCCAGTACCCCGTGAACACATGAGTAATCAAACTCAATACCCTGACCAATTCTATTTGGACCAGAACCGATCACCAAAATCTTTTTCTTGTCAGAAACTATAGACTCGTTATCAGGGTTCTCCTGCTTCACATTGAAAGTGCTGTAGTAGTATGGGGTTTGTGCCTCAAACTCAGCTGCACAGGTATCCACACATTTGTACGCTCTTTTGATACCTAGTTCGTGTCTTCTGGCAGAGACTTCACTCTCCAGACGATGAACCAGGTGAGCTATCTGACGGTCTGCATAACCTTTTTGCTTGGCTTCAAGCATCAGGTCTGCAGGAATATCTTCTAACTTATATTTGATCAGCTGTTTCTCCAGCTGAATTAATTCTTCTACCTGATGCAGGAACCATTTGTCGATCTTTGTAAGATTCTGAATGGTATTAAAGGACAAGCCCGCCTTAAACGCATCGTAAATATGGAATAGACGATCCCATGACGGGTGCTCTAAACTTTCTTTCAAAGCCGCCTGATCTCTCAATTCTTTGCCGTCGGCACCAAGACCGTTACGACCAATTTCTAAAGACTGACATGCTTTTTGAAGAGCTTCCTGGAAGTTTCTTCCGATACCCATGGCTTCACCCACGGCTTTCATTTGAAGACCTAGCTTTTGATCGGCACCTTTGAACTTGGCAAAGTTCCATCTTGGCACCTTCACAATTACGTAGTCGATCGCTGGCTCAAACATCGCTGAAGTGCTTCCCGTGATTGGGTTGATCAATTCATCGAGGTTATAACCAATGGCCATTTTAGCCGCAATCTTGGCGATAGGGTACCCGGTAGCTTTAGAAGCCAACGCTGATGATCTACTCACCCTAGGATTAATTTCAATACCGATAATGGTATCGTCATCAGGACTAAGGGCAAATTGAACGTTACATCCACCGGCAAATTCACCGATACCGTTCATCATATTGATGGCCATGTCACGCATACGCTGATAAATGGTATCAGGTAAGGTCATGGCAGGTGCTACTGTGATAGAGTCACCGGTATGCACACCCATCGCATCGAAGTTCTCGATAGTACAGATGATAACAATATTACCGACGTTATCTCTCAATAGCTCAAGCTCGTACTCTTTCCAGCCTAGAATAGACTGCTCTATCAGTACTTCATGAACAGGTGAGGCGTGAAGACCAGCGTTTAGTGCTCTGTCAAAATCTTCAGGTGAGTTCACAAAACCTCCACCGTAGCCACCCATTGTAAATGAAGGGCGAATAACCAGTGGGAAGCCTATTTCCTGAGCAATTTCTTTTCCTTCGAGGAATGACTTGGCGGTACGTCCTTTACAAACGTTTACACCGATTTCATTCATCTTTAGTCTGAACTTCTCACGGTCTTCGGTAGTTTCAATGGCATCGACATCCACGCCGATCATTTTAGTATTGAACTTTTCGAAGATTCCGGCTTCGTCACACTCAATAGCAAGGTTAAGAGCTGTCTGACCACCCATGGTAGGAAGTACCGCATCGATAGGCTTTCCCATATCGGCGTGTGTTTGAAGAATTTCTTCAATGTACTTTTTCTCCAAAGGTTTCAGATAAACATAATCCGCATTTAACGGATCGGTCATGATAGTAGCGGGGTTTGAGTTAATCAGTGCTACTTCAATTCCTTCTTCTCTTAGTGATCTTGCGGCTTGAGAGCCAGAGTAGTCAAATTCACATGCTTGTCCGATAATAATCGGTCCCGAACCTATAATAAGGACGGACTTTAGATCTTTGTTTTTTGGCATTTCTTAGTGAAGAGGTTTCGATTTAATCATCGAAGATCAAAGGTAATACGAAAAGCTCTAAACTCTGTAAGATTGTTAGGATTTTGACTAAATACTTTTCAAGCGAAGATAATTTCAAGGGCTTTATTGGATTTTTCTGAGACAATGCTTTGATTTGTGTTAAACCTACTTACGTATATGCTTTCACTGAAAAAACTCACCTTCACTTGCCTTTTGGCAATGCTATCTTATGTCTCTTTTGGACAAAATGAAGTAGCAATTCTACCAGTTTATAATCCTTCTCATATTCAGTTAAAAGTTACCTCTAATGAAGAGTGTCTATCTACCAGAACTTACTTGACACCTGAAGATAATAAACTGAACATAACAGCTATTTCTTCTGATGAAGGAGAGCTTGTTTTGAAAGAATTTAAAGTTGATCTGGTACGAAGAGGTAGAAAAGTAAGTTCAATCAGAACCAAAGCACCTTTGGTAGATATTTCTTCTTTGCACAAGCAAGCATTAACCGGAGACGTCATAAGATTCACGGCAAATGAAGTTTACATCAAAACTCCGGAAGGGAAAGAAGAGTTGTACTCTATTGGGTCTGTGAATTTCTTATACACCTACAAGTCCAGCTCAGGATTAGTGGTGAACTAATTCTGTAGGGTCAATGGGGTCAACCAGAATGACCTCTTCTTTTTCTACAATCACCTGACCATCGGGAGATCCTTTTACTTTTCTGACAAATTTCTTTGGCGTTAATGCCACAGGAACCAAGCTATCTGTTCGGCGTTTAGAAAACCAGGCTGCAAGGCCGGCGGCCGTTTCCAAAACTTTGGTAGGTATATTTTTTCCTGCTTGATCTTTGATGATCACATGAGAGCCTGACACATCCTTAGCGTGAAGCCAGGTGTCATTTTTATGAGCATACTTTAATGTAAGCAGGTCGTTATTTTTGGCATTTTTCCCAACCCAAATTTTAAAACTATCCACCTCAAAGGTCTTAAAGAGATTTTCAGGGCTTTCTTTTTTTGCTTTTTCAGATTTGGGAGTTTCCGGCTTATACGTTTTGCGAAGTTCTTTTATGCTCTCTAAACTTTTGACTTGTTCAATTTCTTCTTCGAGTTCCAGAACTTCCATTTCTTTCTGAGAAATGTTCTTCTCTAATATCTCTATCTCGATTTTTTCCTTTTTGGCCTTTTTATAATAAAGCTCCGCGTTCTTTTGAGCAGAGAGATCTTTCTTGAGTTTTATATGGACAGGTTTGCCTGTTTGAAAGTCATTTAATTCAACAAATTTTTGTTGCGGAGCAATTTGATGGAGATTAGCCATCAAAAGATGCCCGATTTCAAGATTGCTCAATCCTGAGGATAAAGCATTCAATCTGGATTGACTTTTCAAAAGGTAACTTTTTCCTTGCTTCAGTCTTTTTTGAAGGTCTTTCAGGATAGATTTCTTTTCTTTCTCCAGCTGTCCTGTTTGTTGTTTTTTGACGTAAAAACGGTTGGAAGCCGTAAAAGGGTCTTCGTATTCATCAATAACCTTTTGGAAACGCAGGAGTGATAAATGAAGCTCATCATTAAATTCGATAAGATAGAATTTTGAAGTCTCCATCATATGGTTAATGGATTCCACCAGCTTCCAATTTGCTTCCTGGTTATCTACCTTATTGGCTTCATAATAGGCTTTCGGGATTTTACCCCAAGTCGGGAATAATTTATTTGGTGAGTTGTCGGCATTCTTGAAGTCTTCAAAAGTTTGAGATAACTGCTTACTAAAGTCAGCATATTTCAAATTGAAATCGTCTTTAAGATTATGGTTGAAGATTTCTTTGACATCATTACCTTCAAAATGTAGGACGTTTGACCTGTTTCCGTACATTTTAAGAACAAGGGATTTCCTATCATTCAGTTTGATTGAAATGGCTCTTTCATTTTGAAAAACAAGCACTTCTAAGACCTCGCGGTCCATCAATTCTTCAAAAAGGTCAACAGAATTGCGTTTAGCTCTATGGAATTCTTCTGAGAAATAAAGCCCACCAAAAGTCGATTTTACAGAGGTTTTGATGTAGAATTCATCATTTTGGTCGCCAAAACCAAGAACCAATTCATCTTTCTCCTGACTGAAACAGGCCAATAGCTTTTTGCCCACTAACTTTTCTCTTAGGGGTGTTTCAAGTCTTTTGAAAAAGTGATAATTGCAATGCATTAACTCGTGATCTGGAGTATGCCTTCTTTCATGGCATATTTAGAGATTTTGATTTCGCTAAGATTAAAGGTTTGGATCAGATACCTGATTAAACATGAGGCTACTACTATCATTTCTACGCGAAGCTCAATCATCCCAGGTATGGCCATTCGCTCCTCACGGTTCATAGTGATGAACTGCTCATATGCTTTTATGAAGGCCTCCATAGGATAATCAAAGCCTACTTGTTCTGCTGCTTCTTCCGCTCCTTGATCTTTGATGTAAATAGTATTTAAGGTGTCAAAGCTTCCCGAGGAACCGATCAGAACTTCAGGTTGATATTGATGACAGGCATTGGCCAGTGGCAAAAGCTTTTCTCTGAAATAATCATCCATCTTAGAAATAGCATGTGGAGCTATAGGGTCTGTTTGGAAGAACAATTCCATGAGTCGCTGGCCACCTATTTCAAAGCTTTGCTTCCAGAGTATTCCCGAAGCATTACAAATGATAAACTCTACGCTGCCCCCTCCAATATCAACGATAACTGAATTCTTCGTGATTTCTACGGCCTGTTTTATTCCTTCATAAATAAGTTCAGCTTCACGATCCCCTGAGATTACCTGAACAGTGATGTCCACTTCATTTTTGAAGGTATCCAGAACTTCCTTCTGATTAGAAGCACTTCTAAGTGCCGAAGTGCCAAAGGCAAAAATCTGTTCAGCTCTAATCTGATATTTATTGATCTCTTCCCTAAACTCTTTAAGTACGGCAACCCCACGAGCTATCCCTTCCTTGGTGATAATTCCTTGTTGAATTCCACCCATACCTAGCTTTGCTGCCTTAGAGGTCTTGAAGTGTACTTGATTGTCTTTATCAACAACCAATAAATGAAAAGTATTGGTGCCAAGATCTATTATTGCTCTCATATTAAGCTTGTTGTCTCATTAAATCCTCAATTTCTGTAATCTCTAATGGGATATCAGCACAAAGGTCAATATTGCCTTCTTCGGTTATGAGGATGTCATTTTCTAACCGAATTCCGATGCCTTCATCCTGGATATAAATACCGGGCTCGCAGGTGAAGACCATACCTGGCTCAAAGGTGGCGTATTTAGGGCCTACGTCATGTACATCTAAACCCAGATAGTGAGAAACACCATGAGGAAAATACTTTCTGTACAACGGGGAATTAGGGTCTTGCTCTGCAATTTGCTCTTTATTAAGCAAGCCAAGGTTTATCAACTCTTCCTCCATTTTTTGAGCTGTAGATTTTCTCAACTCTGTCATGGTATTGCCCTTAACAATTCTTTCTTTGGCAAAGTGAAAAACGTTTAACGCAGCTTGATAAACCTCCTTTTGTCTTGGGCTAAACGTACCATTCACTGGGAGACATCGAGTGATATCTGCATTATAATTGGCATACTCTGCACCAAAATCCATTAGTATCAAATCACCTTCCTTACATTCTTCATTATTGGTGATATAATGTAAGACACATGCGTTTTTTCCTGAAGCCATTATGGGTGGGAAAGCATGCCCTCTTGATCTGTTCATCAGGAATTCATGCGTAAGATGAGCCTCTAGTTCAAACTCCATCATTCCAGGTTTGAGCTTATCAGCCAGTCGCAAAAAACCTCTTTTGGTAACCTCTAATGCCTTTTTAAGTGATTCTATCTCCTCAGGTTCTTTTATAGCCCTGTGTTTTGTCAGAATAGGAGCTAGTCGCTTTACAGAGTGAAGAGGATATTTCTCTTGAATTTCCTTATTGAGTTGATCTGTCT
This sequence comes from Jiulongibacter sp. NS-SX5, assembly GCF_052828545.1. Next base: position 469,654 of record NZ_CM128248.1, read on the forward strand.
TTGAGACAAAGGCTGTGTTTCTGCCATCGTGTTCATTGGCGTTGAAGTAAAATACTTCTACCTCAGAGCTGGCTCTCTCAAGGTAGGATTCAAATTGGTGAGACCATAACACTTTTTGAATACCACTGATATCTCGGGCTTGGTCTTTTGTGAGTTTTTCACCTTCCCAAACCTTTAAATGATCATTTGTTTCTCTTATGAAGAGTATTTCACGATTATCTTCAATGGGGTGATGAGGCTGAAGAATTAAATAAGTGTCTTCCTGGTCAATTCCCGTAAGGTAAAAGAGGTCTGAATTTTGTTTGAAATTCATATGACCATCTGCATTGGTTGGCAGTACTTCATTAGAGCACAGGATGGCCATTGCACCGCTTTCCAGCTCTTTGCTTATTTTACTTCTGTTTTTAACGAAAAGAGTATTTGGTATTTTTTGATATCTCATGAAATACAAAAATGTCTTAAAGAACCCTCAAAACCATTAAACCTCTGTGTTTAGAGATTCTATTGATGTAGCTTTCAATACTTTCATCGGCGATCACTACCTTCTTAAACTCAGAGGAGGCATGCATAAAGCGAAGCTCACCATCCTGCCAATAGGCTACGCCTTCATGATTCACGTCCAGTCCATTAATTTTAGAGGTAAATGCGATAATATCACCAGTATTTATTTTTTTTGAAACACTTGCTAGTTGTGATCCTGGAATTTCATAGAATTTATAATCTGAAAGGTCTTCTTCCATCTGTTTGATTTCATTCCAGATGGTGTTGTTTGTTTTGAATGCCTTGTAGTACTGGCGGTGGGTACTCATGAAATTGATAGGCTTGTCATAAAGAACCCCAAGTTCAGGAGTCAGGTCTTTAACCAATTCCAATTCTTCGGCATGTTTGGCCCATTCAAAGAAATAATGAATTCTGGAGGCGTATCCGTCAATATAACCATCTCTGTAGCGTAACTGTGTCATAAATTCTCTAAAGTCTTCTAGAGAAGGGTTTTCCAGTTCAGAGACGTGAGTTAAAGCCAATAAAGTTTCTACGTACGTGTAGCAGTCAAATCCATCCAGACGACAAATAAGCTTTTCCTGAGGGGATTCTAAAGTAAAAGCCAGGTATGGTTTACCAAGAAATTTCTTTCCTATTTCCACCATTTTATCTGATCTGTTGGTGCTCTTTAAATCAGAAGTTAATGAGACGATAAGTTCATCTGAGCCTTCCTGGGCCTGCAGACAAAAGAATGATAAAAGAAGTATAGAAACGGAAAGGATTTTTTTCATCTGCACGTATTATTTTATTGTTGATATGGCAAAGATAGAAGATAAAGAAACGTATCGTTCCTAATAAACTGTGAATATATTTTGGTGCTTCTTACCTTTTACTGTGCTTATTTCCTTGTACTTTTTTACTTTTGTGCCTCATTTGAGAGGCCTGTGCCCTCACTGAACTATAAAAGGAAATCTAAAAGAGTTGAAATACACTCCAAACTGCTAAGCAGCAATGAGCAAAACGATGACACTGGAAGTACTTTCCAGTATAAAAGGAGCAAAGTCTTCTAAGGCTGTTGACCAGCTTTTTGAAGCAATCAAAAATGCCAATTCAAAGGGTGTGGCTAATATGAATCCTCGCAATATAGCTGGGGTAAATAATCTCCGTGCAGATCAGGTCATCAATAGTTCTAATCTGGAAAAAGAGATCATTAGATCTAACTTTCCTAAGCAAAAGAACGGCTATTTAGTAGTATCAAAAGTGATTGAAGAATAAGATGGTTTCAGATATTCGTCAGCTCCATGCTGACCTACAGAATAAAAAAATAAGCTGCGAGGCTCTGGTAAAATCTAAGCTGGAGGAATTAAAAAGCAGTACAGAAAATACCGCTAATTTTTTACTTGAAGATTTTGCACTGGGCAAAGCCAAAGAAGTAGATGTTAAAATAGCTAATGGAGAAGAGTTAGGTTTACTTGAAGGTATTCCTTTTGGCTTAAAGGATGTGTACTTATTGCAAGGGCAGCCGGCCTCTGCCAGTTCAGACTTTTTAAAGAGTTATGTTTCTCCTTACACCGCTACGGCTGTGCAAAAGCTTTTGGACGCCGGTGCTATTCCTATTGTGAAAGAAAACTGTGATGCTTTCGGTCATGGTAGTTCAACTGAAAACACGGTTTTTGGGCCTGCCAAAAATGCTTTGGACTCAAATAAAGTAGCCGGAGGTAGTAGTGGTGGAAGTGCTGTCAATGTAGCAAAGAAATATACGACCTTTTCTCTTGGAGGTGACACCGGAGGTTCAATAAGACAGCCAGCTGGATACAATAAAGTATACGGGTTGAAGCCGACTTATGGCAGAATTTCCAGATATGGAATTATGGCTTATGCTTCTTCTACTGATGTGGTAGGGCCTATCGCCAGAAATTTGGAGGATATCAGAATTGTTCTGAATGCCATCAGCGGTCAGGATTTCAGAGATCAAACGACCTACGAATCTAAAGAAGTAGATTCAGAGGAAATGATAAATGCCGATGGTGCAAAGAACTTGAAGGTAGGATACTACAAAAACTTCATTGACAATGAGGCGATTGATGCTGGTATTCAAGCTTCATTTAAAGAGCTTATTCAGAAGTTGAAAGATAAGGGAATTGAAGTGAAAGCACTTGATTTCTTTGGTACGAGCACTTTAGTTTCGACCTATTACACGCTTGCCATGGCAGAAACTGCTTCTAATCTGGCGAGGCTAGATGGTACGAACTACGGTAATAGAGCTGAAGCAGAAAGTCTTAAAGAGATTTATGCTATAACGCGTTCTGAGAACTTTACAGAAGAAACTAAAAGAAGGATAGTAGGGGGGAACCAGGTTTTATCTCAGGGTCACTCAGAAGAAATTTATAATAAAGCTCGTGCTTTAAGAGATGAGATAGACCAACGTTTTGCCAGTGAGTTTGCAGAGGTGGATATCGTTCTATCTCCCGTTACTCCCGGGCCGGTACCGGTAGTTGGGGAAACACTAAAAGACCCTTTGGCTATGTACCTTTCAGATGCTTACACAGTAGGTTTTAGTCTTGGTGGACTACCAACACTTTCAGCACCTTTGGGTACAGAAACTGGTCTTCAGATCACAGCTGCTAAAGATGAAGAATCCAAAGTTCTTCAATTTGCCAACTTTCTAAACGAGCTTTCATAAGATGGATATAGAAGTACTTTCAAAACAAATAGATGAGGCTGGGCTGGAGTTGGTCATTGGTCTGGAAACGCATATCAGGTTAAATACCAAAACCAAGCTGTTTTGTTCATGTGCCAATGAAGAAACAGAAGAACCAAATACCAATATCTGTTCAGTATGTACTGGTCAGATGGGTGTATTGCCCGCCATTAACAGCGAGGCTATTAGAAAGGCTATTTATTTTGGTAAGGCAGTAAAATCATCCTTTTTTAATGAGGTGATTTGCTGGGATAGAAAGCATTACGAATATCCTGACTTGCCTAAAAATTTCCAGTTGACTCAGTTTCAGAAACCTATCATACCTGATGGTGAGGTAGAATGTTTCCGTGATAACGGATCAACTTTTAAAGTTGAACTGGAACAGGTACATATTGAAGAGGATGCAGCAAAGCTGATGCATGAACGTAACCAAACATTGGTAGACTTCAATAAGGGAGGAGTACCGCTTATTGAGGTGGTTACTACGCCGTGCATCAGAAATATCAAAGATGCAGCTACTTATGCTCAGTACCTTCAGAGAATCGTACAGAATTTAAATATCTCAGAGGCTAACCTCGAAAAAGGAGAGTTTAAGTCTGATGTTTCTGTCTCTTTGAGAAAAAAAGGTACAGATGACCTAAATCCAAGAACGGAGATAAAGAACCTGAACTCCTTCAAATTTATGATGGAAGCTTTGGTAGAAGAAATCTCAAAGCAATTTGAGTACTACCAGGAAAATGGTGATTTCAGACCAGATCAGACAACGGTTTTGTTTGATGCTGTGCTGAAGCAAACCAAGACCATGCGTAAAAAAGAGTTCGCGGCAGATTACCGTTACGCTCTGGAGCCTGATATTCCTTTTGTAGAAATTAGGGAAGAGATCAAGAACATAACTGTAGATCATAGCTTACTTCCTTTTGCCATAGAGCAAACACTAATCTCAGGAGGTATTCGCCCGCAGGATGCGAAGTTCTTTACTTCAGATTCTGATCGATCAAATCTGTTTTTGGCCCTTAATAAGGAGTTGGAGGATACTGAGTTTGTTGCTAAAGCACTATTGAATAATCTCAAAGCTGAGGATTATGAAAGTATCACAAAGTCAGAGGATCTGGCTGTGATGATGAAGATGCTAAAAGCTGGTCAAATCACTCCGATTTTATTCCAAGATGCCATCAAAGCTTATTTAGCCGACAATACTTTCGATTACAAGAATTATTTCGCAGAAAATAGCATTTCAGATGACGCTATTGAAGAGGCTGTCCGAAAGGTTATAGCTGAAAATGCAGCAGTAGCTGAAGAGATTAAAGCTGGTAATCAGGGTAAGGCCGGCATCCTTGTCGGGAAGATCATCCAAATCATTGGTAAAGGTGCCTCGGGGAAGGTTATTCGTGAGCGTATTTTGGCTTCACTCAACCCTGAGAAAGGAGGAACAAGTAAGTCTACACGTGCTAAGACGTATGACCAATCTAAAGCCAAAATTGAAGAGGAGGACGACAGTAGATTTAAGGAGATAATTGTTAAAGACCTTTATCGAACGCACAAGAATAACGCTATTTCTGAGACTGAACTGAATCAGGAACTGACAGTTGCGGGATGGGTGGCTAGTGTTAGAGATCATGGAGATTTGGTCTTTATTGATCTAAGAGATAACAGTTATGAAGTCCTTCAAGTAAGACTTGATAGAGCCCACTTTGAAAACCTTGACGACTTGTCTCACCTCAAGCCTGAGTCGGTAATTATGGCTCAAGGTGTTCTCATCAAAAGAGCAGAAGATGATTTCAATCCCGGAATCAAAACTGGTCAATTAGAGCTTGATGCCAGAAATGTGGAGGTATTAAATGCCTCAAAGACACTACCTTTTGAGATCAAGAGAGCGGCTAAGACAAACGAATCTGTACGTTTCAAGTTTAAATTCCTGGATCACCGCAGTGCTGAGAATAGACGTGCGATCATGAATCGTCATAAGGTGATCAAGCTCATCAGAGATATCCTGGATGAAGAGGAATTCATTGAAGTAGAAACACCGATTTTAACGGCAGGTACCGATGAAGGAGCTCGTGAGTTTATAGTTCCGAGCAGAAATTTCCCGGGAGAGTTTTACACGCTTCCGCAAGCTCCGCAGCAGTTTAAGCAAATGCTGATGGTCGGTGGATTTGAGAAGTATTTTCAGATAGCCAGATGTTTCAGAGATGAGGATAGCCGTGGAGATAGACAGCCGGAGTTTACTCAATTGGATATTGAAATGGCATTTGTAAGTATGCAAGATGTCATTGATATCAATAGCAAGCTTTTCAATGAAATCGTAGGCAAAATCTATGGGAATAAATGGAAACTAAATCCTTTCAAGGTCATTTCTTACTATGAATCCATGGAAAAATACGGTACCGATAGACCTGATTTAAGGTTTGGTCTAGAGATGCAAGACATTACGGATATCGTTAAGGAAACAGAATTTCAGGTTTTTGCGAAACCGATAGAGGAAGGCGGTATTGTGAAGTGTATCAAGGTAGGTGCAGAGCTTCAGAAGAAAAGGCTTTCTAAAGGTCAAATTGAAAAATTGACCTCAATTGCTCAGGAGCATGGCTTGGGTGGTTTGGCTTATATCATTGTAAATGAAAATGAGCTGCAGTCGCCAATTATCAAATTCCTTGGTGAAGATATCTGTGCTCAAATTATTGAGGCCACAAACGCTTCCGTTGGTGATATTGTATTTTTCTCTGCGGCAGAATATAGTGTGGCGAACAAGGCTCTGGATGCGGTAAGACAGGAGTTAGGTCAGATTTTAAAATTGATCAATCCGAAAGAACTTTGTCCGGCATGGGTTGTTGACTTCCCGTTCTTTGAGAAAACAGACGAAGGACGATGGACCTTTACCCACAATCCGTTCTCGATGCCTAAGGTCGAGGATATTGAGAAACACCTCAAAGGAGAAGATGTAGGTAGTATTATTGCCCAGCAATATGATATGGTGCTCAATGGTTACGAGATTGGTGGAGGGTCGATTAGGGCTCATAAGGCGGAAATTTTAGAGGCTACTTATAAGAATATGGGTTACGGCATGGAGGATATGCGTAAAAGCGTAGGCCATATGTATGATGCCTTCCATTATGGTGCTCCTCCTCACGGTGGAATAGCCTGGGGCGTAGATCGATTGATGATGATTTTGGAGAAGAAAAACAGTATCAGAGAGGTTATGGCCTTCCCTAAAACGGGGTCTGGTGAAGACCTGATGTTTGATAGCCCAAGTGTATTATCGGATAAGAAAATTTCTGAAGCCAATATCAAAAGTACGGCTAAAAAGTAGGCTATTTTTAAGGAATGAGGGTTTTCGAATTCTCATCTAAAGGTGTAAATAATACACTTTATGCTCAAATGAGTCCTAAAAATGTTGAAGGATTAAATAAATTATTTCTATTTTTACGCAGCTAAAGATATTATTTGGTTTTTAGTTTGTTGATGAAGTGTAATTGCGACACGCAGTCTCTGATAGGGACTGTGTGTTTTTTTTAGGTCTTAACCAAAATCACTTTATGGAAGAAAAAGCTGCTTTACTTCAAAATGACGTTGTGGTCATTGGTCTCCTGATCTCAATTTTATACTTTATCTTTTACCTGGAGAATAGTGGAGGTAATCTCTGGCAACGCTTTTTTAAGTTTTTCCCACCTATTCTGTTGTGTTATTTTCTTCCAGGAATATTGAATTCGCTAGGTGTTATATCTGGTGAGTCTTCTCAGGTTTATCCGGTCGTAAGTAGATACTTACTTCCTCCCTGCTTATTACTCTTCACTCTAAGTCTTGATCTTCAAATGCTAAAGAAGTTAGGCATCAAAGCAGTTTTAGTCTTTCTGGCCGGTACTTTGGGAGTTATTTTGGGAGGGCCAATTGCCGTATATCTTGTAAAAATGATAAACCCAGAGAGTTTTAATGCAGAAACTTGGAAAGGTCTTTCTACTATTGCCGGAAGTTGGATTGGCGGCGGAGCAAATCAAACTGCCGTAAAGGAAGTATTAATGCCATCAGTAGACTTATTTTCTCAAAGTGTGGCAGTTGACATTTTAATGGCGGAAGGTTGGCTTGCTGTTTTGCTGTTGGGTATTGCTAATAAAGATCGATTGAATCGTTTTTTTGGAGGTGATGCCCGTTTGATTGATGAGATTAGAGATAAGATTGCCGCAGAAGCAGAGTCAAAATCAAAGAATCCTGCATTCATTGATTTAATGAAAATCCTTGCTGTGGGCTTTGGTGGTACAGCAATAGCCTATTTATGTTCTGATGCCATTACTCCATTTATCAGTGAAAATTACCCTGAGATGGCCAAGTTCAGTATGACCTCTGGTTTTTTCTGGGTTGTGGTCATCGTTACTTTGATTGGCATTATCCTATCACAAACAAAAGTTAGAGAGATAGAATACACAGGTGCTAGCAAAATAGCTACCGTTTTTCTCTACATATTAATTGCTTCCATCGGAATGCAAATGAACTTGGTTGCTATAAGAGATAACCCTTATTTATTTCTGGTAGGGTTCATTTGGATTTTGATTCATGCTCTGTTTGTAATTATTGCCGGTAAATTGCTTAAAGTGCCGTATTTCTTTGTGGCTGTGGGTTCTCAAGCAAACGTTGGTGGAGCGGCCTCTGCTTCAGTAGTGGCAGCCGCTTATCATCCTGCCTTAATCTCTGTTGGAGTTATTTTGTCTGTTTTGGGTTATGCAGTAGGTACGTATGCAGGTTTTTTGACCGCTCAGTTATTAAGAATTGCATCTGGCTTTTGATGGCTTAATAATTGCTTATCTTCATATGTGACTCTTTCAAGTAAAAATAATATCTGGCGGCTTTTGCTTTTACTCGGCTTGTTCTTTCAAGGCAGTAAGGCTTTAGCACAGTCTGATACCTCGAGAGTCAGAAATAAATTCCATTATGGATTTGAAATAGGGTCCTACTTCAGTTTAAATAATAAAATCCCGTTTTGGCAGAAGGCAAATCAGTTTGGAGCAGTGCCTCAAAGTGGTAACTCGTTGTACTTCAGACAGATGATAGAGTCGAAAACTGATACATCAGCCCGATTCTTTCATGCCGATTACTGTGTAGATCTTGTGACCATTGTAGGTCAACAAGCTAGAGTCATTCTACCCGAGGCTTATTTGAAGTTGAATTTTGGACCATTTGAATTATCCGGAGGGCGATTTAAAGATGTTCATGGCTTGGTAGATTCTACATTGAGCAGTGGCTCAATTACCTGGTCTGGCAATGCCTTGGGTATTCCTCAGGTAAGGATTACTATTCCTGAATACAAAAAGCTTATTATAAGATGGCTTGGAGTGAAAGGCCATTACGCCCATGGGTGGTTTGGAGATCAGGTCTCTGTGAAAGACTATTTTCTGCATCAAAAATCACTATACGGAAGAATAGGAACAGAACGATCAAAAATCAGGCTGTACGGAGGCTTATTACATAATGTTCAATGGGGCGGCACTCCAAAATACGGACCAAGTGGTCCTGATGATGATCGATTTACAGATGGTGCTTTTGCTTCTGACTGGTTCACGTATAAGCAGGTGGTCATACCTGCTAAAGCCTTAAGAGATGACACTACAGGTTATGGTGAGTTTGAACTGATGAATCGTTTTGGTAATCACATCGGGCAGATTGATTTAGGAGGTGATGCGAATATTGGTAACCTTAATTTGCTGGTTTACAAGCAGAATATTTTTGAAACAGGCCAGACATTCTCCAGTTTGACAAATCTGGATGATGGCATTTATGGTATTTCCCTGAGTAGGAGGAAGGGCAACTCTGCATTTAAGAAGTTGACTCTCGAGTATCTGAGAACTACTAACCAGGGTTCTTACAGGTCAGGACTACCAAGGCTTTTAGGCCTGGAGGACCGATATTTTGGAACGGAGACCTATTACTTTAACCATATGCAATACATCGATGGTTGGGCATATGAAAGCGAAACTATTGGAACGCCTTTCTTAGTACCTCAGGAAGAAATCAGACCCGAAAAACAATCTTACCCTGACGCCATTTTCTATAATAATAACAGAATTATTGCAGGCTATATGGGGCTGAACGTACAACTTAGTCAAATTGATGTTGTTGGTCGTTTCTCCTACAGTAGAAATTTCGGGGCTCTTTTTACGCCCATAGCTCCTGTAGACCAATTATCCCTATCGGTTCAAACATTGATTCCTATGAAAAATCCGAATGCCTTTTTGAAGGTCAATATAGGGATAGATCAGGGGGATTTAATCAATGATAATTATGGGGTCAATATGGCCTACCAAAGATTTTGGTAAGCGTTCTTCTTTTCATCGGTTTTGTGGTATTTTTGCAGAGTTTTAACATACAAAATCATACTTCTGAGTGAAGAATATTCGTAATTTTTGCATCATCGCACACATTGATCATGGTAAAAGTACACTGGCAGACAGACTGTTAGAGTTTACCGGTACGGTTACCCAGCGTGAGATGCAGGCTCAGCTTCTTGATGATATGGATCTTGAAAGAGAACGTGGAATTACTATCAAAAGCCACGCTATCCAGATGGATTATCTTCATAATGACGAGAAATACACCTTAAATTTAATAGATACTCCCGGCCACGTAGACTTTAGTTACGAGGTTTCAAGGTCAATTGCCGCTTGTGAGGGTGCTCTCCTAATTGTAGATGCTGCCCAAGGGATAGAAGCTCAAACGATCAGTAACCTTTTTCTGGCATTGGAGCATAATCTTGAAATCATACCCGTAATCAATAAAATTGACTTACCGGGGGCGATGATTGAGGAAGTAAAGGATCAGGTTGTTGATTTAATTGGAATTGATCCTGATGATATTGTTTTGGCTTCTGCCAAAGAAGGTATTGGTATCACCGATATTTTGGAGGCTATTGTCAATAGAGTTCCTGCTCCTAAAGGTGATCCTGAAGCTCCGCTTCAAGGTTTGATCTTTGACTCCGTATTCAATTCTTATCGTGGTATTGAAGTTATTTTCCGTGTGAAAAACGGCTCAATTAAGAAAGGCGATAAGGTTAAGTTTATGGCCACGGGCAAAGAGTATGAGGCAGATGAAATCGGAAGCTTGAAACTCAAAAAACAACCGAAAGATGAGATTCACTGTGGTGATGTAGGTTATCTGATTTCAGGTATTAAAGTCGCTAAAGAGGTAAAGGTAGGGGATACCATTACCAGAGTTGACCAGCCGTCTCCACAAATGATTAAGGGCTTTGAAGAGGTAAAGCCAATGGTTTTTGCAGGTATTTATCCCGTGGATACTACCGATTTCGAAGAACTAAGAGAGTGCATGGAGAAGCTACAGCTGAATGATGCCTCACTCGTTTGGGAGCCTGAAACATCGGCTGCACTTGGCTTTGGTTTCCGTTGTGGTTTTCTTGGTATGCTCCATATGGAGATCATTCAGGAAAGACTGGAGCGTGAGTTTGACATGACCGTAATTACTACGGTACCATCAGTGAAGTTTTATGTGACGAAAAAGAATGGAGATCGTTTACCTGTATCAGCCCCTTCTGAGATGCCTGATCCGAATTTGATCCAGAAGCTGGAAGAACCGTTTATTAATGCACAGATCATTACTGCAGCAGATTATGTAGGGCCTATCATGTCCTTATGTATGGATAAACGTGGTATTATAAAGAATCAGGTATACCTGACTTCAGATAGAGTTGAATTGACATTTGATATTCCTTTAGCCGAGGTGGTTTTTGATTTCTTTGACAAACTAAAATCAATCTCTAGAGGTTATGCCTCTTTAGACTATAGCCTTTCAGGATATAAAGAATCGGCTTTAGTGAAGTTGGATATTCTATTGAATGGTGATCCTGTAGATGCTTTGTCTGCGATTGTACACAGAGATAAGGCCTACGAATGGGGGAAGAAGCTTTGTGAAAAGTTAAAAGAATTATTGCCAAGGCAGCAGTTTGAAATTGCTATTCAGGCGGCTATTGGTGCTAAAGTTATCGCCCGTGAAACGGTAAGAGCCATGCGAAAAGACGTAACGGCCAAGTGTTATGGTGGTGATATCTCCAGAAAAAGAAAGCTATTGGAGAAGCAAAAGAAGGGAAAGAAAAGAATGCGTCAGATAGGTTCTGTAGAAGTACCACAGGAAGCTTTCATGGCGGTATTGAAAATTAATTAAGGTTTTTTCAGAGTCATCCTGCTTGATTTAGGTATGATGTCTTATTTTTGAAACCAATATAGAAAACTAGAAAATCCTATAAAATTATTATGGCAGAGGTAATCAGAATGCCCAAAATGAGCGATACGATGGAAGAAGGCGTAATCGCTGCGTGGAATGTGAAGGTTGGAGACAAAATCAGTTCAGGTGATATTTTGGCAGAAGTAGAAACAGATAAGGCCACCATGGATATGGAGTCTTATTATGAAGGTACTCTACTGCATATTGGTGTAGAAAAAGGAGACGCCGTACCTGTGAATGCTATCATCGCTATTGTAGGTGAAGAAGGTGAAGACTTCCAAAGCTTACTGAATGAAGATGGTGGTGCTCCTGCTGCCCCTGCAAAAGAAGAGAAGAAAGAAGAAGCCGCTGCACCTGCTGCAGAGAAAATTGATACTTCGAATATCAATGCTCAGCTGGTAAAAATGCCTCTTTTAAGTGATACAATGACCGAGGGTGTTATTCATGCCTGGTTAAAGAAGGTTGGAGATAAAGTGGAGAGCGGTGATATGTTAGCCGAAATCGAAACAGATAAGGCAACAATGGAACTTGAGGCTTATGACGAAGGAGTTCTTCTTCATATCGGAGTAAAGGAAGGAGAGGCTGTGCCTGTTAATTCTGTTATTGCTGTGATAGGTGAAGAAGGTGCTGACTTTGAGACTTTACTTAAAGCTGAAGCTCAGGCTGATGCCGCACCTGCAGAAGAGCCGAAAAAAGAAGAAGCTCCGGCAGCTCCTAAAGCTGAAGCTCCAAAGCAAGAAACGAAAGCAGCAGCAGCTCCTGCACCTAAAACAACTACTGATGGAAGAATCCTTGCTTCACCGCTAGCAAAGAGATTAGCAGAAGAAAAAGGTATTGATATAGCCACCGTGTCTGGTACAGGTGAAGGTGGTAGAATTATCAAAGCTGATATAGATAATTACACACCACCAGCAGCTCCTGCAGCCGCACCAGCAGCTGGTATGGCGATGCCGATGGGTACTGAGTCTTCAGAAGAAATTAAACTGACGCAAATGCGTAAAGCTATTGCCAGAAGTTTAACTGAGTCTCAATCTACGGCTGTGACCTTCCAGCTAACCATGGAAATCAACATGGATAAGGCGATTAAGGCAAGAGCTTCAATGAATGAGATTTCTCCAGTGAAGATCTCATTTAATGACTTAGTAGTTAAAGCCTGTGGTGTAGCCTTACGTCAGCATCCAAATGTGAACTCTTCTTGGAGAGATGATCATATTCACAGAAATCACCATGTTCATATTGGTATGGCTGTGGCTATTGAAGATGGTCTAGTAGTGCCTGTGATTAGATTTGCTGATACATTACCATTATCATCTCTGGCTGCGACTACAAAAGATCTTGGAGGTAAAGCCAAAAGCGGTAAGCTTCAACCGGCTGACTGGGAAGGAAACACATTTACGGTTTCTAACCTTGGGATGTTCGGTATAGAGCAATTTACTTCTATCATTAATGGGCCTAAGAACGAATCTTGTATTCTTTCAGTTGGTGGTATTAAAGAGACTGTAGCCGTTAAAAATGGTGAGTTTTATGCTACTAACATCATGAAAGTGACAATGACTTGTGACCACAGAGTAGTGGATGGAGCTTCAGGTGCAGCCTTCCTGGTTACTTTGAAGCAGTTGCTTGAGGATCCAGCCAGAATGTTGGTTTAAGATATTTGATCCGAAAAAAGGGGATTGCATTGCAATCCCCTTTTTTAATTATACCTCCTTCATACTGAGGCCAATCCTTTTTCTGGAAGCATCCACCTCCATTACTTTCACTTTTACTTTCTGATGGACTTTGACGACTTCATTTGGGTCTTTAATGAATCTATTGGCCAATTGAGAAACGTGAACCAAGCCGTCTTGATGAACGCCGATATCTACAAAGCAACCGAAAGCGGTGATATTGGTAACAATTCCAGGGAGAACCATTCCTTGATGCAGATCTTCTATTTTGCTAACATTCCCAAACTCAAAAGCTTCTAATTGTTCTCTTGGGTCTCTGCCAGGCTTGTCGAGCTCCTCCATGATATCTGTAAGAGTTGGTAGCCCTACTTCCGCATCTACATAATTTTGAAGTTTTACCGATTTACGTAAGGAACTGTTTTCAATAAGCTTATCAATGCTAACTCCCTGATCCTTAGCCATTTTTTTGACTAACGCGTATCTCTCAGGGTGCACTGCTGTATTGTCTAAAGGGTCTTTGGCCCCATGTATCCTTAAGAAACCTGCTGCTTGCTCAAAAGCCTTATCACCCAAGCGAGGTACTTTTAAGAGCTCTTTTCTACTTTTGAATTTTCCATTTTGGCTTCGGTAATCTACTATATTTTGAGCTAGACCGGGTCCGAGACCGCTGACATAGCTCAGTAAGTGTTTGGAGGCAGTATTCAATTCAACTCCTACAGAGTTAACACAACTTTCTACCACTGTATCTAAAGACTCCTTCAATAGTTTTTGGTTGACATCATGCTGATATTGACCTACACCTATTGACTTTGGGTCTATTTTTACCAGCTCTGCCAAAGGATCTTTTAGTCGTCTGCCAATTGAAATCGCCCCTCGAACAGTAACATCTTTATTCGGGAATTCTTCTCTGGCAATGGCTGATGCAGAATAAATAGAGGCACCCTGCTCAGAGACCACAAAAACACCATTCTTAAGATCAGGCTTTATGCTTTTGATAAACTGTTCAGTTTCTCTGCTGGCGGTACCGTTCCCTATGGCTATGGCATCAATATTATACTCCTTAATGAGCTTTTTTACAGTTATTTCTGCTTCATTTTTCTTGGTCATGGGGTGTATCACCGTATCGGCCAACAAATCACCGTACTCATTTAAAACAACAGTTTTGCAACCGGTTCTAAAGCCTGGATCAATGGCCAAAACTCTTTTTTGACCTAATGGTTCTGCGAGTAATAGTTGACGAAGATTGGTGGCAAAGATTTCAATCGCCTTTTTATCGGCAATTTCTTTACTTAAACTATCAAATTCATTTTCAATAGATGGGTTTAAGAGTCTTTTGAAGCTATCTTCAATAGCAATCTCCAGCTGTTCTTTACAAGCCGGCATTCCTCGTAAATATTGACTATCCAAGGCATTTAGAGCTCTTTTTGAATCGATTTCAATAGTTACCTTCAAAAATCCTTCATCCTCCCCACGTCTAATAGCTAATAGACGATGCGATGGTATATCCCTCAATTGCTGGCTAAATTCAAAATAGTCTTTATACTTCTGTCCCTCAGCTTCTTTGCCTTTTTTGACCTTAGAACTTAGTACTGCTTCTCTTTTAAATATGGCTCGTAGCTTATTTCTTGATTCCAGATTTTCATTGATCCACTCGGCCATAATATCTCGGGCTCCCTGAAGTGCTTCATCTTCTGTGGAAACATCATCATTCAGATAAGTTGGAAGAAGGTGGTCAAGGTCTCGTTCTTTTTGCTCAAAAATTATTTTGGCCAAAGGCTCCAAACCCTTTTCAGTTGCTATAACACCGCGGGTTTTTCTTTTTTGTTTGTACGGCAGATATAAATCCTCCAATTCATTCAGATGTAAGGCAGCGTTTATTTGAGCCTCCAGTTCTGGTGTGAGTTTATTTTGCTCCGCAATACTTTTTAGAATGGCTTCTCTCCGCTTATCAGCCTCTTGAAATTTTTCAAAATGTTTTTTGATGTCTGCTATCTGAACCTCATCCAATCCACCAGTTTTTTCCTTACGATATCTGGAAATAAACGGAACAGTAGCTCCTTCTTCTAATAGTGAAATCACACTTTTTATAGAGCTGTGACTAACCTGAATTTCCTTTGAAAGGAAGCCTAATTGGGCATTATTTAGCATTTGATGAAATTCTATAAGTGTAAACAACCAAAAGCCTGAGCTTTTCATTTAACCCCTAAAAGAGGGATAACAAAAATGACCAATAACACGATAATCAAACAGTTTAGCATGAAATTATTTTCCACAAAGTCGGGGTATTCCAAGGCTATCTTATTTGCTATTCTAACCATCGTTTTGATGAGTTTTTCTTCATGTGAAAAAATGAAGATCAAATCAGAAAATGGATTGAAAATCACGACAGGAACATTTTTTGGAGAGTGTGTAGGAAGATGCTTTCAGCAAGTGACTTTCACCACCGATTCACCTGATTTGATTTACGAGGTTAGACCATATCTGAATGGCACGTCAAATGGCGATTTAGTTTTTGAAGACATCATTTCTGAAGATGAACGAAAAGAAATTGCTGACTCATTTAAGTTTTCGTCTTTTTTGGAATTAGAGGATATTTATGGCTGTCCTGACTGTGCAGATGGAGGAGGGGAATTTATTGAGATTTCTGATGGTGAAACTTCTCATAAAGTGACTTTCGAGTACTTTTCTACTGTGAAAGGGATTGAAAAGTTGGTTACTTTGCTACGCAATAAAAGAGAAGAATTATCAAAGAAGCATCTGGACAATTAGACAAGTACGACCTCATCGTGATTGGCGGCGGAGCAGCCGGCTTTTTTGCTGCTATTAATTGCCCTGCAAAAAGCAAGGTGCTCATTTTAGAAAAGAATAGAAAACCTCTTCAAAAGGTCAAAGTTTCTGGTGGCGGAAGATGTAATGTGACGCACTATTGTTTTGAGCCCGAGCTTTTGGTTGAGAATTATCCCAGAGGAAAAGACTTCTTACTGGAACCATTTCAAAGGTTTGGGCCAGCAGATACCATTAATTGGTTTGAAAACAGGGGTGTGAAAATTAAAAAAGAGTCTGACGGAAGGATGTTCCCGGTGACTGATGACTCTCAGACAATTATAGATACCTTTTTGGCTGAAGCAAGAAAGAAAAAAGTTGAGGTGGCCCTATCTTCAAAAGTGCACTCATTTGAGAGATCTGAAGATCAATGGCTCGTTATTACGGAGGAAAGAAAACTAATTTGCGATAAATTATTGATTGCTTCTGGTGGAGATAAAGCTATTTGGGAGCAATTGACGGGATTAGGTTTAAATCTTGTGAGTCCTGTGCCATCATTGTTTACTTTTCATGTTCCTGAAAAAGAACTACATGAATTGTCAGGGATCTCCTTTCCGCAAATGACAGTAAAGACCAAAGGCTTTAAAACTTCAGGGCCCGGATTGATCACACATTGGGGTGTTTCTGGTCCGGTTGTTTTAAAACTATCGGCATTTGGTGCCCG
Organism: Jiulongibacter sp. NS-SX5; assembly: GCF_052828545.1. The sequence goes on from NZ_CM128248.1 coordinate 486,203, forward strand.
ACAGTTTAATGATCTCGATTATCAATTTGATATTCAGGTCGATTGGTTGGCAGACGTTTCAATTGATCATATTTTGACTTGGCTAAAAAAGGAACAAGCCGATAATCCCAAAAAGAAAGTGAGAAATACGCCGCTACCAGGGCTAACTAAACGATTTTGGGAGTTTATGTGTACTAAAAGTCTCGTCGGGGAATTTCAAAACTGGTCAGAAACCGGGAAGAAGCATTTCAAGAGAATAACAGACAACCTTAAAAAAATGCCTTTGAAAGTTACAGGTAAAAGTACTTTCAAGGAAGAATTTGTAACTGCAGGTGGCGTAGACCTTTCTGAAATAGATTCTTCTACTTTTGAACTCAAGAGGTTTCCAGGTCTATACCTTGCTGGTGAAGTGCTTGATATTGATGCCGTTACAGGAGGGTTTAATTTTCAGGCAGCCTGGACCGGTGGCTGGCATGTGGCTCAAAATCTGAATGAGTAAGTGCGTTTTATAAATTTCGCATAAAAATTAGAATCATAACTTTTTGTAAAGGTTCTAGTTTTATAATTTTGCTTAGCTAATCCCAATTAAGAGCAAGATTTATGACACACCTCATTGAGCGATTTACAGAATACATGAAGTCTGGCAAGTATAATTCTCAAACTGTAGTAGCCTACAGGAATGCCATTTTTGTGTTCTATAACGTGGTGAGGGATATGCCTCAATCCAAAATTACGGATGAGTTTATCGGTAATTATCTGAAAGAGCTTACCGAGAAAAAGGATAAAGCAGAGGCCATTCAGGCAGGTAAAGCTCTGAAACTTTTCTATGATGTCATTTTCAATAGAAAACTAGGCATAAAAAGTACAGGTGAAAGTAAAGAAGAAAAACTGCCTGATATCTTATCAAAAGAGCAGATTAAGAAGATCTTTTATGCTGTTACTAATATTAAGCATAAAGCTGTTCTTCTATTAATTTATAATACGGGTCTGAGGATTTCTGAAGTTATTCAGCTGAAAGTAGAGGACCTTGATCTGATCAATGGTACTATTAAAGTTAAGAACAAGGAAGAAGGTTACAGACACCTCTCATTAGCACCAAATATTATCGATTATATCAAAAGGTATTTTGTAAAAGAAGGGCCTACCGATATCCTGTTTCCAGGTGAGAAAGGCACACCCTATAGCTCAAGGAACGTGCAATTATTCTTTCAATCGGCATTGCAAAAAGCGGGTTTAAAAGATACGAATGCCACCGTTCATACCTTGAGGCACTCTTACGCCGTACATGCTCTGGAGTCCGGGATGGATATTCACCTGTTACAGTATATTTTAGGTCATAAGTTTTTACAAACCACTTCGATTTATAATCAATTAGCTAATGTTGATTTGTCAAAACTGAGAAATCCTGTTGAAGATATTAATCTAAACGAAGGAGAGCTTAATTTTTCTCACTATTAGCCTTCATAATCTTCTTGATTTCTACGGGAGAAATGGCATTGGACTTCAGTTCTTTATTAAGAGTTCTGCTTTTATAAATATCAATAGCATAGAAAATGGCTTGCAACATAGAACCAGGATCAGCCTCATTTTTACCTGCTATGCCAAATGCTGTACCATGATCTGGCGAAGTTCTTACACCCGGGAGCCCAGCTGTAAAATTAACTCCTGAGTCAAACGAAAGCATTTTGAAAGGAGTGAGCCCTTGATCGTGATACATGGCTAATACAGCATCGTAGTTTTTCCATTCTTGCGTAGCAAAGAAACCATCAGTTGGGAAGGGCCCAAAGAAAAGGTTTCCTTTGGCTCTGAATTCATTGATCACAGGTTCAATAATCTCTTTCTCTTCTGTACCGAGCATACCGTTTTCTCCTGCGTGAGGGTTAAGTCCAAGTACAGCAATTTTGGGTTTTTGGATACCGAAATCATTGATGAGACTTGCTTTCATCAATTCAAGTTTCTTGGCAATACTCTTCTTATTGATTTGCTTTTTGACCTGTTCCAATGGAATGTGGCCAGTAACAACGCCCAATCGTAGATCATTACTAACAAGAAACATCAGAACATCTTCTGCTTCAAAGGCGTTAGCCAAAAACTCTGTATGACCGGGGAAGTCGAACTCTACTCCCTGAGTATTATCTTTAGAGATAGGTGCCGTCACTAATGCCTCTAAATACCCGTTCTTTAGATCATCTGTGGCTCTTTTCAATGCCTGAAAAGCAAGGTTACCTGCCTCTTTATTCACTTGACCCAAATCCAAAGGGAAGTTCGGCCCTTCATAACAGTTGATCAGATTAAACTTTTTTCTGTTTGCCTGTTTGGTATTTGAGATGGTGAAAAATTGCCAATCATCGAAGCCCAGTTCAGCCTTATACTTACTCAAATGTTTTCCCGACCCATAGATGATAGGAGTGCAGAGTTTTGTAATCTTTTGTTTCTCTAAAGCTTTTAAAATGACCTCCGGTCCGATACCGTTGATGTCACCAATTGTTATTCCTATTCTGGGAAGGAAATCGCTATCCATAGGGCTTTCTATTGCTGTTTCTATAACTTTGCCAAAGTTACATAAAACTCTAGGTAATGAAAGTTTTGATTGTTGATGAAATGCACGAATCTATTGTGCATATGCCGGAGGAGCTAGGTTTAGAGGTAGATTATTTTCCCAATATCGCTTTCGAAGAGGTGTTAGAAAAGGTTGGTGATTATGAGGGTCTACTGATTAGGTCAAAGTTTTCTATTAATGAAGAATTTCTGACTCATGCCAATAAATTAAAATTTATTGGCAGAGCGGGGGCAGGACTTGATCTTATAGATTTGGATGCCTGCAAAAAGGCAGGAGTTGATGTTTTTGGTGCCAATGAAGCCAATAAAGTGGCAGTGGCGGAGCATCTTATCGGTATGATACTGAGCCTGTTTCACAAGGTAAATCAAGGTAACTCAGAAGTGAAGCGTGGAGAATGGAATAGAGAAAAGAACAGGGGTGAGGAGCTCTTCGGAAAAACAATCGGAATTATTGGTTTCGGAAATAATGGCCAGGCTACCGCAGAAAGATTAGCTGCATTTGGCTGCAAAATATTGGCGTTTGATAAATATAAATACGGCTTCGGTAATCACTTGATCCAAGAGGTTAGTTTGCAAGAAATTTATGAGCAGGCCGATGTAGTGAGTTTACATATTCCTCTACTGAGCACTACCTATCAATGGGTTGACGATGAGTTTTTTAACTCGTTCAAAAAGAACATCTACTTCTGTAATATAGCCAGGGGAGAAATTGTAAAACTGGATGCTTTGGCAAATGCTCTGAAAAGCGGAAAAGTCAAAGGAGCCTGTTTGGATGTTTTGGAGAATGAAAAACTAAAAACCCTGACACAGGAACAAAAAGAGACTTTTCAATTTTTGTCGACCCAAGATAATGTGATTTTAACACCACACGTCGCTGGCTGGTCAAATGAATCTTACGTCAAAATTAATCAGGTATTAAAGGACAAGATTAGGATGTGGTTAGAGCAGAATGCTTAAATATTCTGCACTAACTTTTTTAGTAATTCAATACCGGCGAAAGCCACTTTTCGGCTTCATCTATTGATACTCCTTTACGCTCGCAGTAATCCTCTATCTGGTCTTTGCTGATTTTACCAAGTCCAAAGTACTTACTCTGAGGATGTGCATAGTACAAACCACTTACCGCTGAAACCGGAAGCATTGCCAGGCTTTCCGTAAGGGTAATACCAATGTTATTTTCGGCATCCAGAAGCTTAAATAATTCAGATTTCAAAGTGTGATCCGGGCATGCAGGATAACCTGGTGCAGGTCTTATTCCCTGATATTTCTCTTTGATTAATTCCTCATTATCAAGTGACTCTTGTATAGAATATCCCCAGTATTCCTTTCTTACCTTCTCATGTAGTAATTCAGTAAAGGCTTCGGCAAAACGATCTGCCAGAGCTTTCACCATGATGCTATTATAGTCATCATGGTCGTCCTCAAACTTTTTGGCAATTTCATCTGAGCCAAATATTCCCACAGCAAAACCACCAAGAAAATCTGTCTTTCCAGAGTCTACTGGTGCTGTAAAATCTGCCAGCGAAAGATTAGGAATGTTTTTCCCTTTCTTTCCCTGTTGCCGTATATGGTGGAATTTACCGATGACCTCATCAGTTTTTGGAAGGTAAACTTTATGATCATGAGCCAGTGATGAGCAGCTGGAGCTATGTCCTTCATCATTGATCTCAAAATCATACACCAGCTGTGTATCTTTTTCGTCAACATTAGAAGGCCAAAAACCGATCACGGCTTTTGCTGTATACCATTTTTCATTGATGATCTTTTCCAGCATTTTGTCTGCATCAGCCTTTAGTTTTTGAGCCTCTGCACCCACTACCTTGTCTTCCAGAATTTTTGGGTACCTGCCATGTAAATCCCATGATTGAAAGAAAGGAGTCCAGTCTATATATTTTGAGATTTCTCTCAAAGAGTAACTTTCAAATACTTTATTACCCAAAAACTTAGGTTTCACAATTTCCTGTTTTGACCAGTCAATTTGCGTTTTATTAGCTCTGGCTTCTTCCAGACTTATATAGGTTTTGACCGTTTGTCTGCTGTTATATTCTTCTCTGAATTCTTCATACTCTTGTTTCTTGGCTTTAACAAACTTGGCACTTTGCTCTTTGCTCAGTAAACTACTAGCCACCGGCACAGACTTGGAGGCATCTAGCACATGAACCACCGATCCTGAATAAAAAGGATCAATTTTAACCGCTGTATGAACCCTGGATGTAGTGGCTCCGCCAATTAAAAGCGGCATATTCATACCTCTTTTCTCCATTTCTTTGGCTACATAGACCATTTCATCTAATGATGGCGTAATCAGACCACTCAGTCCTATCATGTCTACCTCTTGTTTTACGGCCTCATCCAGAATTTTCTCTGCTGGCACCATAACACCAAGGTCTATGATTTCAAAATTATTACAAGCCAGCACCACGCCCACTATATTTTTTCCAATATCATGCACATCACCTTTAACAGTGGCCAGTAGAATCTTTCCATTATTTTTGGCGGTATTTCCAGATCTGGCTTTTTCTTCCTCCAGGTAGGGGAGTAGATATGCCACAGCTTTTTTCATTACGCGAGCAGATTTAACTACCTGAGGTAGAAACATCTTTCCAGACCCAAATAGATCCCCCACCACATTCATCCCATCCATTAGTGGGCCTTCAATAACCTCCAATGGCGTAGCAAATTTGGTTCTGGCTTCCTCTACATCCTCATCAATAAACTCTACAATACCTTTCACTAAGGCATGCTCAATTCTTTTCTCTACCGCATAGCCTCTCCACTCCTGAACAGCCTTCTCAGTGTTATTTGATTGACCTTTAAGGCTTTCTGCGAAGTCCAGAAGTCGTTCAGTTGCATCCTCTCGTCTGTTTAATAAAACATCTTCTACCAGCTCCAACAGGTCTTTAGGGATGTCATCATAAATCTCAAGCATGGCCGGGTTTACAATACCCATGTCCATTCCTGCCTGGCGACCGTGATATAAAAACGCCGAGTGAATGGCTTCACGGACCTTATTATTTCCTCTGAATGAGAAGGAAACATTACTCACGCCACCACTGATATGAGCATGTGGAAGGTTTTCTCTTACCCATTTGGTAGCCTCAAAAAACGAAATAGCGTTAATTCTATGCTCCTCAATACCTGTGGCTACAGGGAATATATTTAGGTCAAAAATGATGTCTTCAGCAGGAAAGCCTACTTTATTGACTAGAACGTCATATGAGCGTTTGGCTATCTCTATTCTTCTGGCGGTGGTATCTGCCTGACCGTCCTCATCAAAAGCCATCACGATTACCGCAGCACCAAAATTACGAATGATGTTAGCTTGTCTGATAAACTCTTCTTCACCAGACTTTAAAGAGATGGAGTTAACAATTCCTTTCCCCTGAATACACTTTAAACCTGCTTCTATAATCTCCCATTTTGAGGAGTCTACCATCACAGGAATCCGTGAAATGTCTGGCTCAGAAGCCATTAAATTAAGGAAAGTGGTCATGCTCTCAACACCATCCAGCATCCCTTCATCCATGTTTACATCGATGACGTTTGCACCACCTTCTACCTGGTCTAATGCAACAGAAAGAGCTTCTTCAAACTTTTCAGTTTTAATAAGACGTAAGAACTTCTTTGAACCCGTGACATTGGTACGTTCCCCTACATTCACAAAACCCAACTCCTTTGTCAAGGTCAATGGCTCTAAACCTGATAGTCTCAGGAGTTTGTTAGGGTTAGATTTTTGACGCGGTTCGTATTCAGATGCAATTCTGGCAAATTCAGCAATATGGTCTGGGGTAGTTCCACAGCAGCCACCTAAAATATTGACATATCCCTCATCTAAAAACTCACGGATCTGCTCACCCATAAATTCGGGTGACTCGTCGTATTGACCCATTTCATTTGGTAAACCGGCATTCGGGTATACACTCACATAGCAGTCTGCAATTCTTGACATTTCAGCCAGATACGGCTTCATAGCTCTGGCTCCCAAGGCACAATTCAAACCAATAGAAAGAAGGTTTCCGTGTCTTAATGAATTATAAAATGCTTCTGTGGTTTGACCTGTCAAGGTACGTCCAGACTGATCTGTGATGGTACCCGAGATCATTATCGGAATATCAAAATCAGGCTCCGTCTTTCTTCTTTCCTCTATGATTTGGCGGGCAGCATAAATAGATGCTTTACTATTTAGCGTATCTGTAGATGTCTCCATGATGAGTACATCTGCTCCGCCTTCTATTAGGGCCTCAGCCTGCTCTTTAAATGCATCTACTAATTGATCAAAAGTAATGGCTCTGTACCCAGGGTTATTTACATCCGGGGAGAGGGAGGCCAGTTTGGTAGTAGGCCCCATAGAACCACCCACAAATCGTGGTTTATCAGGATTTTTTGCCGTGTATTCATCACAGGCCTTTCTAGCCAATACCGCACTTTCATAGTTAATTTCCTTAACCAGGTGCTCCATCTTGTAGTCTTCCATGGAGACCCAGTTGGCACTAAAGGTGTTGGTTTCTATGATATCAGCTCCTGCTTCTAAATACTCTTTATGAATGGCAGATATGACATCTGGTCTGGTTAAAGAAAGGAGATCATTATTTCCTTTCACATCATGAGGGAAATCTTTGAATCGTTCTCCGCGATAATCTTCATCCGTTAATTGATATCTCTGGATCATCGTACCCATGGCACCATCTAAAATCAGAATTCTTTTCTCCAGCTCTTTTTTGATATCAGGCATGCTTTTGGCAATGTTCTTTGTGAGGCTGCAAAGATAAATGAAAAGATAAAAAACGAAGTGTTTTGACTAAAGAATAGATAAATTATCTAGTAATAGTTGGTTTTGCTGAGTGGTTTATCTAAAATTGATAAAATTTTTATGCTATGCCAAAGTTTGATGAGACAGATAGGTCAATTCTAAAGTATCTTCAAGAGGATGCTAAATTAACTACCAAAGAGTTAGCTGGTAGATTGAATCTATCTCCCACACCCGTTTATGAACGTGTAAAACGTCTGGAGAACGAAGGAGTGATCAAACGCTACGTGGCTGTGGTAGATCGAGAGAAAGTGGGTAAAGACCTTATGGTGCTTTGCAATATTCGATTAAAAGAGCATGAGCAAAAAGCAGGAGCCAGGTTTGTCAAAGAAATTACTGAACTGCCTGAAGTAACGGAATGTCTGAATATCTCAGGTGACTACGATTTTCTTATTAAAGTGGTAGTCAATGATATGCGGGAGTACCAAAGCTTCATCATGAACAAACTCGCTTCTTTAGAGAATATAGGAAGTACCCAAAGTATTTTCGTGATGGGCGAAATCAAGAACGAAAATATGTATTTGCCGGAGGTTTAATATAAACCTAAACTCTTTTCCTCCATCTCCCGCATTAGTTTTGTGTCTTCGTCAGATTTGTCTTTATAGCCACAGAGATGAAGTACGCCATGGGCCAAAACACGGCGGAGTTCCGTTTCAAATTCTGTTTCAAAAGTTTCAGCGTTTTCCTTTACTCGCTCGATACTGATAAAGATATCTCCTTCAATAATTTCTTCGTCATCGCTATTATCAAATGTGATGATATCTGTATAGGTATCATGATTCAGGTATTCCATGTTGATTTCATAGAGCCCTTCATCTGACAGGAAAATATAATTGAGTTCTTCTATCTGAAAGCCTTCAATTTTTGCTACTTGGACCAACCAATCACTGATTCTACTTTCTTCTTGCAGGTCAAATTCAATTCCTTCTGATTGAAATGAAATCATTTAAGTAGTTCTTTAAGGTTTTCAGCTGAAACTTGAAGTAGGCCAACTTTTGGTAACCTTCTGGTTAACTCTCTCCAGTTCTGATCTTGAGCATAAATTTTCTGCAACATGGCAGAAGCTTTCTTGGTGTTCCCATTGTTTGCAAGAGTGATGGCAGTCCAATATTGCATCTCCAGATTTTCCGGAAACATCTGCATGGCGGAGTTGTATGCAGACATTGCCTCTTCCATATGGTTTTCTTCTACAAAAAGGTCACCGGCATTCATGTACTCGTAAGCTCTTTGCACCTTCAGCAGTCTTGCGATCTCTCCAATAGGATCCTGATGATCATCAACGCGTAGGTCTACTACGTAATCGTCATTCCAAGGCTCACCGGTGGAATTGATTTTTACAACTCTTATGGCAGCTGATTGTTTCCCTCTGATATCACCTCCGGTAGACTGAGCGGCCTGAAGAGCCATTAATATTCTTTCGGCCAGGTTCTCGCCTTCACTACTTTCAAATGATTTTGACATGGCAGATGGTACTGTACCTTCTAACATCATATTGGCCTGTACGCTGTAATTTTTACCGGTAATATGTCCTGCATAATCAATACAGTTGGCTCCAGTGTGTGATGTTACCACACCATTTTTATCGATCATACCCACCTGTCTTACCTCACGACCGGGATCATTTTTAAGCAATACTTCCAGCGTCTCTTTGGCAGATAGACCACTTTCCATCATGGCTAGTCCTTTCGGACCAAAAGATTTATTCACGAATGACTGAGTGGCCACAACGCCCACTCCGGATTTTGCCCAGGCAACTACATTACCAACACTAAACCAATGACTTTGGACACCTACACCCATCAAACCAGAAGCAGAGTCAATCGCCACAATAGAGTATGTATGTGCTAGCCCATCATTCTTTTTGAAAAACTGAGCCTTACTGAGTAAAGGAAGAAGTAGAAGTGGTAAGATTTTGCGTAACATAAGTATTAAATGATGAAGTGAAAAAAAGCTCCCGAAACCAGGCCGAGTATTGTTCCCAGAATTATTTCAGGAAAAGTATGTCTGCCCAAAAGTACTCTGCTATAGGCAATTGCGGTAGCAAAGAATAACATGCTGAAAGCGTAACTGTTTTCAACGTGAATTAGTAAAACAGCAATGAAAAATGCCACAGTAGTGTGCATTGATACCTTAATCCGTTGATTTATAATGAAACCTGCTACAGTCAAAAACAGGCTCGATATGGCCCCTGACTTAATTAGCCATGAATAACTCTTTAGATATAAAAAGCCAATCAAAAGGACCTGGAGAACGATTATAACAGGGTATAATGAATTCCGTTTTTTGCGTTCAGAAACGTCAAAATTCCCGTAGTCCCCTTTTTTCATTTTATATAAAATGTATAGGACTACGGGAATTACAAAAACACCAAGTGCTGTTATTGTTAGCTCAATGGCTTTATCTTTTCCGTATTCTCTGAAATTGATAAGCGTTACAAAAACACTGACCAGAAGCACAGGATGACCTATGCTTGAAATTATATGAGAAAGTGTTCTAACTGTTTTCTGAGTCACCTAAAAAGTTTATTCGGGCACTAATATAAGCCTTAATGCGGGAGTTTATGTCTGAATCTACCATAAACCCAAACGCCGGCTATGGCAGAGAATAAAGTAACGACTGTGGTTAGAAAGCCCGCACCTATCTGAGCATATATAGGACCCGGGCAAGCACCCGTAAGTGCCCATCCAAAACCAAACAGTAGCCCTCCAAAGATTTGCCCTTTTGAGAATTCTTTAGGTCTGATACTGATTGGTTCACCGGTTATGGCTTTGACATTGAATTTTTTCAAAATCCAGATTGAAATAATTCCAGTTGCGATGGCAGAGCCAATCACTCCATACATATGGAAGCTTTGTAGCCTAAACATTTCCTGTATTCTGAACCAGGAGATGACTTCGCTTTTGATGAGGACAATTCCAAATAGTAAACCCCCGATGATATATTTGAAATTATTCAGGAAGTTCTCTACCCGATTATATTCATGAGGAAGCTTATTGCCAGGGATATGTTCTTTATCAAACTTGGCTGTTTCTTTTACGGTAATATCTGAATGTGGCATGATCTAGAACAATTTAAAAATGAATGGAAAGATGAGGTGAGTCATGGTAAAGCCGCCTATCATGAAACAGATAGTAGCTACCAATGAAGGCCACTGGAGATTAGAGATGCCCATTATAGCATGTCCAGAGGTACAGCCTCCGGCATAACGTGTACCAAAACCAACTAAAAAGCCTCCAAAAACGATAAAGAAGAAGCCTTTCAAGCTAAATAAACTACTGAAATTAAAAATGTCTGCCGGTAATAGACCATTGAATTCTGATACTCCTAAGGCTTTGAGATCAGCAATAGTTTGAGGGTTGAGATCTATATTTTGACCATCACTCAAAAAATGGATACTCAGAAAGGCTCCCAGCATGATACCTCCGGCAAAGAAGAAGATCCATTGCTCTTTCTTCCAATCATAATGAAAAAACGGAATTTTTCCCGGAATAACGGCGGCACAGATATGCCTCATAGAGTTAGAAATCCCGAAAGACTTATTACCCAAAATGAGTAGGAGGGGTATAGTAAGACCAATAATGGGTCCGGCCACATACCAGGGCCATGGCTTTAAGATATATTCTAACATGGTTTGTTAATACTCTAGTGAATTGGTAGACTAACCATTTACCGTAGAATAAAGTTCAAAAGTATTTTCTGCCGGATTCGAACCAAAAGTGAATGAAATGGGTCTAACTTTTCTGAGAGATATGAAGAGAGACCAGATAATCAAAATATTCCTATTCTTCAGTGTCTTTGCTGCTCTGATGGGCTGTAAAGGAAAAGATGTGGAGCCGGATAATGGGGTAGGCCAGATAAGAATAAGAATCTGGAATGATACTGACCACTTGATGCAGGATATTTTCGTAGACACCAGCGGTGGAGAAAATGATTATGGTGAGTTAAAAGCCAGAAAAAAATCAAACTACTTTCAGTTCAGAAAGGCATATAGATATGCCTTTGTCTCATTTAAAATAGATGGGAAAGCGTATACCATTCAGCCGATAGATTATGTAGGTGAAGAACCTTTAGAAAAAGGGACCTATACCTACCGTTTGTCATTAGATGACCTGAATTCATCCTATGCTTTACTGGAGTTTATAGAAGATTAAAAAAGCGAGCCTAAATCTAAGCTCGCCTTTCCAATTACAGGTTTAGAGAAAAAGTATCTATAGCATTGTTTTAGGTGCAGTGTAATCAGTTAGCTGAAACTTTCCGGTGTTTTTCAATGCAGCAAAACCACCATTTATATTGACAACATGTTCAAATCCTCTTGATTTGAGTATGGAGGACATGATCATTGAACGGTATCCGCCAGCACAATGCAGGTAATATTTTTGATCATTTTTTAACTCCGCCATGTTTTGGTTGATAAAGTCCAGCGGGAAATTTTCAACTCCTTGAATATGCTCTGAATCATACTCGCTTTTTCTTCTAATGTCTAAAACATTTAGATTTTCAGAGTAATGATAAAGGATTGCAAATTCTTCTGCGTCAATAGTTTCTATTTGATCCAGCTCTTTGTTTTCTTTTTTCCAGCTTTCTATTCCGCCTTTTAAGAAACCAATGGTGCCGTCATAGCCTACTCTTGCCAGTCTGGTTACGGCCTCTTCCTCTGTTCCAGGTTCAGCAATAAGTAAGAGCTGTTGTTTTAAATCAGGAATCAAGGTGCCTACCCATGTGGCAAAAGTACCATCCAAGCCGATATTGATGGAGTTTGGAATAAATTCTTTTGCGAAATCTTGCGGATCTCTCAAATCAAGAAGAAGAGCCCCAGTTTCTTCAGCAGCTACTTCAAATGCTGCAGGGCTCAATGCCTGTAAACCTTGATGAAGAACGGTATCAATACTTTGATAACCCATTTTATTCAATACCGCATTTTTAGGGAAATATTGAGGCGGGGCCACTAAACCATCCAAAACGCTGGCAATAAAGTCTTCTTTAGTTTTTGCTTGTAAAGCGTAATTGAACTTTCGCTGATTGCCTAAAGTGTCTGTGGTTTCTTTACTCATGTTTTTGCCACAAGCAGAGCCTGCTCCATGCCCGGGATAAATGATGACATCATCTGCTAATGGTAAGATTTTATTTTGAATGCTCTCGTACAAGTGTCCTGCAAGGTCCTCTTGAGAAAGGTCGGTTTTGACCGCCAGGTCTGGTCTTCCTACATCACCAATAAATACTGTGTCACCAGTGAAAACGCCTACATCTTTACCATTTTCATCAATCAAAAGAAAGGAAGTTGATTCCATGGTATGACCAGGAGTATGCAATACTTTGATTTTGACATTACCCAGCTCCAGAATTTCATTATCCTCCGCTATATGTGCGGCATAGCCGGGTTCGGCTGTAGGGCCAAAAACTATGGTTGCCCCTGTTTTATTGGATAAATCCAGATGGCCTGACACAAAATCGGCGTGAAAATGTGTTTCAAGCACATATTTGATTTTTGCTCCATCCTTTTTGGCACGTTCGATATAAGGAGATGATTCTCTGAGTGGATCAATAATGGCAGCCTCGCCATTGGATTCGATGTAATAAGCAGCTTCGGCCAAACAGCCAGTGTAAATTTGTTCTACTTTCATGTTTGAAACAGGTTTTTAGTTATAAAACAATGATTTCAAAACTCTTTGTGAGTTTGTAGACCAAATTTGAAAAGAATTCAGGAGGCTCTCAGGTGACATTAGTTACATTATCACCTGTTCCTGATCAAGGTCATAAAAGTTGCACCTTATTCCGCGATAGCTTCACTTTTCCTATCTTTTCCAGCTGTTTTAAGAGTCTGGAGACCACTTCTCGGGAGGTGGCCAATTCATGAGCTAGTTCTTCGTGGGTAGCGTAAAGAATAGATGTTCCACCGGTGAGTTCAATTTTCTTTTTGATGAGACTGAGTAGTCGTTGATCCAATTTGTTGAAGGCTATACAATCGATGGTCTCCAGCATATCTTCAAAACGCTTCTGGTATGTATTGAAAATGAATTGTTTCCATGTACTGAACTGGCACATCCACTCATCCACTTTTTCGTATGGAAGCGAGATTAGTTTTACATCTTCCTCTACTTGTGCTATAATTTCACTGGTTCTGTCTTGTACACAACAGGTTAATGACATGGCACAGCTGTCCATAGCAGAAATATAGTAGAGAAGTACTTCTTTCCCGTCCTTATCCTGACGCATGATTTTGACTGAGCCTTCCAGAATTATAGGAACAAAACGGATATAACCACCGGGTCTCATTAAGTATCCTCCCGATTTCATTTCCATGTAATTTCCTACCTGTTGCATTTCTTCTAGTAGACCTTGCTCAAAAAGACCAGAGAAACGTTCCTTATAAAAATTGATGTCTAATTGCATAAATAGGGTTAAGCTTTCGCAGTATTGAGAGTGACAATTTATTGACACTTCTTAAACAAAAAAAGCTCTGGCCAAATTCATGACCAGAGCTTCTACTTATCTATTTCCGTGCTTATTGGAATGTTTGTATCTCAAACTTCAGCTTAGCCGGAGTATTTCTCGGTATCACCTGCTGGTTTCTGAGATATTCCAAACTGTAAACATTAGAAATTACTTTTGAGAATTTCTCAAAAACTCCCTTCGCTTGTTCAATGGTTTGTGGGAAGCTCGCTGATCCACCATTTCCTGAAAGCTTAGTAAGGATTGATTGATCTACTCCGCCGTCACCATCAAGACCGATAGCGAAGCTGCTGATGGTAGACTCGCTATTTGACTTAATTCTGTTCAATAGGTAGTCAACATTAACATTTGGAGAAGAGTTATTATCCGATCCATCAGTGAAAACAAATAGCACTTTACTTTGTGAATCAGAATCCTGAAGCATGTCAATACCAACATCTACAGCGTCATAAAGTGTTGTAAATTTACCTTGGATCAGTCCATTGACATAGCTCTTCAAATCGTCTCTATTTGTAGTAAGTGGATGACTTTTCACGTCATCAGCAAAATCAACTACACCCATTTGTACTACAGATCTTTCGTCAAAAACCTGATCTATAAAGTCATTGGCATATTGCTTAATTGTACCAAAGTCCTCACCCAATGACTCAGATCTATCCAGAACTAATACCACTGAAATGTCTTCAGACTGGGTAAAGTCCATGGTAAATTCAATATCTTTTTTCCATGCTCCATCACGCAGCTCATAAGCTGTGATGTTTTCAATATTATAGTTGTTTTGATTTTGATCAATGATTCTGAAATTATCAATCTCCACTTTGGTGAAAGAGCTTCCTTCAGAACGACCTTCAAAGGTTTTGCTAAAATCGATTTTGATTTCTCTAGAAGTGTTTACTTCGTCAAAACGGATTTCAGGGTTTTTCCCTGTTGTATTCCAAAAGTCAAGATAGATTTCAAAAGCATTGCCATTAGGTTTAGGGTCATTGCCCCCACCACATGAAATAACAACAAATGAAACGGCTAAAAGAAGAGCTCGCAGAATCGCGGAATTCTTGTAGAAATTCATGGTAATAATATTTTAGTTAAGCACGTGTTTTTAACGATCATTCCCAGGATTCATTATTAATGCCCTTAGAATTTCTCGTAATTTTGTCACAAATATAACCAGATGAACGTAGGAATCATAATTTTGGCAGCTGGCGAGGCGAAAAGAATGGGTGTACCCAAACAATTATTAGACGTAAACGGGAAATCCATGCTTCAAAACGTAATTGACTCAGCACTAGAAAGTTCCTGCTATCCGGTGACTATAGTTTTAGGTGCTCACAAAGCTCAGGTGGTTCCTGCTCTGAAAGATCAACCTGTAAATCTGGTAGATAATGCTCAATGGCAAACAGGTATGGCCAGCTCTATAAAAATGGGAATGGTGGGCAGTTATATGCTAAAAAAAGATCTGGATGCCGTAATTATCAGTACATCAGATATGCCTGAGATTTCATCGTCTATATTGAAGGAGCTCATTAGGGCGGCAGAAGATAAAGACCATGCCATTATATCGTCATCGTACGGCAAGGTCAAAGGAGTACCTGCCTTGTTTAAACGTTCAGTTTTTGAAGAGCTGATCAGTTTGAAAGGAGATGAAGGTGCCCGACAAATTTTTCAAAAATATAAAGATGACATGGCAACCATATCTTTTGATGGAGGATCAACTGATTTGGATACCAAAGAACAATACATAGCATACTTGAATAAGAATTCTTAATGAAAGCCATAGCTTACTATCTTTCCTTGCCGTTTATTTTCGGCTTTTCTCTCTTGCCGTTCTCTATTCACTACTTCTTGTCAGATGTGCTGGTTTTTCCGGTACTATTTCATCTGGTAGGTTACAGAAGAAAGGTGGTTCAGAAGAACCTTCATAATGCTTTTCCTGAAAAGACTGAATCAGAGCTGGACTCGATTGAAAAGGAGTTTTACCATTACTTAAGCGATCTTTTCGTGGAAACTGTGAAGTTCTTTACCATCAGATGTAGAGTATTGAAAGAACGTTTCAAGTATATCAATCCGGAGGTGACAGACGATTGGTTTCTGGACCAAAGAAGTTTCGTTTTAACATTAGGTCATTATGGAAATTACGAATGGTTAGCCAAAACCCTTGATATTTCATTTAATCACCGTGGTACAGGTCCGTATAGAGAGATGAGTAATCAATATTTTGATAAGCTTTTTCTAAGAGCCAGATCCAGGTACGGCACTATGCTTTACCCCACGTATAAAACCATGGAGACACTTCGAAAAGAGCATGAAGAAGTGTATTTGGTGGCTTTGGCCAATGATCAGTCTGCCCCTGCAGATAAGGCTTATTGGACGACTTTTTTAAATCAAGACACTTCTTTTTTTGTAGGAACTGAGAAAATCGCCAGAGCATTTAATATGCCGGTTTTGTTCGCTAAAATTGAACGGGTTAAAAGAGGTTATTATGAAGTACGGTTTGAAGTAATAAGTGAAAATCCTGTAGAAGAACCTGAAGGAGCAATCATGGAAAAGCATGCTCAGCTACTAGAAGAACAAATAAAAGCAAAGCCTGCCTATTGGCTATGGACACATAAGCGATGGAAGCATGAAAAACCGGCTGGAGTGACCAAAGGTTTTAGTGCCAAGGTGCCGGCTTAAAGGCTATTGATGTCCCCTAAACCTTCTCTTAGGACTTCAGGATAATCATCCAGCATAGAAACTACGGTACTTGGTGTAATACCACTCCATCCACCGTCAATGATCAGATCTGCCTTGTGCTCGTTCTGGTCAATGATTACCTCTATATCATTCGGGTATTCCAAAATATCATCTACGTCATCTTTCACCGAAGTGGTAATGATTGGATTTCCAAGAGCGTCTACAATAGCTCGCGGTATCGGATGATCAGGTACTCTGATACCGATATTTTTCCTGTTTGATTGCAGAAGTTTGGGTAGCTTATTTGTGGCCGGTAAGATGAAAGTAAAAGGGCCAGGGAATGCCTTTTTCATCACTTTAAAAGCTTTATCAGAAACTCTGGCATAATCTGCAATATTGCTCAAGTCTGAGCAGACTATAGAGAAGTTATTCTTTTTGGCTTTCATGCCTTTTAGAGTACTAAGTTTTTCAACAGCCCTGTTTTGGTAAATATCACAACCCATAGCGTATACCGTATCTGTTGGGTAAATGATAATACCACCATCTTTTAAATAGCGAACGATCTCATCAATCTTGGATGGATCAGGGATGGATTCATATATTCTTAAGACCTCAGCTGGCATTTAATTCTGATTTTGATAGTCAATCACTAGATTACAAAAAGCTTTAACACCTACGTAAAATCCACTTTCGTCTAATTTGAAATCTGGCGTATGGTGTGCAGGAGCTTTATCTGGGCTCATTTTACGGTCCATACCTCCCAAAAAGAAGAAAAGTGATGGAACTTCACGAGCAAAGTAAGAGAAATCCTCAGCACCCATCACCACATTCTTTTCAATCACATTTTCAGCACCTGCGGCTTCCTGTAGACTTGGAATCATCTTTTTAGTGAGTTCTACATTATTAACAGTGACCGGGTAGCCGGACTCAATCACAACTTCAGCCTTTGCACCCGCACTCAAAGCGATGTTTTCAGCAATTTCTTTAATTCTTCGATGAACGAGTTTTCTTTGGTCTACTCCCAAAGTTCTGATGGTACCCACCAGTTTTACCTCTTCCGGAATGATATTATGACGATTTCCACCATGAATAGAGCCTACACTGACAACAGCAGGTTGCTCAATTAACTTGACATTTCTTGAGACAATTGTATTCAATCCCATTACAATCTGCGATGCTGTGGCAATAGGATCAACACCAGACCAAGGATAAGCACCATGAGTTTGTTTTCCTTTCACAGTGATGTAAAATTGATCTACACCAGCCATGGTGGGTCCAGGTCTGTAATTGATCACACCGGCAGGAGTTTGAGAATTGATATGTAAACCAAACGCCACATCCACTTTGGGGTTTTCCAGAACACCCTCTGCTACCATTAGATCAGCCCCGAAGCGAATTCCTTCTCCGAACACACCTTCCTCGGCAGGTTGAAAAATGAATTTGATGGTTCCTTTAAGTTCATTTTTGTGCTTGACCAAAACCTCTGCCGTTGCCATTAAGATTGCCATATGGCTGTCATGACCACAAGCATGCATTACTCCGGTCAACTGGTCATTATAGTTGGTTTGAACAGTAGACTTGAAAGGTACATCTACACGCTCAGTTACAGGAAGGGCATCCATATCTGCTCTTAAAGCAATCACAGGTCCTTCTTTGCTTCCTTTCAGAATTCCTACTACTCCGGTCTTAGCTACACCCTCGGTAACCTCAAGACCCAGTGCTCTTAAATGCTCAGCAATTATTCCCGCGGTTCTGAACTCCTGATTCCCAAGCTCAGGGTGAGCGTGAAAGTCTCTACGCCACTGAACAGTCTTTGACTGAATAGCCAAGGCCTCCTCAGCAATTGCTTTTTTCAACTTTGACTGAGCCATTCCCTCAGGGAAAGAGTTTAGGCACACAGCTAGTACTAATATGTTAAAGAAGAAATATTTCATCATTGGGCAATATACTTCATTAAGGCCTTATTGGCATGAATTGGCCTATCCGTAGCGAATATTTGAACTCCTGCCTTGAACCAGTCTACATAAGGTAAATCATTATTTTCTTCGGCGAGTTTATCTAGTTTACCTAAAGAACCCAGAATTGTTGGAATTCCTCTTCTATTGAGAAATTTTAATAATTTCTTATCTGGCAAACGAGTGCCTACAAAAGCTACAAGTCGTGAATTTGGAACACCCGTTTTTAACAAAGCTTTATATTCTTTTTTACTTCTGATTCCAGCAGATATCAAGACTTCATCAGAAAGTTTAGCTATGCTGTTGACCTCTTTGGTATTGTATGTTGTCATCACCACATTAGGGTAGTTGCCTAATTCTTCCAAAAGCTTAATAACCAAATGGTGTGGTGTTTCTTTCTTGATGTCAAGCGTCAAAGGAACAGTGCCATCTGCCCACAAAAGAACATCTTTTAAGGTAGGGATTTGCTGCTTTTGAATTTTACCATTCTTATCCTCAAGCTTAATATTGGCTAATTGACCGTAGGTGAAATTATTCAATAAACCTTCTCCGGTGGTGGTTCTTTCGAGTGTAGCGTCATGAAGCAAAACCAGAACGCTATCTCTGGTTATTCTGACATCACATTCTATCATTGCAGTAGGCAAAAGTTCATGATAATGTCTGAAAGACTCCAGACTGTTTTCTGGCCAATTATCTTCAAAGCCTCCCCCTCGATGCACTGAAATGTGGACTTCATTGAAAAAATCGTTTGTGTAAGGTGGATTTTGTTGATTTTGCCCGTAGCTTGTTTTCAATGAGAAAAAGACTGCTACGCTAAGGCAAATAAGTCTTGTTTTACGTATTATCATCAAAAGTTGAATTGTTTTGAAGAGAAATTTTCCAATGCCTGATTCAAAAATAAGCCTAATTGTACTATTTACGCTGTTTTACCTTCAAGCATTTTTATCATTTGCTCAGGATAGTCAGTCACTACTGAATAGCCCGGGGCAGAATTGGCAAAAAATAGAAAATGAGAAGACGACGGTAGTTTTCCCGAAAGGGATTGAAGGTCAGGCAAAACGAGTAGCCAGAATTCTTGACGTAATGGCCAAAGGAGATAAATCTAGCATCGGTGAAAAGGTACTTCATGCTCCTATTATTCTACACACTCAAAGTATGGAACCTAACGGATTTGTCTCTACTGCACCTTTCAGATCTGAGTTTTATCCTTTAGGTATTCCCAATTGGAATATCATGGGTCCAAACAATTGGACTACGCTGCTGGCAATTCATGAATACAGGCACGTACTACAAGCCAGTAATACCGTGGTAGGGGTGACTAAACTGGCAAAAATAATAACGGGTCAGTTTGGCTGGGGAGCAGTAAACTCGTTCTCAAGACCCAGTTGGTTTTCTGAGGGTGATGCAGTTATTACGGAGTCTTTGTATACAGAAACCGGCCGCGGAAGAATGCCTTCTTTCAGTATGGAACAGCGAGCTTTTATGGAAGAAGGTGTAAAAATACGGTACACCAAAGCCAGACAAGGTTCTTTTAAAACTCAGATACCAAACCATTATCCTTTCGGTTATCAGATGAGTTTATACGCAAGAGCGAAATACGGCAATGATGTGTGGGCCGAAATCCAGAGAGATGCCAGTCAATATGACCGCATATTTTATCCCTTCGGTGGTGCCATGAAAAAAAACATCGGACTACGACCTAAAAAGCTCTATAAAGAGGCCTATGCGGAGTTAAAGAAGGAGTATGATGACTTAAAGTCTGAAAGGGAGTTTTCTGAACTCAAAAATATCACCGAAAGGCAAAAAACGGTGAGCTATTATTCATATCCTTTTGAGTCTGAAATAGGTTTTGTGGCCAGGAAATCTACTTATAAAGAAACGCCATATCTGGTGTTCATTGAAGATGGGAAAGAGGAAAAACTGACGGATATCGGTCATAGCGATAATGCATTCATTTCATACAACAAGCAAAAGGCCGTTTGGGTAGAAAATAGACCACATCCGTTTTATGAAAATCAAGATTTTCAGAGGGTGATAGTGTATGATTTTTTGAAAGATCAAAAGACTACAGTGTTAGATGGAAAGAGAGTATTTTTTGCCGCCATCAATAAAGCAAACAGTCAAATCGCTGCTATTGAGTTTGATACTCAAATGCAATTTCATTTGCGACTTTATGATTTGAAAAGTGAGGAATTGGTCAAAGAATTTCCACTGGACTTAGAAACTGAATACGCTTATCCGGTCTTTGATGATAAGGACTCTAAAAGGCTATATATGGCTGCTAAGAGAGATGGTCGCCAAAGGTGGATGGCATTCAGCCTGAGCAATGGGGAAGAGCAGGGATTGACAGAAAGCTATGCTCACGCTATGGTAGAGCCGTTTCAGACGGATGACAAGATTTATGTAAGAGCTAGTTTTGATGGAATAGACAATATCTATGCTTTTGATAAGAATGGTGATAAGCAGCTGTATAGAGCGAGTTCTGTTCCTGTAGCAGCGGGTTTTCCAATGGTGAAAAACAAGGAATTAATTTTTGCCAATTACCACACGCAAGGGAATAATCTCGTAAAAACAAAGCTGGAGTTGACACCCGTAAGTGTAGAGAATCCAACCGAGATGGCCATTTATAAAAGGCTAAATAGTCTGGAGGAAAATCAACTGCTACTAAGTAAAATTCCAGACAAGACATACAAGGTTTCCAAATACAACTCTGCTATTGGAGGCTGGAAATTCCACTCCTGGGGAATTATTCCTGCCTTTGGTGATGATTTTGATAACGGCTATTTGGGACTTAGCGAGGCGGCTGGTTTTGTGCGAATGGATAATTTGCTTTCCACTCAGCGATTAAACCTCAACTATACTTATTACCCAAATTCTGCTGAGTCTCAGTACGGATTTGACTATTCCATAGCGGCTTTTATGCCTATTATCCAGATTGGTTATAGTTTCAGGCAGCGATCTGTACCTGCTTTCAGGGGAGATCGTTTGATAGAATTTAACGAGCAGGAGGCTCATGCCGGAGTACGTGTGCCCATAAGTACAGTAAAGAACAACTATAGTTTTTCTACCAACCTTACAGCTTTTTGGCGAGGAACGCAGCCCTTTTTCCAAAATGGAGTTTCTTCCTACTATAACGAAGCCTTTGGGGCTCTGGATTTAGGCGGAAGTATCGCCGTTTTAAGAAGACAGGCTTATCAAAACCTTCAGCCACGACTTGGCTTAAGTGCCAGTGCCGGTTATTATACATCACTTCAGGATGGAATTGCCGAGAAATCGCTTTACTCAGCAACTGTCTATCTACCAGGGATTGGGAGGAATCATGGTGTTAGACTTTCTGGCGTTCGTCAGTTTGAAGCTTTAAGTAATACTTATCAATTACCCGATAACCTGACTGCTGCAAGAGGTTACCCCATAGCCGGCTTAGAAAAAACTGAACGAGTATCAGCAAATTATCAGTTGCCTTTACTCTACCCAGATTTAGGTATTAATGGATTGACATATTTCAGACGTTTGAGAGCCAATCTGTTTTACGATAATGCCCGAATCTCAGATTCTGTGGTGACTACTTCTGTTCATTCTGCCGGAGTTGAACTAATGCTGGATCAAACTCTTTTTAATGTCTTCAGTATCCCTGTTGGGGCCAGATTTGGTTATCGATTCGAGAACGAATTGGTCAATTATGATTCACCCTTTTTTATAGACTTCATTTTTGGGAACTAAAAAAGGCTTTGTCTTTTGACAAAGCCTTTCTCAAATAGTTGAGGTGTTTGAATTACACTACTACGTTTACAATTCGTTTAGGCACCACTATGATCTTTCTCAATGGTTTACCGTCCATCCATTTAATGACTTCTGCGTTTGCTAAGACTTCTTTTTCAATGGCATCCTTACTAGCATCAGCATCAAATTCAAGTTTCAAACGAACCTTACCACCGATCTGAATAGGGTAGAGGATGCTATCTTCTTTTAGATATTCCTCATTATAAACAGGGAATGCAGCTTCTGTAACGCTGGTTTGGTTGCCCAATTGATGCCAAAGTTCTTCCGCAATATGTGGGGCGTAAGGTGATAAGATGATCAATAAGGGCTCCAAAATAGCCTTCTTGTGACATTTGAGATCGGTTAGCTCATTTACACAAATCATGAAAGTACTTACCGAGGTGTTGAAAGAGAAGTTCTCAATGTCCTCACCTACTTTTTTGATGGCTTTGTGAAGTGCCTTAAGTTCGTCTTTTGTTGGTTCTTCTTCTGTAATAAGAGAATTAGAGTCCTGATCAAAGTAGAGTTTCCAGAGTTTCTTCAAGAAACGTGAAGTTCCTTCAATGCCTTTGGTATCCCAAGGTTTTGCTTCTGTCAATGGTCCAAGGAACATTTCATACAAACGCAAGGTGTCTGCTCCATAACGCTCTACCAGATCATCCGGGTTGACTACGTTGAACTTGGACTTTGACATCTTCTCTACCTCACTTCCACAGATGTACTTACCATCCTCCAGAATGAATTCAGGATTTTCTCCGATATCATTTCTTGTTTCAATGAATTTCGCCACATCCAGAACGTCATTGTCTACGATATTCACGTCTACATGTAATCTGGCGGTTTGGTATTCTTTGCGAAGTCCAAAGGACACAAAAGTCGGTTTATCGGCATCTTTTACTCTGTAAACAAAGCTTGATCTTCCCTGAATCATCCCCTGATTAATCAGCTTCTTGGCAAACTCCTCATTCTTAACAAAACCTCTGTCTTTCAGGAATTTATTCCAGAAGCGGCTATAGAGTAGGTGACCGGTAGCGTGCTCTGTTCCACCCAGATAAAGGTCAACATCCTGCCAGTAGTCCAAGGCCTCTTTCGATGCAAATTCGTTTTCATTTTGAGGGTCCATGTAGCGGTACCAGTACCAGCTACTACCTGCCCAGCCGGGCATGGTAGAGAGTTCATACTCATTACCCTTATAGCTCCATTCTTTGGCTCTGCCTAAAGGTGGCTCTCCACTTTCAGTTGGTTTATACTCGTCAATTTCTGGTAGAACTACTGGTAAATCCGACTCATCAACTAAGTAAGGTAAATCATTTTTGAAGTAAACAGGCACGGGTTCACCCCAATAACGTTGACGAGCAAAAACGGCATCTCTCAAGCGGTATTGAATTTTACCTTTGCCAATTTTCTCATTCTCTAAATGGCTAATTAATGCATTTACTGCAGCTTCATAATCTAAGCCTTTGATCATGCCATGAAGGTATTTACCCTCTTTGGAGTCATCAGCGGCCTCATCAAGGTTTTGCTGTGCATCTGAGACCTGAACTATGGGTAAATCAAATTTAGTAGCAAAAGCCCAGTCACGCTGATCACCGCTCGGGACTGCCATAACAGCCCCTGTTCCATAACCGGCCAACACATAATCAGCTATCCAAACAGGAATTTTATCTCCTGTAAGCGGGTGTATACAATAGGCACCAGTAAAGGCACCAGAAACAGTTTTGACATCAGACATTCTGTCCAGTTCAGATTTTTTAGCCGTGGCCTCAATGTATTGTTCTACCTCTGCCTTTTGAGCTTCTGTGGTGATTTGACTCACCAATTCATTTTCAGGAGCTAAAACCATAAAGCTAACACCATAAATGGTATCAACTCTCGTAGTAAATACTTCAATTTGGTTAACAGTGTCTCCATTTAATTCTACGGCATGCTCTAAAGCAAATTTTACAGAAGCTCCTTTAGAGCGACCTATCCAGTTCTTTTGTTGGTCTTTAAGAGAAGGCGACCAATCCACAGTATCAAGCCCATCAATGAGGCGGTCGCAGTAGGCTGTGATTCGCATCATCCATTGACGCATTTTCTTTTGAATCACCGGATATCCACCACGCTCAGAAACGCCATCTTTTACTTCATCATTAGAGAGTACCATACCTAACTCCGGGCAGAAATTTACCACAGAGTCAGAGAGATATGTCATTCTGTAGTTCAGCGTTATCTTGTATTGCTCTTCTTCAGAAAGGCTGTTCCACTCTTCGGCAGTGAACTCAGGAAGGTCGTCCTCACAAACGGCATTGACGGCAGCTGAACCACCTTTGGCAAAAAGAGCCTTTAATGATTCAATGTCCTCGGCTTTGTCTGTGTCTTTATTATACCAGCTATTGAAGAGCTGCATAAAGATCCACTGCGTCCATTTGTAATATTCTGGCGAAGAAGTTCTTATTTCACGAGACCAGTCATAGCCAAAACCGATGTTTTTGAGCTGTTTGATATAAGTCTCAATATTCTTTTCGGTGGTTATGGCAGGGTGCTGACCCGTCTGAATGGCGTATTGTTCTGCAGGTAAACCAAAAGAGTCGAAACCCATTGGATGTAGAACATTA
Organism: Jiulongibacter sp. NS-SX5; assembly: GCF_052828545.1. Next base: position 510,979 of record NZ_CM128248.1, read on the forward strand.
AAACCCTTTAGTTTTTTATATCTGGCGTAGATATCAGAAGCAATATAGCCTAAAGGGTGGCCTACATGCAGACCTGCACCAGAAGGGTAAGGAAACATGTCCAGGACGTAAAACTTAGGTTTAGTAGTGTCTATTTCAACCTTGTAAGTCTGGTTTTCTTCCCAGAATTTCTGCCACTTTTTTTCGATCTCCTGATGCTGATAAATCGCCATTTTCGCTTTCTGTTCTTAAAATTTGGGCAAAAATAGGGAAAATGAATTCAGCATCATGGAGAAAACTCAAAAAGCGAAAGCCATGGTCTTAAGTCAAACAGCTTTTTGCATAGTCTACGCAGCGTTTAACCTCTTGAACGGCATCACTATTTTCAGGAACCTTGTATTCTAATTCTACTGAAACAGGGATATCGTAGCCTTTGTCTTTGAGGAGATTTAATACATCGCAGATCGGGGTGTCACCTGTTCCCCAGGCCAGGTTGCCAGCTCCATTATCCTTGGTCTGACGGTCCTTCATATGAATACTGCTGATACGGTCATGCTTTTCTTCAATAAGCTTGAGGAGACTTTCTTTAGTATTATTTCCACCTGCTGCTATATAATGACCTACATCCAGATTCAAGGTATTGTTTGGTGATTGGTCAAGAGCCTTGTCCCATAAGGTGTCAGTAGCCTGAGTATGTGCATGATAGCCAACAAGAATACCATGCTTCTCAGCAAATTTCCCTAATCTCAGAGTTTGAGACTCATCATGTGGTAGTTCTAATGTCACCGATTTCGCTCCCAAAATATTGGCCACTTTCATGCCGTATTCTACTTCTTCATCGGTATTATTAGCACCAAATGTGGAAGGTTTAAATGCATAAACTGAAATACCATTTGCTTTCAGTTTCTGAGCAGCTTTCTCAAATGGTTTCATGTCTACTGATGATCTCCACTTGACTAAATTTTCTTTGTATTTGTCCAGTTGTTCTCTTTCTTCGTCAGTTAGTTTTCTTCTTCTGCCTCCGGCAAAAAGGCTTCTGAAGTCAATAGGATTTGAAGGTGCACCGGCAAATAATTCAACAGGGTCTCCCATCAATTCAATTGCAGAAATGCCACATTCTTTACAATACCCGATTAAAGAATCTAAATCAGAGTCCATACTTCTGAAAGAGTAGGTAATTGCTCCAATTGTCGGTCCTTTTTTGGCACTTTGTGCCACCAGGCTATCATATTTAAGGATGGATAGCCCTCCTAGAGCCAATGCTGTGTTTTGTATAAATCCTCTTCTGTTCATGTCTTAATTATTTCAATATTTATTATTCAATCCAAAAATACGATTATTCGTTTTCCATGCACCTCTGGTGAAATCAGGGATTTCTACCGGTGAACTGCCTCTGGAAATTGAAAGCTCCGAAAGTGGGCTAATGGCAGACCATGCCGCAGCGTCATAGACATCAATTGGTGGAGCCACCTGATCTTTAATGGCTTCAATAAACCCACGAAGAACAAAGAAATCAATACCTCCATGACCGGCGTTTTCAGCGGCTTTGGCGTGTTCTTTCCATAAAGTATGATCATACTCCTTTTCATAGGGATCAAAAGACTCCCATCTGTGAGGCTTATCAGAGACATTTTGAAGATAAATCGTATTCCCGTCATTCATCCAGATTCCCTTAGTACCTTGAGCTCTAAATCCTAGAGAATAAGGGCGTGGGGAATTGGTATCGTGTATCAAAACGATGTTTTCACCGTTTTCGCATGCTATAGTGGTAGTGACGACGTCCCCCAGTTTAAAATTTACTTTAGCATTAGGATGATCATCTCCACCCTGATCTACAATATGCTTATGGAGACCTCTGGCTTTAGTGGCCATTGAGGTCAGGTAAGAGAATTTGTTCCCACGGTTGATGTCAAACCAATGAGCCACCGGGCCAAGACCATGAGTTGGGTAGATATCACCATTTCTGTCTACCGAGTGCTGTGTACGCCATTTGGCTTCAGAAAAGGCTTTTTCTCCAAACTCTACTCCACCGCCATAAGGTTTTGTGCCATCATTGAATTTAACTTCTCTAAGGTCATGCTGATAACCGCAATGGGCGTATAACATTTCTCCAAACATCCCTTTTCTGATCATATTGAGAATGGTCATGACATCTCTGCGGTAGCAAACATTCTCTAAAATCATGCAGTGTGAGCCTGTTTTCTCATAGGTGTTTACCAAATCCCAGGATTCCTGGAGGGTCACAGTTGCGGAGACTTCCACTGCGGTATATTTACCCGCCTCCATGCTATCTACAGACATTGGTACGTGCCATTCCCAGGGAGTTGAGATGACGATGCCGTCTAAGTCTTCTCGTTTGCATAGCTCTTTGTATGCGTAATCGCTTCCGGTGTAAACTTCTGGTTTGTTTTTACCTTTCTTTTCAAAAAGGTCAAGCGTTCGTTTTACCGCGTCCGGGTCAATATCACAGATGGCAGTGATATCTACATCATCTCTAAATAAGGCTTGTACCACATGACTTCTGCCACGTAAGCCTACACCAATAAAGCCAAGCTTAATATTTCCGGTGTTTCTATAGCTCTTTGAATTGAGAGAAACAAAAGGTACTGCCGATGCGGCCTTTGCTGTTTGTTGAATAAATGTTCTTCTGTTCATAGGGTTTATGGTCGGGTTGCTTTTTCAATCTGGCTAATCAGCCGTCATTAATTTGAGAAGAATTGGTGAATATTCGGCTCGTTTGAAGACTCTAAGTTGAATTTATTCGACTTACAGCTTAAGATCTACAAATCATGTCTAAGTTTTATATTTAAATAATTAGACAAATTTTATCCTTCATCGAACCTTTTCTAGAATAGAAGGTGTTATCTTCGTGAACTCACAAAAATGAGTATGACAAACTCGACGATTCTGAAATGTAGGGTACAAACTTTACCGTGGATTTGGAATCGTAAAAACAGATAAACTTGAAAAAGAAAGTAGCAGTTTTTAGGAAGGAGCATTTCAATGCTGCACACAGGCTTCATAATGCCGAGTGGTCAGATGAAATAAATGCAAAGGTTTTTGGAAAATGCAATAACCCGAACTATCACGGTCATAATTATAATCTTGACGTGAAGCTGGTTGGGGAGATTGACCCGAAAACAGGTTATGTGATTGATATGAAAGTTCTTTCAGACATCATTAAGGAACATGTGTTAGATGTTTTTGATCACAAAAACTTAAACCTGGATGTACCTCATTTTAAGGAGTTAAACCCTACGGCCGAGAACATCGTGGTGGTAATTCATGAACTATTAGAGAAGGCAATAAACAAACCTGAGCTTGAACTAACGGTCAGGCTATATGAAACAGAAAGAAACTATGTCGAGTACCCCGCATAAACAAAACCAGAAAGACATCGATGATATTGGAGATGATCACATCACCTCAAATATCTACGATACCCCGTTAAGGCCAGATGCCTTTGAGATGGATGATGAGACTAAAATGGAGAAAATTGAAGAACATTTTAGAGAAATCATGCACATCATGGGTTTAGACCTGAATGATGACAGCTTGAATGGAACACCTAGAAGGGTGGCAAAAATGTATGTAAAAGAACTTTTTAGCGGCCTGAACCCTAAGAATCTTCCTTCATTAACGCATTTCAAGAATCATTATAAGTACAAAGAAATGCTGGTGGAGAGAGACATCATGTTCCACTCTAACTGTGAGCATCATTTTGTGCCTATAGTTGGCAAGGCACATGTTGCCTATATTGCAAATGGTCATGTTATTGGCCTATCAAAACTCCATAGAATCGTGAATCATTTTGCTCGTAGACCGCAGGTTCAAGAGAGAATGACTATTCAAATAGGAGAGGCCTTAAAAACAGTTTTGGGCACACCAAGTGTGGCAGTGATATTAGATGCAGATCATATGTGTGTGAGTTCCAGAGGTATCAATGATCAAACCAGCTCTACAGTTACTTCCTATTATGGTGGTGAATTTGAGAAGTCTGAGACCAGAAGCGAGTTTGTAAAAATGGTAGGTCTCAGACAAGGTTTACTAAAGTACTAAGCTAATTTACAAGATTTTTAAAGGCCGATTTGCGACGCAGATCGGCCTTTTTTGGGTAGTATATACGTTTGTTTCTATTTGGGGGCTACATCCAAATTTTATAGTTTTATAATGTAACCCCTTGATCTTGAGAAAAAAATACACAGCGATAATAGTAGATGACGAGCCTCAAAGTATCCGAACTTTGAAGAAACAATTAGGCTTTGTAGACCTGGATATTGAGATAATTGGCTCTGCCACAAATGAGCAAAGTGCTCAGGAGTTAATTCAACAAAATCCCAAATTTGATTTTCTGTTTCTTGATATTGAATTAGGAAATACTGATGGTTTTGAATTATTAGCTAAATTCGATTTAGAAGAAACTCACTTGATTTTTGTTACAGCCTATGATGAATATGCTTTAAAGGCATTTCGGCATTTAGCCAGTGGCTATTTAACCAAGCCTGTTAGTATTGACCAGCTAGAGGAGTTATTGCTACATCTTGTCAGGAATTCTAAAAGTACTCGGGACTTTCATTTCAAAACCAAATCTGGAATGGAGCTGATCGATCAAAAGACTATTCTTTATGCTCAGGCTGATGGCAGCTATACCAAGCTGTATTTAAAAAATGGTGAAACTAAAGTGTTGAGCAAAAACCTTAAGAATGTTTCAGAAGAGCTAAACGAAACCGACTTTTTACGTATCCATTCAAAATATCTTGTTCAATTAGACGCCATAAAACAAATTAAGCTTGGTGTAAAAAGCTCAGTACTCTTGGACAATGGGGAAGAAATTCCAGCTTCAAGAACGCACAAGGAGAAATTGAAAGAACTGTATTTTAAGTGATTAAAAAGATTGTATTCGTATTAGTTAGCCTCTTTTCCTTTGTGGTTAAAGCACAGGAATTGCCGACGTGTACAAACTGCCTTGATTCAGTTCTCACTTTTTTTTGGGATAAAAACAATGCCTTAGATTACCCCTTAGGTGATACCGTAAGTACATCATTTGAATTTACATCTGAAGCTGTTTCAGAAGGTTTGCTTTTCGTAGGAACAGGTGACATTATTACATTAAACGTCAGCAAAGATGGTGAGCTGGAAAAGACCTTTAATTTAGGTAGGTCAGCTACTCGCAATGATCTTCCTGAAAAATACGGACGTTTTTTTGTGCCTATTCAATTTCAAAAAGGTGAATACCTTATCCGACTGAAATCGGCTAGCCTAAGTAACCTTTCCTACATACACCATTGCTTGTATTTGAAGGGGGATAGCTATGAAGCCCTGGAAAATAGATTGCATAATAATGCAAGAACGAATACTCTGATCACCTGGCTGTTAGTGATTGTATCATTTCTTTTCACTGTACTTTCTGCGGTTACTTTTTTCCTATACAAAAACAGATTTTACAGGTCCTATTTAGTTTATACTTTTTTACTATTCTTGATAGCTTCAGTCTATTTAGACTTTTTCAGTCAAAATTTAAGTGCATTTACATATCCCATAATTTACAGTTATTTCATTCTAGCTATTCAGCAATGGATTTATGCAGCTTATAATCAGTTTGTTATTGAGTTTCTTGATTTGTATCATGAAGAGAGAAAAACTTTCTATATCCTCAAAACAGAGCAAGCTATTCACTTGATTTTGAGCCTTCTATTGCCGTTTCTACTATATTACACTCATGACTATCAATGGATGCTGAAGAAGGTCAGCATAATAAACCTAGCAAACGGGTTTCTCGGTTTCTGGGCCATCATAAGGATCATAAGAATTATTAAAACTCCACTTAAATATTATCTGGTAATAGGAACCATATTCTTTGCATTCTCCGGTTTTGCAGAATTGTTTCTAACCAGAATAATTGGTGCTTATCTCGCCAGAGATTTCTATTCACCAACCTGGAACGGCTTCATAGGATTCAATATTTTTCAGATTGGTGTAATGGTGGATATGGCTATGTTTTATCTGGCTCTGAACCATAAAACCGCCCAATCTGACAAAGAAAAGCTGATCTATGAGAAGAAAGTGGTAGAGCAGCTCAAAGAAAATGAAATGCTCCAAAAAGAGCTTAATACCTATCTGGAGAATGAAATAAAACTGAAAGAGTCTGAACTGGAAAAAAGTAAATTACTTTCACAAAAGAATGAGGTAGAGGCGTCTCTTCTGAAGTCTCAATTGAAATCTATACAGCTCAGAATGAACCCTCATTACTTTTTCAACTCTCTCAATTCAATCAACGATTTCATTTTTGAAAAAGAACCTAGAAAGGCATCTGAGTATCTGGCAAAGTATGCTTCTTTAATGAGAATAGTATTGAATAATTCTGAGCATTTGGAGATAAGTGTGGAAGATGAGCTGGAGCACTTACAAACCTACCTTGAGTTGGAGAAAATTCGTTTTGAAGAAAGGTTTGATTACACAATAGAAACCAAAGGTGGAATAGAATTAAATAAGGTCAAATTACCTACCATGCTACTTCAACCAATTCTTGAGAATAGTATCTGGCATGGTTTTAAAAACCTGAGCCATAAGGGAATCATATCTATTTCTATGGTATTGGAAAAGGATTTTTTGGAGGTTAAGCTTTCGGATAATGGACACGGGTTTAGCCAGAATAAGTCTGGTCATATATCCATGGGTCTAAAAAGTGTACGTGAGAAAATTGATATTTTGAATAAGGTCAACAGTTCTAAAATTAGACTAAGTCAACATAGCGATGCGGGTAAGGGAGTGGTTACTGAGTTTTGTTTTCCTTTAAAACCATAAAGTAGAAAATTGTGCTGAATACAAAAGAGGATTGCCCATTTACAAAATGGATTAGAGAAAAAGAAGATAGGCTAGTAGTTTGATAACAAACTATTTAATCTATGCGGAATCTATATTTAATTTATTTTCTTCTCATAAGTATGTCAGGAATTGCCCAGTCTTCATTAGTGACTCCAGACTCAATTCAATCGCCAAAAATGATTAGTGATACTGTGGTCACATCTAGCTTGACAGCGGATAGTATTTTGACTCACTCAGTAAATTCGCACATCTATGTAATATCAGAACTTAGCAGTAATTTCAATAATTCGCCTGTTTTTGTAGGTCAGGATAGTTCGGTAGGTTATTTCACAACGAGAGCTGATAGTTTTGCACTGCAAATTCCCGCCTCAGCTTTTAGACCCATGAATTTTGAGGCAGAAGGCCAAACGATCCAACCAGACTATTATGCAGCTTCTCAAATATTCCAAGGAGGTCTCACTTGGGGTATAGATGCCTTTATTCCATTTATCGCTCCGTTTCAGTTGTCTTTAAATAATACTCATCGAAATATCCGATTGAAAGAAATAGAGGTTTGTGCCTTAGACCAAAATTCAGATATGAATCTGCTTGCTATTCTTCATGAGACTTATTTTGATAGCTCTTTTACTTACGTGGATTCTGTTCGAATGTATGCGGTTTCGTCCGGAGGTGGATTAAATAATAGAAAATGTTGGCAGGCACCTATCACCGTTTCAGATTCTGATAATTTTAATCTGTCTCAAGCTGATAAAACTTACTGGATAGAAGTGGTTCCTATAAAGGAGGTTTTTGAATATACACCAGGGGATTCTCTTAATCCCGAATATGGTAACTGGCCTCCCTTAAATACCGGTAATCCAAATACTCCGAATGGTAAACTTCGTTTATTGAATGTTAGAGTGTATTATTCTCACAAATAAAAAAAGGCAGACCCCGCGGCCTGCCTTTCATGGTTTGCTCTTTAGAAGCTTATAGCTTTCTTATTTTCATGTTTTTGAATGATACCACGTTCCCGTGATCCTGAAGACCTACAAGACCTTTACTGTATTTTCCAAAATCACTCCAGTCTTTAAATTTACTTTCAGCTACTAGTGCTTCCCAGCCCGTGCCTGAAGAAGGATACGTCACAGCGAGTTTTCCATTTTGCCATACCGTTACCACATTATCCTTCTTGTATATACGTACAGAGTTCCATTGGTCAAAACCATTGGCTTTTACGGCAGAAGGAATCATATCGTATAATGAACCAGATTGGTGGTTTCCGTTTCTACCGGCCGTGGCATCAGGATGATTAACGTCATCCAATACCTGAATTTCTGGACCGGTCATGTAAGGTGTACCGTTTTTCTTACTCTCTTTAACGCCGTAAAAAATACCGCTGTTTCCACCTTTTTCTATCTTCCATTCCAGAACGAACTCAAAGTCTTCAAATTCCTCATTGGTGACAAGGTCGTTTACTTTCCAATCGCTTTTGCCTTTTGGATTAAACGAATAAACGCCATCTGTGATCGTCCATTTGTCTGAGACCTTCTCATAAGGGTGATTATAGATGTGCCAGTGATCAAAGGTACCATCAGATAGATTGATCCATTGACCATCCTGTGCCTGAGATAAATAACATAGAGAAAATGTAATTAAAAGTAATAGTGTCTTTTTCATTAAATATGTAAATAAGGTTAAGGACGCAATTTAAGCCAAATTCCGTAAGGTATGGCTTAAAGGTCTTGTAATTCCTTGATTTTGATATTTCTGAAGGAGACACCTTTTGACCAATATTGTAGAGCTATATGGCCTTCGGTATTCTTACCGAAATGGGGTATGTTTTTGAATTCACTCTGTTCTATAGTTTCTTTCCAGTCTTCTATGTTCATATCTGCTTCGCCAGAGATATTACCATTAAGCCAGAATGAAACTCTACCTTCTACCTGCTGGATTCTTCCTTGATTCCATTCACCAGTAGGCTTAACTTCTACGTTATCAGGGTATTGGGTGAGCCCATAAATTGTGCCCGACCATCTGGTAGGGTTCTTTGCGTAGCTTCTTTCTTCAATAACCTTCTTATCAAGAATCTGATATTCGATCCCGTTATGCCAGGAGTGCCTCGCAGAATCGTTTTCCTGTAAATTAATGAGTACGCCGGAATTTCCGCCTTCAGTAATTTTCCACTCGAAAACCAGATCAAAGTTCTTGAAAGTCCTATCTGTAACCAGGTCACCATGTTCTATTTCAAATGAATAGGGGTAGCATACCAGTTCGCCATCTTTAGCATTCCAGTTAGAAGGGACTTTTCCAAGATGATACAAGTGCCATCCATTTAGTGACTTTCCGTCAAAAAGTAACTCCCAACCTTCCGCTTTTTCTTGTTCAGAAAGAGTATTATGTATACTAAACTCCTCTTCACAGGAGAATAGAAATAAACCTGGGATGATCAGATAAGTGAGAAGTTTCAGTTTGGCTAACATCGGTTCAATTTGGAATTAAAGTCTTCTTTGAGGATGTTTCGTTGCTAAAATTAAATAAAACTTTTTCCTTTTCGACAAAAATCATTGTTTTGTCTTCATAAAATTTGGTTTAAGTTGCTTATTTCTTACACTATTTTACTGTTAAGAAAACATTAACAAATACTTTTTTGACAGTTTAAGTACACTTTAAGTCATTCATATATAAGTTTTTAAGCCGTAAATAGACTCGATTTTCGATGAAATTGAAGAGTTTTTAGTCTAGAAAATGATATAATTTTGACCAATGGAGCAGATTGAAAATCCGTGGAAGATTTTGGAAGAGAAAATTGTCTATGAAAACAATTGGATCCAGGTGGTACACAAAGATGTGTTGAATCCAAATGGCAACCCGGGCATATACGGCCAGGTAAATTTTAAGAATATAGCTATCGGAGTGATACCGGTAGATGAAGAGGGGTATACCTGGTTGGTGGGTCAGTACCGTTTTCCTTTGAATGAGTATTCATGGGAAATTCCTGAAGGCGGCTGCCCGGAAGGAGAGAATATGCTTGATGCCGCCAAACGCGAGCTTAAGGAAGAAACCGGCATGGAGGCTGAGCACTATGAAATTATCAGTAAAATACATACTTCAAACTCCGTATGCAATGAAGTGGCCTATATTTATCTGGCCAAAGGATTGACACATGGCACGGCTTCTCCGGAGGATACGGAAGAGCTCCAGGTAAAAAAAATAAAGCTCACGGAGGCTATTGAAATGGTTTTGAATAACCAAATTACAGACTCCATGAGCGTGGCAGGTTTAATGAAAGCGAAGGCCTTATTTAACCTTTAAGTCCCATTCAGATAGTTTTTCTATTGACTCGTAGTCTGTTAAATCTGTTTGACAAGGTACTACGCTGGCATAATTATTATCTAAGCACCACATATCTGTTTCCTCATTTCCAGGTTCGTGGTTGATGAATTCACCACCCATCCAGAAGTAAGGTCTGCCATGTGGGTCTGTACGAGCATCAAATTCCTCTTTCCAGTATCCATTAGTTTGACGTACCACCTTGATTCCTTTAATGGGTTCTTTACTTGCCTTAGGGAAGTTTACGTTTAAAGCTCTATGAGCCGGTAATCCATTGGAAATGGTGGTTTCACAAATCTTTTGGATAAAAGGAAGTGTATGCTCAAAATCTGCGTCATACCTGAAGTCATCGATTGAAAAACCAATGGCCGGGATACCCTCTATTGAGCCTTCACGTGCAGCAGCCATTGTGCCACTGTAAATCACTGAAATTGAAGCGTTATGCCCATGATTTATACCAGAAACTACAAGGTTTATTGTTCTATCTTTGAGCAATTGATGCTTAGCAAGCTTTACACAATCAGCTGGTGTGCCACTACATTCATAGGCTTCCACTCCTTCACCAAAAATGTTTGATTTTTTAATGTGAATGGTACTATCAACGGTAATGGCATGACCCATCCCGGAGTTTGGGCTGTCTGGTGCTAAAACTACTACTTCGCCTATTTCCTTAACCACTGAAACCAGTGCTGCTATTCCTTTAGAGGTGATTCCGTCATCATTTGTGACTAGAATTAAAGGTTTGTTCATGAATGCTTCTTTTTTTGCAAAGGTACAGTAATCATTACATTCAGCTTACCTATTTCTAGTTTATAAGAATGTTAAGTTCTTTTTCGTAAAGGCCATTTTGAGTTCTGGTTTCTTCATCAATTACTTGTATTGCTTTATCGCTGGAATTGTAGCTGTTCCATTCTGGCAAACCACTGCCGTTAGGATTTCCTGTTTTTATAAAATTCAAAAAATACGAAGAAAGTGTGGCCTCTACCTTAAGGTCATGAGCTTGCCACGGTCTGTCCCATGTATGTAAATTTTGCAAAGCATAAGGAACATCTGATGTATGGAATGCACCATAATTTGGGAAGTCAGGTTTGTCTGTAGGTACGTGCTTTACTTCATAGATATAAACTGGCTCCTTTTGATCAGCCGCCAGAATTATTGTAGGAATGCCTGCAAATCCTAAGGTTGAAGAAAGAACTCTAACCTTTGAAACGTCTTCGTCAGTTTCGGCATTGAAAATTTTCAAATACTCGTCTGCTTTATCACCCATTCGGGTTTCAATATCTTTAATGTAGGCTTGTCTGGTCATAGGCATACCTGACAAGAAGGCACCGTCATCTTTGGTCCAGCCTGTGAGTACAGGTACTTTATTAGCTCTATTCTCAAACGAATCCTCCTTTAGGAACAGGCCATCTCTGATAACACCCAAACCTCCGGTTCTTGGTATTTTTTGAGAGGCTGCTAATATTTCTTCGGCAGATACTGCTCTAAGATCATTTATGCTGTTCAATTGAAGTTCTTTCTGCAATAGGAGCCCAGTTCTTTCACCTGTTTCCAGTGACTCTGGTAGTCTGTTTGGTCCCCACCCACCACTCATGGCAACTGCTTTCTGAAATAAACCGCTGGCCATTTCAGAAGCCATTAAACTGTGCACACTCATAGAACCGGCAGATTGTCCTCCAATGGAAATATTATTTGGGTCGCCTCCAAACTTCGCAATGTTCTCTTTAACCCACTCGAGTCCAGCTACTTGATCCATGAATCCGTAGTTGCCACTATGGCCGCCTTGCTCTTCTGAAAGTTCAGGATGTGCCAAGAAGCCGAAAGGCCCTACACGGTAGTTAATGCTCACGAATACCACACCATTTTTGGCGTAAGATTCGCCGTCATAGATATCACAAGCAGCAGACCCTGAACTGAAGCCACCGCCATAAATCCAGACAAAAACAGGAAGCTTTTCAGTGGTTTCTTTCGCTGATGTCCAAACATTGAGATATAAGCAGTCTTCAGAAAGGGGAGATGGCGGAGCGATGAATTCTTTTGACCATCCATAAAAAGGTGCCGGCTTATTCTGAAACGGACTAGCTGAAAATTCTACCGTTTCTTTAATGCCTGACCATGGCTCTACGGGCTGAGGTGCTTTCCATCTAAGTTCGTTTACTGGTGGAGCAGCAAACGGTATACCTTTAAAAATAGTAAGTTGGTTCTTCGAGTAGCCCTTTATTTTGCCCGATGGCAAGCTTACCGTTTCTTGTATTTGATTTTGAGAAAAAAGGAGAAAAGGTATTAGTAAGAGGCTGAATAAGAGTTTCATATCAATAGGTTATTAAGGTTATAGTTGGATTTCAAAATTAAACGAATGCATCAAAGAACGGTCATCAATCGGTAGATAATATCGTCAGAAGGGTATAAAAAAAGCTCGTTTAGATAATATCAAACGAGCTTTTGAGGATAAGCTTTAATTCACTTATTCACAGAGACCTAAATCTTCTACGATATGTAATTTCTTGGTGTTTTTTCGTGTTCTTGCCGCTATTTCAGGCGAGTAACCCGTCATGTCTTTTTGGTAATAACCCGTACCATTATAAGGTCTTTTTCTTGGATGATCCTTACACTCAACCGAACATGCACCTTCCATTTCTTCGCCACATTTTTCGCAGATAGGTAAGTGTTCGTTGCATTCTGGGTTGGCACAGTTTACCATTCTATCGCACTTATCACCACAAATATGACATTCAGATATTACTTCAGGGTTGATTTTGTTAACATTGGTGGTTAATCTCCCATCAAAGACGTAACACTTGCCATCAAAATTCTCACCACCTTCTTCTAAACCGTATTTAATGATACCTCCATGTAACTGGTATACGTTTTCAAAGCCTTGATCCAGAAGGTACGCAGAAGCTTTTTCACACTTGATTCCTCCTGTGCAGTATGTTATCACCTTTTTGTTTTTCAGATGCTCTATCTCATGCATATGTTCGGGCAGCTCTCTTAGATTTTCCATGTCAAAAGTGACTGCACCTTTGAACTTACCCACCATGTGCTCGTAATTAGAACGCATGTCTACCAGCACCACATCTTCATCATTCATCATGTTTTTAAACTCAGCAGGTTCCAGATGAATCCCTGTTTGCTTTCTTGGGTCTACTGGCAGTTCAGAGTGCACTATCTCTTTCTTGATTCTCACATAAAGCTTTTTGAAAGCATGACCTTCATGAGCTTCTACCTTGAAATCAATTGAGCTGAATCGAGGATCAGACTTGACCCATTTCATGTAAGCTTCGCAATCTTCTTTTGTGCCAGACACCGTTCCATTCAGTCCTTCAGGTGCCACTATAATTCTTCCTAACAAGTTATTGTCAAGGCAAAACTGATGATGGATGTCTCTGTATTCTACCGGGTTTTCAATCGGTGAATAGACATAGTACAATAAAACGCTGTATTCCTGCATGATCTCTTGATGAAATTCTCCGCAAAATTACAAAAGCCTAGCCTTAATTCTATGATTGCTGTCATCAAAAGCCCTACTTTTGCAAAAAAGACCTTTACTCTATGCACATTGCCATCACCGGGAACATCGGTGCCGGAAAAACAACTTTAGCAGAAAAGCTTGCTGAACATTATGGCTGGGAAGTCTATTATGAAGCGGTGGATGGTAACCCATACCTGGCTCCTTTTTACGGTGATATGAAAAAGTGGTCTTTTCATCTGCAAATTTTCTTTCTCAATAGTCGCTTTGAGCAGGTTTTAAAAATCAAATCAAAAGAAGATCTGACCATTATTCAAGACAGAACGATTTATGAAGATGCTTACATCTTTGCTCAAAATCTGTACGAGTCTGGCTTATTGAATGATACTGATTTTCAGACGTACAGGTCTCTTTTTGAAACCATAATGCAGGCTATTACCCCGCCTGACTTAATGATCTACCTCAAAGCTGATATTCCTAAGCTAGTGACCCAAATCAAAAAGAGAGGAAGAGATTATGAAGAGAGTATTGATCCCGAATATCTGAGAAGTTTAAATGTATTGTATGAATCTTTTACTGAGAAATATGATCACGGTAAACTGATTGAGATAGATGTCAACGAGCTGGATTTCGTTGGGAATGAAGATCACTTTACATACATCACTAAGCAAATAGAGCAAAATGTCAATCTTGGGAAACAACTTAAGATTTAACAACTATTAAAGAGGCTTATGAAAAGCCTTTGGATTGAATTTTGTTATTTTGACACCAATATCCCTAAAATCAATTTATAAGAATATCCAATTAATTAAATCACATGGATTTTAAGAAGCTAAACAATATCGGTGGATGGGCTGCTTTCCTTATCGCCTTTATTACTTACTCACTAACCGTAGAACCTACGGCGAGTTTCTGGGACTGTGGAGAGTTTATTGCCTGTGCCTATAAACTACAAGTTCCGCACCCGGCTGGAGCCCCTTTTTATCTCCTTTTAGGAAGGTTAGCCTCTCTTTTTGCCGCAGGCAATGTAGAGAAAGTGGCTTTCATGATTAACATGCTTTCGGTGCTCGCCAGTGCATTTACTATTCTATTTATGTTCTGGAGTATATCAATGCTGGCCAGAAAAATCATTGGGAAAAAAATAGAAGAATTTACCACATCTGATACTATTCAGGTACTTGGTGCCAGTATGGTAGGATCTCTCGTTTATGCCTGGTCAGATTCTTTCTGGTTTTCGGCAGTTGAGGCTGAAGTATATGGTATGTCGTCATTTTTTACTGCCATTGTAATCTGGGCAGTTTTGAAATGGGAATTGATAGAAGATCAAGCGGCATCTAATAAATGGATGGTGTTTATCGCTTATCTGGTTGGTTTATCTATCGGAGTTCACCTTCTAAATCTAGTGACTATTCCGGCTTTAGGTATCTGGATTTATTACAAGAAAGCCAAGAAAATTACCTGGACAGGTGGAATCATTGCCTTCCTGGCTGGTTTACTTGTTTTGGTCATTGTGATGGTAGGTGTTATTACAGGTATTCCGTCTCTTAGTTTTTCGTTTGATAAATTGTTCGTGAATTCCTTTGGTTTACCATACGGTTCCGGGATGATTTTCTTTATCGTAGCTCTGATTGCTGCGTTAGTTTGGGGAATCAATAAAACTTCAAAAACCGGTAAAGTTTGGGTCAATACCGCCTTACTTTCTTTTGCATTTATATTGGTAGGCTATTCTACCTATACTATTGCATTGGTAAGGTCAAATTATAATCCGCCGATCAATGAAAACGACCCTAGTGACGTACTTGGTTTTACCTATTATCTGAAAAGAGAGCAATACGGTAGCCGTCCTTTAACCTACGGTCCGATTTTCTCTTCAAAGCTTACGGCTATTGATAGGGGTGCTCCGAGTTATAAAATGGGAGAGGAGAAGTACGAAATCTATGATTATACGCCGCAATATTCTTGGGCTAACGAAATGTTATTGCCAAGAATCTGGTCTCAAGATCCTAATCATGTTAGACTTTATAGAAGCAAGCTTGGCTTGAATGAAGCACAAACGCCGAAAATGGGGGATAACTTAAGGTTTATGTTCTCTCACCAGTTAGGTCATATGTACTGGCGTTATTTCCTCTGGAATTTCTGGGGAAGAGCCAGTGACGTTGAAGGCTCATCTGCTACGGCCATTTTTGAAGCAGATAGTGATTTGCCAGACTCTTTAAAAAATAATAAAGGAAGAACTAATTTTTACGCTCTTCCGATACTTCTAGGTATTTTAGGTTTGTTATACCAATACCTAAAACGAGATAGAGATTTCATAGTAATGACTCTTTTGTTCCTGCTTACAGGTATGGGGCTGGTAGTTTATCTGAACTCTCCACCTGTAGAGCCTAGAGAAAGAGACTATATCTATGTGGGGTCTTTCTACATTTTCGCCATGTGGGTAGGTCTAGGTGTCATGGGTCTTTACCATTGGGCTATGAAGTTCTTAAAGAATAGTCAAATGAAGGCAGGTATCGCCTCAGCTTTAGGATTATTGGTGCCTATACAAATGGTGACCCAAACCTGGGATGGGCACGATCGTTCTGATAGAGTCCATCAGGTAGATTTTGCCAAGAACTTGCTGAATTCGGTTGCCCCTAATGCCATTCTCTTTACTGGTGGGGATAACGATACGTTCCCTCTTTGGTATGCTCAGGAGGTAGAAGGTGTCAGAACTGATGTGAGAGTTTGTAACTTAAGTTTATTAGGTACAGACTGGTATATAGACCAAATGAAGCGTAAGACTTACGAATCAGAGGCTTTACCAATATCATTTACGAAAGATCAGGTTTTGAAGGGTATTAATGATCAGATTCCTTTTGTAGAAAACCCGAATGAGCAAGTAAAAGCGGGTATTAACCTGAAGCAATATCTTAGCCTTGTTAGAAATAACGAAAGAGCCATTCAGATGGCTGTTTCATCAGGTGATATGATTAACACTCTTCCTTCTCAGAATCTTTTCCTGGAGTATGATCCGGAAAAAGTGAAGGCAGCTGGCTTTATTCCTGAAGAATTTGAGCCAGGCTTAACCGGTGTTATGAAATGGTCAATTGGAGAGAGAGATTTATTGAAGAATGATTTGATGGTTCTTGATATCATTGCTCATAATGATTGGGAAAGACCTATTTATTTCGGTGGCACACTTGCTCCAAGTGCTTATCTGAACTTGAAAGATCATTTACAGCTTGAAGGTTACGCTTATAGACTTACTCCTGTGCAAATTCCTGGTGCCAGAGATGGTATTGTGAATACAGAAGTGATGTATAACAAAGTGATGAATGAATTTGAGTGGGAAAATCTTGATAATACAGATGTCTACTATGACTCAGAAACTTATCTTAAAGTACCTATCATCACAGCCAGATACTCGTTCTTGAGACTTGCTGATCAATTAGTAAGAGAAGGAGATAATGAGAGAGCAGAAAAGGTTTTAGACAAATGTCTGGAAGTAATGCCTCACGAGTCTATTCCGTATGATCAGCTTTCGGCAAATTTTGCTACGTTCTATTACGCTATCGACAGACCTGAAAAGGCTAAAGCCATAACAGACGTGATTGTAAAAAGAGCTGATGAAGAATTGACATATTTTATTGAGAAGAGTAAAACTGGTGATTATAAACAGTGGGGTTTTGATAACGTTCAAAACTTTATCCAAAGTAATCTAAGGGACTTAAATATGATTGTAAGCATTACAGACAGAGATGATCAGGTTCTTGGTGCTGAATACAGAAAAGTCTACGAGAAACACTCTGCAGCTTTACAATAGAATTTTTTCTCTTTTGAGTTTAGTAACCCGTTCAGAATTGGACGGGTTATTTTTTTGCAAAATTATAGCTGCAACATTGTTGCATTATGTAAATGTTTTATACTTTTGCACTGTTGTTGCATTTAACTAAAACATAAAGAATGAAAAAATTAATTCTCTTCACCGCTATCGTTATCGGATTTACAAGCTGTGAAAAAGAAGACCCGGTTATCCCGAATGAAGAAGAGCTTATTACTACACTTATTTACACTTTATCTCCGGTGAATGGGGGAGAAGATGTCATTTTTAAGTTTCAGGATTTAGATGGTGATGGTGGAAATGCTCCAGTTTACACTGTAGGAACTTTGGCAGCGAATACGACCTATAATGGTAGTCTGGATCTACTAAATGAATTGGAATCTCCGGCAGAGAGCATTAACGAGGAAATTGAAGAAGAGGATAACGAACATCAATTTTTCTTCGCTGTTTCTGGTCTGAATGCTACTTTAGTTTACACAGACCAAGACGGTGACGGAAATCCGGTAGGTTTAAGTTCAACACTTACAACAGGTGCTGCCTCAAATGGACAATTAACCATAACTTTGAGACATGAACCAGCCAAAAGTGCTACAGGTGTAGCCAGCGGCGATATCACCAATGCTGGTGGTGAAACAGATATTGAGGTAACTTTTGATGTCATTATTCAATAGACTTAGTTTTTTATTTTTTCTGGTGCCTTTTCTGGTCACTGGTCAAGATAATTGTTCAATAAAACTTCACGGACAAGCAATAGATGAGGTAACGGGCAAACCGTTACCTTTTGCTTCTATATACCTCGAAAGTAATGGCCAGGGAACCAGTGCTGACGAGGAAGGTTTTTTTGCTTTTGATGGTTTATGTGCCGGTACCACTCACCTTAAGATTTCACATGTGAGTTGTGAGCCATTAAGAATTTTTATTTCTGTAAAAAGAGATACTGTTTTAAACCTGTATCTGCATCATCATGAGGAGCTGATGGATGAAGTTTTGGTGCATGGAGATGCCCGAGAGTTAACTATAGAGAATAGTAGCACTATTGATAAAGATCTGATCAGCCAGCGAAGTAATCTGGATTTAACCAAAGTCATAGAAGAAATCGCTGGTGTAAGTTCCCTAAATACGGGCTCGGGAATTTCTAAACCTGTAATTCACGGAATGTATGGTAATAGAATAACCATGCTGAATAATGGTGTGGCTCAGGCTGGTCAACAGTGGGGAAATGATCATGCTCCTGAAATCGATGCTTTTGCCGCCGATCATATTTCAGTTATAAAAGGAGTGGGGGCTTTAGCATATCAAGGTAATTCACTTGGAGGTGTTGTCCTGATAGAACCGGGTTCCATTTCAACTGATCCACACCTTCATGGTCAATTGAATTCTGTTTTTGAAACGAACGGAAATGGTGCGACTTTAAATCTGGAGCTTGAAAAAGGGAAAGAAAATCATGGGTTTAGAGCCACCTTGACATCAAAGAAAATAGGAGATAGGAGTACTCCCGATTATTATCTCAATAATAGCGGAAAAGAAGAGTTAAATGGATCTCTCTTTTTTGAGTTTGACAGAACAAAAAAATGGAACAAGTCTGTATATCTAAGCACTTTCAATAGTACTATAGGTATTCTAAGAGGTGCTCATATTGGGAATTTGACAGACCTGAAACTGAGCTTTAATAGAGAAGTGCCATTTTACACGGAGGATGATTTTAGCTATGTCATTGATGCTCCAAAGCAGAAAGTAAAGCATCTTTTGGCTAAGTTATCTACAGAAAGGCAGTGGGGTCAAAATAGAAAGTTATCGCTAAGCTATGCCGCACAGGTTAATAATAGAAAGGAGTTTGATGTAAGAAGAAGCGGTAGAAGCGACATACCTGCTCTTAGCCTATTGCAATTAAATCAGCAGCTTGATGCTGTTTATGATTTTGAAGCCGTTTCTGGAGTATTCCTTAAAACAGGAGTCCATGGATCTCTGACTGACAACACGAATCAGCCGGAAACGGGTATTTTACCACTTATTCCTGATTATTATCAGTCAAATGAAGCTGCATTCATTACACTACAAAAAGAGCAAAATAAGTGGCTTTATGAGCTGGGCGGTCGCCTGTTGTTGAATCAGTACAATGTTGTGACCATTTCAAGGGATATACCAAGGGTAATTGAAAGATTTCAACATGATTATACGAATGTCAATGTAGCTGGAGGATTTAGCTTTCAACCCATTCAGCCAATTTCTTTACACTTAAATACAGGTTACATAGAAAGGGCTCCTGCTATTAATGAGCTCTATAGTGCTGGTCTACACCAAGGAGTCAGTAGTTTAGAATATGGGAATGCTAATTTGAATAAGGAGAAGTCGGTTAAGCTTACTCTTTCTGGGGATTTCAATTTTCAGGACAAGCTATTCATTCAGTTGATAGGATACGCTCAAAGGGTGAATGACTTCATTTATTTAAAGCCTGCAGAAGAACCTCAGTTAACGATCAGAGGTGCATTTCCTTTGTTTAATTATTCGCAGACAGATGCTTTTATTCATGGCTTTGATGGCCTGGTTTCATTTGAGCCTAAAGAGTTTGTCAGATATATAGGGAAGTTTGCTGTTTTGAAAGGTCAAAATATAACTGAAGGAATACCCCTTGTGTATATGGCACCAAATAATATCCACCATCAGCTGAAGGTATCGCTTCCATCTGTAGCTAAACTGCAAAACACCAATTTAGCTTTTGGGTGCAAAACTGTTTTTGAGCAGAGGAACTATCTCAATGATCAGGATTTTGTACCACCTCCCAGTACATATACACTATTTGACGCTGAAATTCATACTGTTATTCCTTTAAGCCAATCGGGATTACACTTTTCTATAAGAGGAGAGAACTTGTTCAATAAGTCATACAGAGATTATATGAACAGACAGCGTTATTTCGCCGATGAGTTAGGGAGGAACATCAGTATAAGAGTTCAGTGGGAGTTTTAGAAATCACATAAAAAGCCCGAACCATACTGATTCGGGCTTTCAAACATCAATTTATCATTTATTTAGTCTATGTCAAATCGACCGTTATTCATGACCTTGGTCCATGCAGCAACAAAGTCATTG
The DNA here is from genome assembly GCF_052828545.1 of Jiulongibacter sp. NS-SX5. The sequence goes on from NZ_CM128248.1 coordinate 531,474, forward strand.
ACGAATTTCTCTTGACTTCCATCCTGTGCATAAATCTCGGCATATGATCTCAAAATAGAATTTGATCCAAATACGAGATCAATTCTTGTAGCAGACCACTTGAAATCATTGGTTTGACGATCACGAATCTCGTAAAGACCATTATCTACAGGATTCCAGGTGTTACCCATGTCTGTTAGGTTTACAAAGAAGTCATTGGTAAGAGAACCTACATTATCTGTGAATACACCATGTCTGGTACCACCATGATTTGTTCCCATAGCTCTCATTCCACCGATCAACACAGTCATCTCAGGAGCCGTAAGACCCATTAATTGACTACGGTCAAGCAGCATCTCTTCGGCACTAACTACATAATCTTTCTTTAACCAGTTTCTGAATCCGTCAGCCAATGGTTCTAAAGGTTCAAATGATTCTGCGTCGGTCATTTCATCAGTAGCATCACCTCTACCTGTGGTAAATGGCACCTCAATATCATGACCAGCGTTCTTAGCCGCCAATTCTACCCCGACATTACCCGCGAGTACAATGACATCTGCCAAACTAGCTCCAGCCTCTTCTGCGATAGGTTCCAAAGTTGAAAGTACTTTGTTTAAACGCTCAGGCTCGTTTCCTTCCCATTGGTTCTGAGGGTTTAGTCTGATTCTGGCACCGTCTGTACCACCTCTCATATCTGAGCCTCTGTACGTACGAGCACTGTCCCAAGCTGTAGAAACTAACTCAGCAATACTTAAACCAGATGCTGCAATCTTCTCTTTTACAGCTGCCACATCATAATCCTTATTTCCTTTAGGAACAGGATCTTGCCAAATCAGATCTTCTGCAGGTACATCAGGGCCGAAATAACGGTCTTTTGGTCCCATGTCTCTATGCGTTAGCTTGAACCAGGCTCTAGCGAAAGTCTCGGAGAAGTATTGGTGATCTTCTCTGAATTTCTCCATGTAACCTCTGTAAATAGGGTCTACTTTCATAGCCATATCTGCGTCAGTCATCATCGGGTATGTTTTGATAGATGGGTCTTCCACATCTACCGGCATATTTTCTTCTTTGATGTCAATTGGCATCCATTGTTGAGCACCAGCTGGGCTTTTTCTAATTTCCCATTCGTGGTCTAATAGCATGCTGAAATAGCCACCATCCCATTTTGTTGGTTCTGTAGTCCAAGCACCTTCCAAGCCGCTGGTTACAGCGTATCTTCCTTTACCAGATTTGTGAGGGTTTGCCCATCCAAGACCTTGAAGTTCCACATCTGCACCTTCTGGCTCTGGTCCTAAGGCTCCGGCATCACCATTACCATGAGTTTTACCTACCGTGTGGCCTCCAGCTGTCAAGGCTGCAGTTTCTTCATCGTTCATGGCCATTCTTTTGAACGTCTCTCTTACCTGATCGGCAGTCTTTTGAGGATCTGGTTTTCCGTTTACGCCTTCAGGGTTTACATAGATTAGTCCCATTTGCACTGCAGCAAGAGGATTCTCCATGGTAGAAGGTTTTTCTACGTTTTCGTATCTGTTGTCACTAGGAGCCAACCATTCTTTTTCTGCTCCCCAGTAAGTATCCTTTTCAGGGTGGTAGATATCTTCTCTACCAAAGCTGAAACCGAAAGTTTTCAATCCCATGCTTTCATAAGCGATAGTCCCTGCTAGAATGATAAGATCTGCCCAGCTGACGCTATTGCCATACTTCTTTTTAAGTGGCCATAGTAGTCTTTTGGCCTTGTCAAGGCTGGCGTTATCTGGCCAAGAGTTTAATGGGGCAAAACGGATATTACCGGTTCCACCACCACCGCGGCCATCAGCTAATCTGTATGAACCTGCCGAGTGCCATGCCAAACGAATCATTAGTCCCCCGTAATGTCCCCAGTCTGCCGGCCACCAATCCTGGCTATCGGTCATTAGAGCATGCATGTCTGCTTTAAGAGACTCTACATCAAGTTTCTCAAGTTCTTTTCTGTAATTAAAATCTTCTCCAAGAGGGTTGGTCTTTGTGTCATGTTGACTTAGAATGTCAAGGTTCAGTGTTTTTGGCCACCAGTCTGTAACACTGTGCCCTGTTTCGGTCATACTACCATGCATCACAGGACATTTCATCCCGCTGTTTAATTTTCCTAGTTCTTTCATAGTGAATAACGCTGTTGTTTAATATAGTTTCGAAAATATGCCCAGGTCAGTTTATCAGATGACCTATTTTTTTGTTGATGCAAACGTAGACAGAATTTACACATTGATCAAATTGATTAATTTTATCATAATATAGATATAATTTATTAATGTTTAGTTTTGTCTAATATTATACCTGTAAAATACAAAATATTAACCTATCAGCGTAAACGAAAGCAGCTAAAAGTTTCACAACTAAATAAAGTCGAGTGTTTGAAGCAAAAAAAAGTCGCCATGCAATGGCGACTTTAATTATAGAACTATGATGTAAAGGACTTATTGAAAGAAGTCCTTCATTTTATCAAAGATTGATTTATTGTTTGTCCCTTTCTTCGGTTCAAAATTTGGAGAATCTCTAAGTTGCTCCAGCAGCGATTTTTCGTCACTACTGACAGAGGTTGGCGTATATATATTGATATGAACCAGTTGATCACCGGTGCCATATCCGTTTAGGTTTGGTAGTCCTTTTCCTCTCAGTCTTAATACTTCTCCTGCCTGAGTCCCGCTTTTAACTTTGATTTTCACCTTGCCATCTACGGTAGGTACTTCCACCTCTTTACCTAGAACAGCGTCCACAAAATTTAATGGCATATCAAAAAGGACGTTATTGCCGTCTCTCTTTAATTCCGGATGTTCCTCTTCTTCAATCACAATGAGCAGATCACCAGCTACACCACCTCTTACAGGCACGTTACCTTTGCCACTCATGCTTAACTGCATTCCTTCTGCTACACCAGCTGGTATTTTAATCTGGATTTGATCTTCTGTCAATTGACGTCCTTCTCCGAAACAAACGTCACATCTTTCTGTCACAGTTTTCCCTTCTCCATTACAGGTAGGACAGGTGCTGGTAGATACCATTTGCCCAAGCATAGTCTGCTGAACTCTTCTTACCTGACCTTGACCCTGACAGGTACCACAAGTCTGTAATGATGTGCCGTTTTTCGCACCATTTCCACCGCAGGTGTTACAAGATGTATACCTTTTTACCTTGATCTTCTTTTCAATGCCTTTGGCAACGTCAGAAAGAGAAAGCTTTAATTTAATTCTAAGGTCAGATCCTTTCCTAACGCCTCTACGACCACCACCACCGCCTCGGCTACCGCCAAAGAAGCTACTAAAAGGGCTTTCGTCTCCAAAAATATCACCGAACTGACTAAAGATATCATCCATTGAGAAACCACCCTGGCCACCGAAGCCACTAGCTCCACCCATGCCTGCATGTCCATACTGGTCATATCTGGCTTTTTTCTGATCATCAGAAAGTACTGAATAAGCCTCAGCTATCTCTTTAAATTTCTTTTCTGCCTCTTTGTCATCCGGGTTTTTATCCGGGTGATATTTTATGGCCAGCTTCCTGTAAGCTTTTTTTAGCTCGTCGGCAGTGGCTGATTTTGAAACACCCAGTACCTCATAATAATCTCTTTTCTGTGACATGTTCTGTCTATTTTATCATTGACATATCGTCAATTTTTCTTCATTTATTACCTGTGATTAACTACCAACCACCACTTTAGCATATCTGATCACCTTATCGTTCAGATAATAGCCTTTTTCTACTTCGTCAATCACTTTACCTTTTTTATCCTCTCCTCCGTCAAACTGCGTTATACATTCATGAAGCTCCGCATCAAAGTCGGTCTCTTTTGCTTCCATAGGCTTTAGGCCTTTGCTTTCAAGAGTTCTTTTCAGTTTACCGAAAATAAGCTCTACACCTTCCTTTATCGCTTCAATGTCTTTCGCATTGTCAAATGAGTGCTGAGCTCTCTCAAAATCATCTACAACAGGGAGCAATTCTTTAATTAAACTTTCAGAAGCATTCATAACAATATCCACCTTCTCTTTCGCTGTACGACGTCTGAAGTTCTCAAACTCTGAGTAAAGTCTTATGAATTTGTCTTTCTGTTCTGCCAGCTCCTGAGATAACCTTTCTTCTTCAGTCAGTTCAATTTCCGGCTCCTTTTCTTCTGCCGTTTCTTCAGTTGTCAGTTTTTCTTCTGACAATTCTTCCTGTATTTCCTCTTTGCTATCTTTTTTTGACATGTTTTTCGTGATTTTTAAAGCACTCAAAACAGATCAAGAATTAAACCATATGCTTAAAGGCTGTCATTATGTCAGAAGATGACTGCATGTAAGAAAATTCAACAAAAAATTGTCAGAGAAAAGGGGAGGGTCAAACAAGCAATCTGCTATTGACTTCTTTTTTAAAAGAATCAAATTCTTCAGTGAGTTTGTCAAAAATGGGCATCATAACCCTCATGGCGTCATCGGTTTGTTTCTTGACTAGCAGATATTGATCTTCATAGTCTTCTCGCCATTTACCTTCAAAAATGGTTCTTTTCTTGATAATGGCTTTCTTAAGTCTTTTGAGCACACTTTCCTGAATAGCAAATTGGGTGATGAATTTATTGAATTCATAATTCCGGACTTGCCCATTATTAAGGACAATAAGGCCATCTAAATCTTCTTTAAATTGATCGAGCCTTTTCTTCAAATCATTCAGGGTAATTAACCAGTCGGTAGCACTTACCCGATAAGGTTTGTAGTATTTGTTCTCTTTCATAGTTTTACACTTCTGATCATTCTCAAGTTTTAAAAGTTGCGTACTTAAAAATATGACTTTAGTCAGAAAAAATAGTAATAATCCTCAAAATAATAACACTAAGTCACTTGTTGATTTAGAGTTAGGAAGCAGATGCTAGACTTATCGCAGAGATCGGAATTTGTCAAAAGAAAAGCTCAGGAGCTTGGTTTTGATTTCTGTGGCATATCTGAAGCTGGATTTTTGGAAGAGCAGGCTCCACGTTTAGAAGACTGGCTTTCGAAAAATTATAATGGAGAAATGGCCTGGATGGCCAATCATTTTGACAAGCGTTTAGATCCAACCAAACTAGTTCCTGGAGCTAAGTCGGTCATTTCGGTAATGCTTAACTACTATCCTTCAGAAAGGCTTAGCGAGGGTGATGATGATTATAAGATATCTAAATATGCCTATGGCAAAGACTATCACTTTGTTCTTAAGGATAAACTAAAGTCTCTGTTTAACGCTATTCAGGAAGAATTTGGGTCAATAGACGGGAGAGTTTTTGTAGACTCTGCTCCGGTTATGGATAAGGTTTGGGCAGAGAAAAGTGGTTTGGGTTGGATCGGCAAGCATAGTAATCTTCTAAATCGTAATTCCGGAAGCTTTTTCTTTATCGGTGAGATTATCTGTGACCTTAGTTTAGAGCCTGATGGCCCAATCAGAGATTACTGCGGTACTTGTACGGCCTGTATTGAGGCTTGTCCTACCGATGCAATTGTAGAACCATATGTAGTGGATGGTAGTAAGTGCATATCTTATTACACCATAGAATTAAAGGAGGCGATACCTGAAGAGGCGAAGGGGAAGATGAATAATTGGGTCTTCGGTTGTGATATTTGCCAGGATGTTTGCCCATGGAATCGTTTTTCAAAGCCGCATCAAACACCTGAGTTCGATATGAGTGATCAACTGAAAGGAATGTCGAAAAATGACTGGGAAGAGATCACAGAAGAGGTTTTTAGTGAGCTTTTTAGAAAATCACCGCTCAAAAGAACAAAGCTCAAAGGTCTGCAAAGGAATATTGGTTTTGTGAAGCAGGATTAAATATGTGGCAGTACCACAATAAACATTGAGCCTCTACCGACTTCACTTTTAACCGATATCTTACCTCCCAGAATTTTTACAATACGTTTACAAATGGATAATCCGATACCTGAACCGGTATAACTTGTGGCATTTCTGGTCCTGTAAAATGGCTCAAAAACATGCTCAATTTCTTCTGCCGGTATACCAATCCCACGATCACTTACAGAAACGATACAGTTGGACTTATTGGCTTTAATTCTAACTTCTGCACGTTTATCTTCCGAATATTTACAAGCATTATCGATCAAGTTGCCAAAAACGGTTTGTAGTAAAGTCATCTTACCCTTAATGGTAACCCAGTGGATATCATCCGGAATTTCTTCATAGTCTATATAGACTTGATAGTGAGGATTATTATGTAAAACTTCTTCCTGAATTTTGAAGAGTACTTCGTCTACTCTCACATTCTCATCCAATACTTTTTCCTCATTATTTTCAGACTTTGCCAGTTGCAATAAACCGTTTGTCAATTTGATAAGTCTTTGATTATCTGAGAGTAAGGATTGTAGGATTTGACGATATTCTGGCGTGGTTCTCTCTTTTTGCAAAGCAACCTGTATCTCAGACCTCACAGCAGCCAGTGGGGTTCTTAACTCATGAGATGCATTAGATACAAAGCTTTTTTGGAGCTCAAAGGATTGGTTAATCCTAGACAGCATTTTATTAAAATTGACGGCCAGGGTAGCTATTTCATCTTTATTATTTCCAGTGTCAAGTTTTCGTTGAAGGTCATTTGCAGTAATTTGAGTGATCTCTTCATTGATTTTGGAAATTGGTTTCAGAGATGAACCTGCAAAGAAGAAGCCCAATAGAACCGTTAAACCCACAGCACCTAAATACCCGACAATCATGGTGTCTTTAATGTTCTCCAGCTTTTGTTTACCGTAAACATCCTCGGCTTGGGCCAAGACCACATAGTTTTGTTGCAGGGTGTCCTGATACATCGTACCTACGACTTCTTTGGCACTAAAGGCAGTCTCTACATATCGGTTTTGCCGAATTCTATCTAGTAGCTCTGGGCTGTAGTAAACCGTATCTGCTTCATAGTTATAATACGCTACCTGGTTAGAATCATTGAATACCAATACCTGAGCAGGGTAAAGTGTGGTCAGCGTATTTTTATCAATTACTTTCAGTAGCTGACGATCAATCTGCGGTTCTGTGATTAAAAGCCGGGCAGTGGTTAATGCTCTGTCTCGTAGACTATTGTAAAACTCTTTTTGACGGTAGTTTTCAGAAAGTAGGTAGATGGCTATTGAAAATAAGGCCAGAATAAACGCCACGATTAGCGTAAACTGAAGTGCTATTTTAGTTCTTATTTGCATAGCAATACAAGACTTATTCTACACGCATGACATAACCCATACCAGATTTGGTATGAATGAGTTTCGGCTCAAAATCTTTGTCGATTTTCTTACGAAGGAAGTTGATGTACACCTCGATTACATTGAGACTTTGACTGGCGTTTTGGTCCCAAATGGCTTCAGCTATTTCGGCTTTTGAGACTACCTTATCCTGATTCTTGATCAGATATTCAAGCAGACCAAACTCCTTTGGGGTCAATTGAATAGCCTGCGAGCCTCTAAAAACAAGTTTTGCGTCAAAATCGACTTTCAGGTCTGCCAGGGTCAAGGTAGAGTTTTCTACTTCCTGAGCGGTTTTACCTCTGCGTAGCAATGATTTGATGCGAGCCAGTAGCTCCCTGAAATCAAAAGGCTTTACCAGATAATCATCAGCTCCTTTATCAAATCCTTCGATTTTATCTTCTGTTTCTCCTAAGGCAGTGAGCATAAGAATGGGTACTTCTTGATTCTCTTTCCTTACCATTTCAGCTACTTGGTAGCCATTTAATTGCGGTAAATTAAGATCAAGTAAGATGAGGTCAAAATTCCCTGTGAGAGCATAACGAGCACCGATTTTGCCGTCATAAGCAATCTCAGTGAGCATTCCCTGCTCCTGAAGTCCCTTGCTGATGGTTTCGGCGATACGCTGATCGTCTTCAATAATTAAGATTTTCTTACTCTTCACTTTTCTCTCTGATAAACTGCTGGAAAAACCATGCAAAGCCAAAAACTAGTGCACAGCCGATAGGATTAAGCCAAAGGTAGGCCACTAATTCCACTTTCCAAATGACGATTATGAGAATTTGAGAGATAATAGCACTGTAAAGAATAGCTCTTGGACCGATGGATTTATTATAGAAAGCCACCAGGAAAATTCCTAAAATGATTCCGTAAAACCATGAGCCTAATACATTGACAAGCTCAATCATACTGCTTCCTAGTTTATTGGCATAGTAGGCTACCACCACACAGAAAACGGCCCAGAAGACAGTAATTAATTTCGAGATCATCAATTCAGATGATTTTGACCTTACTCGCTTATCTGACTTCATAAAGACATCTACCATGGTGGTACTGGCTAGTGCATTATATGCTGAAGCTACAGAGCCCATAGAGGCAGAGAATATCACGGCAATAAGTAAACCTATAAAACCGTGAGGTAAATGATCCAGAATAAATCTGAGGAAAATGTAATTGACATCCCCGGAATCACCTCCCGGGTTACTTTTTTCAATAAGACCTGAGACTTTACTTTTTAATTCTTTGTATTTATTCTCAAGACCAAGAATGACAGATTGGGAAGCTTCAATTCCTGCTTCGTCGTTCGCTTCTAGAGCTTCATGTAGTCGATACATTTCGGCAGTTTTGGCCGAGGCGTTTATCTCATGTTCTTTTTGAAGGGATTGATATTCTACGGCATACTCGCTTTGAAGCAGTTTATCAGTTTCTACTTCATTGAAAAATAAAGGAGCTGAGTTGAATTGATAGAATACAAAAACCAATACCCCGATGAACAGAATTCCAAACTGCATAGGAATTTTGACCAAACCATTGAAAAGAAGTCCAAGACGACTTTGTGTAATACTTTTGGCCGTAAGGTAACGACCAACCTGAGATTGGTCTGTCCCGAAATACGAAAGCTGTAAAAAGAAGCCGGCAAGTAAGCCCGACCAAACGTTATATTTTTCCTGAGGATTAAACTCCAGATCAATAATATTCACTTTTCCTGCCTTACCTGCTACTTTGACGGCATCTACCACTCCAATATCAGCCGGTAATAAATGCACAAGCATATAACCTGCAAATACCATAGCACAAGTGACGATCAGCATTTGCTGAATATGAGTATACGAAATGGCTTTTGTACCACCAATTAAGGTATAGGTCAAAACCAAACCACCCATGAGGACATTGGTCCAGAAGATATCCCAGCCGAAAATGGTAGATAGGATAATGGAAGGTGCATAAATAGAAATACCTGTAGACAGACCTCTCTGTACCAAAAATAAGAGAGCAGTAAACACGCGGACTTTGCTGTCAAAACGGCCTTCCAGGTACTCGTAAGCTGTGTAAACTTTAAGTCTATGAAAAATGGGAATGAACGTTATACTTAAAACGATCATGGCCAAAGGCAAACCAAAGTAGAATTGCACAAAACGCATCCCATCAGTAAATGCCTGACCAGGAGCCGATAAAAAAGTAATGGCACTGGCCTGTGTAGCCATCACAGAAAGACCGACATGATACCAGGGCAGCGATTTATTTCCGAGAAAGAAGCCGTCGAGGTCTTTATTGCTTCTGTTTTTGAAGATCCCGTAAAAGATAATAAAACCAAGGGTACCACAGAGAAAGATCCAGTCAAGGGTGGTCATGAAAAATACTGAGTTAGGAAATGAAAAAGGATGATCAGAATTACCAATACGGCCAAAACTAAAATGTACAAGTTATTCCAAGTTTTTAGTATTGGCGGTTTTTCTTCCTTATCCATTATTTCATTTTTTAGTTAGGGCTGCCAGCATTTCAGAAACTCTGGGCTTTAGATTACTTGAAGGATAACTACGTATGAAATCCATTAAGGCTATACGGTAAGAATTATTATTTCCGGTTTTAGCCAGAAGCATAATTCTGAGCATAGCTATTTTATCTTCGATGCTCGTTCCTGTATAATCATAAAGGGCTGTTTCTGCCTTTTTAAGTGCCTGCTGATAGTTTTGTTTTTTGTAATCAGCATAAAGGTCTTCATAAGCACGGGCAGCGTTGCTTTCTGTATCAGCAGTTACCTCTATTTCCCCTCTTTTGAGTTGTCTGGCATACCCCGAAAATGGATATTTTTCTATTAGAGTAGACTTCCATTGATTGGTGTTTTTATCCTCAGCCATCAAAGCCATAAAATACAGGACTTCCTGCTCGTACTGAGAATTAGGGAAGTCAGAAAGCAGCTTGGCAAAAGTGCGTTTACTGTTCTCAATCTCATTGAACTGTAATCTGTAAATTTTACCGAGTTGATAATAGGCTTCTTCTTGTTTTCTCCTGGAAATAGCCATCTGCTGCGGAGTAGTAGGTATTTTTGAAATCATGGCTTGCTTTTGAGTCTCAAGCTCTGCCATTCTTTTCTCTTCTTCTTTTCTCTTTATTTCTCCCGGATCCTCTTCAATATCATCAACACCTACAATTCCTTTTTCCAGTTTAAAACTTATGCTTCCGGCTTCTTTTTCTTTACGTCGCCAATTATCTTCCAAAGGTCTGTTTCCCCATTTTCTGATAAACTCCGTTCTGGCTCGGGTAAGCCTTACCTGGTTATAAAACAGCCATCCATCTGAGTTAGTATTTCTATTATTCCCGGAAACTGCTCTGTTTTCTTCTTCTTTTTTCAAGGCAGCGGCTTCTTCTGAGAGGCGTTTTTCTTTGGCTTGCTCTGCCTTAATCATCTGTTCTATTTTGTCTTCAAGAGCCAATGGGTTCATTTGGGCCAGCTGCTGAAGGCTGTCTTCGGTACGTAATACTTTTTGATAACTGACAAATCTGGTCAAGGACTTAGATTTATCTTCCACAGCCTCATAATTAGGGAAGGTTCTGCTCATGTGCTGAAGCGTGCTATCATAATAAACGGCAGCAGAGGAGTAATTTGCCAGAGGTCCATAATAGATTTCGGCGATTTGCAAGTAAGCGTTTGCCTTTTGATTTCTATCCTCAGCCAGAGCCACTGAGGTACTAAAGTCTTTTATCGCTTCACGATAGTTGCCGCTTTCTGCCTTGGCTTCGGCCATTTTGAAGTAAATCTTGTCTTTGAGGTCGGTATTTTTTCTATCCTCTAGCATCTTGGCGAAAGAGGCGTTGGCATTCGCTCCTAAGTCACTGGCTTGTAGCAATAGAGCAATACCGCTGTTGAATTCTAACTCGTATGTTGGCTTATTTTTGACCACTTTTTTCCAGTTTTCTCGTGCCAGAGATCCTTTGCCAAGTTCCTTAAATAATTGCCCGGCAATGAAATGTCCACGTGCTTTTTTCGTAGACTTCTTCATGTGTTTTAAGGCTTCTTCAAGGAAAACTGCGGCTAATGCAGTTTCTCCTTTTCTCTGGTGGTAAGCCCCCTTTATTTGATAAAAATCGGCCTTATTGGCTTTCGATAAATTGAGTTGCGAAATTTCCTGTGCTACTGCCTCGGCCTTATTGAACTCGTCATTTTCCATATAGGCCCTCATCAGCCAAATAAGACCCGCATCACGATACTCCTCATTTTTATGATTAGAATTGAGGTACTTGAAAACTTCAATAGCATTATAGAAGTCTTCCTTGAAAACTCTGGCCTTGCCCAAGGTTAAATAGGCTTTATCCAAATGTTTGGAGTTACTATGACGCTCAGCTACCAGAGAGGTCAATCTTATGACTTCGTCAAGCTCTGCTTTGGAAATAACTGTATGATTAGAATCAATTTTATGAAGGATCGGTAAGGTCCTGCTGTAGTCTTCTATTTGTGATGAATCAATCTTATGGATGGCGTAGTCATAGTAATCTTTGGCATCGATAGAGGCGTTATACTTAGCATTTAGATTATGCCATGCCTTGCTGGTAGGAGAGTTGCTAAATTGAGAGCATGAGGCTACCAGAATGCCAAGAACCAGAATGAGTAACTTTTTAATCAAACGATGTGGTTTTAGAGATTTCAACGTTCACTAAGGTTCAAAATTATCCATTTTGATGCCAACTTAATGGAGAAATAAGCATTTTCTATTGCCAGGTGTCAATACCGTTTTCTTTGAGAAGTTTTATGGTAGACTTATAGCCAGTCTCAAATAGCTTCTCTGCATGACGAAGTTTAAAGCCGTCGAAGTGCATAATTCCTTCTGGTTCTATGACTAAATCTGCTTTTTTAGCCCTGGCTCTGGTTTGGTTATCAATAGAAATATAAACGGATTTGAGAATGGCCGTCTTCATTGACTTTACCGGTAAACGCGGGTGGAAAGGAGTTACGTTCACGGCAATTTTGTAGTCACAATCATCAAGAGGCTCCAGAGGTAAATTATCACTCAATCCTCCATCTAGATATAGGTCACCATTGATATTAATAGGTTTAAAGGCGATGGGTACTGATGCTGAAGCAATCACTGGCTTTATAAGCTCACCTTTTTCAAAGTATTCGGCTTTACCCTTGCTGATATTGGTGGCACAGACTGAAATTGGCATTTTGAGACTTTCAAAGCTATCTTCCTGACACAATTTCCTAAATATGCCAGCGGTTTTGTCCATTGAAAGAAAACCTAACTTGGTTGGTCTAAAGGCTACATACTGCCAAAACCTCTTTTTAATTATGATTTCAAGACTCTCCTTTGGCGTGTATCCTGCAGCATAAAATAGTGCAGCGAAAGCCCCGGCACTGGATCCACTAATTTTAGAAATAGGTACTTTTAACTCATCAAAGGCATGTAAAACTCCAAGGTGAGCAAAACCTCTTGCACCTCCTCCGGAAAGACATAAACCAATTTTCTTTTTACTCATGCCTTACAAAATTACGCCAGTTCTTCATCAGATTCCAGAAAGTCAACTTTATGCTTTCTTAGGAAGTCTTTGATGATATCGACATGTATACATTCGCCCAGGTGGATGAAACTGCTATTACTTACAGTCTTTGTACTTCCGCCAGACTGCACTTCCATATTTTCAATTTCAAAACCTAAATGCAAATGCTTGGTTCTGCTTTGCAATCCGCAAATAAGACCATTCGGGTCAAAAAGTGGACCACCGCTTTGTCCCTTCAGACCTGGGGTGCTCATTTCTATTCCATAGACCTGACCTTTCTTGTTCCCAATAAATCGAGTCACCATGCCTTCAATAGGGAAAACGGGGGATTTACTATTTCCGTTAGTAGTCCACTCAATTTCTCCCTTCACTTTATTTAGTTTGAAATTATTGAATTCAGGAAATGGGTAGCCAAGACGACAAAGAAATTTACCCTCTCTTATCTGGTTACTACTCTTTTTGAAGACAGCAAGCTCAGTAACCATCAAATTCTTGAAGCCATTGAATTTAATTAAAGCTAAATCGAATTCAGGATGTACATGAACCGTGTAGCCGTCCATTCTATCAATAGCGTCAATAAAACTGTTTTTTTGCTCAAGCAAATCCCCCGGCCTTATCTTATACTTTCGCTGAATTTCTAGATCACTGAGATGCTTCTCGGTATTAATGAGAGTATTTCTTTTATTGACTTGTTCGGCATTGACCAGTGATTGTACTACATGTTTGCAGGTGAGGGCGTATCCTTCTTTATTGATAAAAAACAAGGTAGCTGCTCCGGGTATGACTTTGTCATTGCCAAAATACCGACTGATCATATGAACCGGCCGGGTATACTTTTTGGCTTTTTCTATCGCTTTGACAAACATGCTAATTGAAATAATCTGTTAAAAGGCCTTCTCCATTTGGTTTATAGCCTTTTTCTGTGTGAATAATTTGAGATACCTCAAAAAAAGGATCATGATCATAATATAACAGCCAGTTTTCCTGAACAGCCTTTTCTAAGATCTTGTTTTTTTCTTTCATGGTTTCAAGCGGTCTTACATCATAACCCATTACCCAAGGAACATGAATATGAGCATGTGAAGGTATGGTGTCGGCCACGAAGAGTACCTTCTGCTTACCAACCTTTATTAAAGGCATGAGCATTTTTTCTGTATGCCCATTGGCTGTTAGTAGTTCAATTTCGGCTGGCAAATCATTTTCCTTGCCGTCAATAAACTGAAGAGCACCATGTTCTTTAATAGGTAAAAGATTCTCTTTTAGAAAAGTAGCCGCTTCTCTGGCATTAGGTTCTATAGCCCATTGCCAGTGTTCTGAATGAGTCCAGTATCTGGCATTGGGAAAGGTAAGCTGTAGCTTATCTTTTGAATCGTTCCATTGCACTGCTCCGCCAGCATGGTCAAAATGCAAATGACTTAATATGACATCTGTAATTTGATTTTCATGAAAACCTTTAGCTCTGATTGATTTGATCAGGTCGCCTTCTCCATGTCTGAAATAATAGCCTAACCATTTCTCAGATTGTTTTTTACCCATTCCTGTATCAATTAGAATGAGTCGATTCCCGATTTCAATGAGTAGGCAACGCATTTTCCAACTGCATAAATTCAGCTCGTCAGCGGGGATTTTCTTTGACCATAAAGTCTTTGGGACCACCCCAAACATAGCTCCTCCATCAAGTTTGAAATTCCCGGCATCTATTACGTGTAATTGCATTGCTCATTTTTAAGAGCTACGAAGATTTATAATCTCAAGCTCGAAAACAAGAAGGCGTCATAAAGAAAACAGCCGGTCAATGAGCCGGCTGTTTCAAAAAGTTAGACGTTTTCTCCTTTCATCATTTTGTTCCAATAGAGATAAGGGAGCATGTATTTTTTGAGCATCCAAAGCCTCCAATGTTCTTTTGAGGAGTCGGAGATGAGCATTTGTTTTAGTTTAGGATCTGGTATAAACTTGTTTTTATAATCAAACTCTGCCAGAACCATTTTACCGTACCCTGTTACCAGTGGGCAGGAAGAATAGCCATTATACGCCATACTGCCTATTCCCTGATGCTCTATTAATTTAAGGATATTATCAACTACAATAGGGACTTGTTTTCTAATCGCAGCTCCGGTTTTTGCGGTAGGTAAAGCAGCTACATCACCCAGGCCAAATATGTTTTTGAATGTATTGTGCTGCATCGTTTGATGATCCACATCAAGCCATTTGGCATCATTCACAAGTGGTGAATCTTGAATAAATTTAGGGGCGGTCTGCGGTGGTGCCAGATGGATCATATCGTAATGAATACCAAATCGACCATCTTTCATATCGACTTTGACATCCTTGTAGTTATGCTGAATACTGGCGTCAACTTTATCAGTTTTACTATCTTCTATGACCACACATCCTCCTGATTCTACTTCTTTGGTGACTTCATACCATGCAATTTTATTTTCAGCATCAATTTCTACCAACTTATGAAAGAACCTTAGGTTAATATTCTTTCTGTCAATAACCTCCATCAGGGTCTTTTTGATTTCGGGTACTGCAAAAATGGTGGTCCCCGGAGTAGCGAAAACAATATCTGTTTTATCCGCAATGCCCGTTTTTTTGAAGTGATCTTCAGCCAAGTACATGATTTTTTGAGGAGCACCCCCGCATTTTATTGGGGTGGCTGGCTGAGTAAAGAGGGCGGTTCCGCCTTTGAAGTTTTTAATGACATCCCAAGTGTGATTTGGATCGGTGTAGTTACTGCATACCACACCTTTATCTATGGATTCTTTTAAGCCAGGAATCATGTCAAAATTGTAGACTAGGCCCGGAGCCACTACCAGGAAGTCATAGGTTATGGTATTGCCACTTTTAGTTGTTACCGAGTTCTCATTTGGAGCAAAGGAAGAAGCAAAGTCCTTGATCCATTTCACACCCTTTGGCATTACTGAACTCATGGGCTTGGCGGTTTTATCGTAACTGTAAGCTCCGGCACCTACGAGAGTCCAGGCTGGTTGATAGTAATGAGTGTCGGCTGGCTCTATTAGTGCCACATCTAATGATCGATCTTTTTTTAATAATTGAGCGGCTACCATGATTCCGGCAGTGCCAGCTCCAATAATTAAAACCTGATGGTGTTCTGTTTTCATAGGGTGTTCTATTATTTGATAGCCTAAAGAAATTGAACTTTAACAGGAAAAAATGTGACAAGTATTACATAGGCATAAAAAAAGAGTCTGACTCCAAAGAAGCCAGACTCTCGTATATCAACCCTAACCTTATTAATTACTTGTACATTGAGATTGGTAAAAGTTTACATCTAGCCAGCTTCCTCCGTTCACACATTCTACGCCTTGAGCCGACAAAAACGCAGTAGCTTGTCCGCTTCTATTGCCGGAGGCACAGCATAAGATTACCGGAGCCTCCATGGTCTTAAATTCATCTACTCTGGCCGCCACTTCTCCAAGTGGGATATTTTTTGAGCCTGCCACATGCCCACCTTGGAACTCACCTAGAGTTCTTACGTCTACTATTGTTCCTTTATTTGCTTCTATAAGTTCTTGTACATTCATGTTAATTCTGTTTTGATGATTACAAATGTCGTAAGGTATTGAGTAAGAGAAAGTGACCTCTGTTACATAGACAAAAAGGCTGTTTATCAATTAATTGTTAATAATTTAAGAAAAAGTTAAGTTGATAACTGGAATAGTGTACATTTGCGGCGTAGAGTATTATTTGTTTTATAGCCTTTTGCGGAAATCCTTTCCTATAAACCTGTCAAATGGGTCCCTGCTCTCTTATTTTTTACTAATATTTTATTTTAATGAACATTTTTGTTGCAAAATTAAGCTTCAACACAGACGAATACGGTTTGAGAGAAGCATTTGAAGAGTTCGGATCAGTAGATTCAGCTAAAGTTATCATGGATCGCGAAACAGGCCGTTCAAAAGGTTTCGGTTTCGTAGAAATGGGTGATGACGCTGAAGCACAGGCTGCTATTGATGCTCTAAACCAGGCAGAGTTAGACGGAAGAACAATCGTAGTTAAAAAAGCTGAGCCTCGTGAGAATCGCGGTGGCGGCGGCGGATTTGGCGGTAGAAGATATTAATTGGTATTACCAAATTCTGATGAAAAGAGCAGGCCGGGAGGCTTGCTCTTTTTCTTTTTAGTGACATCTTTGCAAAGCACTGAAATTAATCATGAGAAAGATATCAATACTCCTTAGCTCGTTCTTGATTTTTTCCTTGACTGCTTGTGAAAAAAGCGAATTCAAAGGAAAGGAAAGTCAGCAAATACAGCAATACATTCAAAGCAAAGGTTTAACGGTAACAGAAAGCAGAGACTCTGGTCTCCAATTTATCTTGCTTGAAGAAAATCCGGCCGGTGAAAGTTTATCAACCGGAGACTACGTTAAGGTAATTTACTCTGGTCGTTTTTTAAGTGATGAGATTTTTGATGCAGGTCAATTCAGCTTTACCTTAGGAATTGGTCAGGTAGTCAAAGGTTTTGACGAAGGCATTTCGCTGATGAAAGTAGGAGAGAAGGCCACTATCATCTTTCCATCATCTCTAGGTTATGGCAATAAGAAGCAAGGGTCAATTCCTAAAAACTCTCCTTTGATTTTCAATATTGATGTGGTTGCGAAGCAATAGTTAGATTTTTTTTAGATGTCTTCTTGCTGCTTCTTTTGCCCATTGTTTTGGTCGCTCTCCGAAACACTCTAAAATAGCATCGACTCCCACTACTGTGCCTTTAGCCAGTCTTCCGAGAAGGGCAATATTTGGGATTTCATTCTCCACCTGATTTATCAGATAGGCTGTTTCTGAAGTAGAGACGCCAAGTGCATCATGAACAGGTTTTGCCAATTCACAATTGAGTAGTTCTGCAACTAATGGAGAATTAACCTTCTCAATCTGAGGTTGGTCCAGAACTGAATTTATGAGCACATCTACATTACGACTCTTACCTTCCTTTGAAATATGCCAATGATAATTCTCTAATACTACTTCAGGATTATTGGCAAAGCTAAAATCAATGAATCCAGCCTCAACTAGGGCGATTAACTGTTGAATACTGGCAACCGGCGGGCCAAAGGAATACCTCTTGGTACTCTCATCTATTTTGATGATTTCTGCTATTACCTCATCAGAACATAAACTGTAGGAAAGAGCCTTATAGATTGTTGGCTGACAGTGCTTCCAAATTTGGCCAATAGCATAATCTAGCGAAGAAGGTTGGACTCCACATGCCATTTCGGCATATAGTTTTAACAGTTCAATTATAGGTTGACTTTTCGGGACAAATAGAG
The DNA here is from genome assembly GCF_052828545.1 of Jiulongibacter sp. NS-SX5. The sequence goes on from NZ_CM128248.1 coordinate 549,444, forward strand.
GATGATCATGTTTTTGTTCTTTTAACCATTGAATTATCAAAACCTCTAGTTTCTGCTCTGCAATTGAGTTTTGCTTTTGATGAGGATGATTTTTGAATACTCGTGTTGCCAATTTTGCAAAAGCAGAGAGAAGAAACTGACTGTTTTTGGCCTTCTTTTGAGTTGCTTTATTTGATATGGATTTATCAAAAAGGTCTAATTCTTTTTGGTTTGGAAGAAAATTATCATCGATCGCCTTGTTTAATGGTTTCGGAATAGGAGGTAGGCCATCCAATGAGTAAGGCAGAATTTTAGTATTCCTTTTGGAGGATTTGAATTTCATCTTTTGAGAGGATTTATCTTCAATCTCAAATTCTCCATGCAGAGAAGCAATGGTTCTTACTACGTCAATCATTGCCAACCCCATTCCTCTGATTCCAATATTTTGAGCTGTAGAAATTGAAGGACTATTGAGATAGTTTTCTAAAGGATATGGATCCAGAATTAATTTATTGTCTATTTGATCTTCAGGTAGTTCCTGATGCCATTTTTCAAGATCCTTGTCTAGAGAAGTCGACTGATGACCGATTGTTAAAAGGGCCTCATTGACTTTATAGACTTCTCCGTTTTGACAGTTCAGTATTAATGTATTGTCTGACTGGAATTGGAGGTGCTTAACTTCTGTATCGATTAATTGGAGTACTCCTAATTCACACATAGGAGTGGCGAATGATTCAAAACGCTGAGTTAGGTATTCGCCCAATCTTGATCTCTTTATGTAATTATCTGGATCAGTTTCATTTCTATTCTCAAACCCCGCCCATTGATGATAAGAAGGGAATTTGGGGATGATTTGATCTCTTATTTGCCAAAGCGGTCTAGAGGGTAAGTCAATATTCCTTTCATTAATGTTGATCCAATTGGCGTCGGACTGTTTTGTATAGTAAACCCATCCACTACCCCATAGACCAGTAGATTCAAATGCAAGAATCTTGGTATTCTCAATAGATCCTTGAAGAATTAGTTCCTGAAAGAATTGCTCTAGAGCAAACCCGCCTCTAGGGCCACAACCGATGACTGCAAGCGTTCTCATGAAATAGTATTGGTAAGATTATCATGAGTTATAGTAAAAAACAGATGCCTTATTTCTGATCAGAGAACTGAGCAGAGTTACTGTTTCTTTTGTAGAAGTAATTCTACAATTAAATATTTCTACTCGCCTCCGGACCTGTTTCAAGGTTAAGAACACCTCTAGGACAAACGGCTGAACAAATACCGCAGCCAACACATGAGCTTCTTACGATATCTTGCCCACGTTGGGCATACCATCTTACATCTATGCCTTGTTCGCAATATGTAGAACAGTTGCCGCAGCTGATACATTGACCACCGTTTGTAGTAATTCTGAAGCGACTTTTAAAACGCTGCACTATACCTAAATAAGCAGCCAAAGGACAGCCAAACCGGCACCAAACGCGGTTACCCATTAGAGGGTAAAAGCCGGTACCTACCACTCCTGAGAATATTGAACCAATAGCAAAACCGTAATAATATCTTAGAGAGCCAGTGTCTATAAAACCAAAGATGGAGGTGTTTCCAGTAAAGTAGGTATAAAGTACCCCGGCAGTCATGACTACCGCAAAGACAAGAACGAGGTGAATTAACCAACGTTCAATCTTCCACGCCTTCAGGCTTTTATCAGATAATTGTCTGAATGGATCACCCAGAGTTTCTGCCAGACCGCCACAGCCACAAACCCAGCTACAATACCAGCGTTTGCCATAAAAGTAAGTTAGCACAGGTACGCCTACGGCAAATAAGATAATACCCCAAACAAACATAAAAATGCCCAAGGTGCCCGCTTCTATTTTCTCGTCGATTCGATAGTCAAAAAAGAAGCTATAGTCCAGCGGCCACATGTTTTTGAGATCCGCAGATGGCATGTTCAGTTTTACCAATATTTCAGGAATCATAAAGGCAAATATCAGCTGAAAGAACATTACTGATGAAGTACGAAATAGTTGATATTTATTATGTCTGTATTTGATCAGCATTCTAATGCCCATAACCAAAACCGCGATGGTGTACAGAAAACCATATAAAAACCATTGACTTGCGTTTCCTCCGTTCATCAAATTACTTAGCGGATCGAGCAGAAGAATCCAATTGGTAATAAAATGAGGAAAGAAATAGAGTAAAATGTAAAAGCCAATCAAAAGTGCCCCCAGGGTAATACCGAGCCACTTTACAGAGGTGCCGGGGTGATGAAAGATTCCATCATTTTTTATGCCGGGTAATAGTTTTAAGTCAGGTAGAATAAAGAATAAAGCTCCGAGAATGAGCATTGAAAATATGAGTCCGAATACTAGTACTTTTTGATTAGAAATCAGGCCGGTACCTGAAGCTTTTGAGAGCTGGAGTTCATAGTTTTCAAATATCTTTTGATCGTACTTCTTTTCTTTATCAAACTCAGCATTGATACTTTCCCTAGCACCTTTGATTGTTGAAGAAAATGTGAAAATATTATTGGTGGGCTTATTGAAGAGCTTTTCTAGTTCAGGTCTCAAGAGCTGCTGATGCTCCTCTTTTACTTCACTGGTGAAAATATCTTCGGTCAATTCGAAAGTATTGCCAAAGAGTGCTCCAATCCACAAGAGAAGGGAACCCACGATTAAAAATATACCTATGTTTTTCATAAAAATGCTAGCCCTGAAGAGTATTATTGAAAAATGGCCCAAAGGCCTGTTTTTTTGTTTGTTAATTTGATGTTTGTGTGGAATTGTTGATTGTATTTTGCGACAATCTCAGCTTCATGCTTTTTATAGAATTCAGGGTCAAAATTGGCTTTGCCGAGATTTCTTAAAACCTCCTCTATTGAGGTGCCCTCTTCAATCCATTTTTGACAGATCTCTTGTCTCATTCTTATCCCAAAGGTATTTATGCCCGTAAGGGCCTCGTTTTCCTTATTGAATCGGAAACGTACAAGCTTGTTTTCATCATTGCTCTGCCAGTAGAAATCTTTTTCTTCTTCACCAGCTTCAGCTGGTACTGAACCATATGTTTGGTACTCTATATCCATGAATTTGGCGGAATTATAGAAAGTGCCTGGCTGATATTTTGTTGGCGTTCCTAAAATGTTTTGGGCTACTGTTTCACCCATAATTTTTCCGGTGTACCAGATTTGCTCTAGTGGTCGCCTTCCTGGAGGTGGTGTTCTATGCTGGGCACAATCACCTAAGGCATATACGTCTGCTACAGATGTTTCCAGAAATTCATTGACCAAGATTCCTCGATCAATTTCAAGTTCGCCGGATTTCAGAAAACCTACATTAGGGCTTACACCTGCAGTCAGTCCTACAAATTGACAGTCGATCAATTCACCATCTTTGGTTTTAACAGCAGAAACGTTTCCCTGTCCGTCATCTATAATTTCATCTAATTCAGTTTCCAGCCTTAAATCAATATGATGTTCAAGAATGTGTCTATTGATCATTTCTGACTCCTGAGGTGGTAGTACATTATTCCAGAATGATTTTTCTCTCACCAGAAAGGTCACCTTCTTACCTCTAGACTTAAGCATTTCTGCCAGCTCAATTCCAATGAGACCACCACCGACTATCACGGCATTGTCAATTTCTTCTGAGTAAGACTCCAGTGCCTCAAGATCCTGGTAACTGTATAAACCTTGTACTCTTCGAAGATCCTGACCTTTCCAGCCAAATTTATTTGGAACTGATCCTGTGGCTATTATGAGCTTATCATAATTTAAAGATTCACCATTGGTGAAGTGTAGGCTCTTGGCATCAAACGAAATTCTATCTACATGTCTATTTAGTAGTTCAATTTTGTTTTTCTCCCAAAAAAAGTCATCATACGGCTTCGTATGCTCAAATTTCATATGCCCCATATAAATGTACATGAGGGCTGTTCTGGAAAAGAAATGGTCGGTCTCGGAAGAAATTACAGTGATCTGATGCTCAGAGCCTTTCCTCAAATTTCTGGCAGCCGTAATACCACTAATTCCGTTACCTATAATTGCAATATGCATACGTTTTAGTTTGACTGATCTACGAGAAACTGGCATCTGTAGATTTGTCCAATAAAATTATGTCAAAAATTGACGTTTAAATTTAATTTTTCCGTGATTTGTGTTACTTAAACCATTTATATTCTGAACTACCTAAAATTAAAAAGCTCTCGCTGGCTGCCGGGAGTATTCATCTTCATGTGGCTTATATCATGCATTGAGCCATTTGACGCAGCACTAAATCTAACAGATTCAATTCTTGTAGTAGATGGTAATCTTACTGATCAAGCAACGGGTAATTATATCAATCTAAGAAATTCAGAGCCAAGTAGCTCTACTGCTACTTCCAGTACATTTAGAGATATCAATGATGCCAAAGTATGGGTAATTGAGAACGGTCAAACACAAATTGATCTTGAATTTTTTGCTGATGGTACTTATCAGTTTCCTGAAGGATTTAAAGCAAAAGACGGCATGTCCTATCAGCTCTACTTTACATTGGCGGATGGAAGAATGTATGAATCTGATATTCAATACCTAAAAACTGTGGCACCCATTAAAAAAGTGTATCAGGAGTTTGTTTCTGAGGGTATTCAAATCAGAGACCTTTCTGCTCCCGGTCACAAATTATATCTGGATATGGATGAACCGGCAGGAAAAGGTGATGCTTATTACTGGACCTGGAAATCATTTGAAAAGCAAGATTATTGTGCCGAGTGTTTCGGTGGTAAATATTATCGCGAAACCGGTGAACCAGAAGGCTCATGCGAAACCGATCCCTTACTCGTTAGATACGGTGTTACTTTCGACTATAGATGTGAGAGAAACTGCTGGGAAATTATTTTTTCAAATGAGCTTATTGCTACCAACGATGCTTTCATTGACGGTAAAAGCCTCATAGGCAAAGAAGTGGCCGAGATTCCTTTTTATACCCGATACGGTGCAGTCATTGAATTAAAGCAACATGCAATTAACGATCAGGCTTACAAATATTTAAAGCTTTTGATTGACCAAAATCAAAATAGTGGAAGCCTGGCAGATACTCCTTCTACAGCTCTAATTGGTAATATACATTCCTTAAGCAATGAGTCTGAAAGCGTCGGAGGGTATTTCGTTTTGTCTTCTGTTTATACTGTCAATTACTTTTTGGACCGTTCTGATGGTCAAAATATTTCCAAAACTGTAGGTTTTGAAGAACGTGAGTCTAATCCTGAACCGGTGACTGCAGACACTTCAAGACCTCCTTTAGCTCCTTGTATAGAGAGCCCTACACGTACTTCAAAAGAACCTATAAACTGGATGAACAGCTAAGCATGAAAAGACTTTTATTAATTTTAATCGCTTCTTTATCAGTAGCTTCTGTTCATGCTCAAAGAGAATTTAAGTTTACAGGCGTAGTTACTGATAGTACAGATGGTGAGCCGCTTCCAGGGGCTACCGTTAGTTTGAACTTTGGTGAAATGGTGGGCTCCACTGACCTTGATGGTAAGTTTGAGTTTCTAATTCCTGCTCAGAAAATTGCAGTGGTGATTCGCTATGTGGGATATGTACCTTATCGATTTAATATTGAAGGAAAAGAAGGCTTGGAGCCAATACAGATTAAGTTGGAAAAAGTAGAAAGCCAGCTTGAGGAAGTTATCATAAAATCTGACAGATCTGATAACCTTAAACGACCTCTTTTGGGTGTGGCTTCGCTAAATATTCAAACGCTGCAGAAGATTCCTACAGCCATGGGTGAGGTGGATATACTCAGGGGTTTACAAATGCTACCCGGTGTAAGTAGCGTAGGAGAAGCCTCAAACGGAGTGAACATCAGAGGTGGAACTACAGATCAAAACCTTCTTTTGTTAGATGGTGGGCCTATTTTTAATCCAACTCACATGTTCGGCCTTTTCTCCGCCTTTCCTTCAGAGGCGGTATCTAGTTTTGACTTGTACAAAGGTACGGTGCCTGCCAGATATGGAGGGAGAGCAGCGGCTGTTTTAGACGTAACTCTAGCTCAGCCAGATCTTAATAAGTTTAAGCTTAAAGGTGGTATTTCCATGGTATCAAACAGATTAAAAATGGATGTACCTCTGATCAAAGACAAACTGGGAATCATGGTAAGCGGTAGAGCAGCTTTGAACGATTGGGCATTGCCGATTTTTGCTCAATCATTGAAAGATATCAAAGCTAAATTCTATGATAGCTCGGCTAAAATTTTCGGGAAAATCAATGAGAAGAATACAGTAACTGCCACTGCGTATTATAGTTACGATTTCTTTCAAACGGAAACACTTGGTAGTATTCAGGAAATAAATGCCACGAGTAGCCAGTACCGTTATTCTACTTTGAATTTCTCAGGTTCATGGTTCTCTGCTTTCAGTGATAATTTGAATTTGCAAACAAGCTTGGTTTCATCTCAATATGATCCTTCTATTCTTTTACCTGAGTTTGGTTCAGAGAATGTGGTAGAAATAGCCCAAAATATCAGATACAAGCAAGCTAAAACCAATCTCAATTATTATAAAGGAAAACACACCATAGAGGTAATTGCTGATGCTACTCAATATCAGCTGAATCCCGGTGAGTTAATTCCTGGAACAAGCCAGTCTGTTAATGCAGTCAAAACAGATTTGGAATATGGACTGGAATTGGGAGTAGGGATTGAAGACCAATTTGAAATCAATGATAAGATTACTTTATCTGCTGGTGTACGATACTCCAACTTTAGAAATACGGGGCCGGCTACACGACTTCTGTTTGAAGAAGGGAAGGAGAGGAGTGAAGTCTTTCTTGCAGATACTTTGACTTTTGGTAAAGGTGATGTGATTTCCAGTTATGGTGGTTTTGAGCCACGATTAGGACTTAGAATGGCTTTAGGACCTAATTCATCAGTTAAGATGGGTTATAATCTTTTGAGACAATACCTTCAGGTTATTTCTAATACCACTACGCCTATTCCTACCAGTAGATGGAAAACCTCAGACCTTTATATAAAGCCACAGGTAAGTAGTCTATACACTATTGGATTCTTTAAAGATTTAGCAAATCACATTTATGAATTCTCGGCAGAAGCGTATTACAGAAATACAGATAATATTATCGACTATAAGCCGGGTGCAAACTTCCTACTTCAAAGCTCTCCGGAAACAGAATTGCTTCAAGGGATTAACAAGTCTTACGGACTGGAGCTTATGATTCAGAAGAAAAAAGGTGAAGTGGCTGGTTGGTTAAACTATACATACTCCAGATCTTTCAATAAGGTAGATGAAGGAGATTCGTTCAATCAGCAAGTTAATTTTGGGAACTGGTACGCCGCCAATTATGACAGACCACATACATTCAATGGTTCTATAGTGATTAATCAAGGTGCTCACCATGATTTCTCATTCAATTTTACTTATTCCAGCGGGAGACCATTTACCTCACCTCAAGGTTTTATAAAGTTTGCTGAAAATACGTTTCCGTTTTACGGCGTAAGAAATAACGACAAAATTCCTGATTATCATCGCCTAGATTTTGCATGGAATATCTATAGACCAAGCATGAAAGAGAAACGATTTAATGGTAATTGGAATTTTACCGTTTATAATCTGTACGGTAGAAAGAATGCTTATTCTGTTTTCTTCAAAAATGAAAATGGAGGCTCAAAACCATATAAGTTAAGTGTTTTTGGAGCTCCAATCGTTTCGTTAGCTTATAACTTTACTTTCGAATAAAGAATAAAAGAGCCCTCACTAAGAGGGCTCTTCATTATTATATTTCTCTTACTCTTATATCTTTGAGGTATACTCGCTGACCGTGATGTTGAAACATGATGTGTCCTTCAGTATCCTTTCCAAAATTGGGGTTTTCAGAGAATTTACTATTCGATAAAAGCTCATTCATTTCTTTGCTTCCTATTTCAAATTCTACTACTTTTTGCCCATTCAGCCAGTGTTCTACATGGCCATCTTTGTGAAGTATTTTGGCTTTGTTAAATTCCCCAATTGGCTTTAACTCTTTATTCTCAGGTATTATCAAATCATATAATGAGCCTGCAGATCTTACAGCTACAGTATCATAAAAGTGTAAGTCATCGAGAATCTGGAATTCCCAGTTTTCGAGCCAGTTCGGGCTGTTACCGTTTCCGGCTTCCATGGCTTTTGTTTCCTGTACATGAATAAATACACCTGAATTTGCTGCTGTATCCACAGCCCAGCTATATTCCAGCTCAAAATCTTCAAATCTCTCTTTGGTGACTAAATCTCTATTGGCTGTATCCGGATTAGTTACTAACATCCCATTTTCCACAAGCCAAACCCCAGTTGGAAATTCTTTGATTCCATAACCCCGGAGTTGATCTGTGGACTCTCCGTCAAACAGAGTAATCCAGGCTTTTTCGGCTATCTCTAAGTTTTCGTCAGAATTGTTTGAGGTGCATCTCATCAAAAAAACAGAAGATGCAAGGCATAGTATAAATCTGATTTTCATTCTTATTACTGGTTAAATTGGTTTAGGTTTTATTAGACTTCAATATTGTACATTTCACTTACTTGGGGCTTAAAGTGAAAGAGAATTCATACTCGCCACTTTCAAGCTCAAACACGCCATTTCGAAAAGATACACTTTCACTATTCTTAATATTTTTGTTATCAATGCTAACTTTCACGTACTCCTCATAAGGAAATTCAAAACTAGCTGTACTTCCTACCGGAACTGTCAGTTTTGCATTGAAACTTGTGGCATCTTGTTTCCATGAGATTCCGGCTTTGCCAAATGGGGTTATAGTTTGGTACCTGGCATATTCTATATCTTCTACCGACATGGGTTTGAATACAATGTGTTCGTAACCCGGTTTGGATTCGTCAAAGTTTAAACCGGCTAAATGGCGATAAAACCAAACAAGACCACCTCCAAACATAGGGTGATTATGACTGCCGTTTTCGTCCCAATGTTCTCTTGAAGTAGTGCTCCCAAGTTCTATCCAATGTCCAAAACTTGGCTCGGTACGCTTATTAAGTGCTTGATAGGCCATTTCATTTAAACCATTCTCAGCCAATACCTCAAAAAAGAAGCGTGTACCAAAAATGGCAGTGTTCAGATGTCCATCATTCTTATTGATCTCATCTATTAAGCTTTCTTTCACTTGATCATATTGCTCGATGGGTAAGCCCATTTTAAGAGCAAAAATATTTGAACCATAATCTCCATAAGTACCTTTTGACTTGTCAAAGAAATGCTTTTGAAAGGCCTTTTTTATTTCAATAGCTTTTTTTGTTAATTCTGCCGCTTCCTCATTATACCCTAAAACGGAGGCCGTTTTTGCTGTAATATCTGTGCTGTACCAACAGTAAAAAGTGTGTACTAGAGCATCTTCCGGAAGGCAATCATCACATACTCCAGCCCAGTCACCGAGATTCCACCATTTGAGTGGTTCGCCATTATGTCCTTCTCTCTGACTAAACATAATACCGTCATCAGTAACCCAAGTTTGCATGTAATTCAAATACCCTTTCATGGCCTCATAGTTGTCGCTGAGCATTTGTTTGTCGCCATAATGCAAATAATACTCCCACGGTATAATGTTTATGGCCGCTCCCCATGCTACGCCACCACCGCAGCCAGGCTGCCAAGGTGCTCCATTGGGCACATATCCTGTTTCAGGGATCTGTGCTTCTCTCATATCAGCAACCCATTTCTGATAAAAAGACCGGGCGTCAAAATTATGCATGACAGTAGGACAAGCTACCTGCCCATCGCCCGTATAGCCAGATCGCTCACGGTGGGGGCAGTCGGAGGCAATACCTCCATGCATATTGTCCATTTGAGAACGTTTCCAAATGTGATTGATCTGATTGAAAAGGGGATTTGAGGACTCAAAGACTGCATTTTCCCTTACATCTGTATTGACTGCTTCAGCCGTTAGCATTTCAGGTTTTAATTCTCCCGGCCAGCCGGTTATTTCAATTCCGCTAAAGACAAACCAATTGAAACGGGGAGCATAGTTCTCCTTGCCTTTGCCACTGAAGTAATACGTATTCTCTCCAGAATATAAATTACCATTGAAAGTAACGTGTACTTTTTGACCAGCAGGACCGATTACATCATTAAATCGAACCCATCCACTAATCTCTTCCGGGAAGTGAACCTTATAGTGTCCATCTCCTAAATTTTCAATTTGAGTGGGCTGGTATCGTTTCGTTACTTTATCGGGTTCAGCTGTATGGGCTTTAAGGTCTCCAAATGGAGCTTTTCTTAAAATTACGTTTGACCAGTTGCTGTCATCAAAGTCTGCATTTGACCACTGTGGAATCTCTTTTCGGGCATCATATATTTCCCCATCATAGACCAAATCCATTAGAATTGGAGACTTTTCTGCTTTCCAGGTGGTGTCCGACTTAATAATTTCTTCAGAGCCGTCTTGGTACTTAATATGAAGCTGAGCCATGAATCGTGGTGAACCATAAGAGTGTGTCCAGAATTTGGGGGCATTATAAAAGCCATTCCCTAGTATAGCTCCTATAGCATTTTGCCCCTGTTGTAAATGGTTAGTTAAATCATAAGCCAAATAGAAAACTTTGTAGGCAGCAAATTCATCAGGAACGGAAATGTAAGCTTTTTCCAAACCAGGTCTTTTGCCATAATTGGTTTGATTTGGAACGAGTTTATCGTCACTTACAGGCTTGCCGTTTGCATAAAACTCATAATAGCCTAAACCAGTGGTGAATACTACGGCAGATTTTATCTTCTTCTTAATCTCAAAACCCTTTCTTAGGTAGGGAGCAGGAGGTGGTAGAATTTTGGTACGTTCGTTTGGCCCTCCTGGTGGTTTCGGGATCGCTTCTTCACCTTGCCACGGAGCTCCAATCCAGTCTGCCTGCCACTCACTATCATCGAGCATACCCATCTGCCAGTTGGCTGGAGTTGACCATTCTGATACCTTATCATCTTTATCCCAGGTTCTTACCTGCCACCAATATTTAACGGTTGACTCTAAAGTTTTTCCATCATACGATACACGTTGATTTTGCGATGATAACACCTTTCCGGTAGACCAGGTGTCGGCTGATTTCAGATTTTCTTGTGTTTCTGAAATTCTAATTTCGTATGCAGTCTGTTTCTGCCCTTTCTCGTTATTTTTAGCTTCATTTAACCACCCAAATCTAGGGTTTGATACATCGATTACGGGTGTTCCTGAAAGGTATTCAATCCTGAGGTCTGCAGGTTTCTTCAATTGGGCTGAAAGAAATGAGGGCAGAATACTCAATGCGAGTATAAGAGTGTTTTTGATTGGCATTATCAGTCAATAAGGAATGAAAGTTACAAAGAATAACAAGCCAAAATGAAGTATTACTTAAAAAAGTGATCGTTATAGTTTGGTTGCCAAGTACTTTGATTATAAGGTCTTTAGTTTAGCTTAGATTTCCTTTTTTTAATTCTCTAACGGCGTAATCTACAGACCGGGCAGTCATGGCCATATAGGTTAAAGAAGGATTTACACAAGAGGAAGAAGTCATAGATGCTCCATCTGTAACAAAGACGTTTTCTGCTCCCCATACTTGATTCCACTTGTTCAATACTGAGTTCTCTGGGCTAGTACCCATTCTGGCAGTACCCATTTCATGAATGCACCTTCCGTAACCTCTTTTATTATCAAAAGCGATGATGTTTTTTGCTCCGGCAGCTTCTAACATTTCAGCGGCATCATTTTTCATGTCTTCTCGCATCTTACGTTCATTTTCGCCGATTTCAGCTGAAAAATGTAAGACAGGAAGTCCCCATTGGTCTTTTTGACTATCATCAATCCAAACCTTATTGTCAAAATACGGTAAGACTTCGGCAAAGCCAGTGAGCTGCATTTCCCAATTGCCTGGAAGACTAGCAGACCTTTTCAATTCTGTACCGAAACCCTCGCTACTTTCTACTCCTCTGGATCTTTTGCTTTCTCCTTCATAGCCAAAACCCCTAACATAGTCTCGTTTATCTTTACCCACATTTCTGAATCGGGGTATATAAAAACCATTGGGTCTACGGCCGTAGTAATAAAAATCTTCAAAGCCTGGCATTTCAGCCTTTGCTCCGGCATCAAAATGATGATCCATCAAATTATGCCCTAATTGACCACTATCGTTTCCCAATCCATTCGGAAATCGTTTTGAAGTAGAATTCATGAGTATAAATGTACTGGCCATTGCAGAAGCATTTATGAATATAATCGGTGCAAAGTATTCTGATTCTTCTTTGGTAATTTGATCAATCACCCTAACACCAGTGGCTTTATTTTGATTGTCGTCATAAATTACTTGATGAACTATGGCATTAGTCTTGACAGTCAAGTTATCCGTTAATCTGGCTGCCGGTAGAGTAGCCGACTGCGTACTGAAATAAGCCCCATAAGGACAGCCTCGCCAACACATAGCCCTTGATTGACAAGAGGCTCTTCCCAATGCTAATTGTTCTTCTGTCGGTTCAGTAAGGTGAGCTTGTCTGGGCGGAATAACGAACCTATTTGAGAATTTAGATTCTACATGCTTTTTAAGGTGGTTCTCTACACAGGTCAAATCAAACGGTTTCTGAAAAATACTGTCTGGTAGATGCGGTAAGGCTTCATAACTTCCAGAGATGCCGGCAAACTTCTCAACGTAATCATACCAAGGCTCAAGGTCTTTATACCTTATGGGCCAATCTGTACCAATTCCTTCTTTTGCATTCGCCTCAAAATCAAGATCGCTCATTCGTAAGGCTACACGACCCCATGTAATTGATTTACCTCCTAATTGAAAGCTTCTAATCCAGTCGAAACGCTTACTTTCCAGATAAGGATGATCTGTGTCTTTGATAAAATGATGCTTAGAAGCCTCAGTGATGGTATTACCAGAACGAATATGGATAGGGTAATCTTTGGCGACCTCATTACTCACCTTAATATCATGATGCTCAAAATCCCAAGGGTTCATCATTGCAGTATGATAGTCTTTGATGTGCTCTATGTTTTTACCGCGTTCCAGCATCAGGACTTTCAAGCCTTTTTCGGTCAATTCCTTCGCTGCCCAACCACCAGAAATACCTGAACCAACGACGATAGCATCGAATTTTTGCCCATTCTCAATCATTAGATATTGCCTTTTTTAAGCTCCTCTACAGCATAGTTAGCGGCTCTGGCCGTTAACGCCATATAAGTTAATGAAGGGTTTACACAAGAAGATGAAGTCATGGCCGCTCCATCAGTAACAAATACATTTTTTGCTCCCCAAACCTGATTCCAACCGTTTAATACTGAAGTTTTCGGGTCTCTGCCCATTCTGGCAGTTCCCATTTCATGTATACCCACTCCCGGTGATTTCCAATATTCATCTTCTCCTTTAACATTCTTTAATCCTGCGGCTTCCAGCATGTCTTTGGCCTCCTGAAGAATAGTTTTTCGCATATTGATCTCATTTTCGCCCCAGGCTGCATCAAACTCAATATATGGCAATCCCCATTTATCAGTCTTCTTACTTAAAGTGATACGGTTATTTGGATCTGGCAAGGTTTCTCCGAAACCACGCATTCTAAATCTCCAAGGGCCTGGCTTAGAGGCATCCTCTTTCATTTGAGCTCCAAAACTTGCTTCTGAAGGCTGACCTTTTGCTCTGCTGGCACTTCCCTGATAACCAAAACCTCTTACAAAGTCGGTTCTTTTGTCATCACCGTAATTGGCGAATCTAGGAATGTAAATGCCATTAGGCCTTCGACCAAAATAATAATCATCTTCATAACCTTCTACCTCACCAGATGCCCAAACGTTAAGGTGATGATCCATGATATTTCGACCTAGTTGGTCACTATCATTGCCCAAACCATTTTCATGTTTTGAAGATTTTGATTGCATCATTAGCCAGGCCGTATTCATGGCTGAAGCATTCAGAAATATCATTTTACTATAATATTCATGCTCTTCACCAGTCTGTTCATCTATGGTTTTGACACCGATGACTTTATCAGTTTCCTTCTCAAAAATTACTGAGTAAGCAATTTTATGATTGACGATGGTCATATTTCCGGTTTGTGCCGCAGCCGCTAATGCACCACTTTGAGAACTGTAATAGGCTCCGTATGGGCAGCCACGCTTACACATATTTCTAAATTGACAAGCAGATCTACCGAGGTCGGTTTGTTCCTGAGTAGGGGAGGTAAGGTGAGCAGCCCTTCCTATGATCATTTTTCGACCGGGGAAGTTCTTTTCAATAGCTGTTTTGAGATCTTTCTCAACACAATTAAGCTCCATTGGTTTTTGAAATTCACCATCAGGTAATACATCAAGCCCCTCAAGGCTTCCACTTACACCCACAAACTTTTCAACGTAACTATACCAGGGAGCCAGGTCAGCATAGCGGATGGGCCAGTCAACACCATGACCATCCTCTAGGTTAGCCAGAAAATCTTTTTCATTCCACCTGTAACTTTGCTTTCCCCAAGTCAGCGACCTACCACCAGTTTGATAACCTCTGACCCAATCAAAGCTTCGTTTCTCCTCATAATGGTATTCGCTATCTTTCACAAAATGAGGCAAAATGTCTTCAGCATTCGCAAATCCGGCTCTACTTCCTGCCCAATAATCTTTCTTATCCTGGTTAGATAATCTACCCCGGTGAGGAAAATCCCAAGGATTTTTCAACGCATTATCATAGCCTGTAATATGCTCAACATGCCTTCCTCTTTCTATGACGAGTGTTTTTAGGCCTTTTTGTGTAAGTTCTTTTGCAGCCATTCCACCTGACATGCCTGAGCCTACCACTATGGCATCAAAGGTGTTCTGTTCTTTTACTTTTCCTTGGATATTCATTATTTCAATAGGTATACTAATAAAAAAAGCGGTTAGATAATTATACCTAACCGCTTTTAGATTTATGAGAAATCAACTTGTCTTATAAGTTGCCTTTCTTTAATTCTGAAACCGCAAATTCTGCAGCTCTGGCGGTTAATGCCATGTAAGTAAGAGATGGATTCACGCAAGATGAGGAAGCTAAAGCAGCACCATCTGTCACAAATACGTTCTCAGCTCCCCAAACTTGATTATGCTTATTTAAACATGAGTTAGAAGCATCTGTACCCATTCTGGCTGTACCCATTTCATGGATACCAATTCCTGGTGCTTTTTCTTCATCTTTATAACCATATACATTCTGGAAACCGGCAGCTTCAAGCATAGCCACCGCTTCATCACGCATGGCCACTCTCATTTTCTGCTCGTTTTCGCCCCAAGCTGCGTCAAATTCAATCACTGGTAATCCCCACTGATCTTTTTCGTCAGTAAGCGTCATTCTGTTGGTAGGGTCTGGAAGTGTTTCACCAAACCCACCGATACCTACACCCCATACGCCTGGAAGTGAAGCAGATTCTTTAAATTCAGCACCGAAAGTAGTACCTACATCCACGCCTCTTCTTCTTGAGGCTCTACCCTGATAACCGAACCCTCTAGTAAAGTCTCTCTTATCGTCTCCCCAGTTTGTAAATCGAGGAATATAAATACCGTTAGGTCTGTTACCAAAGTGGTATTTATCAAGGAAACCTTCAATAGTTCCGCCGGCACCTGAAGCAAGGTGGTGATCCATGATGTTTCTTCCTAATTGATCAGACTCATTACCAAGACCATTCGGGTGACGAGATGATGTAGACTGCATCATGATCCATGCAGAGTTCAAGGCAGATGCGTTTAAGAAGATAATCTTAGCAAAGTACTCTACCTCCTCCTTAGTGTTTTGATCAATGGCTCTTACCCCGGTAGCTTTACCCAGTTCCTCATCAAAAATAACCTGATAAACGATTTTATCGTTGATCATGGTTAAGTTCTCTGTCTTTTTGGCTGCCGGTAATGTGGCTGATTGTGTACTGAAGTATGCACCATAAGGACACCCTCTGATACACTTATTTCTAAATTGACAGCTAGATCTACCTAAGGTTAATTGTTCCTCAGTAGGTGCTGTAAGATGGGCAACTCTACCAATTGTTAGATGACGACCCGGGAAGTTTTTCTCGATTCCTTCTTTTAGATGTTGCTCTACGCAAGTCATCTCCATTGGCGGCTGAAATTGACCATCAGGTAGAACGTCTAAACCTTCTCTTTGGCCAGAGATTCCGGCGAAGCGTTCTACGTAATCGTACCATGGTGCCAAATCACTATAACGAATTGGCCAGTCTGTTCCTACACCTTCTTCAAGGTTCGCGGTGAAATCTCTTTCGTTCCATCTGTAAGACTGACGACCCCACATCAAAGATCTACCACCAGTATGGTATCCTCTGATCCAGTCAAAACGTCTTTTTTCCTTGTACGGGTGATCTGTGTCTTTTACGAATAAAAATCTGTTCTCTTCACTTGCCGCATAACCTGTTCTTTTTACAGCCCAATAATCTTCTGCAGCTTGTTTATCAATTCTGCCTCTGTGTGGGAAATCCCAGCTCTCTTTCATGGCATCGCGGTAACCAGTGATATGTTCAACATGATTACCTCTCTCCAACATCAATACCTTAAGTCCTTTTTCTGTAAGTTCTTTCGCAGCCCATCCACCGGATACACCTGAACCTACTACTATTGCGTCAAAAGTGTTTTGCTCTTTTGCTTTTCCTTGAATATTCATTTTTAAATTTTTCTTCTGATAGGTTAAGTAATTATCCTAGGGCGTATGCTTTTTGTCCTTCTTTTAGAGGAATACATCCTTCAAATCTTCCTGGAATTGGTACATAATCTAATTCCTGTGTCATTCCTACTTCAGAAGTGAAATATCCGAAAAGGGTAAGTTCTTTGATAAGAGTGAAGAAAGGAGTGACTGGTTCTTCTGCCGCTGAACCCTCTTTCACCTTTCCTGTTTCAGGATCAATCTGCTCTTCTTTTGCTTTCTGAGCTTCATTGGCTGCTTCAGTTTCCATTGCTTTTACAACTTCAATCTGCTGCTCATTAGTTAACGATGTAAAAGAGCTGCCTAGTTCTTTAGATTTCTCTTCAACTAGTGAAAGACCTTTCTTAAAGTGCTCACCTTGGGCATCTGAGTAACAATCTTTAATCATCATTTCAATGAACGGGCCTACTCCAACTTCTTTAGCACCCGGAGTATCGGTAGCAGGAATAATAATGTCGGCAAACTGTGCCACAATTTCTTGATAGTCTGCTGAAAGGCTGAAAGGAGCTGAAGCGTCTTTGGTGGTACAACCTTCTAGAAGAGCAACCATCGTAGGTGCCGAAAGTGCACCTCCCATTAAGACGGCTACTCTGTTTAATGCGTCTCTTCTATTCAATTTAATAGATATTTTATAGGTTAATAAGTCAAATTAGTTGGTGCTAAAATTACCGTAAAAGGAAGAAGCAGCCAAAATTTCAACGCCAAATATTGCTATTTCTTGCTGTAAAAGTGCAGTCTTCCTTTTGTCTAACTATTGATAGTTGCTGTATCAGCAGACTCTGTTGATTAAGCACAGAATTTTAGTGATCAAACCTTAGCCAAGTTTCAGGTAGTCAAATTCTCCTTCGAATTTTTAAGTTGGATAAGAATAGTACAATAATGTTGATGCTGGTATTCCGTATTAAAAGAGTAAGGATGAAGTAAGAGGGTGATATTGAAAAGTCAACATTGAAGTATGTGAATGTAAGACTTTTGATAGTAAAATGTCTATTAACTCTTACATCAGGTAGGTAGTATGGAGGCTTTTTTATTTTAAGGTATTAGGATTATTAGAGAGTTCAATTACCTTTGTTGCTACAAATAGAAATACTAAATTCTTAGAATATGAAAATAGCAGTAGTCGGTACGGGTTATGTAGGTTTAGTTTCAGGAACATGTTTTTCTGAAACAGGTAATTATGTGACCTGTGTAGATATTGATCCCAAAAAAGTAGAAAGTTTAAGAAAAGGAAAGCTTACAATTTACGAACCCGGTCTTGAGGTGTTATTTGAAAGAAATACCAAAGCAGGTAGACTTCAGTTTACAACATCACTTGAAGAAGGTATAAAAGATGCTGAGGTTATTTTCCTTGCACTTCCGACCCCTCCTGGAGAAGACGGCTCTGCAGATTTAAAATATATATTGGGTGTGGCTGATGATTTAGGTAAAATCCTTGATCATTATGCGGTTATTGTTGATAAAAGTACAGTTCCGGTTGGAACAGCTGAAAAGGTCACTGCAGCCATCGCAAAAAACGCAAAGGTTGACTTTGATGTGGTTTCTAATCCTGAGTTCCTGAGAGAAGGGGTGGCGGTAGATGATTTCATGAAGCCAGATAGGGTAGTGGTAGGAACAGAATCTGAAAGAGCTAAGAAAGTAATGGAGAAACTATATGCTCCTTTGGTACGTCAGGGAAATCCTGTCATTTTCATGGATGAGCGTTCTGCAGAAATGACAAAATATGCTGCCAACTCTTTCTTAGCTATGAAAATTACTTTCATGAATGAAATAGCAAATCTATGCGAGAGAGCTGGTGCAGATGTAGATAATGTAAGAAGGGGGATTGGTACAGATAGTAGAATAGGTAAGCGTTTCTTGTTCCCGGGTATAGGATATGGTGGAAGTTGTTTCCCAAAGGATGTACAGGCCTTAGGTAAAACTGCAAAGGAGTTTGATTATGATTTTAAAATCTTGAACTCTGTAATGAAGGTTAATGATAAGCAGAAGACTAAACTGATGCCTATTATTAAAGACCATTTTGGTGGAGACTTGAAAGGTAAAACCATAGCTCTGTGGGGATTAGCGTTTAAGCCGCATACAGATGATATCAGAGAAGCACCAGCATTATATAATATCAAATCGCTGAGAAGAGCCGGTGCGAAAGTGGTGGTTTTTGACCCTGAGGCCATGGATAATGTGAAAGGAGTGGTAGGTAGAAAAGTGAAATATGCCAAAAATATGTATGAGGCTTTGGAAGGAGCTGATGCATTGATGATTATGACCGAATGGCCGGCGTTCAGAACTCCTGATTTTGATAAAATAAAGGCTTCTTTGAAAAATAATGTGATCTTTGATGGCAGAAACCTTTATTCACTTTCTGAAATGGAAGAGAAAGGATTTGTTTATCATTCAATCGGACGAAAGTCAATCAATGCCTAACAGTTAAATGAAAAGAATTTTGATTACGGGTGGAGCTGGTTTTTTAGGCTCACACCTCTGTGACAGATTTATAAAGGAAGGTTACCATGTCATAGCTATGGATAACCTAATTACCGGTGATTTAAGGAATATTGAGCACCTGTTTAAGCTTGAGAATTTTGAGTTTTATCATCATGATGTTTCAAAGTTTATTCATGTGCCAGGAGACTTAGATTACATTCTTCACTTTGCTTCACCAGCAAGCCCGATTGATTACCTAAAGATTCCTATTCAAACGCTTAAAGTGGGGTCACTGGGGATTCATAATTGCCTTGGACTTGCAAGGGTTAAAAATGCACGAGTTCTTATTGCTTCAACGTCAGAGGTTTATGGTGACCCACTGGTGCACCCTCAAAATGAAGATTACTGGGGACATGTGAATCCTGTAGGGCCAAGAGGTGTATATGATGAAGCCAAGCGTTTTCAGGAAGCCATGACTATGGCTTACCATACCTACCATGGCGTGGAGACTAGAATCGTTCGTATTTTTAATACCTACGGGCCAAGAATGCGACTGAACGACGGACGCGTGTTGCCAGCCTTTATAGGTCAGGCTTTACGTGGCGAAGATTTAACGGTATTTGGTGACGGTAGTCAGACACGCTCATTCTGTTTTGTAGATGATCTTGTAGAGGGTATTTACAGATTATTACATTCTGATTATGCACAGCCTGTAAACGTGGGTAACCCAAATGAAATTACAATTGGGGAGTTTGCTGAGGAAATCATAAAACTGACAGGCACAGATCAAAAAGTGATTTACAAAGACCTGCCAAAGGATGATCCGAAGCAGCGTAAACCGGATATCACCAGAGCCAAAGAGATTTTAGACTGGGAGCCAAAGGTTGACCGATCTGAAGGCTTAAAACTTACCTATGAATACTTCAAAGGATTCTCAAAAGAGCGTCTTTATGATGAAGCAAAGCATAGAGAGTTTTAAATAAGAGTTTTGATATTGTGAAAAAGACCTCCAAAGTGAGGTCTTTTTTTGTGAACGGCTATTTCTGAAAAGGCTTTAGCCATCACACAATTATCCGTGAATTTCAAAGTTCAATTTCCATTTCTAAGAGGGCAGAGCTTAAACATTTTCCATGGGCATCCAGAGCCAGCGAAGTAGTAACTCCACCCGCAAGGGCATCTTCACATACAAATAATAAAGAAGAGATATTTTCCAATTCAAATCGCTTTATTTCACCCTTTAAATGTTCAGAAAGATGTTTTTTTACTCGCTCTACAGTAATTTTTTGACAAAGCAATTTATAATGATCTTCTTGAAATGGAATAAGTGAAAGTGTAGAAATATTACCTTTGTCGCCAGCTCTGCTATGTGCTATTTCGTATAGTTTCATTCCAGTAATAAAGTTTTAGCTTTTGCCATATCCCTGTTTAAAAATATTGAGTGGATACCCACCACTTCTTTTACCTGCTTTCTTACTCCGCCACCGCCGGCTGGTCCATTGGTATAAAGTGCTTCTACTTCTTCTCCTATGCGTTTGGCCGTATTCTCGTCATTGCATTTAGCTGCTATTCGTAATCTGACTTCCAAAATATCATTGCCAAAGTTCTTCCCTTTTACAATGGCATTTTGACCAATAAAATCTACCCTTATATCTTCGGTCAAATGTTCAAGTCTCTTTTTTAAAATATCTGCAGCCAGCTCGGCTCTTTGAAGTGAATCTGTTCCTGTATAAGAAATTTCGCCTTCACCCATGTAAAAAGCTCTGTATCCTACACTTACTTTTAATTTCTCTGGTGCTGGTTTTCCGGTTCCTCCTGTCACTTTGACTAAGTCTTTATCTAATTTTTCTAAACGTACGGTAGAGAAGTCCGCAGTAATATCAGGAGTTTGGTATGCGTATGGGTTAATTACTTCATAGAGCAATTGCTCTTTAACTGTCTGAAGATTTAATAGGCCACCGGTACCCTTGATTTTTGAGAATAGTGCTGTTCCATCGGCAGATATTTCTGCGAATGGATGCCCCAGATTAGCTGGATCTGGGACCTGCTTTTTGGTAGTGTCCATAAAATATCCACCTGTCAATTGCCCGGCACATTCCAATAAATGACCTATTACGGTTCCCTGCCCCAGCAGGTTTTCAGTTTCCCAGCCAAATTCATGAATCATAGGAGCCAGAAATAAAGAAGGGTCTGAAACACGACCTGTAATAATGATCTGTGCATCTATTCTGAGGGAGTCCAGAATTCCGTTGACACCCATATAGGCATTTGCAGAGAGAATTTCACCAGATTCTTTGATTGCCTTTTGGCTTTCAAGGGTTATTTCGTTCCCTGTTAACTGCTCTAAAACATCATCGCCATATACAGCGGCAATTTTTATTTTGATACCTTCCTTTTGAGCAATTGATAGGGCTTTTTTTGCAGCAGCAATTGGATTTGCGGCACCCATATTGGTAATAAGTGTTATTTTATTTTTTGCCAAATAGGGTAGCAGACTGCTTATTCTTCTTTCTAAGAAAGGGTCAAACCCAGAATTGGGATCTGCCATCTTTTGTTTTTGGGCCAGAGCAATGGTACGCTCTGCAAGGCATTCCAGAACCAGGTAATTCAGATTTGCCTTATCTGCTAAAAGAACAGCTGGCTCCAGTCTGTCACCAGAAAAACCAGCCCCACATCCAATTCTTATTTTTTTCATATTAAATACCTATTGAACCAGTAAGTAGAGCTGCTAAACTCATAATTATAGTAGTACCCCAGGCCCACAAGAAGGTATGTTTCTGGTGGTCATCCAGCTCTACTTCTGCCAGCCCTATTAAGAGAAATGTAGATGCAGTAAGCGGACTCAGCGGAAAGCCCACTGTCATTTGTCCAAGTAATGCTGCCCTGCCCATTTGAAGGGTGTCCAGGTTCAATTGGGTCGCAGACTCTGCCAAAACAGGCAGCACCCCAAAATAATAGGCATCTGGCGTAAACAAAACACTAGCCGGCATACTGGTGATGGCGGTTAGTATGGGTAGGAGATTTGCATGGCCATCTGGGATAAGGCTCACCAGGGAATTTGACATTTCATTAATCATTCCCGAGCCATTCAATATTCCTGAGAAAATACCCGCAGCAAAAATAAGGCTGGAAACCATGAAAATATTGTTTCCATGTTTGGAGACTACTTTTTTCTGATCCTTTAGTTTTGGGTAATTGATTTGTAAAACCACCATAGAGGCTATAACAAATAAAACAGGAGCAGGCACCCAGCCTTCCATAAGGCAGATGATAAGGAGTATGGTGAGTAAGGCATTAATGAAAATTAACTTAGGCCTTCTGAGCAATCGCTGTTCTTCTGTGAGTTCCTGCTGATGGTTATAGGTGAAATCAAGGACGCCTAGGCGGTTTCGTTCTTTTTTACCCCATAAATAGGCCACAAATAATACCCACAGAATGCCAGCACAAATGGCTGGAATATTTGGGTTAAATATCTGAACACTGTCTGTCTCTAATACAGAAATAGCTCTGGCAGAGGTGCCAGACCATGGTACCAGGTGAATAGGACCCACCGCCATAGCCACTACGCCAGAAAGTACCAATTTGTTCATTTTTAAAGCCTTATAAATTGGCAAGAAAGCAGAAAGTACAATCATGAAAGTGGCAGTGCCATCGCCATCCAGGTGAACAATCATGGCTAAAATAGCTGTACCGATCACCACTTTTAGCGGGTCTCCCTTTACAGTTTTAATGATAAATGAAATGACCGGGTCAAAAAGACCGGCATCAAGCATGGTGGCAAAATACAATACGGCAAACATGAGTAAGATTCCGGTAGGAGCTACCTGCTTTATTCCTTCCAGACCAAATTTTCCAATTTCTACGGGGCTAAAACCGGCCAGTAAGGCTACCAAGACAGGCGTTAATACCAAAGCCGCCATCACAGACACTTTCTTACTGATTATGAGAGCGAGGAAAATTAGAATAATAGCAAAACCGAAGACTGCCAGCATACGAAGAATGAGATTATTGCTTTATGGGCATATTATAGTTGTAAAGAATTGAGAATTTTAGTCTTGCTCAAATTCCAGATGATCATTGAAAAAAGGTAACATGGCATTGAGCACTCGGCCATCCATTGTCCATATTTTGTTGATATGATCACCTATGTATTCTTCTGCGTAATGATTAATGCCCAGGTTCTCAAGCTTCACACTGAAAAGCATGTTTTGCTGAGGAAAACGCGGGGCATCATTTCTACCCCAGTCCAGTTTTATGCCTGAATACTGCTTTAGATTTTCGGCATACTGGTTAAGCATTTCCACCGGCATATTGGCATGCCATTTATCTAAGATTTCCTGATGAATAATCAGCGAATCACCTTGGTATGTAAATGGCATGTCACAGTAAAAAGGCGGTTTATCAGGATTAGGAGACCAGGCTCTGCCTACAGCTACTAATACTTTTGGATAATAGGTTTTCCTTAATTCTTCTACGGTCTTTACTTCTTGCAGCTCTTTAAAAGAACGGCTGTTAGGACCAAACTCTTTTACAAAAGCCATTAAACCCGGACTCATTCCGTACATTACAGAAAAGGTCTCCGGGTGTAGCATCCCTATTTTCAGAGCCCCATAACCACCCATAGAATGTCCACCAATAGCCCTGCTATTTCTATGCGGAATGGTTCTGAAATGGTTATCCATGTAATTCACCAGTTCGGTAGCAGTAAAGGTGTCCCAGTCACCTATAAAGTCTGACTTACTGTAAAAACTACCTTGAAAAAGGGTGTTCTGGTCAGAAATCACCAGGATATAGGGTCTGATTTTCTGTTTTGATACTGCGGCATCCAGCACTTGCTTCATCATAGGATAAATGCTGTCAGTACCCGTGAAACCATGCAGGTAATAAACTACAGGGTATCGTTGGTCTGAATTTTCATAGCCCGGTGGCAGATAAACAGAACACTTTCGGTTTGGGTTTTCACCGGCGTCATTTATGAGAGCCTTTGAGTTTAGAGTAAAGGTGACCACCTTGCCGTTTTGTGCATTAAGGGCAATGGGTATGAAAAGAATTAAAGCAATTCTAAGAAGCATAGGTAAAGTTTATTTTCAATAGGTACAGCGAATATAGCCCTGAAAAATAAACCTACCTAAAATTATTGTCTCTTATTGTGACAATAAAATATTGAATATTCTTTAATCTCTAATTTAAACTTATATTCCAAACTGTGATAAATGATGGTCCAGGTGTTTTGCAAACATGATTGACCATTCATCTTTTGTCAATTTTCCAAATGACAGGTTTTCTTTTCCATCAAAATGATTTGCTCCTAGTTTTTGAGTCTTAAGAATGAAGTCGATGAGTCTTTTCTTTTCTGTTTCAAAATCGCGATCATCTGTAATAAGAAAGGCCGGTGCTGTTCTGGTATTCTTTTTATACGGTTTGGAGCCTACTACCATGTTTTTGACAAACATTTTTAACATCAATTTCATCAAACCCTTAGGTGCCGGGTGCTTGTCTTCATAGGTCATTTCATAGGCTACAGAGAGGTGAGCCAGCATTTGAGAAACTGTCATCTTGCCCCAAATAGGCTGTGAATTAGGCTTTAGTGAGTTTATTCTGGCAATTACCTGATCTGCATACTCTTTGTCAAAACTCCGGGTGTAGTTCATTTATGTTAATTTTTGTAGTTCTACTTTTCTTTCTTTTATGATTCTCAAAACGGTTTTGGCGGCCTCTTCGGGCTTTAATGCAGTATCCGAAATTCCAGAAACCACACGGGTAATGTCATGGTCAATATTTCCTTTTTGATTCCAGGTGACCGCATTTGCCACGGTAATATAAACTGAAAAATTATGATGACCGCTTCCAGGTCTTTCGCCAATGATGTGAATCAATGTTTTAAACTGTTTTGAATCCTTACTTCCAAGCAGAATTTCTCCTGCAGCGTATCCTGCTCTCACACGGCCATTGGTAAAGAATGGGATAGCTGAATTTATACTCATCTCAGATTGAGAAGCCAATTTTGAAAAAGAC
Organism: Jiulongibacter sp. NS-SX5; assembly: GCF_052828545.1. The sequence continues at coordinate 574,500 of NZ_CM128248.1, forward strand.
TCCAGAAAGGGCTTAAGGTGGTTTTCGTCCATTATGGCTCTTGCGTTTAGCCCATCTGATATTACAATTTGAACCTCACCCTTCACATTTGATTTCAATGGTTTTAACTGAGCAATAGAAACATCAGAAAGCTGTTCACCACTTACAGGGTGATAAACATAGTCTTTTCTATCTAATGATTGGGTAGTAACAGGTACTGTCCCTGGAATAGTTGAAACAAACGAATCTTCTAGGGGCGTCCATAAACTCACTTTGGCATCTTCATATAAAGTTTTGGTTTCTTTGGCCAGTTCAGGTTCCGGGTCCCAATAATTATCGCCATATCCTCGAGAAACAGGCACACCTCTATTCTTAATTCTAACCAAAGCTTGTTCTGCTTCAATTTTGATTTGATCAAATGATCTTATATCTCCTTTTGCTTTTAAAAATTGGTAATAGACCCAAATGGGGTCTCCAAAATGTTCAGTTGGTTTGCCGCTTTCATCTATAACCCCTAATTTTTTGAAGAAAGCCCACATATCGTCATTGATTTTGTATCCAAACTTCTCTCTTATTTTTAAATGATTATGAAAAGCAGTAGTGAGGTAGCTGAGCATCGGATCATTTTTGGTAGGCAAGGCCATGAGATAAGCCGGGTTTGCGGGCATAATTTGTTCAATGCACCAGTCGAGTTCTTCCAGCGTCACATCCATATGGAGAGTAGAACAGATATCGAGGCCGATAGTCAAACCATGTAATTTGCCCATAACGGTATCTTCCAGACAGCAGCGAACTAATTGTTCCTTGGTTTTGAAAACCTCTGGGCCAATAAACCCGGCTACGTCATTGACATGAACCCATGGTTTGGGTTGTCCTTCTGGCGTCTGATTTTCAATTTGCTGTTTCAAAGCTCTCAAAAAACCATATTTTCGAGACTCATGGATGACCATGTCGAATCCCTCGCCATGTCCATTTGTGAAATCAGCCCCCTGGCCGGTTTCTGCGTAGAGTCCAAACTTTCCGGTTTTATTAGAAACATGATTCTGCATTTTTTCAATGGTCAGATCAAAGGTCTGATTTGCATTGACAGTGCCGGCGAGGCTTTGGAACCAAATACCGGTGGTGCCGGGTTTTTGATTTTCGGCGGCAGACTGTACATCTATATGTGCTAATACACAATTGGAAATGGTATTTTCAAGCTCAAAAGTCTGGATAATATCAAACAAAGCTTCTTCAATAGCGGCTACAGATTTCACCTCACTGGAAACCGGATTTGTACCTAAAACCAGATCACCCACAGCGTATGACCAGGCATTGAAAACCTGCCAGATGATATCCTCAGTATTGTCTGTGGGGGAGTTTGGCTGTACACGGGCACTCATGTAGCCTTTGGCTCCAATTTTACTGTTTGCTAAAGGGTTAAAGACTTTTTGACCTATGATGATCAGCTCTTCATTCGTACAGAGTTTTACCAAGCATCCTACCTGATCACTGTTTAAAAAGGGCGTCACCTTTTTTATTTCTTCTTCTGTCTCTGTAAGAATAAACTCTTTCAGATGTCCTAAGGTCCACTGATCAAATTCGCTGTCTACTAGAGTAGTTTTTGAAATAAGAGTAAATAATTCATCCTCAAAAAGAGTGTGAATTTTAATATCTTGTAAAGAAGTATTGCTTAAAAGTTGGCGAGCATACATCCTGGTCGTTTCATCTTTTGCCGCAAGGCCTATGGCCTCATCTCCTTCCTTAAATTCGTTAGCCGCTCCAATTATTTGACAATACCGATTTTGGGCAAAACCACCTTCAGTCCGTTTCAGATATTCTATTATACCCTCTGCAGATTTAGGTTTTGACAGAGAAACGAGAGAGCTTTTTTGAACTATCGGCTCAGATTTAAAACTGCAACTTTTCAGAAGGGCTAATGCCGGTGCGGTTAATCCAAGTGCCGTCAAAAACTGTTTTCTATTTAGCTCTTTCATAAGATCTTAAGTATTCTGATCCTTAATTTAATCAGAATTTTAGTGAATGTGACTTTCCTTAAAATTTAAAATTTTGGGAAGAGTAATGTCAGTTTTATACATTCTAACGGCCTCTGTTTGCAACCGATTGAAATATAATTTTACTGTTATTACTTTGGATTAATTAAAAAGTGTAATTTTGACAATTAAAAATACCTATCTAATTATGAAATTGAGAGTACTACCATTGGCATTTGTGGCTGTATTGGCCTGGTCTTGTAAAGAAAAAACTGCGGAAGAAGTAAAGCCTGAAAGCATAAAAGAGCTTTTTGCTGAAGACTTTTTAATTGGTACGGCTGTTAACAATGGCCAAATAAACGGAGATGCGTCGCAAGCTTCTCTAATAGCAAAGGAGTTTAACGTATTAACTGCAGAAAACGTGATGAAGTCTTCACTGATTCACCCTGAGGAAGACACCTACAATTTTGAAATGCCTGATAAGCTTTTTGCTTTGGCAGAAAAAAATGGTCAAAAAGTGCACGGTCATACGCTGGTGTGGCATTCTCAGCTTTCTCCTTTTATAGCAGCTATAGAGGATTCTGCTTCTATGGCAGAAGCTTTAAAAGCTCATATTGAAGCTGTGGCAGGTAGATACAAAGGCAAAGTCTATAGCTGGGATGTGGTTAATGAAGCTGTAGAAGGCGATGGCTCTTTAAGACAGTCTGTTTTTTTGAAAACAATGGGAGAGGGATATTTGCCATGGGCGTTTAAAATGGCAGCAGAAGTAGAGCCAGATGCAGATTTGTATTATAATGATTACAGCATGACGGGTAAGGCAAAACGTGATGGAGTCATTAAAATGGTAAAGAAGATTCAGGAAAGTGGGGCTAAAATAGACGGAATAGGAATGCAAGGTCACTGGCATATGGATTTCCCTACTATTCAAGAGATAGAGGAAAGTATATTGGCCTACAGTGCATTAGGCTTAAAAGTGGCAATTACTGAATTGGATATTGATGTATTGCCAAACCCTCAAGGAGTGAGCGGTGCTGAGATTAGTCAAAGTGCTGAACTAAAGGCTGAGCTAGACCCTTACACAGATGGTTTACCAGCAGATGTAAGTGCTGCTTTAGCGAAAAGATATGCAGATATTTTTGCTCTTTTTTATAAGCATAGAGATAAGATAGATCGTGTAACCTTCTGGGGAGTAAATGACGGTGATAGCTGGAAAAACGGATTCCCTGTACAGGGAAGAACTAACTACCCTTTATTATTTGATAGAAATAATCAAAGAAAAGAAGCGTACGATGCCATTATGAAAGTTAAGGATAAATAAACTAACCTAAATCCATACAGAGCCGAGAAGTTTATGCTTTTCGGCTTTTTTTATGCCTCAGATGTCTATTGACTCTTCTTTCAGAAGCAATATTGAGCTAATTTTAGGGCCACTAAAATGATATATGAAAAAGTTATTAGTTGTATTTTTCTTAGTAGGGGGGCTCTCTGCCAAAGCACAGAGCTATGAAGAATCAATAGCCAAAGAGTTTATTTCAAATGATATTCTTAATTCTGAGGAGTCTATGCGTAAACCCTATGTCATAATGGTGTCAATAGACGGATTCAGACATGATTATGCAGAGAAATTTCAGGGAGAGAATATTTTGAGTATCAAAAAAAATGGAGCCTCTGCAGAAAGACTCATACCTTCTTTTCCTTCTAAAACTTTCCCCAATCACTATACATTGGTGAGCGGTCTGTATCCGCAAAATCACGGAATAGTGTCGAATTCATTTTATGATAAAGAACGTGAAACCAAATACGCTATCCCAATAAGAGAAGTGGTGGAGGATGGCTCATGGTACGGTGGGGTGCCACTATGGAATCTGGCTCAGCAACAAGAAATGGTTTCTGCTAGTTTCTTTTGGGTCGGTTCTGAAGCGAATGTAAACGGTTTGCACCCCAAATACTATTATACATATGATAAACAGCTACCCTATGAACACAGGATACAGCGTGTTTTAGAATGGCTGAAATTACCGGAGAAAGAAAGGCCACATTTAATAACTCTTTATTTCTCATTAGTAGATACACAGGGACACCGATTTGGGCCAGATTCAGAAGAATGTAAAGAAGCTGTGCTCTACGTAGATCAGCAAATAGGTGCTCTGCAAGAAGGATTAAGAAAGAGTGGATTGCCCGTTACTCTTCTGGTAACAGCAGATCATGGGATGTCACCGGTTACGTCTTTTATTAATATACACGACTATGTTACCGTAGACCCTGAAAAGTTTTACAGCGGGCCCGTGGCTATGATTTATACAGAAAATAAAGAGGAAACAGATACGCTATTTCAGAAACTTATAGGAGCAGAAAACCTGAGAGTTTACCGCAAAGAAGAAGTGCCTGCCTATCTTAATTTTTCAAATGGAGAAAAAATTGGTGATCTGGTACTCATAACAGAATCTCCCTACACCATCATTTACTCAGAGGAAGATCGTCAGATGACATACCCCGGTGGTACACATGGCTATGACCCTTATGAAGATCAGAATATGGGAGCCTTATTTTGTTTAAGTGGACCAGAAATTAAGGAAAACTACACTGTTTCAGCCATTGAAAATATTCATGTATATCCTCTGGTAGCTCATTTACTAGGACTAAAAATTAGTCAGAAAATTGATGGGGATTTAGAGAAAGTCAGATCAATTCTTAAGTAATTCAGAAGTTGTAGTCTTCATTAATATGTCTTTAAGCTCTGGCTCTATTTCATAGGACTTCAATGGAGGAACATTAGAACCACCGGGGTTTCCTACCGGGATTACACCTACAAAGGATTTAACCCCACCGGTAAAGAGTCTCAAAATTTGCCCAAAAACTTCTTTTGCACTCTTTATTTTGAAACCAAAAAGAAGCATTTTCCAGTGAACCTCAGAATGAGTGAGCGGGTATTTCTGACCTAAGATATGAGCCCGTTCAAGGCTTCTCCATGCTGCTTGCAGATTGTTGGTTTCCATATGAGCGTCATATGAAACTAATTCTGAATAGTAAAAAGGCTTTAATGCCGCGGGCATGGAGGTATTAAATAGTGACATTTTATAAGGAACTGATTTATTCAAAAATAGAAATCAGACCCATGCAATACCGCTGCATACCTTCTTTAATTACTCACTTTCACTTAGGAATTCCCGAATACGTCTGGCCTTATCTTTTCCTAAAACCTCTATTAGCTCTTCCTGAGAGGCATTTCTAATGTTTTGAATGGTTTTGAAATGCTTAAGTACTTTTGTGGCAGTGGGCTTTCCTATGCCCGGTATTCCTTCTAAGCTGCTAATAAGAAATCCTTTGCTACGCCTGTTTCTATGATGGGTGATACCAAACCTGTGGGCCTCATCACGGGCCCGTTGTATAAGTTTTAAAGATTCAGACTTCTTATCAATATAAATAGGCAAAGTATCCTCTGGGAAGTATATTTCTTCCAGTCTTTTGGCTATGCCAATGATTGGTATTTTACCATATAAGTTTAGCTCTTTCAGGGCTTCTACAGAGGCAGATAGTTGACCTTTTCCTCCATCAATAACTATTAGATCTGGAAGGTCTTCTTTTTCTTCAAGTAGTCGTTTATATCTCCTGTAAACCACTTCTCTCATGGTTCCAAAATCATCTGGACCTACTACAGTTCTGGGAATATAATGCCTGTATTCTTTTTTACTGGGCTGGCCATTTCTGAAAAGTACCATGGCACTTACAGGATTTGTACCCTGTATATTAGAGTTATCAAAACACTCAATATGCCGAGGGATCTCCTTTAACTGCAGATCTTGTTTTAGTTTAATAAGAACTCGGTCACGTTTATTTGTTGCTCCACTCTTAGCAATAGCCTCACGCTCTGCTTTTTCATGTCTGAAATACATGACATTTCTAAGAGCCATTTCTATTAGCTTCTTCTTATCACCTATTTTAGGTACCGTGATATTGGCTTTAAGGTCAGTGTCCAGATCTATGTTCGCTATGATTTCTTTGGCCTTACTATCATACTGAGTTCTTATCTCAAAGATGACCTTCTCCAGTATTTCATCATCTGGTTCTTCCAGCTTCTTTTTCACTTCAAAAGTTTGAGTCTGGGTAATAGTACCATTACTGATTTTCAAATAACATACATAGGCGGCGTCCTGATCAGATTGTATACCAAAGACATCTGCGTCATTAATAGACGGATTTACTACAGTGGCCTTTGACTGGTAATTCTGGAGGAATTCTAGTTTTTGTTTAAACTCATGGGCTTTCTCAAAGGCTGTATTAGCCGCAGCCTCCATCATTTTCTCTTTAAAGTATTCCTTTGCCGGAGCAATATTTCCCTTAAGAATGTGATGAACCTGGTCAATCTCCTGCATGTAATCTGCTTCATCTTGCAATCCCTCACAAGGGCCCAGACAGTTGCCAATATGATACTCTAAACAGAGTTTATACTTTCTGGCCTCTACATTTTCTTCAGATAAGACATACTTGCAGGTACGAATGGTGTAAAGCTGAGTGAACATGTCAAGCAGAGCATGCATAGCCTTAACATTTACATAGGGTCCGTACATTTTACCCTTCTTTTTATCCTCTATTCTTCTGGTTTTAATGAGTCTGGGAAAACGCTCATTGGTAACGCAGATGTATGGGTAATTCTTATCGTCTTTAAGCATGATATTGAACTTCGGCTGAAGCTCCTTAATCATGTTGTTTTCCAGCAGAAGTGCATCGTACTCTGAATGCACCACGGTATATTCCAGATTTCTGATACTTACCACCAATCGCTTAGTTTTACGATCTGCTCTATCAAAATTATAGAAATAGCTGCTTATTCTATTCTTCAGATTCTTTGCCTTACCTACGTAGATGATAGTACCTTTTTCATCAAAGTATTTGTAAATGCCAGGCTCATTTGGCAACAGAGGAATCTGTGTTTTATAATCAAATTTTATGGAAGCCATAAAAATCAGGAACGAATTCTGTGAAATATATAAGAGATAATTTTCCCAAGAAAGTTCAAAAAAGTATAGTTCTCAGGTAAAGAATAGATCCTTTTAGGTTCTAAGGGGTTCGGGGCTGAGAAAGCGTGATAGTAATTGAGAAAATATTGAGTAAGTGAAAATTTTTTATCCTGAGAGTTTATAAATAGTCTTTCATATCTAAGTCTGGTTAATGGCATGTCCCAATTTTCACCAAGGTTCCAATAATTAATTATTTGTTCTTCAGTTTTCAATTCCTTCAGAGTATGACCTTTCAATTCTTCTGGAATTGGAGTTTTTAAATACTTATTAATTAAATATATACCTGTTTTAAAATGAAGCAATAGTTTAAAGTCAGCCATTTTAGCTAAGTTCTTTTCCCAATTGATTAAACTACCTTTTTTCATTATCAGAACGGAGAAATCAACAAGGCTCTTCATTCTTAACCATAATTCTTTACCTCCATGGTGATTTAGAATTGTAAACAATAGTCTTTCTTCCTCTGAATATTCTGGATTAAAGAGTAGATCATTAGGTAATTGATTTGGCAAGACAGGATAATTGAAATCCCAATGTAGATCTATTTGAATATTATTCTTGATTAAGGTTACTTCTTTTATAAATTTAGATTCACTAATGGCTTGAAACTTATCAATTTGGATTTCCTCTTTACTGAAGTGACTAATAGAAGAATAACCCAAATCAGTTAAAATCATTAAGGCACTTACAAGTTGATTTTTAGACACGAAAAGATCAAGATCGCCGCTGGCCCTTATATTATCCGGGAACAAGCTCTCTGTTAGCATAATTCCCTTAAAAGCGGCAATTGGGATATTTTCCTTTTGAAATTCCTTTTTTAGGATTTCCCACTCTTTCATTAAAATCAAGTTCATTGTAGCTTGATTTACTAAAAAAGTATTTAACCTGTCATGCAGGTATTTGGGAAGTTCACCGGTGTTTTGAATTGAATAAAGGGATATTAAAGGATTCAAACTATGCAGAGTTTGAACTTTTAAAAGTTTAGTCCAATTGACTTCATTTGATTCAATCTTATTCAACGGCATTTGAAACAAGTAAGCCTTTGAGAGATCGAGCATGAATTGTACTTCTTTATTCGGCTGCATAAGATCTCACATAGTTTTGAAGGTTGTCAAATCCTTCTGGTCTTTGAATAAAATTCATTGCAACTTTCGATGCTAAATTACTTGATTGAAGAAAGTGGTTTTTGGTTTGTTCTCCTTTCAATAGCTGATTAGGCAATGGGAAGTGCTTCAATAGCTCAATAGGGGCTTTAAATGAAGGTACAGCTCCACTCTCGAATAGATTGAGAATATTTATGGCTGATAACTCAACAGGTTGGTCAGAAAAACTATCAAAGGGCTGCGAAACCAAAAACTTATCGCCTCCCTCAAAGGAAGGTGGCAAATGAGAATAATCAATTCCTAGTCCAATCAGGGCTTTTTTCCAAACTTTGAAATGGGGGTAGGCCGGGGAAACAAACCATTTACCATCCGTCTTCTTTAAAACCACAAGGTCGTCTGAAAGTACAGTTTGTCCACTTTGCCAAAAAGCGGTAGCCGTTGTTGATTTGCCAGCCCCAGGTTCACCCAGAAAAACATGAGCTTTATGATTGATTTTTACTGCACTGGCATGTAATACAAAATAACCTTTCAAAAACAGGCAAATTCCTAAGGCTTCACTAATAAGGAAAAGTTTAAAAGTCTCAATTTCATCAATAAGTACCCTGTATTTAATCAGCGAATCTGTTATTGCAAACACAACCAGCCCTGGCCAGTATAAAAGTACTTTATCATCCTTAAAGGCTATTTCTGCTTGAATATTCTTTCTGAATACCTGAGTTTTTTCTGTGTTAGGTATTTCAATTTCGCCATCTCTAATTTCTATTGAAAAATCGTTTTCAGATGATAGGGGTAGAAGGTTTGATAAATCAAGATCCGTAAGTATGGTTTGACCGAAGGCTTTAAATTTCATTCCTATTCCCATATCCATAAAGGTAAGTATTGAAAGTCAGGAACATCGCCAATGAGTACCTTCCCCTGCTGCTCACACCATGCATGAGCATCTAAATTCATTTTTTCTGAAGCCTGGACTCCAATGACCAATATTACATTATAGGGCCTAGCCATTTTTTTGAATACCAGGGCCTGAGGTAAGCAAGTAAAATGCTTGGGAGAGACTGTGGCCGCTCTCTGAATGGCTTGTTTTAATTCATCGAAATCATATTCTTCCGTATCAAGTTCAGCGTACCATTTTTTGAAAGTCTCAAAATTTTTAAACCTCAATTGAGTTTTTATTTGAATCATTCTCAAAAGAACCTGCCAAAAGAGCCACTTTTCTTTGGAAGACCAGCTAAGATATTTTTTCAACAAGTTTTTCATCCATTAACTCTTTGAGCAGCTGCTCTATATCACCTTTACAATCATCCACCGTAGTTTCATATTGTTCAGCAATAGAAACGGATAGTTCATCTAAGGTAGCTGGTCCTGATTCCAATATTTTCCAGACAGATGACCCTACATCGTTAAGATTGAAGTAGGTGCCGGCCTCATGATTAAGTATTACAGACTCTCCACCCATAGAAGTGGAGACTTGTAGATTACTTAAAGTATATTTTTCTTCCATTGATATTAAACACGCTTAGAAGCACAAAATAGTAAGAAATATCGGTGTTTTGGGCATTCCTGAAAATACTGTGAAAACTGAATACCAGACACCTGCTGTGCCAAGCTAACTTGTGGCAGCCTGGCTTTAAGTTGTTTGTATTCTAATGCATACTCTGTAACCTCGCCACAAATTTCTATTGGCTTGATTTCAAAATCTTCGATAAGCCTTAAGAAATCCTCAAATGACTTTGCATGATATATGTTAGAGGACTGACCTCCGGTAAAAAGACTCACCCCAAACCTATGAAAAATGATGGTCGGTTTTTCTAAAACAGAATCCGCTAATACAATTTTTGCTGGCTTATCCTGGCGGTAGTCTTTAAGTAATTGCAGTAGGTCTTCTGTTGAATTAACTGCAAAACTACCATTCTCTGTTTTGGTAATATGAGCGGATTCAATGGATGAGTTGGACAACTGTTGTAACAAGCTTAATCCATGCTTTGCATCCAATTCAGCCGGAACAAAGGTCTTATGTTCGCCGTGAATGAGAAAGATGACGTCTTTCCAGAATCTGGCCGAAAGAAGTGTATGATCCTCAAATAGCTGTTTAATTCTGGCATTTTTGCTTTGAGGATAAATTGGGAAGTCCTCCAGCCAAACAATTCTGGATCTTTTGTCTTTGACAATGAACCTGAAAAAGGAATCGCTGATTTCACAGATAAGAGTAGACTCAGGAATATGTTCTATTTCAAATCTGTCATCTTTAACAGAATAGCTAGACGATATTTGGATATTTTCTTTAATCAAAATTGATGTAGTTTTTAAGGAAATAGGGTTTTGCTTCTTTTGGGAGTTGATCAAATTCAGATTTACTGAACCAAGCTAATTCAGATAAAACGTCCACTTCTTCAGGATCAAAACCTAATCTTGCGTTGGTGTTATTGGTATTGACTTCAAAGTATAATTCAATGGCATGCAAAGGGTCGTCAATAAACTCTCTTTCTATTAAGAAACTACCGACTTTAACATTCAGGTTAGTTTCCTCTTTGAATTCTCTTTTTAAAGCTTCCTCAATCGACTCTCCAGTTTCTGGTTGACCTCCGGGAACATTCCAAAAATATCCCTCCGGGCCTATAGCCTCATGTTTTAAAAGTAGAATTTTACCCTTATGAACCAGGCAGCCACATACTCTGACACGTATTCTATTGCCATATTTTTCCTCGATTTGCTGAGCAAGGTTGTCTGCCATTTGTTACGAATTTCAGTCAAAATTAGCGTATTTGGCGATTGCGTCAATAGAAAATGTAGTTAAGCAGAAAATGGCTGAAGAAATTCTTTCTCCTTCACAATTATTACTGAAGAAATTTAAGCATGAGCCCACTTTCGGACAGGCAAAGCTTTTCACTCTCATGGATGAATTTCTTCAGGATGAAAGTAAAGACAGGCCCATTTTTGTTCTAAAAGGCTATGCAGGTACAGGTAAAACAACCTTTGTAAGCACACTTATTAAAGTATTGCCAAAATTTGGCTGGAAATCAGTTTTACTCGCACCCACTGGTAGGGCGGCCAAGGTTATGGCTAATTATTCTAAAAGAAAGGCACAGACCATACATAAGAAAATCTATAAGCAGACAGAAGATAGTTACTCAGGTAACTTTGTATTTGAGCGACAAAAAAACTTCCATGAAGGTACAGTATTTATTGTGGATGAAGCCTCCATGATAGCTGATAGGAGGGAGTTTGGAAGAGATAGTCTGCTACATGATCTTATTGAATATGTCTTTGAGATGCCCGAGAATAAGCTCTTAATTATTGGCGATGAGGCTCAGCTTCCCCCAGTAGGCATGGAATATAGTCCTGCTTTAAATGAAGAGCATCTGGCTAATCAATACTTTTCAGATGTTGTATGTCATTCATTGACCGAGGTAACGAGGCAGCAAAAAGATTCGGGAATTTTGGCAAACGCTACCAAAATCAGAGAAACACTGCCCGAGAAAAAGCCTGAGGTGAAATTCCAGACCAAAGAGTTTAAAGATATATTCAGGATGACTTCAGAACGTATCGAAGATGGTTTGCGGTACGCTTACGATAAATACGGGCAGGAAAATGTCACTGTCATTACAAGGTCAAATAAAAATGCTGTTCAGTATAACCAGTACATCAGAAACCGAATTCATTCATTGGAAAGTGAGCTGGAAATAGGGGATATCCTGATGGTGGTGAAGAATAATTACACCGTTCTGGAAGAAGGCTCAGAGGCCGGTTTTGTTGCCAATGGGGAGTTTGCAGAGGTGAAACACCTTGGTAGAGAGGAAGAAATGCATGGCTTCAGGTTTCAGCATGTCAGTTTACAGCTGGTAGATTATCCTAACGACCCGGAGTTTGATTCCATGATCATTTTAGATACACTAAACTCTCATTCGCCAAACTTAACTCGTGAAGAAAATAAGATGCTTTATGATTCTGTCTTGAAAGATTATTTCTGGGTTAAATCTAAAAAAGAACGAGCTGAACTGCTGGCAGCTGACCAATATCTAAATGCCCTGCAGGTTAAATATGCTTATGCTCTAACCTGCCATAAATCTCAAGGTGGTCAGTGGGATGCAGTATTTGTAGATCAGGGTTATATTCCTAATAATACCATAGATCAAGATTACCTCAGATGGCTTTATACAGCCGTTACCAGAGGGGTAAAAGAAGTCTTTCTTGTCAATTTTAATGCTCAATTCTATTAAGTTCTGCTCCGTCTGAATAGAAAGGTTCTCGTATATTTAAAGTATAAAGTAAGTCAGTATGGGGAAAAAGAAGAATAGATTTAAAGCTCCAAAACAGAAGGCATTTGCCGCACCGGGTAGTCTGACATACATCGGTAAAGAGGTGATGGAACGTACCCAGGTTCACTTAACAGTTTACGATCAGGAGAATTATACGTTTGAAGAACTGAGTCAACTTCAGAACCTGGAGCCCTGTTCTGATAGCAGACTTACCTGGCTAGATGTAGATGGTGTTCATGAAACTGCAGTAGTAGAATTGATAGGGAAAAAGTACCAAATTCATCCCCTGCTTCTTGAAGATGTCCTAAACACAACGCAAAAACCGAAAATAGAACTTTTTGAGGATGAAAATCAGCTGTTTGTGGTTCTGAAAATGATGAATCTCGATGAAAATTCACTTGAGATAGAAGCTGAGCAAATAAGCCTAATTTTAGGAACAAATTTCGTTATTTCATTCCAGGAGCAAGATCAAACGGACATCTTCACGGCCATTCATGAGCGAATTGCTCAAAAAACAAGCAGAATAAGAAAGTTTCAGTCAGACTATCTGCTCTATGCCTTGATGGACTTAATTGTAGATCATTACTACATCCTGATTGAAAAGATTACCGAAAAACTTGAAGTACTAGAGGCCAATGTACTGAATGACCCAAAGCCTGAGCATCAGAATCAGATTTATTTGCTCAAAAAAGAAATGGGTTATATGAAACGAAATATTCTCCCCCTTAGAGATATTATAGGCACTCTAATAAGAGAAGACTCTGAACTTGTAGGTACTACAGTCAATGTTTATCTGAGAGATATTCACGACCATGTGATTCAAACCTTGGAAACATTAGACAGTTACCGTGAAGTGGCTGATAATATCATGAATAATTATCATGCGTCCTTGAGTAATAAAATGAACTCAGTCATGAAAACGCTAACTGTTTTTACGGTTCTTTTTATGCCTTTGAGCTTTATTGCTGGTTTATATGGTATGAACTTTACCTATATGCCAGAACTTGCCAACCCTAACGGATACTTCTATACTCTTGGTGCCATGGGCCTAATTTGTATAGGACTTTGGTTTTACTTCCGTTACCGAAAATTTCTATAAAGTAGCCAATAAGGTATCTGCGTTGACGTAAACCGGATTCGATTGTGAAGCATCCAGATCATATTCTTTCTCAAGATAAAAGGATTGAATTTTATCGGCACTGAAGATTGAATAAATGGGGTTATAAATAGCAGATGGTGGGTCAATTGCTGAAAAGTTGGAACCCACTTTAATGGTTTTTGTTGGTCTATCCTTGTCTATCGAACTTAAATAAACATCAACTCCGTGAAAATACGGACAGGCTTCATATGAGCTGTACCAAACAGCCCAAAGCAATGATTTAGCGTCATCAAGAGTAGCAATCTTTATGGCAAGGGCATCTCTTAACATGCCAATATCCAGTTGGTTTAGATAGTTCTCATATTGTCCGTAAGCTTTTATGGAGTCAATCTCCAAATACTCCTCAACCATGTTTTCATGAAATACGGCGGTAGAAGGACTTTCTAAAACATTAAATAAACTTAAGACTTCTCCACTAGAAAGTGGCTGATATGAATCGATCTCTGACTCAAGTGATTCTAAGTAAATAGAATCAATGGCTGATATTTGAATAGTTTCCAGTTCTTCTATGCTCACGGTTTCTCTTTCCGTTACTGTTTCTTTTTTTTGATTTTCATAAGAACAGGCAGAGGCCACCAAAGAAAGGAGAGGTATAAATTTATTCATGGTCTAAAAGTGTTGGATTTTATTATTTACTGCTCTTTTTCTAAAACATATATAACAGAGCTTGAATTCTTTACATTTAAAACGGCACTGATCAGAGATACTGTTCCTACCAGAAAACCTTTGATGGTTGCAAATGGACTCTTTTGGTACTTTTCACTCAAAAGGGACACATAAAATGAGTCGAATGGAAGTATTTTTTTTGACACTATTTTCCAGCCGTATTTTCCGGCAAAAGTTTGCATAGAGGCCGGCGTAAAATGCCATAAATGACGAGGAACATCTAAACCAGCCCAATTGGCTTCGTAGTATTTGCCATCAAAAGAATCCTTATTAGGAACCGCTATAATAAGTGTCCCGGAGTTCTTTAGGCTTCTATCAATGGCCTTCATGTATCCGTTAAGGTCATACAGATGCTCCAGAACATGCCATAGACTGATAACGTCAAATTGCTTTTCAAATCTATCGGACAAGAATTCTGAAGGCTCATGAACTTTTAAGCCAAACTTCTCTTGTGATAATTTTCTTGCCTCATCGTTTATTTCAACACCCTTAACCTCAAAACCCTCTTTCTGCATCGTATTCAGAAAGTAGCCTGTTCCGCTTCCAATATCCAGCATTTGATTTCCTTTACTTCTTTGCTTTACCAAATCAGCTTTTCTGTAAAGCATGAAATCTCTAACCTGATGATAAATAGAATTGATCAATCCTTTTTTTGAGTCAGAGTGTGAAACGTAATCTTCGCTTTGGTAGTAAGGCCCAATGGATTCAGGGGTTGGTGGATCCTGAGTTAGTGTAAATTGACAAGCCTTACAGGTGATTAAATGAAAGGTTTCTTTACTTATTGAAGAATCTATGACCGCAATGGGTTCAGAAAATTGGGTGCCAGAGCACAGCGGACATGTCGTATTATTGATTCGATTCATTTATTAGTAAAGCAGGTCATGTTAATTTTTGACCAAAATCATGCCTTTTAATCATTCGCAGACAAAAATATAAAAGAAATTGACTCCTATGCCTTACTAGTTTAAAACTCCCGACCTTTCCATTTTATCTTACCGGGTAGCAAACTGTAAATGGTAATGACATTCCATACGATTGGTAGATAGATTATAAAAAGTGGTATAAACTTCAGATAAGAATACTTTTTTATTTGACGGCCCCAAAGTATGCACAAGACCGCCATCAACAGGGCTTGCCCAACCAAGAGCCCCCAAAACCAAGTAGAGGAAAGAAAATAAACTATAACCAGTAGAGGAATCCAAAATGCCTGAATTAAGGCTGGTAGCAATAGTATACTGGAACTTTGAAATCCACCTCTCAACCAACGCCTTCGTTGAACCAGGTAATTCTCCGGAGGTACAGTCATTGCGAAGCAATTCTCATTAAAGAGTTGATTAAAGTCGTATCCTTTGTCAATGATAGCTTTATAAAGACTGTAGTCTTCTACAATCGAAAAAGGGATGTTTTCATAACCTCCAACTGCTACATAAGCTTCTCGACTAACGGCCATATTATTTCCCATACCAGTACCTGGAACCTTGGCTCGAGAGAATAAATGTAGCATATAAAGCACCGTAAGCCATTCCATACTTTGCATGGCCATCGGTAAGGTTTTGGGAGGCATTCCGGTTATTCCGACCACTACTCCTGTGTTTTCATTTTTCAAAAAAGCATCAAGTAGCGACTGTATCCAGTTCCGGGGAAGTGTAATATCGGCATCTGTAAAAAAGAAATAATCTCCTTTTGCTTTTTGAGCAAGCTGTGCTAAAACCCGGGCTTTCCCTTCTTGAGACTCAAAGGCGGTTTTGGGAGGTATATCAAAAGCTTTAACATGATCACTTTCCTTCGCGAATTCATGAAGTATTGACCCCGTCTTATCAGAGGAATCATCATTACCCAATAAAATTTCAAATTCGTCTTTGGGGAAATCAAGCTGTTTCAGCGAGTTGATTAAGGAAGGGGCATTTTTCTCTTCATTTCTTAGGGCAATCAAAATGCTAACCTTAGGTTTTTTCATTTATCAATCGTTTCGATGATATCCTTGTAAAAATAGACCTCTTGAGATAAAACATGAACAGTCTATTTCTTCCTAAGAACCTGCGAAAGGTGTTCCCAAAATGCCGACAGCCAATTCTGCCCAAATCAATAAGAAAAGTGCTAGAATAAGACAAACAATGAATAAACGAGTGGAGGGCGTTTTGAATTTTTTCAAGAGTAGTTCCAAACTTGAAAAGCCAATTAAAAGCAAAGAACCCATGACGATAAAGTCAAAAAAGGACCAGTTCACCTGAGAGGAAAATAGATTACCCATCAATGGAATCATCAGGAGCAGAGGAACACTGGCCAAAAAGAGTTTATATCGTTTGCTTAGTGTCATCGGTTATTCAATTTAGAATATAAAGATAGAAGCAAAAGATGATGTATTGGGTCGAAGACATAAAAAAAGCCGACATTTTAAGTCGGCTCTTTAAAGTCTATCGAAAGAATGATTATTCACAGCTATCGAATGTATGTACATGAGCAGCAAACTCTTTCCAGTCAGGTTTCTTACCAATTTCTTTGATAAGAGATGGACAACTGGCGAATAGTGTTTTAAACTCTGTTTTGTATTCCTTTTTGGTGATTTTTTGAGCCATTTCATCACCAATTTTGATAAAATAGCTTTTGTCTACACCACCAGCCTTCATGACACCTACACTGGCTGTGCCTGTTTCCATTGCCATAGGATCAAAGAATACTTTGATTTTGCTATCAAAACCAGGATTCACCAATTGCATAAGGAGAACGTCTTCTTTCTTACCAAGGTTAATGTCGGTCTTGATAAAATAACCGTAGCCTTCATTTAACATATCAAGGTCATAGTCTTTTGAAGTATTCGTAGCATTGTCAATTTTCAATGAGAGCTTGTTTAAGCCATTTGCAGGTAGATACATTTCTTTGATATCAGCTGGGTCATAAGTTTTTTCTTCTCCATCAATAATCATTTCTACAGCCGCTATATTGTTTTTCTTACGCTTAACTTTATCTATCTCGCCTTCTACTTTTGTACCATCTTCTAGTGTGATGTATGCAGGTTTTTTATGCGAAAACATTTCAAAGCCAGGCATGAACTCCTGAGCTGAAATGGTAAGCGATGAAAGGCAAAGAATTGCTAATAATTGGATAGTCTTCATGATCTGTTTATCGTTTAGTGATGAACAAATATAGAGAGCCAACTTCCTGATTGAAAGTGCTTTTGAGTTAATTTATAGTACGGTTAAATGAAGTGTTAATAAACAAAAAACCGGCAACAAAACTGCTGCCGGTTCGTATCTACAATTCGTCAATTTCTTAAGCCATGGCTAATTCTCCACTTTTTAATTTCTCATAGAAAAGTGCATTTGAAGTACTTATTATAGGGATTACAAAGAAGAGACCTACCACCAGGGCAAGCAATCCAAGGATCCCCATACCTAAATAGATAAGGCAAAGAAGAAAATATTTGACTTTGTAACCATCCATCATGGCCCAGCTTTTCTTCATGGCATCTATACCTGAAATATTCTTGTCTTCAGCCAAAATGTAAAAAGTCTGTGAGAGGCCTAAGCCTAGAATAATTCCAGGAATAATCAGAGCCACAAACCCAAGAATTACAATAATAGCCGTACAAACTGCCGCCACCAGAGAAGCCACATAATTGGTTTTAAATCCATCGAATACATCCTCAATTTGCTCTTTCTGATTCCTGACTATTTTGAGAAAGAAGGTAGCACTACCCACGGCCATAGCTCCTGAAATAAATAAATTCAGAATACCCAGACGTTCATCTATTGCACTGGGTAAATTGCTAATTAGGCCTACTATTACTACAGCGATAATGGCCATTACCCACTTTCCAGATAGTAGCTCAAAGGCTTTTCTGATTAAGTCTTGATTACTCATTTTCATTATCTAAGATGTTTAAGGTTTAGAGCGTATAATACAACAAACAGAATTCCGATAAAGGCCATGCCGCCACCAGCCATGGCTCCAAGGAGTCCCTTATAGATCATAAGTGGAGCTATCACGCCTACGGCTGTACCAATGACATAAAGCCAAAATCCCTTCTTGTCCAGACTCCACATTAGTATTGCTCCCAGGAGGCAAAGCAATGCTGAAATTCCATTGGCAATTGACATGTTCTGAATATTCTCTACAGTGAGCCCGTCCGTTACAGCTCCCATTATTTTTGTGGCCATTTTAGCTTCTTGTTCTGTATCCGCTTCATCTTCAATCTGATCCATCGCCTCTTCCATCACATCTCCTGTAAGGCCTACTGCTACTTCGGCATTCGTGTAACTAGTAATAGCATTAAAGATCCCATATCCACTTCCTATAAAAGTTAGAATACAGAGTACTGTTAAAAAAGTCGGTCTTGTCATTTTAGAAGGGTTAAAAGATTAAACATTATTCAAAAGAAAGCATTTTTCATTATCATATCAATTAACAAGATTGTAATTCTTTGAGTGGATTCTAAAGGAGATGGGCGGCAAGCTTTCTTATTTTTTATTTAAAGGTTTTTTCTTTAATTCATTCCATTTGAGACATGTTTTACTTTTTGTCATCTATGACCTTCGGTATTTCTTTCGATACGTAAAATAAAATTCTTCATGTTGTACTTTGTTTGCTCACTAGTTTTAGGTCAAATAAAACTTACAGCCATGAAAAATTTAGTAATTATGCTAGCCTTAATGGTGGGGCTTAGTTCGTGTTCAAAAGAAGAAATAGTGCCATTGGCAGATCAGGTATCTGGCTCTTATGAGGTTAGCGGATTTGAGGATCAAGACGGGATCTATGCTGTTCCTCTTACAGCAGACGAAGTTTCAATTGATTTTACACTTGCCGTGTCTAAAGTTTCTGACACAGCTGTAGATGTACAGATAAGTCAAATAGTAACTGTTGGCGGTAATTCAAATGAACAGAAAGCAGGATCTGTTGCGGAATTAATAGAATCCAGTCCCGGAACTATAGATTTTATGGTCAACCAGACTAAAATAGGAACGTATCAATCCGGTACTTTTCAGTTTTTCTTCCAGTTGGCTGGTGAAAATGTCACTTTACACTGTGACCAACTTTGACCTTAATTCATGAGATCGGCCACGGTAGTTTTTTCATAAACCGCGAGGTTTGCATCCCTGACATGGCCCAGAATAGGACGGAGGCTGCACTCTTCTTCAGTGGTGCAGTCTTCACACTGGCCGTAAAAATTAAGAGAAACGCAAAGAAGAGGGGCTATTGGCCCGTCAATTATTCTTAAGACTTTGGCAAAAGTGATATCCTCTGGAGCCATTCTAAGAAGGTAACCACCACCTTTCCCTTTTTGACTTTGCAGCAGTCCGTTATTTCTTAATTCTAAAAGAATAGCCTCCAAAAACTTTTTTGGGATGTTCTCTGATTCGGCAATTTTAGAAATGAGCACGGGTCTTTTCTCGGCATAATGTGCCCCGAGGTGCTTAAGTGCTTTTAATGCGTATTTCGCCTTTTTAGAAATCATTGATAATTGTGCAGTCCTTTAAGATTGGTCTGCTTTGGTCAAAATTAAGCTATTTTTTGTGAACCTCATGTGACATAGGTCATATAGGCATATCTTTGAACCCATATGATGAAAAGAGTTCACAGGCCACTGGCTGAAGCTGTTCTACAAAACCTGATATTGATCTTCAATGAAAATCAAAAAGCAGATCAGGTGATTCAGTCTACATTAAAGTCAAACCCTAAATGGGGGAGTAGAGACAGGAGATTTATTGCCGAAAACACCTATGATATCATCCGATGGTGGAGATTGCTTAAGTTTTCAGTGGAGATCAATGAACGTAAATTTAAAGATGAACAGAATTTCTGGAAGATGATTGGTGGTTGGCTCACCATTCAAGGCTATGAGTTACCTGAGTGGGAAGAGTTCAAGGCTCTTGAAGCTGAAAAAGTATTAACAAACTACGCTGCTGATGATAAAAGTAGAAAAGTAAGGGAGTCAATACCTGACTGGCTTGATGAGTTAGGAGAGAAGGAGGTGCCCAACTGGGATGCTGAATTGGCCGAGCTAAACCAACCGTCAGAAGTTTTTATTAGGGTAAACACGTTAAAAACAAACCTTGAAGAACTCAAAAAGGTACTTGCCAAGGAGGGTGTTGAAGTCGATGAAGTTGTGGATTTCCAAAATGCATTACGTTTAAAAAAACGTCAGAAAATAGATCATTTGAAGAGCTATCGCAAAGGTCTTTTTGAAGTTCAAGATGCTGGTAGCCAGAAAATCGTGGAATATTTAGCCCCGGAAGAGGGTGCTACTGTGATAGATGCCTGTGCCGGTGCTGGAGGAAAAAGCCTCTATTTGGCAGCTTTAATGCAGAATTCGGGAGAAATCATTTCTACAGATGTGGAGAAAAGAAAACTAAAAGAGCTAAACATTAGAGCCAAACGCAATAGAGTAGATATCATCAAAACATCGGTAATAAATCAAGATTTTATAGATCGCCACTCGGAGAAGGCAGACTACTTATTATTAGATGTTCCCTGTTCTGGCACGGGAGTTTTAAAAAGAAACCCAGATGCCAAATGGAAACTTAAGCCTTCATTTCTTGAGGAAATCGTTCAAACTCAGCAGCAAATATTAAACGATTATACCAAGTTGCTTAAATCAGGTGGTGTAATGGTTTATGCTACCTGCAGCTTACTTAAAAGTGAGAATGAAGCCCAAATAGAACGTTTTTTGTCTCTTTCAGATGAATTTACTCTAGAGAAGGAAGAAAGGGTTTCGCCTGCTAAAACGGGCTTTGATGGCTTTTACATGGCACGGTTAAAGAAGAAATAAGAGTTTTTTGGTTCAATTTTTGAGCATTCACGGGAGTCAGGAAAAACCAAAAAGTGAATGATTAAAAAACTACTATTCAGGCATATTTATATGCTTTTACCCATTTTGTTGTTTGGCTCTTTCGTCTTTTTAGGATCTGCCAGAGATCTTAAGCTTGAGAAAAACGAGTTGGCCTACGCCAATACCAAAGTCAGCTTAAACTTTGGAGGTTTAGAAGAAAAGCCTTCTGAGAAGGGAGACCAAACTTTTAGAACAGATATTTATCTGTCAGACATTGATCTCAATAATTCCTCGGTTAATGCACATGAGGAAGTGGTCCTACTATTGAGGAATCGCATGAAGGCAAAGACCTTCAGAAACGGCCATTATTCTATTTCAAATGATGGCAGCCAATCAGTGAAAGCCGAAATTCTAAGCCTTGGCGGAAAGAAAATAAAGGTGGAATCCGGAAGTGTAGAATATGAAGGAACTTATCCTCAGGTTCATTTAACATTTGATTTGAATCTTAAAAACGGTGAAAAGTTGATAGGGTCATACTACAAAGAAATGCAAGCATTCAAATACGACTTTTAACTACAATAGTGATCTATACCTACGCCTCTATTTCTTCTGAAATAGAGGCTTTTTTATACATTCATTCTTCAATTTTCAGGATTGGTCGAAACAGACCGTGTGGTTTCTAACGAAATTACTATTTTCAGCTCACCAAATAACCTATTGAAAAATGAACCTTGACCGTAGAACCTTTATCAAAGGAACAGCAGCTTCTATTGCTTTAACAAGTATAGCCTCACAAGAAACCTTTGCCAAATCGGACAAAACTTACAGAGTAGCACTCATCGGTACCGGCTGGTATGGAAAATCTGATCTATTCAGGCTTATTCAAGTTGCCAATGTAGATGTGGTAGGACTTTGTGATGTAGATACTGAGGTTCTGGCAAAAGCACAGAAATTAGTAAGTCAGCGACAAAAATCAGGAAAAGAACCAAAAGGTTATTCTGATTATAAAAAACTATTGACCGAAGCAAAACCTGAGATAGTTCTCATTGGTACCCCTGATCACTGGCATCCGATAATGTGTATTGATGCTATCAAATCAGGTGCACATGTGTATGTGCAAAAACCCATTTCAGTAGATGTGATTGAAGGTGAGGCAATGTTGGCTGCTGCCAGAAAATACAATAAAGTGGTGCAGGTAGGAACCCAAAGAAGAAGTACTCCATTCCTGGTACAAGCCAAGGAGAAATACATTGATACAGGTAAGTTGGGTAAAATCTCTCATGTAGATATCTGCTGTTATTACCATATGAGAAATAACAGCAATCCTCCATTACAAGAGGTCCCTGCTCATTTTGACTATGATCAGTGGACGGGTCCGGCACCTTTAAGACCCTACGACGGCTTACCGCATAGAAGGTGGTGGCGTGCATTTATGGAATACGGTAATGGCATAGTGGGTGATATGTGTGTTCATATGTTGGATGCCGTTAGGTGGACTATGGATTTAGGCTGGCCAAAGAAAATCAGCTCTACAGGAGGAATTTTCGTCCAAAAAGATGCTAAATCAAATATTACCGATACGCAGACCGCCCTTTTTGAATTTGACGAACTCAATGTGGTTTGGAACCACCGCAGCTGGGGAAATGCTGCAGATCCAAAATATCCTTGGTCATATAAGTTTTACGGCGAAAAAGGTACTCTCGAATGCTCTACCATGATGTATGATTATACGCCTGCTCCTGGTGTAGATGCCGAGCCTGAACATGTCGATGTTTACATTGAGAGAAAGAAATACCCGGAAGACCTTACCGAAGAAAGGATAGAAATGAATGCTGCACCTGCTACCAGAGCTCATATGCTTAATTTTCTGGAGGCTATTGAAAAAGGAGGGTTACCTGTTGCTGACATTGAGCAAGGTCATATTTCAACGGCATCCTGTATTTTGGCCAATATATCTCAGAGTTTAGGTGGACGTGATTTAGTCTATGATCCTGAGACTAGAACGGTTGTAGGTGATCCTGAGGCTACTGCACTTTTGATGAGACCTTACAGGGAGGGTTATACTCATCCGCATCCTGATCATGTGTAAATGAATAAGGATATTTTTGAAAGAAATTTATGAGTAGCTGAAGTTTGAGTAGTGGCTTCAATTGCTTACAATATCATTACCTTCAACGTAAGCCTCGTAAAACTTTCGGTTTTACAGTAAAAACAGTTCCATGTCTGGTGCCCTCTGGGAAGCTAATCTTATCTGATAGTTCATGCCAATTAACAAGATCATCTGAAGCAATGGCTTCCATTTGATGTCGAGTATAGGCGTCAAAAAATAAAGTATGCCCCAGCGAAGTTTTTAAGTAGGTAGGTCCTTCTACCCAATTTTTTGAGATGGGTTCTGATATGATCTTGTATGGTCCGTTAAGTTTATTTGCTTTGGCAATTAGTATATTCTTAGCAGCCTCTGGATATCGGGTTTCATCCTTAATGAACATAATCCATTCATTATCAATTTTTTGGATGGTGGCATCAATACAATTAAAACCTGGGTCGAATAATAGTTTCGTTTCTGTAAACTCTTTGAAATCCTTAGTTACGGTGTAATACATACGGTGGTTATATTCACTATCACCACCATCTGCCGTTTCTTCAAATTCCCCCGGAATAGTGCTGGCCCAATAAATCATATACTCCTCCTTTTCATTATCATAGGTGATTTCTGGTGCCCAGGTGTTTAGGGTTTCACTTTCATGCTTCATAACGGGCAGAAAACGCTGCTCAGACCAGTTTTTTAAGTCCTTGGAGTAGGCATAACCTATTCCTCGGTCATTCCAACTTACCGTCCAGACCATGTGAAAAGTGCCATCCGGGCCTTGGATGATACATGGGTCACGCATGAGTTTATCATCACCTACCGTGGGGTTAAGGAATGATTGGTCCTTATTTAATGCTGTATAATGTAGCCCGTCCTTACTGTACGCAAAATGCAATCCATCCTGTCCGTTATCTCTAAATGAGGAGAACATATAAACTGGTTTGCAGGAGCTTATCAAGCCAAAAAGAGCTAAGAAACAGGAGGTTGATTTCACAAGTAATAGTTTAATGAATACCACAGAGTTTGAAAGCTAATATATCAGTATAGAACTTCCCCGAAAACTAAACTCTTAAATATCCTTCAATTTAATTAAGTCTGCAGGAAGATTCGTCTCATTCCATTCCTCATGAATGGCCAAGGCCGCCCCTAAAGCAGAAGCCTGAGCTAATTCGGCAGCATAAAACTTGATGTTGGGAAAAGCATTTCTCAGCCCTAAAAGGAAATAAGGGTTCTTACTAAAGCCTCCGTCAATGAAAATTTGACCTACTTGTGGAGTAAGAACCAAACGAATGGCATTTACTTGCTTATTGACCAAAGAGGTCATAAAGGCCTCGTATGCCTTGATTTCATTAGTATAACCATTCAGATTGTCAAACTCAAAATCCTGATTTGAATCTAACCAATCAGCAGTAGGCTGAAGTGATTTAAAAAAGTCTACCGAGCAATGAAAGTGTTTGGCAATAGCTTTAACTGCATCCTCATGCATCTGACCTGCAAAAAGCCGGGAAGCTTTCACTTGATGCCCCTCAAAACTGATAAAACTTAAACAATCTTGTGCTAACTCTATTTCAGTTAGAGGATTTGAATTAAAAGGATTCAAGGTGATACTCCATGTTCCCGTAGAAATTAACATGAAGGGGTCTGAGAAAGAACGCAGGTAGGGAATTAGGGCTGATGAACTATCATGCAAACCGCAGCCAACTAAAACGCCATTTTTCTCAAAAACCGTATTGGAGGTATGAATAGGAGGGAAGAGGCCTAGAAAATTCTCCTCTTTTACCCAATTATGGTACTCATTCTTCTCAAAATTCCATAACCTGGTATGGCAACCAATACTTGTCAATTCTGAAACTGGATCTGCTCCAAAATAATAGGCCAGATATTGAGGAAAATGCAATGCTGTTTTTATCTGTTTAAAAAGCTCCGGCTTTTGATGTTTTATGGCAAATAACTGCAATCCACTATTTAAACAACCTAGAAAAGGAGAAGCTGTTTCAGCAGAAAGTTGACTTTCAGGTCCATAATTATTTGTCAATTCACCCTGTAATTCCTCATCAAAAGGTTTGAGGTAATTATACAATTGTCCTACGGTGTTTCCTTGATCATTTAAAAAGACAAATGAAGCACCGTAGCCAGAGAAATTGAGAGCCTTTATCTTATAATCTCCTTTCTCTTTTACCTTTTCTATAGAATTCGTCAGGAAGATTTGAAGGGCCTTTAGATCTTCACAGACAAAACCATCTTCGTCCATGGTTTCGGGTAACTCTTCTGAATACTGGTAAACCACTTCATACTGTTCATTGAAAAGTAGAAGTTTCTTATTGGTTTTACCGATATCAAAAATGGCAATGGTATTCATGAACCCAGGGAGTCAAACCCCGCCTCTTAAAAAAGCGGGGTTTGAAATTGAAAAGTTTTAAAGTCCTGTAGCTACCGTGGCGGATCCTCTTTCACGAATCAACTTGTCTCTCACATCCATTTTTCTGTAAAAACCAATTGGATTTAAGGCACCACCAGCTCTAAACCTTGCTTCAGCAACTAGGGCTCTCATATCTGTTCTGAAGGCATTTTGAAGGATATTCTGAGCGGTTACTACATCATTATCATCACGGGCTTCTTCCAGTTCTGCTCTGTCCACCGCAAGTGCTTGAGCATAGGCCAGCATAATAGCTTCGACAGATTGCATTAAGTCTTCCAGCGGATCTTTGATGTTATGTGAAGCATCTATCATCCAGCCCAAATCTTTGGCATGATTCATACCGGCGGCATCCATCCCTGCTACTAATTCATTGAAAATCAGGAATAATTGATACGGTTTGATAGAGCCGGCTGTCAGGTCGTCATCAGAATATTTTGAATCATTGAAATGAAAACCAGCCAGTTTTCCTTCCATCATCAAAAGAGAAACGATCTGTTCAATGTTGGCATTTGGTAAATGGTGACCTAGATCTACAAGAGTCTTGGCTTTAGGTCCCAATTTATTGGCAAATAATAAAGACTGCCCCCAGTCGCCCACTGTCATGGAGTAGAAGTTTGGCTCAAAAGCCTTGTATTCCACAAACATTTTCCAGTCATCTGGCAGAGCAGCATAAACTTGCTGTAGACTTTCTAAGGTATTCTCAAAAGCCTTACGGAAGTTTAACTGACCAGGGAAATTTGATCCATCTGATAACCAAACCGTTAATGATTTTGAACCTAGTTCAATGCCATGTTTAATTACTTCAATATTGTGATCTACGGCCTGTTTTCTAACTGCAGGATCTGTGTGCTGTAATGATCCAAATTTATAGCTCAATTCCTGATCCTTTTGGTCTTGAAAAGTATTGGAGTTAACCGCATCAAACACAAGATTATGCTCAGTAGCTAATTGCTTAATTGCAGCAGCATCCTTTGGTATATCCCATGGAATATGAAGTGAAATAGCTCCGGAAGCCTGATTGAGGGCATGAATTAAGCCTACATCTTCAATTTTTTGCTCCAAAGTGGCAGGCTCTCCACCTCCAGAGAATCTTCCGAAACGAGTACCACCCGTGCCTAATGCCCATGACGGAATGGCTATTTGAAAGTCCACAAGTTTCTGAATGATAGCCTCAGAATTAGTGACTTCTCTTTTAGTAAAGTTTAATTTCTCCTGATGTGGTTCCAACAGAGAATCATTAAACTCTTGAATATCTTCTTTATTGATTTTCATTTTTCAACAGGTAAGGATTGATGAAATTAGAGCTGTGAAGTTTAGTTCACAGCTCTGAATATCTCATTAATCAAAATTAACGATAAAAGCCCATTGCTACACCACCATCTACATTCAGGGCGTTACCCGTAGACTTATTCATCAAGCCACCAACTAAAACAAAGCAGGCATTGGCGATGTCTTCCGGCAAAATGATTTCGTTTAGAAGCGTTCTTTTGGCATAAAATGCAGGTAGCTCATCTACAGTGATTCCGTAGGCTTTAGCACGGCCTTCAGCCCAGCCACCGGCCCAAATATTTGAATCTGCTATTACGGCATCAGGGTTTACCATGTTAACTCTGATCTTATCTGGCCCTAACTCTGCCGCCATCAGTCTGGTCATATGAGCCTGAGCAGATTTCGCTGATCCATAACCAGGGTTATTTGGTCCTGCTACCACAGCATTTTTAGAGACGATATTGATGATATCTCCACCAATTGCCTGTTTCTTAAGTACATTCACTGCAGCTTGAGATACAATAAATTGACCTTTGACCAGAATGTCATACAATCTATCCCATTCCTCTAATGAGTGGTCCTGAATAGATTTAGAAATACTAATACCGGCATTATTGACTACAATGTCTACTCCACCGAATGCCAATACAGCATTATCAAAAGCTTTTGAGGTACTCTCTTT
The DNA here is from genome assembly GCF_052828545.1 of Jiulongibacter sp. NS-SX5. The sequence continues at coordinate 601,876 of NZ_CM128248.1, forward strand.
ATCTGTAACATTGAGTAATGTTGAGGCAACAGCATCTCTGCCAAACTCAGCTTTAAACTCTTCTACTGCTCCTGAAAGACGTTCTTCATTGATATCATTCAAAACAATACAAGCACCTTCTTCAGCAAACTTCTTTGCAATAGCCTTACCTATACCTCCGGCGGAACCTGTTACCAAAGCTATTTTGCCAGATAGAGCCTTCGGTTTCGGCATTCTTTGAAGCTTCGCTTCCTCAAGCAACCAATATTCAATATTGAAAGCTTCTTGTCTAGGCAAGGCGGTATACTCAGAAACCGCTTCTGAGCCTTTCATGACATTGATGGCATTGATATAATACTCAGATGCTAGTCTTGCTGTGGTTTTGTTCTTGGCAAAAGTGAACATCCCAACACCAGGATAAAGTATTACCACCGGGTTCGGGTCACGCATAGCCGGAGAATTATCATGCTTACAGGCTTCGTAATACTCTGTATACATGTTTCTGTACGCCTCAAAAGCAGGCTCTAGCTTAGCTTTTACTGCATCAGCGTCAGTTAAGTCTTCACCAGGAGTAATCTCTAATACCAAAGGAGAGATTTTGGTTCTCAAAAAGTGATCTGGACATGAGGTACCCATAGGAGCCAGCTTCTCCAAATCATTGCTATTGACAAACTCCAGAACTCTAGGATCATCAGTAAAATGACCTACCATTTGCTGGTAAGAAGAACAGAAACCACGTAAAATTGGAGCTATAGCTGCTGCCTGAGATTTTCTGCTTTTTTCAGCCAAGGAGTCAATTTTTTGACCACCAAAAACATTAGAATAATTCTGCTCCAAATACTCAGCACATTTCTCTATAACCTCCAGCGTATTGATATAACTTTCATACGCTGTATCTCCCCAGGTAAACAAACCATGAGAGCCTAGCATAATGCCTTTTAGTTCAATACCATTTGCCTTGGCGTCTTCCAGACATTTTCTCAATTGAAGCCCGAGATCGAAGCCTGGTCTCTGCCAGCCAACCCAACCTATTTCGCCATCAAATAACTCGTCTGTGATCTTTTTACCGTCTTTTGCTGCGGCTATGGCTATGGCAGCATCTGGATGTAGGTGATCTATATGCTTAAACGGTAAGAAACCGTGAAGAGGGGTGTCTATAGAAGGAGCTTTTGAAGCAAGATCAAAGATACAATGGTTAAATAAACCTACCATTTCATCTTCATGCTCTATGCCACGATATACGTTTTCAAGTCCTCTTAGTTTATTCAAGTATAAAGCGGCACATCCACTTTTCTTTAAGGTTCCTATGTCTCCTCCAGAACCCTTAATCCACATTACATCTACTTCTTCACCGGTTACAGGATCCTTATCTTTTATCTTCACAGAGGTGTTCCCTCCACCATAATTTGTAAGTCTTAGATCAGCTCCGAGCATGTTAGATCTATAGATAAATAGACCAACTTCGTCACCCTCAAGCTCCTTAGCTTTGGCATCATCCCAGAGGTAACTTACGTGTTTAAAATTGCGGTTTGTCATTAGGTATAGTTTTGTTACTGCAAAAGTATTTTTTACGATCTGCTAAGCAGTCATAGCCCTACCTTAGCTGTCATCTAATGTGCTTAGAAAGTGCTTTTCTAAATACTTCGAGAAGATTTCTAAAATGTTTATAATGACTTTCTTAAAGTCAGTTTGAATGGATTTTCAATATGCTCTGTGGAATTTTCTAAAATAAGTTTGGCCAAACTTTTTCCCATTGCTTCAAAATCTGTAGATAGTGTACTCAGTCCATTGAGAATGAACCGTTTTAGCGGAGTTTCATTATAAGAGATAATACCTACATCCTTACCGACCTGAAGTTTAGAGTCCAGAATTTTATCAATAAGAACGATCAGATCATCCTCCATCAGATTAATATAAACATTTCCTTTCTGGATGTCTTCCTCAGCGATTTGATGTATAATTTTCTGATCAAAAGCATATTCAGAACAAAAACTCTCAAAGCCTTTGATGATTTCCTTCGGATAATAGCTGTTTTCAGGAAAGATCAGGTTTATCGTCGAATATTTGGCGAGCTTGTCTTTGGCTTCCAAAAGGGCGTCAAAAATGTTTTTATCAAAGTTCTCATAGACGGCACCGTATTCTCCGGAAACCTCATTGAGTATTTTATCTACCACAATAAGCTTATCCTTTGGCAATGAATTGATAAGCATTGCTGCTTTGTCTTCTCCTTCAATGAAATGCGGAATAATAACAAAATGGGTGTAGTCGTTTTTTCGCTTGTTTAATATCTTTTGAAACTGACCCACATCATTATTGTAAACATAAAAATCGATGGCGGCCTGGTCTCCAAGTTCTTTAACTAAAGTGTCATAAATAATCTTTTTATGATGACTCAGTTTATTGAAAAGGAGAAAAATTCCAAGATGCTGACTTACATCCACGCTTTTGATGAAATAGCCTTTGCCGGGTACAGAATCAAGAATACCCATTTTCCGCAACTCATTATAGCCTTTTTCAACGGTAACTCTGGAGATATCAAACTCAAAACTGACTTCATTAATAGAAGGCATCATATCATCCTTTTTAATGAGACCTTTCCTTATTCCGTCTAGAATAGAGTTGCCGAGTTGTTGATACTTCGGTGTTACTGAGTAGTCATCTATTTTAATTAGCTCTAATGCGTTACTTCTGTCCATTTCTTGGTTTTGTTGCTACAATTAAAGGAAAACATTGAAGGCTGTAAAGGAAAAAAGGAAGCTTTATGCATCCATACTGTTCTGTCAAATAAAATTGCCATGTGATCAGCAAAATTGAATGATTTATCGAAAGGCTATAACCAAACAAAGTTGAATTGTTAATTTAACACTTCATTCCAATCCTATTTATAACCTCATGAAAAGAATTTTAAGTGTGGGTCTGTTATCTACGGCCCTCCTGGTTGGTTGTCAAAAAAATCAGTCTGACGACCCAAACTTTAAACCTGAAGACAACAGATTTACCGAAGTCACATTAGCCCAAGGCCTAGATGAGCCCATGGAAATGACCTTTTTGCCTGGTAAAAAAGTCCTTATTGTTGAAAGAAAAGGTGGCCTTAAACTAATTGATGAAGTTTCTGGTGAAACTACAGATGCTGGCTTCATTGAAGTAAATACAAAGTATACTAACAAAGAAGGACATACCAGAGAAGCAGAAGAAGGCTTAATGGGTGTGGTGGCAGATCCCAATTTTGAGACTAATAATTGGGTATATCTCTATTACGCTGATCCAGAAACACCCAGACATGTCCTATCCAGATTTGAATTCAAAGATAATTACCTGGATAACGAATCAGAGATTGAAGTTCTGGAGGTTAAAACCCAAAGAGAAGAGTGCTGTCATACTGGCGGGGGTATGACCTGGGATCCTCAAGGTAATCTCTATTTGACAGTGGGGAATAACACGGTGAACCCAAGAAGTGGTGCATCTAACTTAAATGAGGCTCCGGGCCATAAAAATGAAGATGATCAGCGTGCACCGGGTAACTCCAATGACCTAAGAGGTAAAATCCTTAGAATAACTCCTCAAGCTGATGGAAGTTATACCATTCCTGAAGGCAATCTGTTTCCTGAAGGAACGCCTAAAACAAGACCTGAAATTTATACCATGGGCCACAGAAACCCATGGAGGCCTACCATTGATACCGAAACGGGTTACCTCTATTGGGGAGAAGTAGGGCCCGATGCCAACGTGGATTCTATTTGGGGACCTAAAGGTTACGACGAATTTAATCAAGCTAAAGAAGCTGGATTCTTCGGCTGGCCTTATGTTATAGGTGATAATATTCCTTATAACCGTTACAACTCAGAAGATGGAACTTATGGAGAGGCCTATGACCCTCAAAATTTGAAGAATACCTCTGTCAATAATACCGGAATTGTGGATCTGCCTGTACCTGTGCCTGCAATGATCTATTATCCTTATGGACCTTCAGAGGAGTTCCCTATTGTAGGAACTTCGGGTAGATCGGCCACTGGTGGGCCGGTACTTCGTAGAGCTGATTATAAAGAAGCCGAGAGACCATGGCCAGCCTATTATGAAGGAAAATGGTTAATTTCTGAATTTATGCGTGGCTGGATTATGGCAGTAACCATGGATGAAAACGGTGATTTTGAATCAATGGAGAGAGTATTGCCAAATAACTTTTACTCTGGTGCCATTGACATGGATTTCGGGCCATCTGGTGACCTGTATGTTTTGGAATATGGAACAGCCTGGTTCAGACAAAACGCCAATTCCAGATTGGTGAAAATCGAGTATAACTCTGGAAACAGAAAGCCAATAGTAGAAGCGTCTGTAGATAAGACTTCTGGTCAGGTGCCATTAAAGGTTAATCTGTCTGCCAAAGGAAGTATGGATTATGATGAAGAAAGTCTAAGCTATCAATGGAATATTAAAAAAGCTGGAACAATTGTAGATCAATTAGAAGGAGAAGAATTAGAATATACCTTCAGTGAGTCTGGCAATTATGAGGTAGAGCTTGTGGTTCATGATGAAAACGGTGGATCTAACAGTAAAATCTTGATAGTTAACGCGGGTAATGCATCACCTGAAATAGATATAACTCTTTCTGAAGGTTTTAACCAGAGCTTCTATTTTGGCGATGGAGCTATTCCTTACCAGGTCAAAGTTTCAGATGCTGAGGACGGAAGTGTTGAAAACGGTGGTATTGATGAAAAAGCAGTTGCGGTAACCTTCGATTATGTTCCTGCAGGTTTTGATCCAATTGAAATGGCTTCAAGTCATGCTACAGCAGATGAGGTAGCGTCATTCTCTGTAGGTAAACAGTTGATAGAAAGCAGCGACTGTATTTCGTGTCACCAGTTTGATGGTAAGTCAATAGGCCCGAGCTACATGCAGGTAGCTGAAAGGTATGCAAATACTACAAAAAATAGAGAGCTATTGATAGATAAGGTGATTAATGGTGGTAGTGGTGTTTGGGGAGAACATGGTATGAGTGCTCACCCTGATTTAGCCAAAGCAGATGCCGCCAGAATGGTAGACTTTATTCTTTCCATGAATTCAGCAAATCAGAATTTATCCCTTACTGGTAAGGTTACACCAGCTATTCCGGATTACGAAGAGGAAGGTAGTTTTGTACTTCGTGCTGCGTATAAAGATCAGGGAGCATCAGGCGTACAGCCATTGCAAAAAGAGGAGTTGGTGGTCTTAAGAAGTCCTTATCTAACACCTCACTCTGCTGACTTTAAGAATTCTACTGTGACACAAACGGCCTCAAGAAATGCCTTTTATGTCATAGGTGATCAGTCATCCATTGGTTATAAAAATATTGACCTGACAGGTATCAAAGAAATAGTAATTTACGTTCAAACGGGCGGCAGAGCAGCATCACTGGGAGGTTCTGCTGAATTAGTTATCGATGGTTTAGATAATGAAGTTGCCAGTCAAAGTGAAGAACTAGGTAAAATGCCAAACTTAGGCTTTAGAAGACCACCAGCAGGGATGTCATACACTGAATTTAGAAGACAAAATTCAGGGAAGCTTCACCTCAAGGTACCGGAAGGAATAGATGGAAAACATGATGTCTTTTTAAGATTCAAGAATAGCAATGCAAAATCTGAGGAATTCTTATTCCAGATCCTTGAAGTCGAGTATAAAAAGTAACATTAATTACTGACCTTAATAGAAGCACCTTTCTTCCTTGAAAGGTGCTTTTTTTATTGAATTAGGTTCTATTAACCTATTTTAACATTTGGTCGTAACTAGTTTTATATCAGTTATATAAGATTTCAAATTGTCCTAAATGTTTGTGAATTCAATAGCGAGTTACACTTCATCTAAATATTAAGGCAACGTCCTCAACGAGAACCGACGTAAACACAGCTGAAAACAAAATAATTGAATGATAAAGTTATTGACTAAGCAAACAACGTTTCTATCCATTTTAGGCTCGGTTTTTTTATTGACGTCCTGTGACATGTCAGATGTAGACGCCGCCTATGGTGATTGGTTCAAACTGTCAGATTTTGATGGTGTAGCAAGGCATTCTTCTTTTGGGTTTACCATAAACAACGAAGGTTATCTGGGATCTGGAGGTGATGAAGATGGTTACAAGCTAAATGATTTCTGGAAATATGATCCGGAAAAGAATACCTGGTATCAGCTGGCAGACTTTCCTGGTTTAGCCAGAACGGCCTCTGTTGGATTATCAATAAATGGGAAAGGCTATGTAGGAACGGGCCTTGACCAGAATGATGAAAAACTGAATGATTTTTGGGAATATGACCCCATTACCAACATTTGGTCTCAAAAATCCGACTTCATGGGTACAGCCAGAAGACATGCAGTGAGTTTTTCAATTGACAATAAAGGGTATGTAGGTACAGGCTTTGACGGCAGTTATATGAAAGACTTCTATGTCTATGAACCATCAGCTGATAGCTGGAAAAAAATCACAAGTATTGGCGGTGCCAAAAGGGTAGGAGCTGCATCTTTCGTCATAGATGGAATAGCCTATGTAGGTACAGGTAATAATAACGGCGTAAATCAAACGGACCTCTGGAGCTATAATCCTTCTACTGATACTTGGTCAGAGGAATTAGATTTTGATGATACAGACGTAGACCGCTCTTATGGGAGTGGATTTGCCCTAAAAGGCAAAGGCTACTTCACCGGAGGTACTTCAGGTAACGATGTTTGGCAATATACCCCGGCAACATCAACTGATGAGGCAGAATGGAATGAAATGACGGCTTTTGAAGGTACCAACAGAAACTATGCGGTTACCTGGGCTATTTTAGATGAAGCCTATATTGCAACGGGCTCAAATAGCATTTACCGCTTCGATGACATTTGGAAATACACACCAGACATAGTTCAGGATGATGAAGACGAAGATTAAACTACTCGTTATTCTAGCCTTAGGCATAATTGCCTGTCAACCTGAAACCGCGTATACCTATCAAACAAACAAAGGGGAGAATGGGTATGAACTTCTGATCAGTAAGGGTAAGGAAACTATCATAACCCAAAGTTATCTACCAGCAATTCAGGGTAGAAAGCCGATTGAGAATCTGACCGTAGCAAACGCCTTAGGAGAATTATATGTGAAAAAACTTACTGAAGGAGCTTTTCCTCCTTCGGTAAGTGCTACCGAAGTGGAAAGCATTCTACCATAGACTTTAGAAAATTTTAAGAAATGAAAAAACTATTAGAAACAACGGTTTCCATACTATTTCTATGCTCATTTTTAGCCTCTTGTACCACAGGAGATTTGGGAATTAGTTTTGATGTCAAGCCAGATTCAGAAGTCAATACGGTAGTGATAGATACTTTTTCGGTTAACACATTTATGTATTCGCCCGTTGAATTAACCAATCAGGGAGGTTATGAAATCTTGAGCGGAAAGAAAGTTTATGATGAAGACTTTAGTTTTGAAGCCTGCTCATACTTTACCATTGCACAGCCCACGTATACCTATAAAAGTTTAAGTGGCGGTACAGACCTTAAAATAGACAGTGTAAGGTTCGTTTTACCTGTAGTCTATGCTGAGGGTGACTCTACCGTGTCGCAAAGCTATTCTCTTATTCAGCTGGATCAGGAAATTGACCTGAATGAGATCTATTATACCACGAGTTTTATTCAAGGATCAGAGTTAATTGATCAACAAAGTATCACGCCATATTGGAATCGTGACTCTGTCCTTACTTTTGAGGTTAGTTCTGATCTATATCAGCCTGCATTTGACCTGTATAAAGAGAATCCTGATAATATAGCCCTTGTTCTAGATGAGCTGATCAAAGGCTTTAAATTAGTTTCTGATGAGTCTAACACGGCAATGCTTCACATTAATGCCTCAGGTGCTGCAATGAGAATTTACGGTCATTATGATGATGTATTTGCAGATGAATTTGAGTTGGACTTTCCGGTGGAAACAGGTTATCGCCTCTTCAATACTTTTTCTGTTTACCAAAATGGAGAATTGATAGAGCTCTCAAAAGATGCCCTCATGGCTACCGATCAAAAGTTTATTCTACAGGATGGGTTACCGGTGGTAACTAAACTGACTTTACCAGGAATTGATAATTTCAATGAGCTATATCCCGGCAAAACGGTTTTGAAAGCCGAATTAATTTTTCACACTTTCAAAAAGTCTATTTCTGATGGTTTGGCGGTTCCTTCAACACTCTCTTTGTACACTATAAACCTTTTAAACGAGCCTCAGGAGGCTATTATTGACTTCAATACTTCGGCTGTTGTGGCCGAATATGAAAGCGATTTCTCAGAGGAGATGTACAGAGGCTCGTATAGTTTTGACGTAACGGCCTATGTATTATCACTTTTAGAATACAAAGCCAGCAATAAGGGACTAGACATGCTTACTGAAAACAGTTTAACCAATGGAGGCTCTACTTCTGCCGTAGTTTTAGGAGATCAGAGCAGCGGTGATTATGCATGCTCTTTACGGGTTTATGTCACCAACTAGGCTTCCTTAATCGCTAATTGACCGCAGGCTGCATCAATATCTTTGCCGCGGCTTCTTCTGATATTCACTGTAACCCCATTTCTTTCCAGGTAAGCTGCAAACTTGTCGATAGCATCAGCATCGGCATTTTGGTAGTTTGCCTCTGAGATGGGGTTATATTCTATAATATTGACTTTTGAAGGTACTCTTTTACAAAATGCAAGAAGCTCTTTGGCATCCTCTAACTTATCATTGAAACCATAAAAAACGATGTATTCAAAGGTAATTCTGTTACCCGTTTTTCTGTAGAAGTAGTTTAAGGCCTCTTCCAGGTTCTTTAATGAATTACTTTCATTGATTGGCATAATTTCATTTCGCTTCTCATCATTGGCGGCATGTAATGAAAGAGCCAGATTGAATTTTACGCCATCATCACCGAGCTTTTTGATCATCTTGGCAATACCGGCAGTAGAAACCGTAATTCTCTTCGGTGACCAGTTTAAGCCCTCTTCGGAGGTGATTTTATCGACAGAATCCAGAACGGCGGCGTAATTGAGCAATGGCTCACCCATTCCCATATAAACGATATTTGTCAATGGCTGCTGATAATTTTGCTCTGCCTGTTCTTTTATCAGAACCACCTGATCATATATCTCAGCACCCGTAAGGTTACGTTCACGGTTCATATAACCCGTAGCACAAAATTTACATGTCAATGAACAGCCAACTTGAGAAGACACACAGGCGGTCATTCGGTCTGTGGTTGGTATCAGTACACCCTCAACCAGATGATTATCATGAAGCCTGAAACCGGACTTTATCGTTCTGTCTGAGCTAATCTGACTACTGTCTACAGTCACTGGGAGTATCACAAAATGAGTAGAAAGCTTCTCACGCAAAGCTTTAGAAAGGTTAGTCATGTGCTCAAAATCAGTGACAGATTTTTGCCATAACCATTCCCATACTTGTTTAGCTCTGAATTTCTTCTCTCCATTTTCAAGAAACCATTGCAGCAGTTTCTCAAAATTCAGCGTCCTTATATCAGTTTTCTTCTCCATTGCGTTGCAAAATTCAGTATTTACGAGATGATTACCTAAATACATCTGATTTCAATACCTGTTAGGGACATATTTCTTTTAAATTACGTTCCAGAATTGAGTATAATGAACCGCCGCATTACATATTTCCTTTGCCTGTTAATCAGCTTTCAGCTGATTACTATAGACGGTATTGGGCAATTTTGGAAGCGAAAAAAGAAGAATCTTCCTGATCAACCTTTTGGGTTCATTATGGATGATAATAACCGAAGTATCTCTATTCCATTTAAGGTTTATTCTAACCTCGCTGTGCTTCAGGTTAAAATAGACGATACAGATTCACTCAACTTCATACTGGATACCGGTGTCAATTCTATCTTTATAACTGACCCTAAAATTGCTGAAAAAATGGGTCTGGAATACATTAGAGAAGTTGAGATAAAAGGTGCTGGAAAAGAAAAACATCTGATGGCAAGTGTTTCTATAAATCACACTGTTCATATGGATGATATCACGGGATACCAACAAAACATTGTGGTGCTCAGTGAAGATATCCTGGAGTTGTCAGAATATATGGGTGTACCCATTCATGGGATATTTGGCCATTCCTTATTTGAAAACTTTGTGGTTTCCATTGACTTTGGTTCAATGTATATTAATGTCCATAAACCGGAGAAATTTAAGCTTAAGCCAAGACATGGGGAGGTTTTTCCTATTATTGTTACTCAAAACAAGCCTTATATCGATAATCTGCAGATAATAGATGAAACCAGCCCTGAACCTAAAAAGTTAAATCTGGTAATAGACACTGGTGCAGGTCACGCTTTATTATTAAATGCCGATAGTGATAATGTGAATTTACCTTCAAAAACCATTCGCTCTAATCTAGGAAGGGGATTGAATGGCGAAATTTTCGGTGAAATAGGTAGAGTGCCCGTTTTGAAAATGGGTGATATTGAGGTCAAAGATATTATTGGCTCGTTTCCCGATTCCCTCGCTTTCAGTATGAAATTTCCTCCTACAGATGCCGATCGACAAGGTAGTATTGGAGGTGAGTTGCTTCGAAGGTTTAAGGTGACCTTTAATTATCCTGAAGGTTACATGGCTCTTAAGCCCAACAAGAAGAAAATGAAGCAGCCTTTTGAGCATGATATGAGTGGACTGGACATTAGAGCTCAAAAGAACAACCTGGAAACCTATTATATCAAAGGTGTCTCACCTGATTCTCCCGCAGCTATGGCCGGACTTTTACCTGGCGATGAACTGGTTTTCTTTAATCAGGAAAGTGCTGCTACAATCACTCTCACAGAGATTTACAACATACTTTCTAAAAGAGAAGGTAAGAAAATTCATATCATTTACAGGCGAAACGGCCAGATAGGCGTTGCTGAGTTTGAGCTCAAAAGAGTAATTTAAAGTCTCAGTCCAAACGTAATACCACCTGTAGGCTGCACTCCTTCTTTTAAAATAAAATTATTAATAGCATCACCGCTTCGGTAATAGGAGCTATTCACACCGGTAAACTCTTTATTAATAGTATTCTCAGACTGAAAACGAATGCCACCACCTACATGTAAGTCAATATAACCGTATTGAAATAAGCTAAACTGCACGCCAAAATTTAGAGCAGGCATGACTGCTGAATAATTAGTTTTCCCTTTGTCCGTGATTAATATGTATTCAGTTGTATTGGTTTCTTGTTTGTATTGACCCACATAACGACTTTGATCATATTCATTCTGATTAAAATCTACACGGAGTGATGGTGCAAAATAGACGCCGCTTTGACTGGTTTCCTGATTGAAAATATTTGGATCTCGATCTTTAAACGCTGGCACATAAAACCTTCTGGCTACGGTCAATTGGAACCCCTTCCAATCTGTAAAAGGGTCTAATTGTTCACCACCCACAGGTGTTTCATAGTAATAGGTACTATTGTCTTTTTTATAACGTAAGCCCAGGTGAATGTCCATGCTTCGGGTACGCTCGGCATTAAAACTTTCTACACCAAATGATAGGGCAGAGGTAGTTAATGGTAATGGATCAAACTTGAAAATCTTTAATTTTTCTTCCTTTTGAGCATAGCTCAAAACTGGTACCATCCATAAGGCAAGGAGTGAAACGTATATTTTTTTCATGTCAATTTCTTTTCAAATGGTTTTTTGTACTCAAGCTGTTAGCTTTGGCTTTAGGTCTACTCTGTAAATGTAAAAACGGTTCTAATCGTTGCATTAGTTTATGGCATTGAGAAAATACTTCTGGCGTAATTACCTGGCTTCAGGCTTTGTATTTCTTGCACTTTTGTTGGCTCTGGTGTTGATTAACAGACCTGAGATTATTCATAATACTCTTGTAAAACTAGGCCTGAAAACCCCAGAAAGCTATGACATAGCTCATAGTGTATCTTTTACAGACTATCCTGAAATTATATTGCCCGAGCCATCCACATATGGTAGCTGGGTTGAGAAACCCAACTATGTGCTTTTTTATGATCAGGATATAATGCAGGCCCGTTTCACGCTACATAAGTTAACGGCTTCAGACACCCGAGGTGAGGCTTCACGGTATGGAGTTAGGTTTGACGAAAACGAACTGATAGGGCTAAGTACAGCAGCTTACAGAGACTATTCTGGTTCAGGGTATGACCGTGGACATTTGGTTCCAGCTGGTGATTTCAGGTGTTGTCAATCCTTAATGGAAGAAACTTTCGGTATGAGTAATATTGCTCCATTCGATTCTCTTTTAAACCGATATGCCTGGACAGAACTGGAGTTAAAAACCAGAAGTTGGGCTCGGCGTTTTGGGGAGGTTTATGTCATCACAGGTCCTATATTTGAGAATCGTTTGAATTACTTCGGCAGATATAATGATATCTGTGTACCCACCCACTTTTTCAAATTGGTTTTTAGAATGAACAGAAACACTAAAGAACCTCAGGAATCAATAGCCTTTGTTCTGCCAAATGAACCCACACTGCATTTTGATGTAGAGAAGTTTCGAGTTTCAATAGACCAGTTAGAGGAGCTTACAGAGATGGATTTCTTTGCCTTATTGCAGGATGTAAAGGAAACTAAACTTGAATCATCAAAAGTGAATGGAAGATGGTAAACGTTCAAAAACTACTGTTAGTCTCAATGATGTTGGCCTCACAAGTGGCCTTTTCTCAATCTATTTTTATTCAATTAAGATAATTGACAAGATATACACGAGTTACTGAAGGAATAATCGCTCTATGTCATTTTACCCGGCACTTAAATACCGATTTCTTACACCATTTTATGATCGAATCATCAGACTTCTAGTGCCTGAAAAAAAGATTAAAAGTGAAGCTATTCGATTATTAGACTTAAAGCCCAGTGAGACATTACTGGATGTTGGCTGTGGTACAGGTGAACTTTTAAAAGTAGCGGCTGAAAACTATCCTGAAAACTCATTTATGGGAATTGACCCTGATCCACAAATGATAGAATTGGCTAAAGCCAAACACATTAATAATTCCAAGTTTTTCACACTCCAAGATTTCAAAGTGGCCTCAGCATCTAGTCAAGAATACACCAAAATAACCTGTACATGGGTTTTACATCATTTAAAAAATGAAGAGAAAAAAGAACTTTTAAACCGAGTTTATCGGCTTTTGCATAAAAATGGGAAGGTGGTCATAGTGGATTGGGATCAACCCAAATCATTTCAAGAAAAGGCCTCTTTCTTTTTGGTCAGACTTATTGACAATTTTGAAACATTTGAGCTACATCATAAAGGTAAAATAGAAACACTCTTTCAGGCGGCTGGCCTTAAGTTATTGACTAAGAAGAGTATGACCACATGTCTTGGGAGATTAAGTTTCTGGACATTAGACAAAGCGTGAACTAAACCATCCAAAAAAGTATTTACAAGAAGTACCCTCTAACCTCATGAATGAATACAAACTATGTCATTCTGGCATTATGCGTGATCGTAATGCTATCGTATCTCTACAATATTATCAGTAGAAAAACACGAATTCCTTCTGTTTTATGGCTGTTAGCCACAGGTATTCTATTCAACTATGTTGATGGAGATGGACTGGTTCCGTTGAATGTCATCAATAAGAGTGTTCAGGTTTTAGGGACTATTGGGTTGATTATGATTATTCTTGAGGCGGCCTTGGATCTTCATATTGAAAAAGACAAAATCAAACTTATAATCAGGGCTTTTGTCTCTGCCTTACTGATACTGCTGGTCTCATCTTTCTCAATCGCCTACATTATTTCCGGTTGGATGGGTGATGACTTCATCAATTGTTTGGTTTACGCCACACCTCTATCTATTGTTAGTAGTGCTATTGTTATTCCTTCCGTTGGTATGCTAACTCCCGAAACCAAGGAGTTTTTGATTTATGAAGCATCTTTTTCCGATATTCTCGGAATTCTGTTTTTTAATTACCTTATCGGAGTAGATCAGTTTACAATAGGCAATGGTGCATTATACTTAGGGTCTATTGCCATATCTATTGTTGTATCTGTGGGTGTAGCAGTTTTATTGATTTATCTCTTGAACAAGATCACTCAGGAGATCAAGTTCTTCCTCATTTTTGCCGTTTTGGTGGCTCTTTATGCCTTTGGTAAAATCATCCACTTACCTTCTTTATTGATTATCCTATTCTTTGGTCTTATCATTAACAACAGGAACATTCTGGGTGATATACCTTTAATCAATAAACTTATTCCCAACGACCGCCGATTTAAACAGCTGGAAGAGCAGACTAAAGTCATCACATTTGAGACATCTTTTGTGGTAAGAACCTTCTTCTTTATGCTATTCGGGTATTCTATTGACCTTCAGAAAATGGTACAGAATGATGTACTGATAGTGGGTTCATTCATTGTCTTATGTTTATTGGTGGTTCGGTTTATCTTCCTAAAATACACCAATCCGCAGGAGAGTCCATTGCCTGAACTGTTTATGATGCCGCGGGGTTTGATCACCATTCTCTTATTCTACAGTATTCCTGATCAGTACAAGCTGACCGACTTTAATAATGGTATTCTTTTCTTCGTAATTATGGTGACGAGTTTCATGATGATGCTCGGTCTATTAACGGCACCAAAAAATATCATAGATGAAGTGGAACGAACTGGCTAAAGCTCTTCGATTTTCTTAGCTAAAAGCTCTGCAATAATTTGATTACCCTTGTCTGAAGGATGTAGTCCGTCATAAGTTGTACCCATGGCGTCAAGAGGGTAAGGATATTGGTCATTCTCAGGGTCGAATGGAATTTCTACGTAGTCTGGGTATTTATATTCTTGATACTGGCCAGTTTCGGGATTTCTCAAATACTTGAAGTTAACGAGCGTCTCAAAACTTAATTGAGGTTCATGAAAAAGATCAAGAAAGGACAGATTCTCCTGCTTTGCAATGGCAACAATCAGATCAACTATTTCTTCCAGGTTTTGGTCCTTTTTAGCTTTGTATGAGCCAAAAGCATTGTTTTTGTAGTTATTGATATACACAAAATCTGTACGCTGCATAGGCGTTATAACGATTAGCTTTGCTGAAGAATTTTGACTTCTGATGTGGTCAATAATTATCCTGAAAGATCCTGCAATTGTGCCGTTTCCAGTATTTTGATGAAAATCTTTTAGTGTTCCTTTTGGCACTCCTGCCCACCAGTCATTTGTTCCTAAAAAGATGGTATATAAGTCTGCTTTACCTATTCCAAGATCATTTATCTTACTTGCTACTCGCTGGGCCGTCCAGCCATTATAACCATGGTTTTGGTATTGATATTCCGGATGTATTTCTATTGTTCGGCTAAGGTATCCTTTAGTCACTCGGTTACCTGTCTCATCAGTATGATCATTTAAGTAGGTAATACTATCGCCTATAGCTATCCAGGTTTTCTTTTCAGATTCTTTAAAAGAGACTAATAGGATTAGGGACATTAGGAGACCAGATCCAAGAATACTTTTTAAATACTTCATTTTAAAATGATTGACTTAACGATTTCTTAATATAAAAGTGCCGTTTAATAATATACGTTAAGTATATTTGTCAGGCATTACAGATGCAAAAACAAACAGGTAAGGGCAATAAAAGACGAGGATCTATCCTCGTTTTTTGTTTTTAAACTATTCTAAAAACGATCATTCTTTAACTTGCAGTCTCAAAATTCAATTTAGTACACGAATGCATGGAATAAAGATAGGGCATGGTTACGATGTTCACCAACTAGCCGAAGGATATAAATTAACTCTTGGAGGAATACAAATACCTCATCATGTGGGCTCTATGGGTCATTCTGATGCCGATGTATTGCTTCATGCTATATGTGATGCCATGTTAGGTGCATTGTCTCTAGGTGACATAGGTCTTCATTTCAAAAATACCGACCCTCAATGGAAGGGAGCAGATAGTAAGATATTTTTGAGAGAGGTCAATAAAATGATCAATGAAAAAGGTTGGGAACTAGGTAATATCGACTCCACACTGATTCTGCAAGAGCCTAAAATCGGCAAATATGTACCTGAAATGAAAAAGGTGATTGCCGAAAGCCTTGATATAGAACCAGATTGTGTTAGTATAAAAGCCACAACCGCAGAGACCATGGGTTTTGTTGGTAGAAAAGAAGGTTTAGAGGCTCATGCGGTTTGTATTTTGTTTAAGAAATAGAGTGGAATCTCACCTGTTTTTAGACTGTATGCAATGTTTCCTTATCAAAGGTGACTATTAGGCATATTTTTAAACCATATCCTATACTTTATGAAGTTTAAGTTGACGCTGGCTGCCATTGGTTTAGTTAGCATGTCTTATGCTCAGCAGATTGCCATTGGTGATAATAATGGTGAAATCACTTTTGAAGAATACAATCCCACTTCTACACTGGTAGTCCCCAACCAAGGCGAGATACATAGAGCAAAGTTCCCATTTATTGATGTTCATAACCATCAATTTGGTATGAACTCCAAAGAAAAAGTGGATGAGATTGTAGCTTACATGGATTCCCTAAATATGGGGGTTATGGTCAATTTAAGTGGTAGAGGGTGGACTAGAGATATTGATGAGTCCACAAGAACATTAGAGAGTTATGTTCAGACGGTCAAAGAAAATCAACCGGGTAGAATTGTCATTTTTACCAACATTGATTTCAATAATATCTCAGAACCAGGCTGGACAGAACGTGCCGTTCAAATGCTGGAAGATGATGTGAAGAAACGAGGAGCTCAAGGTCTTAAAATTTATAAAAGTCTGGGCTTCAGTGTTAAAAATGCTGATGGTTCTTTAGTAGCTGTAGATGATGAAAGAATAGACCCTGTTTGGGCTAAGGCTGGGGAATTGGGCATACCGGTTCTGATTCATACCGCAGATCCTGCTCCTTTCTGGGATCCAATGACCAAGTTTAATGAACGTTGGCTGGA
Organism: Jiulongibacter sp. NS-SX5; assembly: GCF_052828545.1. The sequence continues at coordinate 618,747 of NZ_CM128248.1, forward strand.
GCTAAAAACGCATCCAAGAAGAAAAAGAGATACAGACAAAGGCGATTACAGCTGGGAAGAATTGATAGATCAGCAGCATAATGTCTTTAGAAAGCACTCAAATACAACCTTCATAGCCGCCCATATGGGGTGGTATCCTAATAACCTGCCGAAACTCGATAGTATTTTGACTGCAATGCCGAATGTATACGCTGAAATAGGTGCTGTCATAGCTGAACTTGGTCGTCAGCCTCGTACGGCTAACAGATTCTTTACAAAGTGGCAGGATAGAGTCCTTTTTGGAAAAGACAGCTGGAAACCTGAAGAATATGTGACCTATTTTAGAGTTCTGGAAACTGAAGATGAGTATTTTCAATATCACAAAAAGTACCATGCTTTCTGGCCAATGTATGGCTTAGGGCTTTCAGATGAAGTCTTAAGGAAAATGTATTACAAAAATGCCTTGAAGATCATCCCAGGTATTGATAGAAGTTTGTTTCCAGAGTAAATAGGATTTTTAAAAGATTACTTTTTGGGACACCCCGTTATAATGAAATAATGGGGTGTTTTGTTTAAAATGAGTCTTGGAAAACCGAAACAAGAGGTTTCAGTTTGGACTAAAAATGGAGTTAAACTTGGAACTTGAATGGTTCCTTAAAAAACTGTAAATATTTATTGGGCTACACGCTGATTGACCAAAGTGTTTTACTTTTAGTTTATATAATTTATTCACATGACTTATTGGTTAACTACAATATTCCTTTTCTATTTATCAACATTGGGATTCAGTCAAGATAACCTAAGGCAAGTTTTAAGTGCCGAGAATCGGGATATAATACCTTTTGCGAGCATTACAAACCTTTCAAAAAACAGAGCTTATACTGCCGATAGCCAAGGGACATTTAATCCATTTGGCTCTGTAGCGGGTGATACCCTATTAATTTCTTCCGTAGGCTTTTATTCTCATCAATTTACGCTTGGTAAAAACAAGGAATTTACTCTTAAACCAAAGCTATCAATATTGAATGAGGTCACTGTAAATCCCCCACAATGGAGGCGTACAAAAGCTTTTAGTAAATTAAAGAGGAAGCAGATTAATGGTTATTTAGGTAATAACTACGGCAGTCACAATTGGCAAAGTGCTAGAAAAATAGAGCCTAATGAGGATTTTAAAAATTTATGCTATCTAAAATCAGTGTCATTTTTGACGATATCCCAAAAGTCAAACATAAAGTTCGAGGTCATTATTTATTCAATTGACGAGAATGGTCAGCCAGGTAATTACTTACATCATGAGAAAATCTTTGGAATAGCGGATAAAGGTAAACGTGTAACATCTGTCAATTTAAAACCCTTTAATATAAAAATACCTCCAGAAGGTGTATTTGTAGCGGTACAATGGCTTCTTGTTGATCAAAATGTAAATGAATACACTATTTATGATAAGAACGGAACACGATTAGGTTCTAAAGAATACTACGAACCTAGTTTTGGAAGTGAAAGAGGCGAAGGTAGTATCGGCTATAGGAAAGGGGGTATGGATTGGGAAAAATTGTCTCATTCTGATTCTGAAGGTACTCTCACAGATTACCCTAAGAATGTCATAGTTTTAGAATTTGAAATAAGCGATTAGGCATAAAATGTAAAAGATAGGATGGGTATTCGACAAAATAAGTGTCTATCCGACAATTAATATTTAGGGATTTGTATTAGTTTTGAGACTCAAACTAGAAAACAGCAAAACCATATGTATTTACTTGGTCTTGATATTGGGACTTCTTCCATTAAAGCTACAGTTGTTAATGCTTCTACTCGTCAGGTAGTTGCCTCTGCACAATATCCTGATAAAGAAGCTCCTATTTCTTCACCTAAAGCTGGTTGGGCAGAACAGGACCCGGAAATGTGGTGGGAGAATACCAAGAAAGCTATTACCAGACTTACGAGTTCTGGTAAGTTTAATGTCAAAGAAATCAGATCTATTGGTATCTCATATCAGATGCACGGTTTAGTGATGATTGATAAAAACCAAAAAGTACTTAGACCTTCTATCATTTGGTGTGATAGTAGAGCAGTAGAAACAGGAGAGAAGGCCTTTAAAAGCATAGGAGAAGAGAAAGCACTAAGTCGATTATTAAACTCTCCTGGAAACTTTACGGCATCTAAACTAGCCTGGGTAAAGGAAAATGAATCTGAGCTTTACGATCAATGCTATAAAATCATGCTTCCGGGTGATTTTATCGGGATGAAACTGACTGGTGAAATAAGTACCTCCAACAGCGGACTTTCAGAGGGTATTTTCTGGGATTTCTGTGATAATCAGGTCTCTGAGGATGTCATGAAAACTTATGGTTTCAGCAATGACCTTATACCTGAGATCAAGCCTGTTTTCTCTAATCATGGAGAGGTAAGTCAGCAAACCATGAACGAATTGGGTTTGCAAATAGGCACGCCTGTCAGCTATAAAGCTGGCGATCAGCCCAATAATGCTCTTTCATTGAATGTACTTAACCCTGGGGAAATAGCAGCTACGGCAGGTACATCAGGAGTAGTTTATGCAGTCAGTGATCAGGTTTCTTATGATCCGAAATCAAGAATTAATTCTTTTGCCCATGTGAATCATCAAATGGATGATGCTACTCGTATTGGTATACTTCTTTGTATTAATGGCACGGGTATTTTGAATAGCTGGGTAAAACATAATATTGCCAAGGGTATCGACTACCCTGAAATGAATAAACAGGCTGAAAATGTTGCCGTAGGTAGTGACGGTTTGGCTATTCTTCCGTTTGGGAATGGAGCTGAACGGATGCTAGAGAACAAACTAGTAGGTGCTCAATTGATGAACCTAGACTTCAATTCTCACACAGATGCTCATATCTACCGAGCTGCACAGGAGGGAATAGCATTCTCTTTGAAATATGGTTTTGATATGATGCAGGCCAACGGGGTAGATCCTAAAGTAATCAGAGCAGGTAAGGCTAATATGTTCTTGTCTGATGTCTTCTCAAAAACTTTGGTAAACATAACTCAAACACCAGTAGAGCTTTATGATACCGATGGAGCCAAAGGTGCGGCCCTTGGTGGTGGTTTTGGTGCTGGTATCTATGCTTCATTGGCAGAAGCCATGACGGGATTGACCTTATTAAAAACCATTGAGCCTGAGGCTAATTCTACTGAAGAATATCAGGAAGCCTATCAAACATGGACAAAAGCGTTAGCTTTGTGCATCTAAGGGCATTTAATGAAATTTGAAGACTATCGTATTGCTCCTGAAATCAAAAAGAGTCTGGAAAGACTTGAGTTCAAGAGACCTACAGATATACAGTTTAAGGCTATTCCTCCCATTCTCAAAGGTGAGGATATTCTTGGTATTGCTCAAACCGGTACCGGAAAAACGGCGGCCTTTGCGATTCCTATTCTTCATCTGATAAATGAACGGAAAAAAGGTACTCGCAAGAAAGGGGTAAAGTGCGTGGTTATGGCTCCTACGCATGAGTTAGCCATCCAAATAGCCGATGTATTTAATCAGATTGGTAAAAACACCCGTGTGCGTACCATGGCTTTATATGGTGGCACAGAACAAGACCCTCAAAAAGAAAAACTATCTGATGGGGTAGACATCATCGTGGCCACTCCGGGTAGATTATTTGACTTGAGAAGTCAAGGATTTATTCGCCTGGAAGAAGCGACACTTCTGGTTCTGGATGAGGCCGATCATATGCTTGATTTAGGATTTTATCAGGATATCAAAGATCTTATTGGGTATTTGCCGAAGAAGAGACAAACCCTGTTCTTTTCGGCTACTATTAATGAGAAAATTAAAAAGCTCGCCTATTCTTTGGTGAAGAATCCTATCAGGATTCAGATTTCGCCTAAAGACCCTATCTCAAAAAACATTACTCATGCGGTTACATTTCTGGAGATGGATGACAAACGCTTTTTTCTTGAAAGGGCCATCCAAGAAAATGAAGATCGAAAAATGCTGGTCTTTGTAAGGACAAAAGTTCGTGCTGAGCGGGTAAAAGCAGCCATGGAAAGGGTGAATATTGACACCTTGACCATACACAGCGATAAAGATCAAAAAGAACGTTCTGGAGTCATGCAGGCTTTTAAGAGCGGTGTTTGTAAGGTGCTAATTGCCACGGACATATCTGCGAGGGGTATTGATATCCCTGATGTTGAGGTCGTAATTAATTATGATCTGCCAGACGTACCGGAGAATTATGTTCACCGAATCGGAAGAACAGGTAGGGGAAGAGAGAAAGGTATTGCCTTCTCGTTTTGTAGCCCCAATGAAAAAGAGTATTTGGAGGCCATTGAAGAATATATAGGTCATGAAATTGATGAATTGATCATCGATAAGAGCCTCTATCAGCAGACAATGGATTTGTCAAATGAAAATGAATCTGTGACCATGAAACAGATCAGAAAAGAAATAGAAGAGGTGGCTCAGCTGAAAAAGCGTAAAAAGAGAAAGAGCAAAAAGAAAAAGTAAGGCCTTTAGAACGGCAATGTATAGTTTCACGTTTATACCAAAAAACTAATTATAATGGCAGAAATAACTCTAAAAGGAAATCCTATTAATACTGTGGGTACTTTACCATCAAACGGAAGTGCCGCAAAAGACTTTGAATTAACAAGAAGCGATCTTTCAATAGCCAAACTAGGTGATTATAAAGGCAAGAAAGTTATCCTTAACATTTTCCCGAGTATAGATACAGGTGTGTGTGCCGCTTCTGTAAGAGAATTTAATAAAATGGCCTCTAAAGTGGAAAACACTCAGGTTTTATGTATTTCCAGAGATCTTCCATTTGCTCACTCTCGTTTTTGTGGTGCTGAAGGAATTGAAAACGTAGAAACTCTATCAGATTACGCCACAGGTAGTTTTGGTAAGGATTATGGTCTTGAAATTGCCGATGGTCCACTTCAAAATCTGCACAGTAGAGCTATTGTAGTTCTTGATGAAAACGGTACCATAACATATACTGAACAAGTACCTGAAATTACACAAGAGCCTAATTACGAGGCTGTTTTAAACGTATTATCCTAAAGAATGAAATTAGAAGAATTTATAGATAAGCTGAATACTATGCCAGACAAGGTGTCATTCTCTGATACCATAGAAACGATTGAGGAGAACTACACTTTTACGCCCACAGCATTTAAAAATGGTGAAACATATAATGAGGCTGGGCAAAACAATGGCTCGTGTAAGATTTTCGCTTTTGCTCAGAAAAACCATTTAACTAAGGACCAAACACTTTTCTGTTTTGGTACTTATTACAGAAATGACGTTATGAAAAACCTTCAAGGTGATGACCATCAGAATATCCGAAACTTTATGAAGTTTGGTTGGGATGGGGTAGAGTTTGAAGGTGAAGCTTTGAGCTAAATCAATTGATCTTTTGAATTGAAACCTCGGTATTTTTAAATGCCGGGGTTTTACTTTTTGGGTCCAGTTCTGAGCCAACTAAATAATTGGTCTCGGGATAATAGCCCAATATGCAGCCTTTTGAAATATCAAAGGCCTGAACTTTCATTTTGAGAGAGCCAACCTTACTCGTAAACTCTGCCACATCGCCGTCTTTTAGTGACTTGGAGGCCATATCTTCCGGATTCATCAATATCGTATTACGGTCAGTAACACCTCGCCAGGCATCGATTTCTTCATACACTATTGAGTTAAACTGCCCTTCAGAACGGACACTCATTAGTTTGAAAACATCCTTTTTCTTTTCCTGCGGCAAAGGATTCAGAATAAACCTGGCTTTACCGTCTGGAGTGCCAAAATTTGGCTCATGAAATGTCCTTCCATCAATTTGAAACTCCTCTTTTGTCTCTTCAATAGACTCAATTTTTCCGAATCCCGGAATAGTTTTAGCAATCAGTTTTCTGATATCATCAAAGGACTTTACTTCTGAAAAATCAAATTTATCTGCAGGAATAATAGCTTTTGCCAAGTCTAAAATAATGTCAAATTCTGATCGGGTATTAGAATGCCTTTCGATACCACCATCACTCATTCTAACATAATTAAACATGGACTCCTGAGTGGTCTTTTGATCTTCCTCATCCCTGGCTTTCACCGGTAAGATCAAAACATCTTGATCTACTCCATAAAGATGACCTTCGTTTAGAGTGGTGCTTAAAAAGACCTTGAATGGAATAGCTGACAATGCTTTCTCGGCATAATTAAGATTTGGGTTTGATGCATAAAGATTGCCGCCTAAGATAAAAGCAAGATCTACTTTGCTTTCGGCAGACTGTCGCATGCACTCCATCGTATCCCAACCTTCTTTTTGCGGTAGCTGGACTTTCAATTCTATTTCTATAGCCTCAAAAATCTGTTTTTTAAGTACAGGAGTCACGCCTACTGATCCTACACCTTGAACATTAGAGTGACCTCTTAGGGGTAGGAGACCGGCATGTGGCCTACCCAACATACCCCTGATCATGGCAAGGTTTACAATAGCCTCTACATTCTCAACCCCGTGAGTATGGTGAGTAATCCCCATAGCCCAGGTGAAAATTGTGTTCTTCGAGTTTGCATAAACATCAGCAATCTCTATGATTTCTTCTTTTGTAATACCTGAAGATTGTTCTATTTCAGTCCAACTAAGTGACTGAATACCAGCAATAAATTCCTCACTACTATCGGTATGGTTTTCAATGAAATTTTGATCTTCTGCTCCTCTCTCGAGGATACTTTTAGCAATACCATAAAGCACTGCCATATCGCCACCAATGGTAGGTTGCAGGTAATGCGAAGCAATCTCAGAACCAGGGCTTAAAAATGATCGAACATCAGAAGGAATGGCAAATTTTACCAAACCAGGTTCTTTAGCCGGGTTAATCACCACAACTTTTCCGCCTCTTCTTCTGCAGTGCATCAATTCTGTCAAAAAACGAGGATGATTTGAGGCCGGATTTGCACCAATGACAAAGATCAAATCTGCTTTTTTGACATCTTTGAATTGTACAGTGGCTGTGCCTGTTCCTAAGGTTCGACCCATTCCAACGCCCGAAGCCTGATGACAGTAATAGGAGCAATTATTGACATTATTGGTACCATAAAGTCTGGCAAACAAATGAAGTAAAAAGGAGGCTTCGTTACTGCTTCTTCCACTGCTGTAGAAGAAGGTATTATCAGGATTTGTTTCTCTATATTTTTGGATCAAGAGACCCATTGCACTGACCCAGTTTATTGCTGAATAGTGACTTTCACCTTTCTTTTTGAAGATAGGATCATTTAATCTACCTAGCATTTCCAATTCTCTAGGTCTTAACTCTTTTAAGTCTTCAATACTGTTCCTAGACCAAAAATCCGAAGCAATTCCAGGCTGAATATCAGTCAATTGTGCTTGCAATGATTTCTTGCAAACTTCGATTTTATCACCTTCCTCGTTGACCATTCCACCTTTCTGTCCACCCATCCCGTAAGCACAGGTTTTACAGGTGTTTTTTGAAAGCAAAGACTTAGCGAATGCTGCCGGTCCTACTTCTTTAACTACATGTAAAGAGTAATAGATGGATTTCCAGCCGCCGGTATATGAAGGTGTTTTCAATAGAGTATGCTTTTTATCAAAAATAGTGAATTCACGCTGCCAATTACCATTGAATGGGATCTTGGCCACTTTTTGTTAAGTAAGAATTACATTGACTAAATAACTTCTTGCCAAACCATCCGCCTCTGTTGGCCGCCAAGGGTGATGGGTGAACAGCTTTTAGAATATGATGTTTTGAGGCGTCAATATATTGTCCCTTTTTTTGAGCGTAGCTCCCCCAAAGCATAAAAACTACGCCTTGTTTCTCTTTGTTGATTTGTTCAATCACAGCGTCGGTAAACTTTTCCCATCCTTGTTTTTGATGCGAACCCGCCTGATGGGCCTTTACCGTGAGTGTGGCATTAAGTAACAATACTCCTTGGTTTGCCCAAGACTGCAGATTGCCAGTTTTGGGTATAGGCTTCCCAATATCATCTTGCAGCTCTTTGAAAATATTCATTAAGGATGGTGGGAATGGCACTCCATCATTCACCGAAAAGCAAAGCCCGTGGGCTTGGCCGGGACCATGATAGGGATCCTGTCCAATGATAACGACTTTGACCTTGTCAAAAGGACAGGAATCAAAGGCATTGAAAATGAGTTTAGCGGGTGGAAAGCATCGGTCGCTCGAGTATTCATTTTTTACAAATGTGGTGAGCCTTTTCCAGTAGTCTTTCTCAAATTCCTTGCTTAAAACACGCTTCCAACTTTCTTCTATATTCACCGACATAATGATTAAACGGACTTTACGTTTTCGTTTATAAGGCGAAAATACTTATTTTTGGAAGAGGAAAAGCAGAATATGTTTACAGCTACTACAGAGGGTGTCAGGGTCACAGTGCAAACTGAGTTTCAGCCGTATTATTCAAATGCGAAGCAGAATAACTACGTATTTTCCTACAAAATCCATATTGAAAATGAAGGCGAGCAGACGGTTCAGCTTATCAGTAGACACTGGCATATCATTGACTCTTACGGATATCACAGAGAAGTGCAAGGTGATGGTGTGATAGGAGTTCAGCCTGTCATAGAGCCTGGAGAAAAACATTCTTATGTGTCGGGTTGTAACTTAGCTACACCTATTGGCAAAATGTATGGAGTATATATCATGGAAAGGGTGCTTGACGGAAAACGTTTTGAAGTAACCATCCCTGAGTTTATCATGAGTACTCCATTCCTTGAAAATTAATGGTTAAGGAATTCCTGAAATACCGTTGGAATGCCAAAGATGAGCATTCTTTACACTCTCCATTTGTCTTCGATTTCTATAAAACAGTCATCAAAAATCGTCAGGATATTGATCAGGAAGAGGCAATTAAGGCTGTTTTCAAGGTTCTAAAGAATGATGACCGAATTATTGAGATCAATGATTTAGGTGCTGGCAGTAAGTTTAGTAATAAAACTCAACGTAAGGTAAAGCGTGTAGCAGCTACTGCCGTTAAATGCTTTAAATGGTCAAAAATAATAGCGGGAATCATTCAAAAGTTTGACTATAAAACCTCTTTTGAGTTAGGAACATCATTGGGACTCACCACTGCCTTGATGTCAAAAGCAAGTCCTTACGGCAAAGTTTACACCTTTGAAGGATGCTCCAATACCCTTAGTATTGCCAAAGAGAATTTCAAAAAGTTGGAGTGTAAGAATATAACACCCATTTTGGGCGATTTAGATCAAACTCTGCAGCATACCCTTGAACAAGTCCCTAAGTTGGACTTGGTTTTCTTCGATGCCAATCATCAATACGGTCCCACGATAAAGTACTTTGAGGCTTGTTTAGCTAAAGTTCATGAAGAGGGCTGTTTCGTTTTTGATGATATCAATTGGTCTGATGGAATGCGTAAAGCATGGGATGAAATTATTGCTCACCCCGAAGTCACTATTTCAATTGATCTCTTTCAAATGGGGATCGTCTTTTTTAGAAAGAAACAACCAAAGCAACATTTTTTGCTTAAGGCTTAAGTATAAAAGGCAATAGCTTAAGACCTTCGATTCTGTCTTTTGACTTTTTTGTAGTCGTCATTTTTCGTCTAAGAGTCATATTGTAGAATTACAGTATCACTTGTTTATCTATTTCCTCAGTTTCTACTCTATTCTATTGTGGATCAACAATTTTAGCACTTTAGTCAAACTAAAAACAAAGATTATGACAACTGCAACAAAGGATAAAATCAAAGGAAACTGGAATCAAATTAAAGGTAAAATCCAGCAAAAATGGGCAATACTAAATGAGGATGATCTGGCTTACGAAGAAGGTCAGGAAACCGAATTGATAGGTGTTATTCAAGAAAAGACTGGTGAAACCAAAGATAAAATTAAAGACTTTATAGACAGTCTATAAGAAGGCCAAAACCTATAAAAAAGCCCCTGTGTCATTGACGCAGGGGCTTTTTTCGTCTTAGTTTATCGATTATTTCAAAGTACTAGGACATACATAGTCTGTCGTCTTAAAGAGTTCTGACTTCTTGATAGCTCCATAACCACCAGCCACGTCAACTACATCAAATCCTCTGGCTTTTAAAATACTTGAGGCTATCATACTTCTATATCCACCAGCACAGTGAATAGTGTAGGTTTTTTCTCTGTCAAGTTCAGACATTTTATCATTGATATAGTCAAGCGGGAAATTATTGACATCTTCAATATGCTCAGCGGTATATTCTCCAGGTTTTCTGACATCCAAAACATTGATATCTTCCTCAGACTTCATTCTAGTGGCTAATTCTTCAGCAGAAATAGACTCAATGTTATCCACTTCAGCACCACTTTCTTTCCAAGCTTCAAAACCACCTTTCAAGTAACCTAAAGTATGATCATACCCTACACGTGCCAGCCTGATCACTGTTTCTTCTTCTTTCCCTTCTTCGGTAATGAGTAAGATCTCTTGCTTTAGATCAGGAATAAGAGCACCCACCCAAGGAGCAAATTGTCCGTTCAGGCCAATATTTATTGAATTTGGAACAAAGCCTTTGGCAAAATCCTGTGGATTTCGGGTATCCAAAACTACAGCACCCGTTTCATTGGCTGCGGCTTCAAAAGCAATAGGACTAAGTGCCTGAGCACCTCTTTCCATTACCATATCTATAGAATCATAACCTTGCTTATTCATCATCACATTCTGAGGGAAATACTGAGGTGGCTTTGTCAAGCCATCCGTCACCTCTTTGATAAACTCCTCCTTGGTCATATCTGCTCTCAAAGCATAATTAATTCGTTTTTGATTGCCTAAAAGATCAGTGGTTTCCTTACTCATGTTTTTGCCACAAGCGGAGCCTGCACCATGTGCCGGATACACTACAACATCATCAGGCAATGTCATTATTTTGTTTCTCAGCGAGTCAAACAAATATCCCGCAAGATCTTCCATGGTCAAGTCTGATTTTTGAGCCAGGTCTGGTCTTCCTACATCACCTATAAACAGGGTATCTCCACTGAAAAGAGCTTTTTCTTTCCCATTTTCATCAATTAACAGGAAACAGGTAGACTCCATAGTGTGGCCTGGTGTATGAAGCACCTTTATGGTCACCTTCCCGAGTTTAAACTCTTCATTGTCCTTGGCAACATGTGCATCAAAGCCAGTTACAGCGTTGGGGCCGTAAATAATTGGGGCTCCTGTTTTTTGTGATAAGTCAATATGGCCAGAAACAAAATCGGCATGAAAATGCGTCTCAAACACATACTTAATCTTTGCGTTTTCCTTTTTCGCTTTTTCAATATATGGTTCTACCTCTCTTAGAGGATCTACTATTGCTACTTCACCTTCACTCTCAATATAGTAGGCTCCCTGAGCCAAACATCCCGTATAAATTTGTTCTATTTTCATATCTGTATTCTTAACTATTTAATTGTTGAAAAAGTGCGTGTGAGAGTTTTTACGATTCTCAAATCGCTTATAATAAATCACTTAAGGACTGTTTCCTTAAGAATTATGTAAACTGCCATGATAAGTACAAACCACCCAAATGACTTTTTTAATTTTTTGCCGGGAATAAACTTTGATAGCCAGGTGCCTATAAAAATCCCGACGATAGAAAGCACTGTAAAAATGATAAGAAACTGCCAGTCAATGACTTGATTGCCTAGATCTCCCAGAAAGCCGATGAGCGATTTAGCTGCTATGATCAATAAGGAAGTACCTACTGCCATTTTCATCGGTAACCTTACAAGTAAAACCAAGGCTGGAATGATCAAAAAACCACCGCCTGCACCCACTATTCCAGTAAGTGTACCTACAACGAACCCTTCGGCCGCAATTAACGGGTAATTAAACTTGAGTGCTTCTCCTTCTTTGCCTTCAGGTTTATTGTCAGTAATCATGGAGTAAGAAGCCATTAGCATCACTAGAGCAAAGAGAATCATGATAGCAAAATCTTTTTGCACTGTGTAATTACCTATACTAAACAACTCGTTTGGTATGGCTGGCATAAGGTATTTCCGGGTCAGAAAAACCGCCAAAAACGATGGAATAGCAAAAATGATTGCCGTTTTATAACTGACAAGCCCCTTTTTCATAAAATTGAAAGAGCCTACCAATGAAGTACTACCCACTACGAATAATGAATAGGCCGTACTAAGCACCGGGTTAATACCCAGCAGATAAACCAAAATAGGAAGTGTTAGAATACTGCCACCGCCACCTATCAGACCCAGGCTAATGCCTATAACTGTGGCTAAAGCAAATCCTATAATTTCTGTCATCTTTTTCTCGCTGTTTATGATCTAATACAAATGTACCTATGGGGCACGCCGAATACTGTGAGAGTTATCACAGAGGCATTGTCTTAAGAAGGGAGTTTATCTCTGAACCTTCCATAAACCCAAACACCAGCAATGGCTGAGAGGATGGAAACGTTGATTGACAAATAGCCAGCACCTAGCTGAGCATATAAAGGACCAGGGCAAGCCCCTGTAACTGCCCAGCCCAAACCGAAAATCAGCCCGCCATAAATCTGGCCATGGTTATAGACTTTGTCTTTGAGGACTACTTTTTCTCCGTGGATGGTTTTGATATTGAATCGCTTGATCAGGTAAACTGACAGTGCCCCGGTAATTACGGCAGAGCCTATGACGCCATACATATGGAAATTATCAAATAAGAACATTTCCTGGATTCTATACCATGAAACTATCTCCGCCTTTATGAAAATGATACCGAAGATCATTCCTAATGCCAGATACTTTAGGTGACCCGATAAACTCTCTCTTTGTTTTTGTGAGTTAGGAGCCTCACAGGCCTCTGGTGGTTTATTTTCTAATACTTGCATGATTAAAATAGGTTAAATAGTTGAGGTAGTATTAGGTGAGTCATGACTAGACCACCTATCATAAAACACATAGTGGCTACTAATGAAGGCCATTGTAAATTAGATAGACCCATAATGGTATGACCACTAGTACAGCCTCCTGCATATCGGGTGCCAAAGCCCACCATAAAGCCGCCAATAACCAGGAATACTAATCCTTTTAATGAAAGAATTTGGTCTAGCCCGAATATCTCAAGAGGCTGTAAACCAGAAGGCTCTGCCAAGCCAAAATCTGATAATCGGGCCAGTGTTTTTGATCCAAGGGTCATTGGGTCTGGATTGGCTAAATATTCTGTGGCCAAAAAAGCACCTACGCCTATACCAACCACATAGAATAGATTCCAAGCTTCCTTTTTCCAGTCGTATTGAAAAAACTTAATATTCCCGGGCATGCACATAGCACAGACATGTCTGAGTGAAGATGAAATTCCTAAGGATTTATTGCCGAGCAATAATAAGGCGGGCACCATGAGCCCGATAAGGGGACCTGCCACATACCATGGCCAGGGTTTTGACAAAAACTCAAGCATATTGATGAATTAAAAAGTGTAATTAAAAATTAGATTGATTAGGCTTATATTGACTTTATTAAAGACGTATTTGAGATTCTCAAAATCGTCTTCTCTTCCTTTTTTGAATACATAAAGCAGTTTAACAGAGCCGCCTTCCAGCCAGTTTTTCCACTTATAAGTGGCATCTACATTTAACTGAGCATAGGAGGGCATGGCATATTTATTTCGGAATGCGTCTGATGGGTCGGGTAACCAATAGTTACCAATACCGGCATGAAGGGTGGTCTCCGTATTTGGGCTGAAATGATAGTTTGCTGTTATAGCATGAACATTAGCCGTACCCTCTTTTCGTTCTCTGGGAAGAAAAGTATAAAGCGGCTCGCGACCCCACTCTCGTGGCATTAAGAATCTCCCTTGATCAAAAACTCGGGTATAATTGAAATCAAATTCTCCCATTGAGCTGTTTTTAGCTAGTCGAGTACTTAGTACAGTTGATTGATGATCTGAATCGATATAAGATTGATTCAATCCATCATGACTGGCATGTTGGTAAATTCCTTGCGTGGCAAAAGACCAGCCCTTAGCACCTTTAAGTTCAATTTGTGTGTAATAAGTACTAAAAACCTTATTCACATTCATTAGGCCAAATTTGGTATTCAAAAGGTTACCAATTTTTTGATTTACCTCTAAAAGAAGAATCCCATTTGAACTGATATTGCCATAATAGTTTGAGGCTTTGCCATCAGTGGCCCGACCAGTAGGGTAGATGCCGAAGGTTTCTTCAACAGAGTACCATTTGACTGTAGATCTTGGGGAGACCTGATGTAAATAGCTGAGTTGAATATTAGCGTTATTCCTATTAAACCTGCCATCAAAACCTCGAACCATTGTCGGGCTCATTCTGCCATCCTGAGGATTGATGAAAAAATAATCAGGCTTGAATTGGCCGTATTTTAAAGTAAAATCACCGCCTGAATATTGAACCAATAGATTCTCTAAACGATACAGATTAGATGTATTATTAGGGTCGGTTACATCAAATAAACCTAATTCATATCGATTCGGATTTTGAGTGATAGAATCAATCTCTGTAAAGTCAGAAGAATAGGCATTTACTATAAAGTAGCCACTCATCCCTGCAGAGAAACCCTTGTAAGTAGGTGTTTGATAACCTAAACCACCCCCAATTCCTAGACCATGATAATCTGACAGAGGCGATTGGTTATTAGAGTTCATGAAATACGCTCGTGCCTTACCGCTGAAAGAGCCTTCTTTCAAAAATGCGGCTAATGACCTCCTAGTGGACGGACTTGCCTCCTGGGATATGGCCAGGAGTGGCAGAAGGAGCATTAATAGGGTATAAGTCGCTTTGTTCATGATGAAGTATGATCTTCATCACAAAATTAATTTTTGCCTAAGCCATTTAATGTGATGGATGTTACCAAGCCTTTGATCAATCAGGCCTATCAAAATAAAAAAAGCCCTAAAAAGGGCTTTAAACAAGATTCATATAGGTAGAACTTAAGAAAATTCATAATCGACTCCCCAAACTTGAGAGAGTAATTTCTGATCACCATCCAAAATTTTCAAAGAGCCCACTGGAGTAGGAGTTACTGGCGAATGTTCTTTCAAATAAGCTCTAACTGCATCATGCAGCGTATATTTTTCAGAGTAAGTGTTTCTTACATTTCGCATTCTGCAAATGGCATCGTCTGGGTCGCCTTCTCGTTCACACGCACAAACAGTATAGTCCTTATTTGGGTCAATTGGTTTACCACCAATAGTTACTTTGGCTACTTTTTCTCCCATAGGTTTGAAACCATAAAATTCCAGCTCCATTCCTCTGAATTTTACGACCCATCCACCAAATCTCCTACTGGCTTCGCGGGCAAAGACATTTTCTAATTCACGTTCTAACCAGGGTACAATACTGTCTCCCTTGATCGTACCAATCCTCACGGGAGAGTTTACTGGTAACATATCAAAAAGATAGCCTTGTGTTATGGGTACCAAACCATCTTCATTTGGGGTTCTTGGCGGACAAAACCTGAATCCGTTTGACAAGGCGATATCAACACCTGTCTTCCACTTTAAGGCGTCTATTACCATGGTATCCATGGTGTTTTCAATGACAAAATTTCTGTAAAGTGGAATAGTACTATAGCCTAAAACCTCATTTATGCTATTGAGGTAAGGTGTTTCGTGTTTTTTGATGATGGAAGCGATTTTTTGATCAGCAGGATATTTGACCGGGTCTACTTCTATCAATTCATAACTCTCACCAACGATTTGGCCATTCTCAACTTTTAAATCAAGTCTTCCCACAAATGAGCTAAAAGCTCCGGGTTCTACTACTTTGGCATATTTACATTCTATGGGCTTTCTGATTCGCTCGTGCGTATCACCACCGAAAATATAATCTACTCCTTCACATTCCGGATTATTTGCGAGTGCAATCTGCTGAGATAGACCGAGGTGTGATAGTATGATTACAAAATCACATTGTTCCTGGCCACGTAATAGCTCAATATAATGTCTGATATTCTCCTCAGGCTTGGTATAAACAATACCCTCACTTAATGCTGGCGGTTGTCTTCTGGGTACTAAATGATCAGTATAGCCCAGGAAACCTATCTTTATCCCAAGCTTGGTAATTATTTGATAAGGCTGAAAAATTGGTTCTCCCGGAGTACCGTCTCCTCTGTCATGAAACATATTGGCACATACTTTAGGGGCATTTAGGCCGCCCAAAAGTTTCTGCATTTTCTGTTTATAGTAGATTACCTCCCAGTTTCCAGGCGTGTAAATATCATAATCAATCTCATTTAAAATAGGTACAAGTGCGTCTCCCTGAGTTTTATCAGATAACTCTGAACCTTGAAACATATCACCAGTGTCTATCGTAATTGTATTAGGGTTCTCTTCCCTTATTTTATTGATTAGTGAGGCCATATGGGCTACCGTCTCCTCTGTCATGAAACATATTGGCACATACTTTAGGGGCATTTAGGCCGCCCAAAAGTTTCTGCATTTTCTGTTTATAGTAGATTACCTCCCAGTTTCCAGGCGTGTAAATATCATAATCAATCTCATTTAAAATAGGTACAAGTGCGTCTCCCTGAGTTTTATCAGATAACTCTGAACCTTGAAACATATCACCAGTGTCTATCGTAATTGTATTAGGGTTCTCTTCCCTTATTTTATTGATTAGTGAGGCCATATGGGCATACCCTCCGGCTTTTCTAAAAACCAATTGCTCATTTTCCCAGAAGAGTTCATCATGAGGGTGGATTTGACAGTGCACATCGGTACTTTGTAGCAGAGTGATGGTACCATTTTCATCTTTTTTATTTGATGCAGTTTTAAGCTTCTGCTCTGCGGCCACTAAACCAGAAACAGGTAGTGCAGAGGCCAAACCTCCTAGCACTCCTTTCTTTAAAAAATCTCTTCTGTTCTTCATTTCAATAGGTTTTTAAGTATTTATCGATCAATATCCTGCTTTAATATATGCAAAGCCGGACTCTTGTTTTTCTACTATTTCGGCAATGCCTACAGGCACAAAATGGGCACCCGTAATAATTTGATTTTCCTCTACTCCTTTTCGTTTCATGGTGTTTCGGCACACGGCGAAGGTGACGCCTCGTTTCTGTAGTTTGAGAATCTCAGATTCTACTATACTTTGATCTTTCATCATAAATTGGATGGCCGCACTGTGAACTACCACTTCTATTTCAGCATCCGGCCAATAGTCGAGCACATTGTTTAATTGACGAGCAAGGGAAGATTGCTCCTTTTGTACGTCTGTGGCCATTTGAAAGACAATTTTATGCGTTTGCTGACTTTGACCAAAAGCACTAATAGTGCAAAAGAGTAAAATGCTAGAAATAATCAGTTTCATATTATTTGGACTTTGAATTATTGGTATACCAATCTTGTATCGGTTTAAACGGACCATATTTATGCTGCTGCTCTGAAAATGGGTCAGCATATGGACCAAAAGGATGGTCGATAGGCTTATCAGCCATATTTGGCCAGTCTTTAGATTTATCTTTTGTTGGTCTGGGCATACTATCTACATAAGCAGCCAGATCCCATGATTCTTCATCAGTCAATTGAGGGTTTTCATGGGTTACGCCGAAAGGCATATTCATTTTAACATAACCAGCAAACTTTGAGATTCTATAAAGCCCAGCACCATCATTATAGGAGTGATTGCCCCAAAGCGGCGGGTATGTATACGTTCTTTGGTTCTCAGCCAGCACACCTGATCCATTTGACTGATGACAAGTGCTACATTTTGCTTCATAAATTACTTTCCCTTTCACCGGGTCAGCTGCCCTGTCCATAAATTCTAAAGGATAAATTTTGGAGCCTTTGGCGTTTTGACCTTTTGGTATATCTTGCCCAAGCCATTGTATATAAGCGGCCATTGCTCGCATTTCTTTTTCGGTACTTTCCATTGGCAGACCATTCAAACTTCGCTGTAGACATCCATTGATGCGGTCGTAAACATTGGTCATTTGAGCAGATCGCTTCCTCATTTTAGGATAGGTAGAGGCTACACTTAGATAATTATTGCCCCACACTTTGGCTCCTGCTTGTAAATGACAATTTTGGCAATTCAGACCATTTGTGATTTGCTTTTCGGTGCCATTGAAGCCGATATAATAGGCTGTATTGGTTATCAGTTCTTTTCCATACTCCAATAGTTCTCTATTCACCGCATGCATCATTCTTTTTTCTGAAGGAGCCGTGCTAAACCTTTCTTTTGGAGTGTAGGGAATTCTATTTTCACTTATAGGTTGCTTGGACTCTGGCCAGGCAGAATCAAACATCATAAAGCCTACTGCCGCAGGTACTAAAAGCACTGTAGCAGCAATCAAAATTTTCAATATGAGAAGGCTTGAGTTTACCTTGTCTGCGAGTCTTTCTTCTGGTCTCAAGTGAAGTCAGTTTGATCGATATTATCAAAGATAAATTCAATCAAATCCTCAAAAGGTGATACTTGTCACACTTTGATTTTTACTCCTTTGCAGGTTCTTAATTATCAGACTCTTGGTAAATCTGTTTTAGGATTTTTCTGGCCACTACGGGTTTGTAATGGTAGATCTCGTAGTAATTGGAAAGTGGTTCGGTCAATTCATTGACTCCGGTAAAATCATAAACATTATCAGATCCAAAAACAGTTTTCACCGCTAGTAAATCGTCTTGATTTACCTTCTTCTGGTCGTAGTTTGGACCAAAAACGATCTTGAATGACGTCTCGTGTTTATCAAAAATGCCTTTAATGGCTTCTAACATCTCTATTTCTGATAAACCATTTTCAGTTTGTGTAGAGTCGATCAAAGCATTTAAAGTAACTTCTTCTTGGTTTCGTGTATAAAAGAGGTCACGATTATAGTAGGCAATTGAATCCTCTTTTATTTGATCTATGTATCCCTGAAAAATAAAATCATTATTAACGGGGGTATAGATCATATGTTTGTTTTCAAATGACCCATACATATAAGCCTTATACCTCTTATTTAATAAAGTGTCAAAATACTTGATGAAGTACTGTTCCTTGAAGAATGCTTTGAAAAACTGTAGGTGGTAAAGAAATCTGTTTTGTCCACTCAAACGCCAATCTCTAAGATGTATGATAGACTCATCATGATCTACATAAGGGTCAAATGTTTCACCATCAAAAATAAGTAAGGCATTTTTGATATTATTACCCTGAGCATTGATAAAAGAGAGCTTTTGATAAATACCTGTAATATCTTCATTGGAGGCATCAAAGTGATAAGGAGTAGGGTCTTGAATGTATTTTGACCAGTCATTAGTATAAAAAACGCTACTTCTACTACTCCCAAATACAAAGGATGAGTATTCCTGAGCTTCATTATTGTTCAGGAAAATCTGAGTACTGATTCTATTCCTGTTATAGCTTTTTAGGTAATTATCAGGGTATGCCTCATAATGACGTAAGACATGAAATGGATCAAAAACGAAATAGCTGATGGCCAATAACCAAACAGGACTCGTAAAGAGCAGGATATTTTTAACCAGTTTTATAAAATCCTTTTTCACTGCTTAGAATTGGAAATAGATGAATTGAGTATCAGAATACACCGCAAAAAGGATGATACTCATAAATAAGACATAATAGGTACCCCATCTGAGCCATTTAGGCTGCTGGTCTACCCACTGCGTAATGGATTTATCTCTTTGATACCAATGGACAGATTCCATCAAGCCTACAGCAAATAACAGTATCAAAGCATCCTTTGTACCAATCATATTCCAAACCTCTGAAACAGAATGACTGGATGCTGAGAAGAGCCCTTTTAAAAGATGAATGGACTCACTGAAATATGCGGCTCTAAAAAATACCCAACCTAGACTCACAAAAAAGAAGACCAAACCAGCATGTATTGCCTTTTCAACGAATTCATTATTGATAAGTCCAATTAGTTTTCGCTGTACTTTCCCTGTTAACTGACCAAAAATGAGATAAACACCATGTAAAGAACCCCAGATTACAAAGTTCCAGCTGGCACCATGCCAAAGGCCGCTTAACATGAAAACCACAAACAAATTGAAGTACTTTCTCGCTGTAGAAACTCTGTTTCCTCCGAGTGGGATATAGACGTAATCTCTAAACCAACTGGACAGTGAAATGTGCCATCTTCTCCAAAACTCTGAAATGCTCTTTGAGAAATAAGGCCGATCAAAGTTCTTCATCAGGTCAAACCCCATCACACGGGCGGCACCTAGACCTACATCGGTATAACCTGAAAAATCACAGAAAATCTGAAACCCAAAAAAGACCGTGGCTATGATTACGGGTAGTCCTGAGTATTCAAAAGGATGATCATAGACTTTATCAACGAAAATGGCTAAACGGTCTGCTATTACCACTTTTTTAAACAAACCCCATAGCATTAAACGTAAACCGCTGATGACACGGTTATAGTCAAACTTATGCTTCTCGTAATACTGGTGAATAACGTTTTGTGGTCTCTCAATCGGCCCGGCTACCAACTGAGGATAGAACATCACATAAAGGGCGTAGCGAAAGAGATTTTGCTCAGCAGGTACTTTTCCACGGTAAACTTCAATGGTATAACTCATCGCCTGAAACGTATGGAAGCTTAGCCCGATGGGCAAAAGTATGTTCCATAGATCAAACGGTTCTTTACCGACTCTAAAAAGTATAGCATTGGCAGAGCCTAGAATAAAGTTGGCATATTTAAACACCGCTAAAACTCCTACATTGGCTATGATGGAAATGATCAATGCCCATTTACGTCGATTCCCCGATGACTTTTCAATCCACAAGGCGGCCAGGTAGTCTACAATGATGGTGAAAACCAGAATAAGAAGGTATTCTACTTTAAACCATGCATAAAAAACACAACTGGAAACCAGCAATAACCACCATCTGTATTTGTGCGGAAGGAAGAAATACAGAAGCGTTATAATGGGGAAAAAGATAAGAAAAGCAAAGGAGTTAAATACCATAACTTATCAGATCGACTGGTTGATGTCGAAATTCTCCAGATTATTTGAGACTTCTTTTACAAATAAACCGCCCAAAGAGCCATCTACCACTCTATGATCATAGGAGTGAGAAATGATCATTTTATGACGAATCCCAATTAAGTCTCCTTCCGGTGTTTCTATGACAGCAGGTTTCTTCTGGATAGTTCCAAAAGCCATAATGGCCACCTGAGGCTGCATGATAATAGGAGTACCGGCAATATTCCCAAAACCACCAATATTACTGATGGTATACGTACCGTCTGCCAGCTCGTCTGGTTTGAGCTTATTATTTCTGGCTCTTTGAGCCAAGTCATTCACTTTAATGGCAAGTTCAGAGAGACTCATCTGATCGGCATGCTTAATAACAGGTACAATTAGATTGCCGTCAGGCAGGGCCACAGCCATTCCAATATTGATATTTCCTTTCTTAATTATTCTTGGTACTTCTACCTGAATATTAATCATTGGGAAAGCCTTTATAGCTTTGGCTACAGCATAGATCAGAATAGGAGTGAAGGTGATTTTGCCACCGTATTTATCAAAGAATTGATCTTTGACCTTATTTCTCCATTTCACCACAGCCGTCATGTCAGTCTCTACAAAAGAAGAAACGTGCGGTGCAATTCGCTTAGAACTCACCATTCGGTCAGAAATCATCATTCTGAGCCTATCCATCTCAATAATGGTATCTTCTCCTGCCTTAAACTCCTCCTTCTGGAATTCAAAAGCATCTTTCTTTCTACCTTTTTTGAGATAGTTCAGGATATCGTCTTTGGTAACCCTCCCTTGCATTCCGGTACCAGAGATGGCCTCTAGTTCCTCCATTGAAATACTTTCTTTTTGAGCTATGCTCAGCACCAATGGAGAGTAAAATCGAGTAGCTCCTTCTTTACTTACAGGATTCGAAGTCTCGGCTACCGCGGTTTCTATCTGCTCTTCCAGTTCACTGACCACGGCCTCGTCTATTTCTACATCAGAGGTCTCGTCGGTTTCTATCATACAGATAGGACTTCCAATAGCTGCTACATCACCCGGCTGCACCAAGAATTTTGTGATAACACCATTAAATTCAGAACCAATTTCAGTGTCAATTTTATCAGTAGCTACTTCAAGTATCATGTCATCCGCAGAAACGGTATCTCCTTCGCTGACAAGCCAGTTGAGAACCGTACATTCTATGATACTTTCGCCCATGGTGGGCATCTTCATCTTTACTTGAGCCATATGGCAGGGTTTTGTTCGGTCAAAGTTCGTTTAAAATCATCTTACGGAGCAAATTCAGGGCAACTTTACTTCCGTATTTAATATTATTCTCGCGGTCTTTTGTACTCGTAATTAGTTTGGTTACCGTTTTTTCAGGGCCGGCACAAGCAATCCAGATTGTACCTACCGGCTTATCAGGTGAGCCACCTCCAGGGCCTGCAATACCACTTGTACTGACTGCATAAGTGCTACCCATTCTTTTTCTAACACCTTCAGCCATTTCAATGACTGTTTGCTCAGAAACAGCACCATAAGATTTAAGCGTTTCCTCTTTAACGCCGAGTAAGTTCATTTTGACTGCATTGGCATATGCGGTAACAGAACCTAGATAATAAGCGGAACTACCTGCATTTCGGGTCAAACTATGCGAAAGGAATCCACCGGTACAGCTTTCAGCAAAACTTACTGTTGCTTCTTTTTCCAATAGTAGCTTGGCCACTGTCAATTCCAGTTCTTCGTCGCCTTCGCCATGAATGTACTCCGCAATCAAAGGATATAGCTTTTCTACCTCCTTATCTATCTCTTGTTTCAATTGCTCCTCATTTGAACCCGATCCTGTCAGTCTTAAACGCACCTGGCCTAGGCTAGGCAGGTAGGCCAGTTTGATATGTTCGGGCAATTGATCCTCCCAGTCTTCAATTTTTGTAGCTAACCATGATTCACCAATCCCGGCCGTACGAATGATGCGATGCAGAATCACAGGTCTGTCAAAAGCCTCTTTTAATCTAGGAATGACTTCATTCTGCATCAGATATTTCATTTCATAAGGTACACCAGGCATACTTATGATGATAGTATCATTGTACTCAAACCACATCCCCGGAGCGGTGCCTACAGCATTGTATAAATAAGTGCATTTTGAGGGTAGGTCTGCTTGTTGAGCATTGAGCTCAGTCATTTCTTTACCAAACTTCTTAAAGATGGCAATCAAGGCTTCAGTAGCCTCCGGCCTTCTTTCCAGAACATCATTGGTAAAATCAGCTATGGTTTTCTTGGTGATATCATCTTTGGTAGGACCCAAACCACCAGTAATCAAAATTATGTCCGCCTTCTCTGTCCCTTCTGTGAGCATCTCAAGGATAGCTTCACGCTCATCTCCAATTGAAATCTTTCGTGAGGTTCTGATACCTATTTTATCCAGCTCAGCACTGATGAATTGCGTATTCGTATCTGTGATTTGACCATATAAGATTTCATCTCCAATGGTCACTACTTCGGCTTTTATTGGCCTCATAAATTTTATATCTATCGGCGAATTATTTCGCTACTGTTTCGTTGAATAGAAAAGCGGTACGAATTTCCCTAAATTCAGACACAAATCCAATTTTAAGATAAAACCAATAAACATGCGTAAAACCCTTTTATTCCTTTTCATTTCTTCATTTTTCGTTTCCTCATGTGCTCAGCAGATAAATTTGGGCAAGGTCGCTGAGGCTGTTCTTGGCTCGGGTCCATTGACCTCTACAGAGATAGCAGCAGGATTAAAAGAAGCACTTCAGGTTGGGATCAATAAAGGAGCTGATCAGGTATCACAAGAAAACGGTTATTTCGGGAATGCAAGAATCAAAATTCCTTTTCCTGAAGACGTACAAAAAGTAGAAACGGCTTTAAGAAAAGTAGGCCTGGGTGGCGAGGTTGATAAGTTTGTCCTGGCTTTAAACAGAGGTGCTGAAGAAGCCGCTAAAGAAGCCAAACCCATTTTTGTGAGTGCGATTAAACAGATGACCATTACTGATGCTCTTTCTATTCTCAAAGGTGAGGAAGACGCTGCCACGCAATATTTGAAAAGAACGACTTCA
This sequence comes from Jiulongibacter sp. NS-SX5, assembly GCF_052828545.1. Next base: position 642,671 of record NZ_CM128248.1, read on the forward strand.
AATGAGTTAATTGCGGCGTTTATGCCGGTAGTGGAAAAGGCTCTGGAAAAAACTCAAGCTACTAAATACTATACCGATCTGGCTACCAGGTACAACAGAATTCCATTTGTCAGTAAAGTAGATCCAGATCTAAAAGGCTATGCTACGCAAAAAGCGATTGACGGTTTGTTCCTGATGATTGCAGATGAAGAGGCCAAGATTAGAAAAGATCCTGTGGCCCGTACAAGTCAAATTCTGAAAAGAGTTTTTGGTGCTGATGTCTAAGATTTCCCGATTAAAGGAATCATCGTTTCGTTTTGGAAGTTGATATCCATACTTTTGCGGAAAATTTAGCATTATGAATAAATCAGAAATAAACTTCACGGTAGAACTAGATAAAGATAGAATTCCTGATAAAATCTTTTGGGATGCCACTGAAAACCCGAATGAGGGAATCAATGAAACTAAGGCCATTTCAGTAGGTGTTTGGGACCAATACCATAAAGGTCTTTTGGGTATCAATCTTTGGACTAAAGACATGCCTGTAGATGAAATGAATCATTTTGTGGTAGACCTTATCGGCAATATTGCTCAAATGGTCTCTGATTCTACGCAAGATCCTGTGATTATCAATACTCTAAATGAAGCGGGTCAAAAAATTGCCAAGCATTTGGAAGAGGAAGCCAAAAGGCAATCTCAGCAGCAGCAACAATAAACCTTAGGGGTTTTCGATAAATCGGCCTTGTGGGTACTTTTCAAAGTGCTTATAAGGTCGATTAAATATATATACCCAAGCCAATTCAACGGCGTCATTGATCAAAACTTCCATCTTTTCTCGCAGATATAAGGATTTCTCTGGCTTAGCCGGATTAAAATCTTCATACTGATCTAAATAGTGAAAAGCGTAGGATGGATCATTTAATTCAAACAGTTCGCCATAAACCCAGTTTTCTGAAAGAATTAAACCCGGGTAGTAGTCAATCTTATACAGGTCACCCTTGGTTTTGGCTTCTCCCAGATAATTAGCATTTTTTTGAAGGAAATCTGACCACTCGTTCGCAGAGCATTTCTTCATCAGCGTTCCGTAAACAAAAAGCAGGTCCACCTTATTTGAATTTAAAGCTATTAAGGTAAGGCTCTATTTCCGGCTGGAAGAACTCATATTTGCGAGTTTCAGCTGAGAAAGTAACGATATACACTTTCCCTCTTCTGACGTAATAATATTGTCTCCAGGTTTGTTTCAGCCCGTTCTTAACGCCTTTGTAAGTGATTCTGTAGGAATTGTTACCAAGGTTTTTCCGCTCTACCAACGTAAACTTTTGAACTACTTTGGGCAAATAGCCAATAGAATAATTGGCGTATTTATAAGCCGTGTAGGATGTATTATTAAGCTTATTGACCGTCAAATTGATTGACTCAATATAAATGTCAAAGTCTAGAAGCGTATCTGGTTTAGAGTTAATGGTACATTGTGTTTCCTTACATCCAGGCTTAATTTTCCAGCCTTCTGGTACTTCCATTTGGTAAGAAGGAAAATCAACCAAAACAGGTTCTTTTTTGACCACCACTTCGGAGGCTGTAGAGTTTGTTTTTAAGCTGTCTGTTTGAGCAAAGACATTGATAGACAAGAATAGAAGAGAAAGAAAACGTAAGTAAGTGTTCATTATTTAAAATTATAAAGCCTCCAGCTCGGCTTTAAGTTTTTTTGTAAACCCCTGCACCACCAATGCATATGATTCGTCTATAGATGTTCTCAAAATGGAAGATGGGATACCCTCCCGCATGAGAAACATACTCCAATGCTTTTTATTCATATGAAAAGCACCTTGAATGCCGGGGTGTTCTGCTCGAAGTTCTAGATTTTTATCCGGAGTGTTTTTGAGGCTTACGCGTAGGTCCGTTTCGTCTAGAGGAACAAGAGCAAACATCTTCCCCATTACTTTGAATACTAAAGTGTCAGGGCCAAAAGGAAGCTCTTCTGTGACTCCTTTTTTTGCTAAGCAATATTCACGAACCGACTCTATATCCATTAATATCCTCTGATAAAGAAGCGATAAATAAGTATGAGTACACAAATGCTAAACATGATGATAGAGATCTTATTGATCCCATGCATCATTCTCAAATTAGTACTTGTAGGATATTTACCATCCTTATCTTTTTTGAATACACGGACAAAATAGCTGAAAACTGGGGTTAATCGAAGGTAATCAAGTATTTTATTCATATCAGTGAGTTTTTATGCTTCTGCTGTTGCCGGCTCCATCCAGTTGCCGTCTTCTTTAATCAATTCTATTAGTTCATCCACCGCGTTATCAGAATGAACAGACCTTTTGACAACATTTTGCCCTCGGTAAAGCGAAATTTTGTCTTTCCCTATGCCCACGTAACCATAGTCTGCGTCTGCCATTTCTCCTGGTCCATTCACGATACAGCCCATGATCCCAATTTTAATTCCTTTTAAGTGATCAGTTCTTTTTCTGATCATGGCAGTGGTTTCCTGAAGATCAAAAAGTGTTCTTCCGCAAGATGGGCAGCTAATGTACTCCGTTTTGGTAATACGAGTTCTGGCGGCCTGTAGAATACCAAAAGAGGTGCTGTTTACTATTTTTTGAACCTTGTCCGTACTGTTTTCATTGAATGACAACTGTATGCCATCACCCAAACCATCTACGAGTAAAGCCCCACAGTCTGTGGCTGCATACAATTGGAAATCACTGGTAGTAAAATTGGTATAATCCTCAGATAGGATAACTGGAACTGTTATTTCTTTATTGAGTAACTCAACAAAAAGCCTTCGCATTTCTGCCGCCGAATGATCATTTGAAGAAGATACCTGAAGTACTACAGTTTTGTCGTTTGCGATAACCTCTAATTGCTCTGCAGTTAAGAAAGGCCACTGTACACTAAGTATATTTAGATCTTTATGCTTCTCTTTAGCTTCAAAGTACTCGTTGAGTTTAAACAACGGAATTTTATTTTGCTTATCCTCCTGGCTTAGCCATGTTTGGAGATAAATGATCTCTTTCAAACCATTAGGCAACATAAAAGGTACTGGTTTACTGCCGGTGAAGATATAATCGACGCCCAGATCATTCATAGCCCATTTATCAGTGGCTGGCAGGTAAAAGTGACCTATGCTCTTAAGGTCATCCATTTCTTTAACGCCTACTGTGGAGAAATCAGCAATAACACGAGGTACATTCTGTCCACCAAAATTGGCAACCTCATGGGTAAATCTTCTTTTATAACTGAAAGGATCAATTGGATAATCATTAATTGGGGTGATCTCATCCTGCATTTCGGCACGGCGATCATATCTGCTGATCAGTGATTTGGCCACAGGAGCTTCATATTCCGGTTCTTCGGTCAATGAAACCCTAACCGTATCACCCAAACCATCCTCCAATAAGGTACCAATTCCCATGGACGACTTTATACGACCATCTTCACCTTCACCAGCTTCTGTTACTCCCAAATGAAGTGGATAAGGCTTGAGTTTTTCCTCTTCGAGGCGTTGTACAAGCAATCTGTAAGCCTGCACCATCACCTGAGGATTGGATGATTTCATTGAGATCACAATATTGAAATACTGCTCATCTTCGCAAATTCTCAAAAACTCCAGAGCACTTTCTACCATACCTAAAGGAGTATCGCCATATCTACTTAGGATGCGATCTGAAAGAGAACCATGGTTGGTACCGATACGCATGGCTGTACCATACTCTTTACAAATTTGTACCAAAGGAGTGAAACGAGTTCTGATTCTTTCCAGCTCTTCCTGATATGAAGAATCAGTATAGTCTATATGCTGAAAACGCTTTTTATCGGCATAATTTCCTGGGTTAACTCTTACTTTTTCTACAATTCTGGCAGCCAATTCTGCTGCATTTGGAGTAAAATGAATGTCTGCCACCAAAGGGGTGTCATAACCTCGAGCTCTTAAACCTTTCTTTATGTTCTCCAGATTTTGAGCTTCTTTTACCGATGGTGCTGTAATTCTTACCAACTCACAGCCACTCTCAATCATCCTGATGCTCTGTTCGATGGAGCCTTCAGTATCCATAGTGTCTACGGTGGTCATCGACTGAACTCTTATGGGATAATCTGACCCAAGCATAAGGTCGCCGATTTTGACTTGGTTGGTTTTTCGTCTGGAGTAGGAGGTAAGTGAATTACAGTACGATTTCATTCAACAGTTTTTGTATGCTCGGCAAATTTACCATAACTATAACCAGAACCAACAGCTTTCTGTTTCCGTTGTGTTAACTTTGTGACCGTTATGAATTCAGAACTCGCCGTTAGTACCGATTTGCCTATCATGGAGGCCTTTTACACCATTCAGGGTGAGGGTGCCCATTCTGGCAAAGCTGCCTATTTTATCAGGCTCGGGGGCTGTGATGTGGGCTGTGTATGGTGTGATGTCAAAGAAAGTTGGGATGCCAGCATTCATCCTTTTCAATCTCTTGATGAAATCATAAATGGTGCAGAGCAAAATCCTGGCAAAATGGTGGTCATTACTGGTGGGGAGCCACTTATGTATGACATGGGACCTTTAACTAATGGACTCAAGGAAAAAGGCTACCAAACAAACATTGAAACTTCCGGGGCATACGAAATGAGTGGTGAATGGGACTGGGTTTGTTTCTCTCCGAAGAAGTTCAAGGAGCCTCACCCAAGTATTTTTCCTGTTGCTGATGAATTGAAAGTCATTATTTTCAATAAATCTGACTTCAAGTTCGCTGAAAAGTATGCCGATCTTGTAAATGACAACTGCCAACTGCTATTACAACCTGAATGGGATAAACAAGACGCCATGCTTCCTCTGATCGTTGACTACGTGAAAGAAAACCCCAAATGGAAAATAAGCCTACAGACCCATAAATGGATGGGGGTGCCGTAGGCTTAATTTATTTAAAAGAACACCTTCTATTTGAACATCAAAGGTGCGATGTAGGCCAGATGCTTTCTCCAAAAAAGAAAGTTATGATTCCCCGAGGTTTCGTAGTAATCAAACTGGACTCCATTCTCTTTAAAAAGTTTCATCATATTTTGATTATTAGGGTAAGCAAAATCTTCTGTACCAATCCCTATCAAGAATTGATTGAATTTATTGATTTCAGGGTTTTTCAAAACATCAGTATGCGTTGATTTTATTTCTTCGATATTATTAGGGAAATATCCGGTACTCATCGGATAGACGTATCCAAAAAGCTCTGGCCTCCAAAGTGCCAGATTAACTGTTTGGATCCCACCCATTGAAAGACCTGCAATGGCTCTGGAATTTCTTTCTTTCTTTACCGGGTAATTTGCTTCTATAAAAGGAATGATCTCATTGATAAAATCTCTGCAAAAAGGATCTGAATTCACTCCAACACCCATTGACTGTCCCGGTACCGGAGCATGACCAGCCGGCATAACGACAATCATTGGTTCTAACTTATTCTCGGCATAAAGATTATCTAGAATAGTGTTTGCTCTACCCGCTGTACTCCAAGAGGCATCATTATCACCACCGCCATGTAGTAGATATAGTACAGGAAGCTTTTTTGATTGAGAAACCTGTTCAAAATTTGGTGGTAAATAGACATGTAATCTCCTTGTGATACCCCCTAAAGAGTTAGAGGTATACCATACTTTTTCAACTTTCCCGTGAGGAACATCTTTAACCTCCTGAAAGCTATTCTCTTCTCCTTTAATCTCCACAAGACTAGAATAGAGTGAGTTGCTTTCTTTGGTTTGATTATTCTTAGGATCTAAAGTTCTTATACCGTCTACCGTGAAATCATAGGTATAAATATTAGGAGTTGTCTTTTGACCATTATTTACCGTCCAGACACCGCTAAAGCCTTTTTTCATTGATAGTGCAGGATAACCGCCTGGGAAGTCGCCATTAACTGTAACTTTTTCAGCCTCAGGTGCATAAATGGAGAAACTTAAGGTTTTATCATCTTCATAACGAACAGAGACAAGGGTATCGTTTGGAGAAGGGATACGCTCAAAAGGGCTAGCAGGTGCAGGCGGTGGAGTAATAAACTTATGATCTTTTAACCAATCTCCGAACCTATCATACCAACTGTCAACAGGAAGATTTTGAGTTCTCATTCCAAAACCATGATCCCCTCTTTCATAAATATGTAATTCAGCTGGATGACCTTGCTCATACCACTTTTTATAGATGTTTATGCTGTAGGGCATCATTTTTAAACCGTCATCTCCAGCCACTGCAATGAAAATAGGAGTTTTCTTCACGGGCATTTCATTACCAATTACCGCAGGTTCATAAGCATAAATGGGAGCCAGAAAGTTAGGTTTATCAGCTTGCTCTGCAGAGTAGGCTACAGACATCGTTAAAGTACCTCCGGCAGAAAAGCCCATAAAACCGATCTTATCGGGGTTGATATTATACTTTTTTGCTTCCGATCTGACATGCTTCATGGCAGCTATTCCATCTGCGGTGGCTAAAGGAATAATAGGTTCGTTTTCCTTATCAAGTGCTTCAAAATCGCCCATTTTGCCAATGAGTTCTCTCACAGGGTCATCAGTAAAGCTCCTTGCCACTCGATATTTAAGTACAAATGCGGCAACACCCTGGCTATTTAACCACTCGGCCACGTGAGTACCTTCATTGTGAATACTTAAGGTATGAAATGCTCCTCCAGGTGCAATAATTACCGCGGTTCCATTGGCAGCAGCTTTTGGAGGTAAATAAGCCGTTAACGTAGGACTACTCACATTATAAACTACTTCAGAATTAAAGAGATTGTTAGTATTTGTGGCTTCCTTCCAGGTCCAATCTTCTGAGCCTGGTGCCGGGCCATCAAATAACTGAATAACCTCTTGTGAATACACATGGAGGCTAATCAAGGTTAAAAGAGTTATTATAATTTTTTTCAAAGCTGAATAAGGTTAAGAATTTTGAAAACTATACTAGTCTACATCTTCAGATGTGTTTCTCATGGTCATAATACCAGCGATTAAAGCAGGTATGCCGTAAATTAAGAAGCTGGTTCCGATGGTCACGCCCATACCTAATAAGACGCCGGCAAGGCCCGGACCAAAAATGGCCCCCATTCTACCCGCACCCATTGACCACCCAATACCAGTTGTTTTAAATTCAGAAGGATACATTCTGGCAGCGAAGGCATAAAGGCCCACGAAACCACCTTGTATACCAAAGCCTAGCATTCCAAAAACAACTAAGATCCAATCTGAACCCACAAAAAAGCCGAAACAGCACATTAGAATTGCCGTGAGGATCAGAATGATCCCGATGGTCTTTTTTAGGCCGTATTTACTCGAAAAGTAGCCTTGAGTGACAATTCCGAAAAATGCCCCAAGATTGAAAACAGTTCCAGCATATATGGCCAACTCTAGTGAAAGACCAGCATCTGTTGCCAGTTTAGGAATCCAACTAGTCATAAAATACAAAGCAGCAAAAGCCATAAATAATGCAAGCCATAGTTGAAGAGTAGGCTTTTTGTACTTACCACTCAATAGTTTACCAATCGGTATCGCTAATTGACTTTCTTCTTTGACTGGCAAAGAGGTTAGATGGTCTCCACCGAGCCTATCAATAATTTTATTGATCTTTTGCAAAGCACCGCCAGGCTGCATCTTAAGATAGAAATCGATCGATTCAGAAAGGAAAAATAGAATAAGCGGAATGGCTATAACCGATGCTATACCGGCATAGATATACATTTTTTCCCAGCCTTCACTAGGGATAACTTTAGCCGCCGCCAAACCAGACAAAACTGCTCCTACCGGATACCCCGCCACTACAAAACTCACCCAGAAATTTCTGCTTTTTAGCGGAGTGAATTCTGCGGTTAGGGCCGCAGTACTGGCAAGCATACAGCCAATTCCGATTCCACTAATGAACCTGTAAATGACTAATTGGGTAACATCTCCTGCCCAGGCAGTTAGATAGATGCCTATGCTCATTATGATGGCACTCAGGAGAATCATGTTTTTTCTTCCAATTCTATCTGCGTAGGGGGCTACAAAAAGCGTCCCGAGTGTCATTCCCAATAATCCTGAGCTGAAGACAATTCCCAAAGTTTCCGGCCCAATTCCCCAGGATTTTGAAATGGCCGGGGCAGTGTAAGAAATGACCAGAACGTCCATTCCATCAAGCATATTCATAAAAAAACACACGAGGATAGTACCTATCTGAATAGACGTAAGCTTATCTCTCTCATCAATGAGAGATTGAGTTATAGTACTCATTTATTATTTCTGTTAGGGTTGAAAAGGTTGAATTCTACTGTCAATTTCTACATTAAGATTGACATGTCCATCTTTAACTCACATATTTAGACCTCTCCCCAGACTTTCTCTGCTGTTTGAACTATCAACTCCATTTTCTTCCATTGATCATCATGTGAAAGATCGTTTCCGTGATGGGTAGATGAAAAACCACATTGAGGGCTTAAACAAAGGTTTTCTAATGGTGCATATTGAGCAGCCTCATCAATTCTTTTGCGAAGCTCATCCATTGTTTCAAGTTCTCTTTTCTTTGAAGAAACAATGCCAAGCACCACTTTTTTGTCCTTCGGTAAAAAACGAAGCGGAGCAAAATCGCCTGAACGCTCATCATCATACTCCAATAGGTATCTGTCTACTTTTATTTCATTAAACAGAATTTCAGCTACGGGCTCATAGCCGCCTTCTGCAAACCAGGTGCTTCTGTAGTTTCCTCTACACAAATGTATACCGACAGTCAGGTCTGAAGGCCTGTCTCCAATAACCGAATTGATTAAGGCCGCATAGGTTCTTGGAAGTTCATTCGGGTCCTCTCCTCTTTGCTCAGCAGCTGCTCTCATTTTAGGGTCGCAGAGGTAAGCCAGGTTAGTATCATCTAATTGTAAGTAGCGTAAACCGGCCGCATAAAGGTGATCTATTTCTTCTCTGTATGCAGATGCCAGATCCTCAAAAAACTGATCCATGTCTGGATAAGAATTAATGTCAATGGATTTTCTGCCACCTCTAAAATGAATCATAGTAGGAGAGGGGATACTCACTTTAGGCGTGTGACTTACCACAGACTTCAGGTAGTTAAAATCAGCCACCTGAATATCTTTCACATGCTTCAGTTTACCAGTTACACTCAGCACCGGCGGTGTAAAACCATCTTCTGCGGCTTTGGCATTTGGATTAGCCTCTATACCACCCGTCACCGTTACGCCAGCCAGCTCCTTGAGAAAATCAAGGTGGAAATAATCTCTTCTGAATTCACCATCTGTTATGGCCTGCATTCCTGTATCTTCCAGTCTTTTGACTGTCTTGGCAATCTCCTCGTTTTCTATCTCTCTCAGCTTTTCGGCTGATAGCTCGCCCAGTTTCCAGGCATGTCGGTTGGTTTTTACGGTATCAGTTCTTAGTAAACTTCCTACGTGATCTGCTCTAAAATTTTTCATGTTTCAATAGGTAATTGGTTGGTTTATTTAACGAATCCGGCAGCAGCTTTTTGCCCCGTTTTGATCCATCTTCTTAAATCGTCAAAAGCTTTTCCTGTTTGTTCAGGAGTGAAATTACAATGTCCTTGCCCATCTGTATACTGAACAGAATAGTACTCCTGATTGCCGTTGGCCTGAATTAAGTTCTCATATGGAACTATGGCAAAATCTGCCGGAATAAGCTGGTCATAAATGGTATGAAGCACCAGTGCTGGCTTATCAATTTCGCCTGTTCTGTCATATTTTGAGAAAACAGCTGCCTGACTGGCTGTAGCCGCTATACGTTCTATCTGTTGATTCATTGAAAGATTGTCTTCAAATCTTCCATAGATGGTATTGGTATTATCGTATGGGTTTCCGCCAGATTTTTGAACCACATCTCTCAATACATTTTCACCAAAGGCGAGGGCAAAAGGGACATCAGAAGGTTTGAGGTCAAATCGTTTTGCAAAAGCCACTAAAGCCAATGAATCCTTCTCAAAAAGAGCTTTCTGAATACTCATGGCTTTGCCAAAAGCGGCTCTCATGTCTGCAGGAGCGGCATTAGGATCAAAGCGTAGGATTTCTTTCAGAGAAGGCATATAACCCGGGAAAAGTACATTGAAGGTGGCAATCAGGTCAAATTCTTTTCTGGTCTGAAGATAAATTCTGCCAGCCAGTGGACACATAGGCAAACCGCCAACATAAAACTGACCGAAGTTTTCTAGTGTAGCCAAGGTAATACCGCCGCCCATAGAGTGACCGGCTATAATGGTGCTGTCAGGGTTCCCATAGGTCTGAATAAAATACTGACGCAATATTTCAGTATCATCAACCCCTCTGGCCAGTGCCAGGCCCTGGTATTGATAATCTGAGGCCGCTACGGCAAAGCCACGCTCCAGAAATGGCGTCATTTGCTGAGGCCACTGAGCATTTTTACTTTGACGCGGCTGCGTGCCCATAAACTCATATCCATGAGCATACATCACCAGTTTTCCTTTCCAGTTTTCTGGGAAAAGTATTTTATAAGCAGCTCCATCTATGCTTCCTGTATCTGTCTTGGCTATATTCTGGCCAAAGCTTAAAGTGCTAATAAGGAGTAGGGTAAATATTTTTTTCATTTTCAATTATAGGTTAAAGGTCATTTTAGGTTAAGCATTCTTATGGCGTTTTGTTTCATAATAAGAGGTTTAACTTCCTCTTTGAAGCCAGCTTCTTCAAAATCTCTCATCCACCTTTCAGGCGTAATTAATGGAAAATCGGTCCCAAAAAGCATTCTGTCTTTCAGTAAGGTGTTGGCATATTGCACCAGTTGTTTCGGGAAATATTTAGGAGACCATCCACTTAGGTCAATAAATACATTTGGCTTATGCATAGCTACAGATAGAGCTTCATCTTGCCATGGCCAGCTCGGGTGTGCTATTACTATTGGGCTATCTGGAAAATCAATGGCGACATCATCTAAATGCATAGGATTAGAGTATTCTAAGCGTAAGCCACCGCCCCCTTTTACTCCACTGCCAAAGCCCGAATGACCACTATGAAAAAGCATTGGGAGCTTGTATTCTGCAATCACCTCATACAGATGATAGGCCATTCTGTCATTGGGATAAAAGCCCTGAACGGTAGGATGAAACTTAAAGCCTTTTACTCCATAGTTCTCAATCAAATCTCTGGCTTCACGAGCTCCCATTCGTCCTTTATGAGGGTCTAAAGACGCAAAAGCTATCATTACATCATCATTTTTGAGGGCACACTCAGCGACTTCTATATTTGGTATTCTACGTTTACCTACTTCGTGTTCAGAGTCGATGGTAAACATCACCAATGCCAGATTTTGATCTCGGTAGAAATCGGCCGTTTCTTGCATGGTAGGCCTTTTGTCTGATTTAAAATACTTGGCAAAAGCCTCATCTAACTCTGGTCTGTAGTCATCATGAGGCTGAGTGCAGCTTACCTCTGCATGTGTGTGAACATCTATGGCTCTTACTTTAGCTATATCAATCATATCTAGGGTAGTTTAATCAGTATTTTAGCCTGATCTTTCAATTCATTACTATTGATAAAATTCGGAAGCTCATTAAAATCAATTGACTTCGTAATAACTTTTGATGGGTCAATCTGCTTATTGACAAGCATTTGAATGACATCCTTAAAGTCAGTAGGGTGATCATAAATTAATGAAGGAATGATCTCTATTCCGTTTCTAACTATATGAAGTGCATTAAATTCTGAGGGTTTATTAGAGAGTCCCAAAAGCACAACTTTAGATCCTTTAGGTGCCGCAGCAATAGCTAAAGTAGGAGACTGAGCAGTACCAACACACTCAAAAATTATCTCAATATCATTTTCAGCCCAATTGGTTGTTAATTGCTCTTGCTGAGATGTTAAATTAGTTTCCAGAGACTCAGCACCTAATTCTTGAGCCAGACCTAATTTATTTTTATTGATGTCTGTCACGTAAACGGGTATGCCCATTTCTACACATAAATGACATAGAAGCATTCCTATACCTCCTAAACCTAAGATGGCAACTGGAGTTTGGCTGGAGGCTCCACTCTTTTTTATAGCATGCAGTGCTACAGCTGTAGGTTCAATAAGAGCAGCATTTTCATTACTGATTTCACTAGGTAAAATATGAACAAAACGCTGATAAATATTGACAAACTCCGCGAAACATCCTAAAGTATTTAAACCGATTACCGTTTTCTCATCACAATAAACGTGCTTTCCCTTTTTGCACATTTTACATTTGTAGCAAGGAATATTTGGTTCAATTACGACTCTTGAACCAATGAGATGTGAGTTAGCTTCTGAGCCAACGGCCGTAATAATTCCTACAGCCTCATGACCAGCAATTTGAGGATAATTAATTTTTCGATGACCTCTGTAAACAGATATATCTGAACCGCATAGGCTAACATAAGACACGTTAACTGTTACCTCATTCTCTAAAGGGTCTTGAATAAGAACATTTTCAATGCTCATTTGCTCCGGGGCATGAATTAATGCTGCTTTCATAGGTTTTTAGATTGAAGTGATTTGATCAAAAATCCCATGGCTAAAAGAGGAAAAGAAAACAGAGCAAACAAGAAGCTTATTTTCACATTTTGATCAGACATAAAACCAAAAATGAGAGGGCCTGTAATAGCTCCAAACCTACCCAAAGCCACTGTATAGCCCACACCAGTAGTTCTGATTTCGGCTGGGTATATCCTTGACAAGACAGGCCAAATGCCATTAAAGCCGCCTTGAACAAAGATTCCTATGAGTAGGACAAGTATAAATATTCCCCAAAATCCCAGATTTGAATAGGCGTAGACTTGCATCACAACAAATGCCAATAAAAGGAAGCTAAAAATGGTCTTCTTTAGACCAAACTTACTTCCTAAGGCTCCAACGGATGAAGAACCTATGGCGGCTCCTATATTCAGGGCTATTCCTACGAAGGTCGCTAATTCAAAAGGTAAGCCTGCATCACTGGCAATAGTGGGCACCCAACTCATCAAAGTATAAAGAGTAATAAAACCAAAAAATGCCGCCGCCCACATTCTTATACTATCAGATTTATAATGCTCACTTAGAAGAGTTTTAAAGCCAGAAACAGACACTGAAGGCTTTGCTAGTGGCAATTCAGAAACCTTGGGCAGTTTCATCTTTGTCAAAACCTTATTTACCTTTTCTAAGGAATACAGGTTGGGGTGATGAATCATAAACTCCGGCGAGTCTTCCATAAAGAATAAAATGATCAGCCACATAAGGCTGGCGATTATCCCTGAGACTATAAAAGCGGCCTGCCATCCATATATTGGTAGATATTTGGCACTTAATATACCAGTCAATATTGCTCCCACGGGCCAACCGGCCTGCACAAAGCCAACACTAAAATCTTTAAATTTAGAACTGGAAAATTCTGAGGCTGTGGCTGCCATGGTGGGTAGAATTCCTCCAATGCCTAGGCCTGTCAGAATCCTGAAAACTATGACTAAAATGAAGTTGGATGTAAAGCCCACTCCTAACATCCCTAAAGCAATAAATGCAACGGCGAAAAGAAAGATTTTTCTTCGGCCAAATTTATCTGCCAGCGGAGCAATGAAAAAAGCTCCCAAGGTCATACCAAGCAATCCGGCACTAAAAACGTAGCCCATTTGTGTTTTGGTGATATCAAAAAATGATATGATTTCGGTACTTGAAAAGGAGACAAGTAGCACGTCTATTCCATCATTAAAGTTGAGCATAAAGCAAATTAGCACCATGGCCCACTGGAATGGTGTCATTTCTTTAGTGCTGCTTGAAATCGTGGTCATAGGTTAATATCTAGAAGATTTCGCTATCTATATTTTCCGAAATTAAATTTTCTTTAGCTCTTAAGACATCTGCCAAACTTTTAGTTTTAACAAACTCGTAGGTAAAAAAGAACTTTAAAAGATGGTTCATCTCGGTAGAATTGGAATGATTAGTCTGATTAGAAGCAATACCCATTTTTAACCATTGCCAGCCAATAGCCATTAGGCCAAAATACTCCATGTAAGGTGTGGAATTTGAAAGAGAATCCTCCGTTCTCCCTTCTTTGAAATGACTAAAAAGTTTTTGGGTAATTTGTAGGAGCTCATCAAGAGTATTGCCATACTTTCTGGCAAAATCTAACAAAACATCAATTTTATGAGCTTTCTCTAAAGTAATTTTTACCTCCGATTCAAAAAGGTATAAAGTGTCTAATTCACTTTGAAATAATTGTCTTCCTAACAAAGTCATGGACTGGATACCAGTGGTGCCTTCATAAATGCTCAATATTCGGGCATCTCTACTCAATTGTTCCAGGGGAAAATCACTGGTATACCCATATCCACCCAAAATTTGAAGGCCAAGCTGAACAGACCTATAACCTTCTTCTGCACCATAGGTTTTGGCTACCGGCGTAAGTAACTCTAAAAGTGAATTAGCTTTTTGCTCTCCTTCATGCGACTTTATTTGATCCTGATAATAAGAACATTGTAGATTCAAGGCTAGAGCTCCATAATGAATGACTTTCTGCGTAAGAAGCATTCTTCTGATATTAGGATGTTTAAAGATTGAGACTTCAAGACTAGTAAGCAAGCTTTTGCCCTGCTTCCGTTCCTTGGCATATGTTAGAGAATGATGATAGGCTGCTGAGGATATGGCAGTTCCTGTCATACCTACGGCTAGACGGGAAGTATTCATCATTTGAAACATTTGGCTCAACCCTTTATTTTCTTCGCCGAGAAGATACCCTTGACAATTCCCTTGTTCACCGAAGGATAAGTGTACCGCCGGCGTGGATTTTTGACCCATTTTGTGAAATTGCCCTATGGTCTTTACATCATTTGATACTGAACTGTCTTCAAGCTTATTTTTTGGTACAATGAAAAGGGATATACCCTTTGAGCCTTCGGGTGCCCCTTCAATTCTTGCTAAAACTAGATGAATGATGTTCTCAGATAAATCATGATCACCTGCCGAGATAAATATTTTATCGCCATAGATCAGGTATTCTCCGTTTTCCTTTTTGACAGCCTTTGTTCTAATACCTGCTAATGCACTTCCTGCCTCTGGTTCCGTTAGACACATAGTGCCTAGCCACAGCCCTTTCAGCATTTTAGGAATAATGAGCAGGCGTTGATGATCAGTACCATAAGAAGCAATTAAGTGAACACAGCCTTTTATAAGGTCAGTGTACATCAACATTGAATTATGAGCAGTGAGTAAGATGTAATCTGCAGCAGCAAGAATAGTTTTAGGAACCTGCAAGCCGTTGAAATCATAAGTAAGCTCTCCGGCCGCTAAGCCACTCTTGGTATAGGCCAGAATGAACTCTTTTATTGACGGATGAGTCATCCAATATCCTTTATGAAAATTAGTTGGCTGCTTGTCAGTATCCTTGAAGTGAGGAGTCAGATACTTTTTGGACAAGGCCTCAGCCATATCTAAAATCATTGGCTGAGTAGAATCATCATGATCTGAATAATAGCGATGCTCATAAAGATTTTGAACTTGTAAAACCTCATTTAGGATAAAATCAATATGTGCTCTATTATACAAGGACATTTATTTTGCACCCATTCTTATTGCACCATCTAGTCTGATCACTTCACCATTGAGCATTGGATTTTCAATTATCTGCTTTACCAAAAAGGCAAATTCTTCGGCTCGCCCTAATCGTGAAGGAAATGGAATTTGTTTTGCCAATGAACTCTGAACATCTTCAGAAAGACCTTTAAGAAGTGGAGTTTCAAAAATACCAGGAGCAATGCACATTACGCGTACTCCCATCCTTGCAAACTCTCGAGCCATAGGTAAAGTCATGGCCACCAAACCTCCTTTCGAAGCTGAATAAGCCGCCTGACCTATTTGACCATCGTATGCGGCTACAGAAGCGGTATTGATAACGACTCCTCTCTCGCCCGAGGTAGAAGGCTTATTCTTCTGAATTTCATTTACGGTGAGCCTGATGGTATTAAAGGGTCCATTTAAGTTAACGTCAAGAACTTTCTTAAAGAAATCTAAAGAATGAGGACCTTCTTTTCCGACCACTCTTGATGCCGGACCTATACCTGCACAATTGATTAGTCCATGAATTATTTGAAACCTCTGAAGAGTTTTCTCAATGGCATCTGCTACATCAATTTCAGAAGTAATATCAACTTTCAAGAATAAACACTTAGCCCCAAGTTGGTCTTGAAGTTCTATGCCAGAGGACTCATTGATATCAAAAACTGCTACAGAAGCTCCTTCCTTCAAAAGCATTTCTGAAGTAGCTCTACCTAAACCTGAGGCCCCGCCCGTAACTATAAATACCTTTTTCTCAATATTCATATGCGTACATTTCTTCTATTAAATGAGCTCTATGTTTTAAAACTTGTCGCTGGTTTAAAGACCCTTTATCTGTTATTTCACCGAGGTCGATAGAAGGAGGAGTCTTAGCTATCAAATACTTCCCAATTCGGTTTGAACTACCTGTGGCAGATTGATTAAACTTTGATAACCATTCGTCAAGAAAATCTGATGCCACCTGACCGGTCGACTTAAGTTTCCTTTCGGCTTCCTCATTTAAGAAAAGTATTGCCCCTATAAATGATTGATCTAAACCTGTAAAAACTACATCCTTGATCAGTGGAGAGCCGGTAGATAAAACTTTAGCTTTTAGAACACCCACGCTTACCCATGTTCCGGTGGAGAGTTTGAAATCTTCTGCAATCCTGCCGTCGAAAATCAGTCCTTTATCTGGTGCATCTCCATCATAAAACTTAACGGCATCACCAGTTTTATAATAACCTTGATCATCAAAAACCTTCAGAGTTTCAACCTCATTTCTCCAGTATCCCTTTGTTACGTTAGGTGCCTTGTAACGAGCTTCTAGTTTATCCTGATCAGGAACCAGCTTTACCTCCATACCTGCTACAGGCACACCTAATAATCCTGAAAAAGCTCCTCCCCAATTGGCAAACATGGCAGATGGACCAGACTCTGTGCATCCTAAACCGGTAATAATAGGGACTTTATGTCCTACTGTTTTGATTGCTAGTTCTTCCAGCTTGTTCCAAACCGGCTGAGCAAGACTGGCACCTGCATAAAAGATAATTTCCAGTTTTTTGAAAAAAGTCTTCCTTATTTCTTCATCATCGGCTAAAAATTCAACCAATAACTCAAACCCTATCGGCACATTAAAATACGCGGTAGGTGAAATTTCTTTTAGGTTTTGGATGGTTTCCTTTATGCCAATTTGTGATGGTTTACCATCATCAATGTAAAGCGTTCCTCCATTATATAATGCTAAACCAAAATTGTGATTTCCACCAAAAGTATGATTCCACGGCAGCCAGTCCACAAAAACAGGAGGGGTGTCTTCCATAAAAGGAAACACCTGGGTGATTTGCTGTAGATTAGAACACCACATTCCATGGTGATTCATTACACCCTTAGGAAGGCCTGTTGAGCCCGAAGTAAACAATACTTTGGCAATAGTATCTTCATCAACCTGATTAGCTCTAAAATCAACCTCCTGATTAGGTTCGGTTTCTAAAAGTTTATTGAAATCAACCCCTGACTCACCCGAAACACTAATAATGGTTACTTCTGGCATTAGCTTTCTTATGAATTCCAGAGCTTTTGCATACTTTGTTTCGTCTTGAACAAAGACCACTTTCGGTGTCATTGAAAGAAGACAATGCTTTAACTTCTCAAAGTCATTGGAAACCAGTGAGTAGGGAGGTGAAATTGGAGAATATGTAACCCCAATATGAACCGCTGCTAAAGAGAATAGGGCATGTTCTAAACTGTTTTCTGATAATATGACGATGGTTTCCTCTTTGGAGAATTTCATGTCAATGAGATATTGTGCTATGCATTTGACCTTGTGCAATGTTTCTGCATAACTCAATTTATGCCAAATCCCATCTTTTTTTCTAGCTATGAACGTAGAATTCGGCTTTGAAGTAGCCCAATGTATTAGTTTATCAGTCAGTCGTTTAGGGTAGGTTCCTAGTTTCTGCTTGTTTGCATAGTAAATTGTACCGTCCTCAGCTTTATTAAGGATGGTTTGAGTAGGGCCAAAATTTACCTTTTTATAGTCTGACATAGCTATTCCCCAAGTTTTTTGGCTCTACCTTCCAGGAAATCTTGCAATCGTTGTTTGGCTTCAGATGAATCCTGTGCTATCGCAGCCATCATGCTTTCCATTAATAAGCCCGTTTGATGGGAAGCATCTTCTATTCTCGGTAGTACATGAGTTAGGGCATAATTGGTCAATTGAGCATTCCCACAAATTTTTTCAGCGATTTCTAAACCTTTCTCCATTCCGCTCCCGTCTTCTACAAGGTATTGGCTCAGCCCAATTCTTTCTCCTTCTTCAGCCGAATAAATCCGGCCTGTTAGCATCATGTCGGTCATTCTGGCGGTACCGATTAATTTTGGCAATCGCACTGAGGCACCACCACCAACAAAAATCCCTCTTTGCCCTTCTGGCAAAGCATAAAAGGTTGATTTCTCAGCGATTCTGATATGACATGCTGCTGCGACTTCTAAACCGCCACCTACCACTGCACCATGTAAACAGGCCACCACAGGAGCTGATGCAAACTGTATTTTCTCCAAGATTCTGTGCCACATTCTAGAATGCTCTAAACCTTGTACCACGTCTCTTTGACTTAATTCAGAAAGATCTAAACCAGCAGAAAAGTGCTTACCCTCTCCCTTGATGATGATACATTTAATATTCTTAGGAGTAGCGTCAAAAACCTTTTCTATGGAGAGTAAAAGATCGTCATTAAAAGCATTTCTTTTCTCAGGTCTGTTCAGACTAATGAGCAAAATATCCTTTCTAATTTCTAAATCTAAAGACGGGCTAGGAGATATCATTTGCCAGTATTAAATAAATCTAGTACAAATTTGACTTGATATATCTCAATTAGTTAAGCAAAAGCGATAAAGAAATATGCTTTATCAATCAATTTTGCTCCTTCCGGTAAGTTTTTGGGGACATTCCGGTTTGGTTTTTAAAGAACCGCGAAAAATCACTCGCTTCATAACCGCCCAATTGATAACCAATTTCACTAATTGAAAGAGTGGATTGTTTGAGTAGAACTTTGGCCTCTAATACCCGCATATTTTGCAGTAGCTGGAGTGCAGTCAGCCCGGTAGTTTCTTTAACACATTTGTGCAAATGATTAGGCGAAACATTAAGAAGATCGGCAAACTCAGCTACAGTTTTAAATTTGTACATATTTTTGCCAAGTTCTTCTTTGTATCGCTGAGATAGGCGTAATGCCGCTTTTTGTTTGAAAGAGATAGAAGAGCTGGTTTGTCTTTTTAATTCGTTTAAGATTAAGAGAAGCCTTAAGGCAACTATTACAGTTCGTGAAGGCTCATTTTTTTGACTTTCGTGATAAAGTTCTTCAAAATGATTCTTTAAAAGAGTGGACTGATCCACCTTTATTAATGGGTCAGATGTGTAAGTGAAAAAAGGAAAGTCTTTTTCTATGGCAACTTTTAATTGGTCATGATTGAATATTTCAGATTGAAAATGGCAATAAAAACCTTTCAAATCGGCAGAAACATGCTCTACTGCGGTAATATGGTTCGCCGGAAGGCAAAAAACTTCACCTTGATGTACTCTATATTTCTCTAATCCTTTTGTTCTTACCACGTGGCCCTGAGTAATGAACAAGAGAAAATAAACGGAACGTCTATGTGGTAGAACCGGGAGCTCTAAAAATTTGGTATAATTCTCTATTCTCTCCACATGGAAAAGCTCATACAAAGAGCCCACCTTAGGTTTCCAATTACCAAAAAGCCATTCATCAAACTGAGATGGCTCTAAATTAGGGATATGTTTTTCGTCAATATTCAGTTTTGAAGTCTCTTCTGGTGAATTCTGAAAACTATAACTAACACATGAGATACGAACCTATAAAATTAAAAAGTCGTAACAAATCTAGCATTTAGATCGTTACGACTTTCGTTTGTGGAGCTGCAGGGATTCGAACCCTGGTCCGAACATGGCCACTGTCAAGCCTTCTACATGTTTAGCTGATCTTAGTTGTCGAGATCGGGATGCTGTTCAGCGTAGCAAACCCTCACCGTAGTTCCTCAGATACTATCTACCGGCTAGAAACCCGCCGAAAGACGCCTCTGCATGGTTGACACCCCTAGGTCCGCCGCGGCAGAGGTTGGCAGCGGAGAGATGTGGCTAATTGCGTAATCTATCCTAGATTAGGCAGCCATGGCATACTGTGTATTGCCAGTTGTTGTTTGAAAGAATTTTTAAATGGAGATACTCTCAACTCCATACATGCTTATACTCGCAATCGCATCACGCCGTCAAAACCGGTCAGCCCCATTTGATTGCACTAACAAAACAGCTTTTCAGGCTTAAAGTTCCCTTAAAACTGTGCTGCCAGACTCTTGGACACAAAACAAAGCAAAAAGGTTGGTATCACACTCAAAAAAGTACCTAGAAGGGCATATTGTGTATAATTTTTTCCCAAACGCCTATACTCCGCAAAAAGAACAATTCCCAAGAGACCTCCTAGAATAAACGGCAGGTCAAAATAGAAGATACTGATGATCAGCACCCGCTCTGCTATACCAATGTATTTTGAAATATGTGAGGGTCTACCCTCAGGAGCCAAGGGATAAAGTATTATATGTAAGACCGTTCCATAAGGAAAAGTAATACCAAGAAGTACCACAAGCCAAATGAGTTGTGGTAAACTAATCTGGTCTTCAAAACTTATGAATCCATTCCATTCAAAAAATTGAATAATCAAAGCGACCAGTACCAAACTCAATAGATGTAAACTCTGATCAATTAAAAGTACTCTTACCTTACTTTTCCCATAAAATACTTTTCCAAAGTCAATTAAAGAGTGAAATAGGCCAGTCAGAATAGCCGCCTGCACAGAAAAAGTAGTCAGGAAGCTTAAAAGAGTAACCAGGCCAAGATGTACCCAGAGCTTACTCGACTGTTCTTTATTTCTGATTTTATCTACTGCCCAGCCTTCGAATTGAAAGTAATGGTCGGCTAGAATATGGGCGACTATCAAGCAAAAAAATAAATGGACAGTACTTTCAGTCATTCCTTATCGCTTTATTAGAAAAATCTCAGCCATCATACATCGGGCAGAGCCACCCCCTAACTCCTCAATAAGCCCAAGTTCAGAATGAATAATCCTCGCGAACTTGTTTATTTTCTCCTTTTGTTCACCTGTCAAAGAGCAATACGCTTTTGAAGACATGACCATCATTTTCTCACCATTCTTATTCTCGACCATTAGCATATTGCCAGCAAAGTGCTCCATCTGACCGAAAGTAATTTCTAACACCTCAAGGCCATCATTTTTGAGAGACTTGAGTAATTCTTCCTTTTCCGTAACAGATTCCAGACAAACCACGGCTAATCCATCTCCAACAGACATCATGACATTGGTATGATAAATAGGCATATCAGTTCTGTCTAAAGCCTCAAAAGCTACTACTTTATATTCAGGGAAAAGCTTTTTCCACTCCTCCAAAGCCCTGAAGTGGGTTCTGGTTGAAACACAAGCGTAGGCTTTTTTATGCTTTCTATCGAGGACTAAACTTCCAGTACCTTCCAGAAAAATAGACTCTTTCTCAAGGTAGGTTAGTGATAACTCTTTAGATACCAAATACTTTGACTTTAACTCTGTCAATATTTCGCTACGTCTTTCCAATCTCCTGTTCTCTACTTCCATAGGGTAGAGACATAGCCTACCATCCTCATGCAAGGAAAGCCAATTATTGGGAAAAATACTATCTGGAGTATGGGGAAGTGCTGAATCCTCAATGACAATGACTTCTACACCATTGCTTCGCAAAACGGCAACAAAATCATCAAATCGTTTTAAGGCATCCTCTTGGGCTGTTGAATTATTGGCAACTGCATTCATGAAGGCATTACTATCAGCCGCTTCTTGATTATATCCGAAAGCTACCGGCCTTACCATGAGTAGGGTAGAAGTACATTGCTTACTCATCGAACACCAGTTCTCAAAATTGGTAAACTCATACAATGTGAACCGCCTCGTGCTCTTGACAGCTCTGCTGAAGGCAATAGAATGATGGTATTCTCAATGCTTTGAGGATCACGTTCACCACTTTCAAAACTTTTAACCAAATCTACCGCATGTATCGTGTCAAAACCTGCGGCTCTAAAGGCTTCAGAGGTTTTGTCGTTTCTATCATAACCAATGGCCACACCTTCTTTGAGTACCAATAAGTTACAGGAGTCGGTCCATTGCTCTCTGGCACCAAAAGGAAATTCGTTATTTCCTGAGTACACAAAGACAGTCTCTTCTTTGCTTTGCAAATCAGTCTTTGAGACATCATCTAATAGATCTTCCAGATTTTCAAAAGATCTGGATTTCTCCTTCCCATTTTCAATATAGAATTGTTTGATAACCAACTCTTCTGCCTTTTCTTTTTGGCCAAGTTCTTCCCAAATTTTGTCCTTTTTCTGTTTCTCAGCAGCTCTACCTAGAGACCCCAGTAGTACCCAAACATTCTTCTTAATCTGAGTAAAAATGGTATCAATGTGCATATAATCTCGTTTCGCTGGAATTTTGATCAGAGTAACCTTTGTCAAAACCTTTTGATCAAACAGCTTCCGCATTGCCTGACGAGCAGCCTCCAGACTCGTACGTTCACTGATACCAATAAACAAATGGTTTGGAGCCACCATCATCACATCACCACCTTCAAGGGTGTCTGCTCTTGAATTTTGCTCTTCTTCGGGTAAAAGAAAATGTTCTTCGTTTTCCTCAATTTCAATGATTTTGCCTTTTAAATCTTCAAAATATGGGTGGTTATAAAAGACATATTTTGCCAATAAAGATTCTCGGCTTCGGGCCATTTTAGCCGGTTTATTCATCAGAATATGATCATTGATCACTATTCCGATATCTCTGGTGAAAATTAAATTAGGTACCGGTGGAAAATACATTTCCCCCTTCGTATTCATTCCAGTAATGAGCATCATGGTGAGTTCTTTTTTGCTCATTTCCTGAAACTGCAGCATTTCCTGGTAAGAACACTCTTCTATAGCAGAAACCGCAGAAATCAGTTGTTTCCTTAGTCCATCATTTTCTAAAATGTCAGCCAGTAATGTTTCAAATTCTATGACTTTGTCAGATTTGAAATAACTTTCCTTTTTTGGATTGAAAAAGTCTCTGTTCATAGAATCGGACTTTGCCGCTTCTACACCTTTAATTTTGCCCGGATCTAAGAAGTATAATAAGATACGAACGTAATAGTCGTATTCGTCTTTACGCATTGTAGACAGATGAACAATGTCCTCAAAAAGCCAATCCTGTGCTTTGGAAGGGACTACTTTACCTAGCCCACTATCAGGACTATGGATGACTAAACGTTTGAGAGTGCTTATTTCGCTGTTAACGTGAATATTCATGAAGTTTGATTTTGAATGAAAGAATTGACACTATGTAGTAGTGCATTCATTCAAAACCAAAATGGCCGATAAAGTACATTAACTGCTTAAAGTACATGAGTCTGTTAACGAAGGAACTATCGCAAAAATAAAAATCTTTCTTAATTCTGAGCTTCTCAGGAACACTATATAAGTAAAATAGGTTAGTAGACCGATTAAGGATTGCTGTGTTTTTTGTACCTTTGCAGCCCGAACGAATACCATAAAATAGTTTATAATGCTGAAGATCAGTAATTTACACGCTAGAGTAGAAGAAAAGGAGATATTAAGAGGAATCAATCTGGAGATAAAACCAGGTGAAGTACACGCTATCATGGGCCCAAATGGTTCTGGTAAAAGTACTTTGGCATCTGTTTTGGCAGGAAGAGAAGATTTTGAAGTAACACATGGTTCTGTAGAATTCCAGAATAATGATTTATTGGAACTTGCTCCCGAAGAAAGAGCAGCTGAGGGTATTTTCCTTGCTTTCCAGTATCCTGTTGAGATTCCGGGTGTAACCACTATCAATTTCCTTAAAACAGCACTGAATCAGATCAGAAAATATAAGGGTGAAGATCCGCTTGATGCTGCTCAATTCCTGAAGTTGATGAAGCAGAAATCAAAACTAGTCAAAATAGATGATCAGCTTTTGAGACGTTCGCTTAACGAAGGTTTCTCAGGTGGAGAAAAGAAGAGAAACGAGATCTTCCAAATGGCTATGTTAGAGCCTACTTTAGGTATTCTTGATGAGACTGACTCTGGTTTGGATATTGATGCCTTGAGAATTGTAGCAGACGGCGTAAATCAACTGAAAGACGAAAACAGATCGTTTATAGTAGTTACGCACTATCAGAGATTACTTGATTATATCGTGCCTGATTTCGTTCACGTTCTTTACAAAGGAAAAATAGTGAAGTCTGGTACAAAAGAACTTGCCCTTGAACTAGAGGAGAAAGGGTATGACTGGATTAAGGCTGAAGCTGATGCTGCAGAAGTAGCATAATTAAAAAGAGATTTTAGATGTCTGAAAAGAATATACAAACTCAATTATTAGCTGAATTCCAAGAGGTGCAGGCTGGCATAAATGGTCATGCAGCTCAGCCTTTTAATCAAAAGAGGCTAAAAGCTATTGAGAGTTTTCAAAAGCTGGGTTTTCCAACTGTAAAGCATGAAGAGTGGAAATACTCAAACGTAAAGAAACTCACTCAAAAGGAATATAATTTCCACCCTAAAAGTGATATTTCAGCAGATGAATTGAAGAGCTTGGCATTTCCGGAGCTAAATGGAATTGTCCTCTATTTTGTCAATGGTATTTATCACCCTGAACTATCATCTTTAAGTGATAGTACTGGTAAGGTTGAAATATTGACTTTCCAGGAAGCTCAGAATAAAAACCCTGAACTATTAAATTCTCACTACGGCGAGTATACAGATCAGGAAAATGAAGCATTCTCAGCCATGAATACGGCTTTGGCGAATGACGGAATTATTGTTCATGTCCCTGCCAATTCTACATTGAAGCAGCCGATAATCATGAGAATGATTTCTGATTCACGTCAGGAAAATGTGGGTTCTGTGCTTCGCAATCTAATTGTGGTAGGAGAGAATGCCGAAGTGAAAATTGCTGAATCTTTCAGATCCCTGGGAGAAGAAAGCGGTTTTGTCAATACTCTTACCGAAATCTCAGTAGCGAAAAGTGCCAGAGTAGATTATTATAAAATACAGGATGATAACGATGCTTCATATCATGTTGGAACTACAAACGTGCTGCAAAAAGATAAAAGTTACTTCTATGCTGCCACAGTAACACTTAACGGTGGTTTTATTAGAAATAACCTGAACCTGAAATTGGACGGTGAGTACATTGACAGTTATATGTATGGTTTATACATGCCAAATGGCAAACAACATATAGATAATCACACTGTGGCTGATCACCTTAAGCCAAACTCTATTTCAAATGAACTGTATAAAGGGATCTTGATGGATGAATCAACAGGGGTTTTCAATGGGAAAATCTTTGTGAGAGAAGATGCTCAGCAAACCAATGCTTACCAAAACTGTAAAAACGTGGTTACTTCTGATAAGGCGACCATGAATACCAAGCCTCAGCTAGAAATATGGGCTGATGATGTGAAGTGTTCTCACGGTACTACCACTGGTCAGCTTAATGATGAGGCAATTTTCTATATGCAGTCCAGAGGTATTCCTAAGAAAGAAGCAATCAGGCTTCAACTTTTGGCTTTTGCCGAAGATGTAGTTTCTCAGATCAAGATTGAAGAAATCAGAGATTACCTAAGTGATCGTTTGATCGAAAAGTTAGGTTAAGCTTCTATAATAATAATTAGAAAAGGCGATTCTCATTGTGAGGATCGCCTTTTTTTATAGAATCTTTTGAAGAAAAACGCAGTCTAGCCATTCTCCGTTTTTATAGCCGATTTCTTTAAACGTACCTACGTGTTCATAGCCCAGTTTTTCATGAAATCTTATACTTCCAGGATTGGAGCTGTCAATACCTGCCACCATTACATGAAATCCTCTTTTTTTAGCATCAGCTTCCAGAAAGTTCATCAAAGCGGTTCCAAGACCCTTTCCTTGGGCATCATGATCAAAATATAATCCATGCTCAGCGGAATGTAAATAGCCATCACGACCTCTGAATTGACCATAATAACCATATCCGGCCAAATTATTATCCTCTTCGATGACGAACACCGGTATCTCTCTGGATGCTAGCCAATCTTCAAAATATGCCATTGACTTAGGCGTGTAATCATAGTTATAGCTAGTTTCTTCGATATAATAATTCCAGATTCTTGCGATATCGGCCAAGTCACTTGTGGTGGCTTCTCTAATCTTCATTTTTGACTAATATTTTGATGGATTGCAGGTGAGCAAAAAGTACCAAAGGAACTATAAAGGCTGGCAGCCAAACATAAGGGAAGGTAAGGACAGCACGGTTTGGAGTCTCAAATCCAAACTGCTGCAATGGAGATTCAACTGATAAAATAGCTGTAACCACTATATTGCCTAGCAAAAACAATCCAATGAAGTTCCAGAGGATAATTCGTTGCCTATCAATAATTTGCTTTCTCAGTCCATATAAAATGATAAGAGGAGCTGTAAGGCCAGCAATGATATCAAAATTTCGACCTTCAAAGGTCAAAAGCTCAGGTAGGACCTGGTAACCAGCCAATAGCCAAAGAACAATTTCTACCGGGATTCTTACAGTATGAACACGATGCAATGCCTCGACATCAGTAATATTTACACCTTTAATATAGACCAAATACAGAACCACCAAAAGGGCAGGGAATAACACCAAAGCAAAACGGGGTGGCAGCGTGTCATTGATTTCATAAAATCCAACATATGCCAAATATGCCTGAGTAATTAGCCAAAGAAAGAGCACCGTCCATGCTACTTTATCGGGTTTGAAAACGGTTTTAAACAGCCAAACAGCATAAAGTGTGGTTAGTGTGAATAAGACGGCTACAAACCAAGGTACTTCTGGTAACATAAGAATTAGTTTAGGTCTACATTGTCATAAAACCCCATCTGTTTGTCGAGGAGTTGTTTAGTGAAAAAGACGATTTGCCCCGTGTGATATGATAAATGCTCTACATAATGAATGATAATTCCAATACCGGAAAAATTATAGGCTTGAACACTTCTCATTTTATGATAATCTTCTGGCTGTAATCCTTTAAGGGTCTGCTTTGTTTCAAGAACAACCTGATGAAATTTTGAGAGTAATTCTTGCTTAGATAAGCCACCAGTAGTTTCAAACTCCGCATCACGCATTCTTTCATCCTTTTTATCTGAAAGAGCCACAATGCCATATTGAGTCATATTACCACATAAATGAAGCAGTTGATTACCAATGGAATTACTGTTTTTATTTGGTCTTAACCATACCTGCTCTTCAGATATCTGTTCCAGACAAGAACCGATCTTTTCTGTATTCTCGTCTATTCGATAGATCGAGTTATTGACGAATTCCTCAATAAAGTTTAGGGGAGTATTCATACTCCAAAAATAAGAGGCATACCTCAGATTGCCATTCATTAAGTGTAACTTTGCGGCACAGTTTAAAGAATGATCGATTTTATAAACTATAATCCTTTTTGGACTGTTTGATAAGCAAAACGAAGCAAGAAATTGAGTCAACTAAATATAGATAAGATTAGAGCAGATTTTCCTATTCTTCATCAGGAGATAAATGGGAAACCTCTCGTGTACTTTGATAACGCTGCTACTACTCAAAAACCTAAGGCAGTCATAGATGCTTTGAGTGGTTATTATGAAGGTTATAATGCCAATATTCACAGAGGCATTCACCATCTAGCAGAAAAAGCAACTTCTGCTTTTGAAGAAACCAGAAAATCTATTCAGCGATTTTTAAATGCTCCTTCTCATGAAGAAATCATTTTCACCTATGGTACCACAGATGGGATCAATTTAGTAGCTAATACCTACGGTAGAAGCTTTCTGCAAGAGGATGATGAGATCATCATTAGTACTATGGAGCACCATAGCAATATTGTGCCTTGGCAGATGCTTTGTCAGGAGAAAGGTTGTGTTCTAAAAGTTATTCCTATTACAGAGCATGGTGAAATCATCATGGAGGAGTATGTCAAATTACTCTCAGAAAAAACGAAAATAGTCTCTGTAGTTTATGCTTCCAACGCTCTAGGAACGGTAAACGCAATTAAGGAAATCATAGAGGAAGCACATAAAGTAGGTGCCGTTACTTTGGTAGATGGTGCACAGGCTACCTCTCACATCAAAATAGATGTACAAGAGCTAGATGCTGATTTTTTCTGCTTCTCAGCCCATAAATTATATGGTCCAACTGGAATGGGTGCCATGTATGGCAAGAGAGAATTATTGGATAAAATGCCACCATGGAGAGGCGGTGGTGAAATGATCAAAGAAGTTACTTTTGAACATACTTCCTTCAATGAGCTTCCATATAAGTTTGAGGCTGGCACACCAAATATAGCTGACGTAATCGCCTTAAATACAGCCTTGGATTATGTCAATGATTTAGGTCTTGAAAATATTGCTGCTTACGAACAGGAGTTGCTTGAGTATGCTACAGAAAAGCTACAGGCCATAGATGGGCTAAAAATTATAGGTCAGGCAGCGGAGAAAGTATCGGTAATTTCGTTTGTTATTGATGGTATTCATCCTCAGGATATCGGTGTTTTACTAGATCAACAAGGAATTGCCATTAGAACAGGTCATCATTGTACCCAACCTTTAATGCAACGTTTCGGCATTGTCGGAACTTCAAGAGCCTCTTTTGCAGTTTACAACACGAAAGAGGAGATTGATAAGTTGGCAGAAGGTTTATTAAAGGTTAAACGTTTTTTAATGTAATTTGGATATAGTTAGCTTATAAGCTAGCTGTGAGAGAATATGACAATAAACGAAATACAAGACGAAATCATTGAAGACTTTGAACTCTTTGATGACTGGGAAGGAAAATACGAGTACATCATCGACTTAGGTAAAAAATTGCCTGAGTTAGATGAGAAACACAAAACTGATGAGAACATCATCAAAGGGTGTCAGTCGGTGGTTTGGTTACACGCTCATGAAAATGATGGTAAAGTATTCTTTGAAGCAGATAGTCAAGCCATCATAGTCAAAGGATTGGTGAGTATGCTGACAAAAGTGCTGAGCGGTCAAAAAGCAGAAGACATCATGAAGGCTGACTTGTATTTTATAGAAAAAGTAGGCCTTGCAGGTCATTTGGCTCAAACCCGGTCAAACGGGCTGGCGGCAATGTTAAAACAAATGAAAAATTACGCTTTGGTGTTTACCAGTAAAGAAGCGGTTTCTAAATAAAATGACAGAAGCAGAATTAGAATTAAAAGATAAGGTAGTAGCGGCCATAAAAGAAGTTTATGACCCTGAGATACCGGTAGACGTTTTTGAACTGGGATTAATCTATGAGATTAAAATCTTTCCGGTGAATAACGTTTATATATTAATGACCTTGACATCGCCTTCTTGCCCCTCTGCAGAGCAAATCCCGAGTGAAATTGAGATGAAAGCCAGAGAAGTAGAAGGTGTAAGTGATGTAACCGTGGAGCTTACTTTTGATCCACCATACAGCACAGAGATGATGTCAGAAGTTGCCAAGCTAGAGCTTGGTTTTATGTAGAATTTTTAAAGAAAAGTAGATCATATGTATCCTCCTCAATTAGTAGCACCAATGAAGGCTCAGTTAACTGATGCCGGCTTTACCGAACTGCTTTCAGCAGCTGACGTAGACAAGTTTTTTGAAGATCAGAAAGGAACAGCGTTGATTGTAATCAACTCAGTTTGTGGATGTGCCGCCGGTACTTGTCGTCCAGGTGTATTGGGCTCATTGCAGAAAGCAAGTGTTAAGCCAGATCAGCTGGTAACTGTTTTTGCCGGTTTTGATGTAGAAGCTACGCAAAGAATGCGTGAATATATCCCAATGCCACCTTCTTCACCTTCAATCGCCCTTTTTAAGGACGGTGAGTTAGTTCATTTTGTTGAACGTCATCACATTGAGGGTCGCTCTGCTGAAATGATAGCACAGCACCTTGAAATGGTATTTGATGAAGTTTGTGGAGCTGAGGCTTAATAAGAAACAAACGTTATTGTAGAATAGAAGCACCGGATGAGTAATTCGGTGCTTTTTTAAGTAAAAAATAGATCTGAGGCAATGCCATCGGCAATTAGCTTACCCTTATCGGTCAAAACTAAACGATTGCCATCTTTGAGTAAGTCACCCTCTTGTTCAAAGAAGTGAGTAGTCTTTTCAAAATCGGAATTAATCAAATCTTCAATTTTTGCTAAATCTAGGCCCCATTTCGTTCTAAGACCCGTCATGATTAATTCATTTGCTATGTCAACCTTAGTCAACTCTTCTAGTTCAAAATCAACTATACCTTGATTTATAGATCGAATGTATTTCGCATTATTCGCCACATTCCATTGACGACTAACCCCATTAAAAGAATGAGCTGAGGGGCCAATCCCTAAATATTCTTCACCTTGCCAATAAGAAGTATTATGTTTTGCATAGTGTTGATCTCTTGAAAAATTTGAAATCTCATATTGTTCTACCCCTTGAGACCTCGTTTGATCAAGAAGATAATTAAACTGCTCTGCGGCGAACTCCTCACTGACTTGTTTGATTTGATTTTTCTTGAGTTGGGCACCAAAGACTGTTTTTTCTTCAATGGTAAGACAATAGGCCGATAAGTGAGTAAAATCAAATTGTAGTGCCGTGTCAAGATTCTTCTTCCATATATCATGCGATTTTGAAGGAATCCCGTAAATCAAGTCAATGCTGAAATCATTAAATCCTTCAGCTAAAGACATCTTTATGCAGTCAATGGCATGCTTGGAAGTATGTGCTCTATTTAGGTAGACTAGCTGCTCATCATTAAATGTCTGAATTCCCAAACTCAGGCGATTAATACCTAATTCTCTCCAGTCCTTAAGTTTGCCCTCGGTAATATCATCTGGATTAGCTTCCAGAGTGATTTCAGCTTCTTGGTCTAAGCTGTAATGCTTATTTATCTCATCTAGAATATTCTCAAGATCACTACGATCGAGTAGGGAAGGGGTACCCCCTCCAAAGTAAATGGTTTGCAGCCTTTTATCATTAAGGTAATTTTTTTGTAGAACTATTTCCTTTATTAAAGCCTCTACAAGGTCATTTTTATACTTAAGATTAGTAGAAAAATGAAAATCACAATAATAACAGGCCTGCTTGCAAAAAGGAATGTGAAGATAAAGGTGCATTATTTAGTGCCTATGAAATAGAAATCTAGGCTTTCTTCAGGCTCTAAACATACGAAATAGTCTTTCCAATCAATACTGGCAGCCAACTCATCCTGTCCGCCTGAAAGCTTATTTCTGTTCTTTCTGTTCATATACTCATACGGTATTCTTAGAATCCAGGAAGGCAGTTTGTGCTGTAGATCTAAAACATCCCATTTCATCATATTTTGAACAGAAATCTTATTTTTCTCGTAGTAATCCCAGACTTTGTCGTTGCCGTTAACACCTAAAGTGTCAACAGTTTTGAAATACTTCTCCATGAGTGTTTTAAGCTCTTTGGTGAAATATTCTCTCACATGCCACGGGTTTCGGCTTAAGGAGAACTTTTTATTGACAGTAGTCAAAATTATTTTACCTCCTGGCTTTAAAACACGGTGTGCTTCTTCCAGGAATTTGTGGTCATCCTGCACGTGCTCTATCACTTGAAACGTAACCACAAAATCAAAGGTATTGTCTTCAAATCGAGATAGATCCGGGAAACTCGCTGTTTGAAAAGTAGAGTCCGGATATTGCTTTTGCAAAGCTGCAATCAACTCCGCGTTTTTGTCCAGCCCCGTGTAATGGTCACAAGAAGCAATTAATTTCTCTACTCCACGGCCCCAACCGCAACCTAACTCCAAAACATTTCCTTTTAATGATTTCGAAACTTCTTCATAAGGAAAGTATAATCGCTGGTGAACAGGATTGTCAGATGCTATTTCGGCACTGGTGATTTCGGTGGTAGCGTAACTCATTTTATTAGGAATTGCATTTGTATACATCAATGGTTTTACCAAAATGATGCCATTTGGTTTCAAAGATACATATTTGGCGGTAAACCTTTATAAACCAAAAAGACCTGGCTTTTGTAGACCAGGTCTTTCGAGTTAAATATTATTCAGACCTTATGCAGGTTGCTGATTCATTACTTCTGTTTGCTTTCTAATTGATTCCATGTGAATCAGTTTGAAAAGCTCTTCTACTGTCTCAGAGTAAAGGTTTAATTCCTGACCCCATTTAGCACGAGAATCATGAACCTTATTCCATCTGTCTAACTGAAGTACAGCTACGTTATTGTCTCTTTTGTATTCGCCAAGTTGCTCTACTACAGACATTCTGGCTGCGATTACCTCAAGAAGCTCTCTGTCAAGGTTATCTAGTCTACCTCTTAGTCTATCAAGCTCATCCTGGAAGTCTGCACCGTATGATTCATTTCTGAATTCAATGCCTTTCAACATTTCACCTAACGCGACAGGAGTTAACTGCTGAGCAGCATCAGACCATGCTTCATCCGGGTTTCTATGAGATTCAATGATTAAACCATCATAGTTTAAGTCCATTGCTCTTTGAGTAAGCTCGGCCAAATACTCACGCTTACCTGCCATGTGGCTAGGGTCACCGATCATCGGTATATCCGGGAAGATTGACTTAAACTGTACAGCGATCTGCCACATTGGAGAGTTTCTGTATTTGGCTTCCTGAGCATTTGAGAAACCTCTGTGGATAGCTCCTAATTTAGTGATACCTGCACCAGCAATACGCTCAAATGCACCTACCCATAAAGCTAAATCAGGGTTAACCGGGTTTTTGATAAATACTGGAACGTCTACTCCTTTCAATGAATCTGCTAGATCCTGTACGTTGAAAGGGTTTACTGTAGTTCTGGCACCTACCCATAGGGCATCAACTCCATAATTTAGAGCTAATTCAACGTGCTCAGGGGTAGCAACTTCACAAGAAATAGGAAGACCTGTCTCTTCTTTTGCTTTCTGTAACCAAGGCAAAGCCGGCTCACCAACACCTTCAAAACTACCTGGTCTGGTACGTGGTTTCCAAACACCTGCTCTTAAGATGTGAGCATATCCTTCTTTTGCAATAGCTCTGGCTGTTTCCAGGTACTGCTCTTCCGTCTCTGCACTACACGGACCGGCAATCATTAATGGTTTTCCTCCAGTATCAATCCAGCTACTAAGAGGGTCGGTTTTCAATTGTACGTTCATCGTCTACAAATTCAAGCTTTCGCCTATGGTTCCTAAAACTGTTTTATTTGAGGTTTTCTTTGAATCTACCTCATTTTAAGGGTGCAAAGATAACAGATAAAGTTTGAATTAATTCTCTAAGGAATATAAAAAAAGCTATGGTGAGTTTTAATAAAAGCCTTTATTTTGTGCTTACACATTGTGACTTCTAAGACGGCTAAATTTTTTTGAATGAAATCGCCCTTTAAGTTTTACTTATTCGCTATTACTTTAATTGTTATTGACCAAGCCATAAAGCTTTGGATGCACTTTGAGGTGATTCCAAACCATTTTGGTGAAATTGATATCATCCCGGGATTTTTTAAACTGCACTACATTACCAATAAAGGAATGGCCTTTGGAATGGAATTAGGAGGCAGTTATGGCAAACTGATTCTTACCTCTTTCAGATTGGTGGCTATGGGTGTTATAGTGTACCTCCTTGCGAAACTAGCAAGAAAGGGCTCACCCGATGGTCTTTTATGGAGTATGGCAGCTATTCTTGCAGGGGCAATTGGCAACGTCATTGATAGTATTTTTTATGGCGTATGGTTAAACAATGCTCCTTTTGATGCACCTTCACCTTGGTTCCATGGTCAGGTCATAGATATGTTTTATGCCTACGGATTAGACGGCTACTGGCCAGACTGGGTGCCTTTCTTAGGCGGATCTTACAATAATACACCTATCTTTAATTTTGCAGATGCATGTATTTTTGTTGGTGTTGTAACCATCTTGATATTCCAGAAATCATTTATCGACCAACCGGTTCAAAGAGAATCATCGAATTATCAAACAGTAATTGATACAGAATATGACAACGAAGAGAAGTAATTGGATCACGGCTTTAATTATCCTAGCCACGTTTATCCTTATCTTTTTACCTGTTCAGGTAGCCTCTCCTAAAATCCAGCGGATGATTGTAACGGCAGTGGGTGCTGGTTCTATTTTGCTTCAATTGCTTCTCATAAGATCATCTAAAGAAAAAGCCCAGAGCTTTTTAGTTCTGGGCCTTACCATTGCGGCTATTGCCTTAATGTTTGTCGCTTACGCGTAGTTTATTTCTTTTCCTTAAATGGAATAAGAAGCTTCTCACCACGCTCAGCGTAGTTCTTAGTTTTACCGTTTGCTTTCATTAAAGCGTCAACGGTAATTCCATATTTACCTCCTACCACTCTTAATATGTCTCCAGGGCCTACCGTATGAATTGCCATCACAGGAACCTGTAATTTTTTACCAACACTTAATGACTTGGCAGTAACTCCATCATTATAAGATTGTAGAGTACTTAATTCAATATTATATCTGCTAGCAATGCTAAACATTGTTTCACCAGATGAAACTGTATGCGTTGCCACTTTGGCATCGCCAAATACTGGTTTTCCTGCAGCAGGTTTGGCTACTTCAGGAGACTCTTCTACTTCTTCAGAGGTAGCCTCAGCTATGTCCTCTGAAACTGGTTCTTCTCTGATGACTTCAGCAGCCGGGTGTTCAAGCTCGGCTACAGTAGATGCTTCATCAGAAATCATTTGCCAACCCACATATAATAGTAAACATACAATCCCCACCAAGCTTATCAGGACTGCCATTGGCAGGTTCTTAGAGGCTTCTTCCGGTTTAGGATTTCTTTTTTCAAATTCCATAGTTATTCAATTAAGCACGTACTTCCTGGCTCATTTTAGCCACTTTATCTTTTAATTTTTCTTTGTACTCGTCTAGTTGCTTGGCTACTGATTCATCAGCTGAACCCAAAATCTGTAATGCCAGCAAACCTGCATTCTGACTGGCGTTTAATGCCACAGTAGCCACTGGTACACCATTTGGCATCTGTAGAATAGATAATACAGAATCCCAACCGTCGATGGAGTTACTTGATTTTACAGGAACCCCAATAACAGGTAATGAGGTACAAGAAGCCACCATTCCTGGCAAATGAGCTGCACCACCTGCTCCTGCGATGATCACCTTCACGCCACGTTCTCTGGCAGTTTGGGCAAAATCTATCATTTTAATAGGTGTTCTATGTGCTGAAACGATATCCACTTCATGGCTGATTCCGAACTCAGCAATGATATCGATAGCACCCTGCATTACTTTGAGATCAGAGCTTGATCCCATAATGATACTGATCATTCTTATTGTGTTTTGCTCACTACCTTGAGCGTATTTTTAACAAAATTCACCTTTTCTTCTAACTTATCAAAATCGCTGTCGACGATACTCACATGGCCCATTTTACGAAAAGGTTTTGTCATTGCTTTTCCATACAAAAACGGGTGAACTCCAGATACTTCCAGCACCTCATCCATTCCTTCATATTGAGCAGGACCTGTATGTCCATCTTCACCTAATAAATTGACCATGGCAGATGGTGCTACAGCCTCTGTGTTTCCTAAAGGTAAACCTAGAATAGCTCTCAAATGTTGTTCAAATTGTGAAACAAAATTGGCTCTTAATGTATGGTGACCACTATTATGAGGTCTTGGTGCCACCTCATTAATCAATATTTCGCCTTCTTTTGTGAGAAACATTTCCACTGCCAATAAACCAACAATGCCAAAGGCTGATGCCGTTTCAATTGCCAACTTTGAGGCTTTCTCTTCTATTTCCTGGCTGATTTTAGCCGGAGCAAAAAGGTATTCTACCAGATTGGCTTCCGGGTGAAAAACCATCTCCACCACAGGAAAAGTCTTCATTTCGCCAGACTCAGAACGTGCCACTACCACGGCTAATTCCTTTTCAAAATCAATTAGCTTCTCAACCAGAGAGGGTTCTACAAAGGCTTTATCAAAGTCAGATTCAATTCTTATTATTTGGACTCCTTTACCATCGTAGCCACCTTCACCTAATTTATTGACAAAAGGTAGCTCTAAGCCACATTCCTTTACTGCTTCTTTCGTATCCGTCAAAACGAAATCAGAAGTAGGTAGCTTGTGTTCTTGGTAAAATGCCTTTTGAACACGCTTATTCTTGATTTTGCGAAGTATAGAAGGCTGAGGGAATACTTTTTTGCCTTGCTTCTCCAGATCTTCAAGGGCCTCCAAATTCACGTTTTCTATCTCAATAGTGATGATATCACAATCCTCGGCAAAGTCCATGACTGTTTGATAATCACGGAAGTTGCCCACTACAAACTCATGAGCAATGTATTTACAAGGTGCCGAAGGGTCCGGATCGATGGCTTTGATATGAATATCAAAGTCTATAGCTGACTGAATCAGCATTCTACCCAACTGACCACCACCTAAAATTCCTAGTTTCTTCTCCGTACTGTAAGGCATAAGTCAATATTTGGCTGCAAAAATAGGAAGCCATAGATAAAAGCACTTAATATTGTTAGAATACTTACAGCAGCACACCCATTATACATGAGATTTCTACAAAAGTCAGCTATAGAAATATTTAAAAACCATTCACTTCAGGATTTAAGAGATGTGTGCGTAATTCTGCCGAGTAGGAGATCAACTTTTTTCTTTAAGAAAGAGCTTTCTGAGCTTTCTGAAAAGCCTTTTGTCTCACCTCATGTTTTTGCTATTGATGATTTTGTGACAGAACTCTCTGAGTTACAGATCTCTGATCAGGTTTCATTGATCTTTGACCTTTTTCATCTTTATAAAAAACACGACCCTGAAGTTAGTTTTGAAGAATTTATCACCTGGGGAAGTACCATCTTAAAGGATTTTGATCTGATCGATCAATACCTCGTACCTGATGTCAAGGGCTTGTATTCTTATATGAGTGAAGCTGAGGCTCTAAGTCGTTGGGACGTCTCGGCAGATGCTGAATTTAGCTTTAGTTCAGGGTCAAAAGCCTATTTTTCTTTTTTTGAGACCATAGGTAAAGTCTACTTTGAGCTTAAACAACAACTCCAAAGCAGTGGTAAGTCCTATAAAGGAATGGCATACAGGAACGTAGCAGAAGGTTTTGATCAAGTTCTCTCTGAGGATTTGCCTTATCTGCATTACTATTTTGTAGGTCTAAATGCACTCAGTTTATCGGAGGAAAAAATCATTACCAAATTAGTGAAGTCTCAAAAGGGTACTTGCTTTTGGGATACCGATGCTTGGTTTATGGATAGCAAACATCAAGCGGGAGATGTATTAAGGAGATACAGAAATAGTGGAATTTTTGGTTCATGGAATAAGCCGGAAAACTTACTAGCCACTGATGATAAAGTTATCAATGTATACAACAGCCCTTTTGAGACTTTACAATCAAAAATAGGAGCAGATCAGTTTGAGGGTGGCTCAACTGTGTTTGTAGTTCCTGATGAAAACTTAATTCAACCGCTTCTATTCTCTTTAGGCTCTGATGTAGAGGATTATAATATCACAATGGGTCTTGGTATGGGCCAGTCTAAAATTGCGGTATTGATGAATAATCATTTTGCTCTGCAAACCGAGGGGAATTTTACAGATCAAAGTTCTGCCAAGTATAATCATCGGTATCTTCTAAGGATTCTCAACAATCCGTTAATTCAGCTTTACGAGCTCTACAAATATCCCATTGAGAAGCCATATCAGACTCTTGCTCAAACCATAAAGACCAAGAATCTGGTTTACATTTCGCAGGAGGAACTCCTTTCAAAGGTCAATAATGACGAATTATTTCAACTGCTTTTTACGCATACTGATGGTAAACCACTTGAACTCGTTCAAAATCAGCGAGCCATTTTAGAACTACTCCAAAGCACAATAGCACCCGAACTCGACGGTATGGAGAAAGAGTTTTTCGTCTTGTATTTTTCTATCCTGAATAGGCTCTCTGATGAACTGAAAGAACATTCAGACTTAACGCTGGACGGACTGATGGCTTTAATGAAAGAGCTGATCAAACAACAAAGAGTCCCGTTCACCGGCGAGCCCGTGGCAAACCTCCAAATCATGAGTTTGTTGGAAACTCGTTGTCTGGATTTTGAGCATGTTGTGCTTTACTCTTTCAATGAAGGAGTGGTTCCATCGTCTCAAAAAAACAACTCCATGATTCCTTTTGAGGCTTGTTTAGAGTATGGTATTCCCGTTTTCTCTGATCAGGATAGTATTATGGCGTACCACTTTTTCAGACTTATGATGAGAGCAAAAAAGGTGGATATTATTTATGCTTCTTCAGGAACAACGGGGGTAGGAGGAGCCAAGGAGAAGAGTCGATTTGTCTTACAATTATTGAACAATCTTGCACCGGTCAACAAAGGTCTCAAAATCACAGAACATGATCTAGACTTTGTCAATTCGTCTGACAATCAGGATGAAATCGTGGTTGAAAAGACGCCCGAATTGATTGAAAAAATTAAAAAGTATCTGGAAACCAAAGGGATTTCTGCTTCTGCATTAAATCAGTATTACAACTGCCCACTGGACTTTTATTTCTCGAAAATCCTTCGAGTTGGCGAACAGGAAGAGGTAGAAGAAGTCTTCGGCTCCAATGTTTTCGGAAATTGGATTCATTACAGCATTGAGAAAATTGCCAAAGAAATCATTCTTGAGAAAAATCTGATTGATGAACAATTAAAGCCGCGTGTATTATCGGCAATTCCAAAAGTATTAGATGAAGTTTTTAAAAAGAATTTTTCTGGTTATCAGGCAGATAGGGGAGTAAACTATATCTACCGGGAAATGGCGAAAAAGTTGCTTCATCAATACTACGAGCATCAAGTGTTCAAAGGGCAGGATAAGATGATTATCGCCTCAGAACTTGGTCTCTTTCATGTTTTTGAATTACAAGGTCTTAAAGTCAAGTTGAATGGAAATATCGACAGTGTAGAAATGCATGATGGTCAGCTCCACTTGATAGATTTTAAAACGGGTAAGGTAGAGCCGGCACAGCTAAAGACAAAAGGTCAACAAAGTATAGAGGAGTCTTTCAGGGAAGCAGATAAAGATAAATTCCGTCAGTTACTGATCTATAAGTACCTGACTTTAAAAGAGCTTCAGAAAAGTGGGAAATTAAACAAGTACACCCTTAATAAAAGCCAGCAGGTTTATGCTGGTATGATTTCTTTTAGAGATCTAAAAACATACCGTCATCAGGAGGATTATTCTGCCCTTGAGCTTGAGTCAGGAGTGGAAAACGCTCTGGATCATTTCATTAGTGAAATTCTTAATCCTAATATTCCATTTGAGCATTCGACGAAGACAAAATACGATTGTAAATTTTGTTCAATGATTCTTTAAAAACAACAGGACATGAAGGCTGGAAACGAAAAAAGCTCCGATTTCTCGGAGCTTTTTGTTTGCAGAGGGAGAGGGATTCGAACCCCCGGACCTTTGA
Source organism: Jiulongibacter sp. NS-SX5 (assembly GCF_052828545.1). The sequence continues at coordinate 682,147 of NZ_CM128248.1, forward strand.
CAGTCAATGGTTTTCAAGACCACCGCATTCGACCACTCTGCCATCCCTCTATTCGAATGTGGATGCAAAAGTATTTTGTCAGATTCGATTTGTCAAGCGTTTGAATGTATTTTTTTTGAATAAATATGGGCCTTATGAGTCAATCCCCTCTTTATAAGTGTCTAATGCTCTTTGACGAGCTTCCTTATGATCTACCATTGGATCTATGTATTTATCTGTACCGAACTCAGGCACCCATTTTTTGATGTATTCATGTTTTTTATCAAACTTTTCAATCTGCGTCATAGGGTTAAAAACTCTGAAATAGGGTGCTGCATCGCATCCTGTACCCGCTGCCCATTGCCAGTTTCCGTTATTCGACGAAAGTTCATAATCAAGTAGCTTTTGAGCGAAGTAGGCTTCTCCCCATTTCCAGTCAATAAGTAAATGCTTACATAGAAAACTGGCTACCACCATTCTTACACGATTATGCATATAACCTGTGGCATTCAATTCTCTCATTCCGGCATCTACCATTCCATATCCGGTTTTCCCTTTCTTCCATTTTTCAAACTCCTCTTCATTATTTCTCCATTGAATTCCGTCATATTTTGACCTGAAATTATGGTCTACAACTATAGGGAAATGATAAAGTATCTGCATAAAAAATTCTCTCCAAATCAGTTCATTCATGAACTTCTGTTCACTTTTAAAAAGACCTGAGATGATATTGCGAATACTTACTGTACCAAAACGTAGGTGAGGACTTAAATAAGACGTAGCATCCTTAGCAGGGAAGTTTCTTACTGCCCCATACTTTTCTAAATCACTTAAATCATAGTCTTTGACTTCAATCTCTGACTTTTTAAATCCAATATCTTCTAATGATGGAAACTCGAATTCTTTTTCAAAGAATGAAGGCTTCTTGGGTATGTCAGATACTTCTGAATCCTTTTTCGTGTAAATACTGAGCCATTTGTTTTTATAAGGGGTATAGACGGTATATGGATTTCCATCATCCTTTAAAACCTCTTTCTCTTCAAAAATTACCTGGTCTTTGAATCGTTTGAATTCAACACCTTTGTCTTCGGCCAGATCACGGATTTTACCGTCACGCCTTCTGGCGTATGGTTCATAATCTTTATTGGTATATATGGCCTCCAATTCGTGTTCTTCCATTAGTTCTGCCCATACGTCTGATGGAGTACCCTTCTTAACCAGAAGCGAAGAGCCATGCTTTTTTAGTTGATCGTTAACTTTTGCCAGTTGCTGATGAATGAACGTCACTCTGGCATCATCCTCAGGTAATTCTTTAAGAATGGAATCATCAAAAATAAACAAACATAGAACAGGCTTTCCTGCCTCCAATGCAGCATTTAAGCCTTTATTATCAAATAGTCTCAGATCTCTTCTGAACCAAAAAATATTGATTTTCATGTGTTAAATTATTCTTCAAATAAATCAGCGATGATTTTACACTTAGTTTTTAATGGTTGAAATTCCACCATCCAATTGAATTACCTGACCCGTCATCCAGGATGAATCTTCCGAAAGTAGGTAAGACGTTAGTTTGGCTATATCCTTAGGTGTACCTACTCTTTTTAAAGGATGTCTCTCTGCATTTGCTTCCATTTTTTGTTCTGAATTTAGAAGCTTGCCAGCCAATGGCGTGTTTGTGATGGACGGGGCTATACTGTTTATTCGTACCGAAGGAGCGAGCTCAGCCGATAAGGCTCTTGTCAGACCCTCAATCGCTCCCTTGCTGGCTGAAACCTGTGCATGAAACGGAAAACCTGATTGCACTGCTACTGTTGAATAGGTTACAATCGAACCATTATTTGAAGCTTTGAGAGCGTTTATTGAATTTTTTAATACCTCTGTGAACCCAACAACCTGTAACTGATAATCCTGAAGAAAGTCCTCAGTTTTGAAACGATTGAAAGGTTTCAATTGAATAGAACCAGGACAATAAACCAGTCCATCTAATTGCTCTGGTATGAAATCAAGACTCTCGATATTCATTACATCCAGATGGTGTGCCTCCAGCTTACCCTTTGGCTCTATGCTGTTTGAATTGTATGTTCCAATGACTTTATGACCTTGTGACAATAACTCTTCAGCAACGCTACTCCCGACGCCTCCTGAAGCTCCGATGACTAAATATGTTTTCTCCATGCACTAGAAACGTGTAGATACATACATTGGTTTATATTTCTTTAAAATGTGTTTAAATCGTACTTCCAAAGGGTTTAACTATTTTTGCGGCAATGAAGAACAAGCGGAAGATTTTTAACGACCCCGTTTACGGTTTTGTCAAAATCCCTAACGACCTCATTTTTGATCTCGTAGAGCACAAATATTTTCAAAGACTAAGAAGGATCAAGCAACTTGGACTAGCCGATTTTGTATATCCAGGAGCCTTGCATTCACGATTTCAGCATGCGGTAGGAGCTATGCACCTCATGTCTCAAACTTTAAATGCACTAGAGTCAAAAGGGATTATGATTATGGATATTGAGCGGGAAGCTGCTCAGATTGCCATTCTTCTTCATGACATTGGTCACGGACCTTTCTCTCATGTTCTTGAGTATAGTATTTTGGATGGAGTGGCCCATGAATCCATCACTGAGATGATCATGGAGCGATTGAATAAAGAGCATAACGGTAGCCTTCAAATGGCTATTCAGATGTTTAGAAACTCATATGATAGACCGTTTTTTCATCAATTAATCTCTAGCCAATTAGATATGGACCGCATGGACTATATCAATAGGGATAGCTTCTTTACCGGGGTGGCAGAGGGGAGCATTGGAGTAGAGCGTATCATCAAAATGTTTACGGTTATTGAGAATAGATTGCTCGTTGAGCAAAAAGGTCTGTTGAGCGTCGAGAATTTCCTCAATGCCAGGAGAATGATGTATTGGCAGGTTTATCTCCACAAAACTTCTGTGAGTGCTGAAGTAGTGTTAACCAAGGCTCTGGAGAGGGCAAAATTCCTAATCAGGAAAGGAATAGAATGCTTTTGTTCTGACAATCTGAGACCATTTTTGGAGAAACCAGTGGGCAAAGACTTATTTACTACAAACTCCAAATACCTCGATTATTTCCTGAGTTTAGATGATACCGATATTTGGTTTGCCATGAAAACCTGGCAAAATTCTGAGGATCACATTTTACAAATGTTGGCTAACTCGTTTGTGAATAGAAGATTGTATAAAGTGGCACTCTTTGATGGTAAGGTGGAGCCTGAACTTATTGACAGTTTAAAGTCGAAATTGCTTCAGCAAGGTATAAGTCCTAATAACCTGAAGTATTACTACCAAACCGGAAAAGTGAGCAATTCCGGCTACATACCTGAAAACAGCTCAATAGGTATTTATATGAAGTCTGGAGAGATAAAAGAAGTCTCCGATGCCTCTGACTTACCCACTATCAAGGCCTTAGGTAAGATCGTAGAAAAACACTACCTATGTTGGACGAATGACGTATATTTGCAGGACGAAATCTATAAAAGCCGGAAGCAACTGGTATGAAGTTCACCATTCGTCAAATCGCGGATTTAATTAACGGGAAAGTAGAAGGAGACGACACTTTAGAGATTAATCAATTCTACAAAATAGAAGAAGGTAAGGAGGGAGGTATTTCTTTTTTGGCAAACCCGAAATACGAGAACTTTATTTACGAAACGGATTCCTCAGCTGTTATTGTCGCCGATTCTTTTGCACCGCAAAAAAGCATAAAGTCATCTCTCATTAAGGTCAAAGACCCATATGCTTCTTTCACTTTACTGCTGGGTGAGTATGAAAAACTCATTAAAGCTCGTAAAAGCGGAATTGAAGAACCCGTGTACATCGCAAAAGACTTCAAAGCGGCACAGGATATTTATATCGGTGCTTTTACCTCAATATCTTCTGGAGTAAAAGTGGGTAAAGGTTGTCAGATTCACTCTCAGGTTAGAATAGAAGAGAATGTGCAGATCGGTGACAACTGTGTAATCCATTCAGGAGTCAAAATACTGAAGGACACTGTTATCGGAGATAATTGTGTCATTCATGCAGGAGCCGTTATCGGATGTGATGGTTTTGGTTTTGCTCCGCAAGCAGATGGTACATATGACACCATTCCTCAACTTGGAAATGTAACTGTTGGAAATAATGTGAGCATAGGAGCCAATAGTACAATCGACAGAGCCACGATGGGTAGCACCGTAATTTCGGATGGTGTGAAGATTGATAATCTGGTTCAAATTGCCCACAATGTAACTATTGGTAAAAATACAGTTATAGCCGCACAAACTGGCGTGGCTGGCTCAACGAAAATAGGAGCTGGCTGTGTTGTAGGTGGCCAGGTTGGTTTTGTAGGGCATATTGAAATAGCTGACGGTACTAAAATAGGTGCACAAACAGGCGTAAACAGTTCTATCAAAGAGAAAGGAACAAGTATAGCGGGCACTCCACACGATAGTTTAAAACGACATTTAAAATCACAGGTATACCTACGGAAACTACCTGAAATTATAAGAGATATAGAAGCTAAAACAGCAGAATAATGAATTCGAAACAGTCTTCAATTAGTAAAGAAGCCTCCATTAGTGGTGTTGGTCTGCATTCTGGGGAGCAAGTAAACCTAACAGTAGCTCCGGCCCCAATAAATCATGGCATCGTATTTCAAAGAATCGATCTTGAGAGCGAGCCAAAAGTTCCTGCACTTGTAGATTACGTGGTAGATACGTCTAGAGGTACCGTTCTTGAAAAAGATGGAGCAAAGGTGCAAACTACCGAACATATCTTATCTGCTGTTGGTGCTTTGCAGATCGACAACCTGTTGATCAAAATTGATGGACCTGAAATTCCGATTCTAGATGGAAGTGCCATTGAATTCATTAACCTTCTTGAAAAAGCGGGTATTGAGGAGCAAAATGCATTGAGAAATTACTTCAATGTTACAGAGGCTATACAAATCAATAATGAAGACCATAGTGTTGAATTGGCGGCTTTGCCTTTGGACGACTACCGTCTTACAGTAATGGTTGATTATAAATCAAAAGTCATTAGTTCACAGCATGCTCAATTACACAATCTAAAGGACTATAAAGAGTATATTGCTCCTTGTAGAACTTTTGTATTTGTACATGAACTTGAGGCTCTTCATCAAGCGGGACTGATTAAAGGTGGAGATTTAAGTAATGCCGTAGTTATTGCAGAAGAAGCCGTCAGCGATGAAAAATTACAAGAACTTGCTACACTTTTAGGTAAGGATAAAATAGAAATCGGTGAATCTGGTATAGTTAATAAAGAGCCTTTAAAGTTCAAGAATGAACCTGCAAGACATAAACTATTGGATTTAATTGGTGATTTGGTACTTGTTGGGAGACCGTTAAAGGCACATATTTTGGCGGCAAGACCTGGTCATGCGGCGAATGTAGATTTGGCCAAAGCCATAAAGAAAGCAATAGCAGCAAGCGATAAGGCAGCACCTACTTTTGATCCTAATGCAGAACCAGTTTTTGATGTCAACGGAATTGCACAGCTTTTACCTCACCGATATCCCTTCCAATTGGTGGATAAGGTGGTCTCATTAGATGGTACATCCGTAGTTGGTATCAAGAATATCACCATGAATGAACCTCAGTTTACAGGTCATTTCCCTGATAATCCGGTGATGCCCGGTGTGTTACAGGTAGAGGCCATTGCCCAAACAGGTGGTGTACTGGTTTTAACTTCTACCGGCGAGCCTGAAGCATACTGGCCATATTTGGTGGGAATTGATAAATGTAGATTTTTCAAAAATGTTTTACCCGGTGATACGTTAGTTATGAAATGTACGCTCCTGGCACCTATCCGTCTGGGCGTAGCTAAAATGCATGGAGAAGCTTGGGTAGGGGATAAAATGGTCTGCAGTGTCGATATGACAGCAAGACTAGTTAGAAAATAAACTCAGAACTTACGTATGAATCAACCTCTGGCATATATTCATCCAGAAGCAAAAGTGGCTCAGAATGTTGTAATCGAGCCTTTTTCCACCATCTCAAAAGACGTAATTATTGGCGAAGGAACATGGATTGGTCCGAATGTGACCATCATGGAAGGTGCTCGAATCGGAAAAAATTGTAAGATTTTTCCCGGAGCCGTTATCGCCGCAGAACCTCAGGACTTAAAATTTGATGGCGAATACACTACTGTTGAGATAGGTGATAACACCACCATCAGAGAATGTGTGACCATCAATAGGGGCACTACCGATAAGTACAAAACTGTTGTAGGTAAGAACTGCCTGATTATGGCATATGTGCACATCGCTCATGATTGTATTATAGGTGATCACGTAATTCTTGCGAATTCTGTTCAGCTAGCTGGCCATATTGACATTGGTGATCATGTGTTTATAGGAGGCACATCTGCGGTGCATCAATTTGTAAAAATAGGGGTACATGCTATGATAGCCGGTGGTTCTTTGGTTAGAAAAGATGTTCCTCCATTTATTAAAGCAGCTAGAGAGCCACTTTCGTATTCTGGTGTAAATTCAATCGGTTTGCGAAGAAGAGGGTTCGATAACGAAAAAATTACTGAAATTCAGAATATCTATCGATACCTTTATCTGAAAGGATATAATTTCAGTGATGCTCAAAATGCTATTGAGCTTGATTTGACCGCCACTCCGGAAAGAGACGAGGTATTATTCTTCCTCAAAAAGTCTGAAAGAGGTATCATTAAAAACGGACTCAATAAATCTGAACCCAAACAATAATTGACCATAGAGCTTCAAAATATCGGCAAAAAATTCAGAAATGAATGGATATTCATAGGCCTCAATTATACCTTTAAAAAAGAACACGCTTACGCAATTACTGGTCATAATGGAAGTGGTAAGTCAACTATCCTAAGAGTTCTCTCTGGGATGATGCCTGCCAATGAGGGCAAAATAAGCTACGACTTAAATGGTTCAGAAATCAGGGCTGATGAAGCGTACAAACAGATGGCCTATGCTGCACCTTATCTGGAACTTATTGAAGAATATACTTTAGAAGAAATTCTTGACTTTCATATCAACTTCAAGCCTCTTCTCTCGGGAATAAGCAAATCCTCATTTTTTGAGCTGGTTTACCTTACACAAGAAAAAACAAAGCGATTAAAAGAGTTTTCTTCGGGTATGAAACAGCGTCTGAAGCTTGGTCTAAGCTTTTTTACGGAGTCCGAAGTACTTTTTTTAGATGAGCCTACAACCAATCTTGACGAAAAAGGCATTCAATGGTATATTGATCAGGTTTCTAAGGTCAAAAAATCTAAATTGGTAATTATTTCATCAAATGATAAGAGAGAGTATCAGTTTTGTGACCAAATACTGGACATTACCCACTATAAGTAAGGTACTGCCAATTCTGGTTGTTCTACTTTGCTTCTTCTTAACTGCTTTTGCTCATCGTCCTGATTCTAAATATATTTTCATAGAAAATAAGGGTCAATGGCCTTCTGAAGTACTTTTTAAGACTGATGTGCCAGGTGGTTATTTATATATCACTAAAAAAGGTTTGAAGTATTTCTTCTATGATTCCGAGGCTTTAGCTAGTCTACATGCTGCACCAAAAAATAAACCAGGAGCCAAGAAAGCAATTCAAGAGATTAAGACTCAGACAGTTGAGGTATCATTTAAAAATGCGAATCAGCCACTCTTAAAAGCTGAAAACCCAAGACCTGAGGTTTATAATTATTTCTATGGTAACGATACATCTAATTGGGTTTCTGATTCAAAGGCATATGATGAAATATGGCTTAGAGAGATTTACAAGTCTATTGACCTGCGACTGTACAGTATTGGAGATGCACTAAAATATGAATATGTGGTGCATGAGGGTGGAGATCCGAAGGATATAGCCATGCAATACGAAGGGCAATCCAATCTCCAATTAGAGAACGGCCGCATTGCACTAAAAACTGAAATCAATCAAATCAATGAGTTTGAGCCTTATACCTTTCAACAGATTAATGGTTTAAGAACCTCGGTGGCATCAAAATATTCGCTTAGAGACAATGTGCTCACTTTTGACATTGAGAATTATGATCATCACCAGGACCTGATTATTGACCCAGAAGTGGTCTTTTCTACCTACAGTGGTTCTATTTCTGATAATTGGTCTCATACTGCTACTTTTGATTCAAAAGGTAACTTATATGCAGGAGGGTCAGTTTTTGGGCCTAACTATCCAATTACCAACGGAGTAGCTCAGCCCAATTTGGGAGGTGCCACCAATGACCCAGGTTTTGTTCTAACTACCGATATAGTTATCAATAAATACAGTGCTGATGGTCAGGAATTATTGTATTCTACTTTTTTGGGTGGCACACACTCAGAAGTGCCACATAGTTTGATTTGTAACTCCAAGGATGAGCTGGTCATCTATGGAACCACTGCCTCACCTGATTTTCCGGTTAGCTCGTCTGCCTTTCAGAAAAACTTCAGGGGTGGTATACCTCTAAATGGAGGTCCCATTACGACCAACATAGGTTTTGTGAACGGAACAGACATGTTCGTTAGTGTTCTAAGTGAAAATGGTGACCGCATAAAAGGAAGTACTCTCATTGGTGGCGGTGAGAACGACGGTATACATGATAACCGAGCGTTTCTGATCCAGAATTATGGTGACGAATTCAGAGGTGAAGTTTACGTGGATAAAAATGATGATATCTATGTAGCGTCCACCACCACTTCTGATGATTTTCCAATCAGAAATAGCAATTCCAGACTCGCTTCGCAATATGACGGTATTGTTTTTCAGATGAATGAGAATGTTTCTCAGCTCAAATGGTCCTCCTACATAGGCGGAAGAACGTATGACGCCGCTTATGGTATTCGTGTCAATGACGCTGGTGATGTGTATGTGGTGGGTTCCACTTTGAGTGACGATTTACCGTCCAGTCCGAACGTTTTCAAACCCAATCTAACTGGAGAGGCAGATGCTTTTATCGCCAAATTCTCAAACCAAAGACTAGCCAAACTAACCTATTTAGGTACAGAAAGTGAAGATTTAGGCTACCTTATTGACCTTGATGCTGAAGACAATGTTTATGTTTTTGGCCTAAGCCAAGGTGCCTATCCGGTGAATGGCCCTGTATATCAAAATCCCGGCAGTGGTCAGTTTATACATTCTTTAAACTCAGAATTAACACAAACAAATTTCTCTACGGTTATAGGTACAGGTAACGGTGTCGGCACGATAGATTTGGTGCCTACGGCCTTCCTTGTGAATGACTGTCGTAATATTTATATAGCCGGCTGGGGTGGTATTATCAATGTCAATAATGAATATAACCCTACCAGCACCACGTTGGGTCTACCAATAACTTCAGATGCGTTCAGAGACGAAACCACTGGAAGCAATTATTATTTTGCAATTCTGGAAGCTGAAGCTAGATCCCTGTTATATGCCACATATTTTGGGTCAGAACCGCCTCCTGGTGATGAAGTAGAACGAGGTGATCATCTGGATGGTGGTACTTGCAGGTTTGACAAGAACGGTATCATCTACCACTCTGCCTGCGTCTGCAGGTCAACAGGAACTGGTTTTGTTGGTTTCCCTACAGAGAACGCCATTTTCCCAACACATAACAGTAGCAACTGTAATATGGCCGCCTTCAAATTTGATATTGATGTGCTGGAAGCAAACTTTGATATTCTGGACAGGAGTGAGGTTAATCCTAATCAGATTTGTCAAGGGTCTACCGTCAAATTTGACAATCTCAGCAAAGGAGGTATTACTTATCAATGGTCAATAGATGGTGAAGTATTTTCTCGTTTAGCCGAGCCTGATTTTCAATTTGAAATAGCAGGTACTTTTGATATCCTTCTTGAGACCTTTAATCTGGTAACTTGTTCAAGGTCAGACTCTTTTAATCGTTCTATTACTGTCATTCCTTTTGAAACTCAGGTTAGTGCTGACTCCTCTGTCTGTGCTGGTTCAGAGGTGGTTCTCTTTGCCGCTGGTGGTGATGCTTATTCCTGGAGCCCATCTTCGATGTTTGAAAATGCCAATGACGCCAATCCAACGATATTGATCAATGAAAGCACTGTCTTTACTGTAGAAATAAGCAATTCAGAATGTAGTATAGAAAAAGAAATAACTTATCTAGTAGAAGATAGTAAAGAGGATTTTATCGTGAGTAATTCACTAGAAGCTTGTTCTGGTGATGAGATCACTCTAAGAGCCACCGGATTGGCTGATTATTTTGAATGGACGATTGATGGGCAAATCTTATTGGGTGATTCAGTTTCAGTCATCCCAACTCAAACTTCATCCTACAGCGTGCAAGCATTTTATAATGATGGATGTAAGCCTAAAAAGGAAATTCAAATTTTGATAGATCAATCATTTCAGCCAGAGTTTGACTACCAGATTAAATATGACTGTGGTAAACCTTTTGAACTGGAGTTCGTCAATAATTCGCCAGCCGGCTCAGATTTCACCTGGTATATGGGCAATGGAGATAGTTTAAAGGCAGAGGTCCCCGTGAACTATTCATATTCTACTCACGGTGAGTATGAGGTAGACCTTAAGGCCACCAACCAAATAGGCTGCGAATTACACTTTCTGAGAGTTGTTTCAATTCCGGAGGATGACGGAATCATTCCAAACGCTATTTCACCTAATAATGACGGAAAGAATGATACCTTTGTAATAGGCCTGAGCAATGTGGGTCTTAAAATCTTTAATCGTTGGGGTAAAACTATTTTCGAAACTGATGATTATAAGAATGATTGGGGCACAGATGTTGCAATAGGTACTTATTATTACGAAATCCAGATTCCGGAAGGTAAAAATTGTAAGGGCTGGATAGAGGTTTTTCCATAACATCAAATCAACAATAAAAATGAAAAAAATAGCTTTAATCGCACTTTTGGCACTTGGAGGAAGTATTTCTGCAAATGCTCAATACTCTGTTTTCGGAGATTCTTTCAAGCCAAACAAAGTGACAGATGCAGCAGCATTAACTGTAGAAACTGAAGCTAAGGAGATAGAGGTGAAAGGGGAAGTTGAGTCGGTTTGCCA